>CAZXFY010000010.1:0-74834 GCA_964639855.1 uncultured Stakelama sp. | reverse complement strand
CACCCATAGGATAATCGCATTGGGTGGTCGGGTGGGGGAGCGGGCCGGTGCCGCTATTCAAACAACGCCACGAATTTGGGCAATCCTCTGATCCGGTCGATCCATGCGAGGACATGCGGATAGAGCGCGAGATCGAACCCGCCCTCGTCGGCGACGTGCGTGTAGGCGAAGAGCGCGATGTCGGCGAGGCTGACGGCATCGCCCACGAACCAGTCGTGGAGCGAGAGATGATCCTCCATCTGCTGGAGCGCCGCCTCGCCCGCAAGGCGCTTGCCGGGGATCTGGTTGCGCTGGAACTCGCTGAGCGCGTCGGTGCCGACCATCGTCGTCCAGAAGCGGATCGTCGCGATATTGGGCTCGTGATGATATTGTTCGAAGAACAGCCAGTGCAGCATGTCGGCGCGGCCGAAGCGGTCTTCGGGAATCAGGGGCGATCCGTCGGCAAGATAGCAGCACGCCGCGTTGCTTTCGGGCAGGAAGCGCTGGCCGACCTGGAGCACGGGGATGCGCCCCATGGGGTTGATGTGGGCGAGGAATTGGGGCGTGCGCGTCTCGCCCTTCATGATGTCGTATTCGACCCGCTCCATGCGGATGCCGAGCAGCGCCGCGGTGAGCCTGATCTTGTAGCAATTGCCCGAAACCGGATCCTCATGGAGGATCAGCTTTTCCGCCACCGCCGCCATCGATCCTCCCCGTAACGTTCGAAAAGACGCCCTCTTATCGAGCGCACCGGCGAGTGCAATCCGGCCTATGCCGCCTCCATCGCGTCCATCGTTCCCGCCGCCGCGTCCAGAAGGCGCCGTTCGAGCGCCTTCAGCCGCTGCGTGGCCGTCAGCTTGGCGCCGGTCAGGTCGGTCACGTAGAAGGTGTCGACCGCGCGCTCGCCATAGGTGGCGACATGCGCCGAATGGAGCGTCACCTTCGACTGGAAGAGCGCCTGCGCGAGGCGGTGGAGCAGCGCCGGGCCGTCGCGCGCATTGACCTCGACCACGGTGAAGCGGTTCGACGCGTTGTTGTCGATGATGACGTTCGGCTCGATCTCGAACGCCTCGGCGCGGGCGCGGGGCAGCGGCTTGGCTTCCAACCGGTCGGCAAGGCGGGTGCGGTTGGCGAGCGCGTCCTCGATCGAGGTTCTGAGGCGATCGAGCTGGTCGGGATGGTCGAACGGGCGGCCGAACGGATCCTGCACGAGAAAATTGTCGAGCGCCATGCCGTCGCGGGTGGTGTGGATGCGCGCGTCGATGATGTTGCCGCCGGCGACGTGGATCGCACCCGCCGCGCGATAGAAGAGGCCGGCATGGTCGGTGGCGTAGAGCGTCACCAGCGTCGCGCCGCGATCGGGATAGACCTGCGCCGCGATCGACAGCGGCGCGTCGCCAGCCGCCGCGATCGTGCGCGCGTTGCGTTCGAGCACGTCGTCGGGCTCGGCGATCCAATAGGCTTCGGGCAGGCGCTTCACATAGGCCGCGAAGACGGCGTCGCCCCAGCCGAGCGCCTTTGCGAGCGCCTGCTGCTTGGCCGCGATCCGCTCGCCGCGGCCCTTGTGCTTGTGGCCGAGGCGCAACACCTCCTCGGCGGCGTCGTAGAGATCGGTGAGGAGTTGCTTCTTCCAGCCGTTCCACACGCCGGGGCCGACCGCGCGGATATCGACCACCGTCAGCACGAGCAGCAACCGAAGCCGCTCGGGGCTTTTCACCACCTCGCAGAAATCGAGGATCGTCTTGAAATCGGCGAGATCGCGCTTGAACGCGGTCGCCGACATGAGGAGGTGATGGCGCACAAGCCAGGCGACCGTCTCGGTCTCGGCGGGGGTAAGGCCGAAGCGCGGGCACAGGCGGCGCGCGACCTCGGCGCCCAACACCGAATGGTCGCCGCCCCTGCCCTTGGCGATATCGTGGAGCAGCACCGCGACATAGAGCACGCGCCGCGACGATTCGACGATGTGCTTGAGGATACCGGTCGAGAGCGGGTGATCGGGCTTGAGCGCGCCATGCTCGATTTTTGAGAGCAGCCCGATCGCGCGGATCGTGTGCTCGTCGACGGTGTAATGGTGATACATGTCGAACTGCATCTGCGCGACGACGCGGCCGAAATCGGGAACGAGGCGGCCGAACACCCCCGCCTCGTTCATCCAGCGCAGCACCGTTTCGGGATCGCGCGGGCTCGTGAGCACGTCGAGGAACAGCGCGTTGACGGGCGGTGTGCGGCGGATGTCGTCGACGAGCTTGGCGTCGCGCGCGGCGGCACGCATCGCGAGCGGGTGGATTTCGAGCCCGTGGAGATCGGCGAGCTGGAACAACTCGACAAGGCGCGCCGGGTCCTGTTCGAAGAAATCGTCCGACGGGATGGCGAGGCGCCCGCGATCGAGGACGAAGCCGTGGAGCTTGCGCGGGGCGCGCCTGAGCCGCGGCAAGCCGAAGCGGCGGCCGTGCGCGGCGAACTTCTCGTCGAGATGCGCGAGGAACAGGCCGGTGAGGTCGCCCACCGCCTTCGCCTGAAGGAAGTAGAATTGCATGAACCGCTCGACCGGCGCCTTTCCCGGCCGGTCGGCATAATGCATCCGGTCCGCGATCTCGCGCTGCATGTCGAAGGTCAGCCGCTCCTCGGCGCGGCCCGCAATCGAATGGAGGTGGCAGCGCACCGCCCAGAGGAAATTCTCGGCGCGGTGAAAGCGGCGATATTCGGCGCGGGTGAGGAGGCCCGCATCGACCAGTTCGGCGACGGTGCGGACATTGTAGGCGTATTTGCCGATCCAGAAGAGCGCGTGGAGATCGCGCAGCCCCCCCTTCCCTTCCTTGACGTTGGGCTCCACCACGTAGCGGCTGTCGCCCATGCGGACGTGGCGCGCGTTGCGCTCGGCGAGCTTGTCGGCGATGAACCGGCCCGCCGTATCGGCCTGGACCTCGGTGCGGAAGCGGCGCGCGCCCTCGTCATAGAGCGCGACGTCGCCCCAGATGTAGCGTCCTTCGAGCAAGGCGGTGCGCACGGTGACGTCGGCCTTCGCCTCGCGCACCATCTCGTCGAGCGAACGCGACGAATGGCCGACCTTCAGCCCCATGTCCCATAGCGAATAGAGCATCGCCTCGATGACCTGCTCGGCCCAGGCGGGCTGCTTCCATGGCGTGATGAAGGCGATGTCGATATCCGAATAGGGCGCCATCTCGCCGCGCCCATAGCCACCTACCGCGACCAGCACGATGCGCTCGGCGGCGGTCGGATTGGTGTTGGGATAGAGCCGCGCCGTCACGAAATCGTAGAGCAGCCGGAGGAGCTGATCGGTGAGGAAGGCCTGCGCCGCCGCCGCCTCCAGCCCGCGCGTGGGATGTTCGACCAGGCGCCGCTGGATCTCGGCGCGACCGTGGTCGAGCGCCGCCTTGAGCAGCGCCACGGCGGCCGCGCGTAACGCCGACGGTTCGGCAGGGTCGAGCGCGGCGAGCGCGTCGGCGAGCGCCCGGCGATCGATGATCCGGCGCCGGTGCGGCAGGCTGTCGATACGGCTCGTCATCGCGGCGGTTTAGACTCTGATCCACCTGCGTGGAAGCGGCACCGCCCTCCAGCGCCATTCCAACGATGCTGTGCATCGCCGGAACCTTTGGCGCTTCCGCCCGCTCCCCTGCCCCGTCACCCAAAACATTATGCTGAATGGGTGGTGGGGTGGGGGAGCGGGCCGGTGCGGCAGCCGAGCAGAATGCCGAACAACAGCCGCACACCGTTGCGATTTGCGAATCGGGCCCCTAGCGTTCCGCTCGTGAAGCGTCTCGCCCCTCTCGCCGCCCTGGTGCTTGCCGGCTGCATCTTCGGTGGGGGGCATGGGCCGGAAGGCACCCGCGTCACCGAGAACCTGCCGAGCGCGCGCGAGACGCGGATGTGCCACGCGGACCTGCGGCGGATCGGGGTCGCGTTCCGCCCGCTTCCTGACAAGATGCGCGGCGGCGGCTGCTCGACCGTGGGAACGGTGCAGCTTCTCGATATCGGCGTGCCGACGAGCAACCTCGGCGCGATGCGGTGCGGGCTGGCGCGGACCTTCTCGGCCTGGACACGCAACGCGGTTGCGCCGGCCGCGTATCAGATCCTCGGCAGCAAGCTCACCAAGATCGAGACGTTCGGCACCTATGCCTGCCGCAAGGTGGTGGGCGTCAGCGCGAACCGGCTGTCTGGGCACGCGATCGCCAATGCGGTGGACGTCGCTGCATTCGACCTTGCCGACGGCCGACGGATCAGCGTGCTTGACGACTGGAACTCGCCCGACCCGCGCGTGCGCCGGTTCATGGAGGTGATCCACGCCTCCGCGTGCAAGCGGTTCGGCACCGTGCTGAGCCCCGATTACAATGCGGCGCACCGCAACCATTTTCACCTCGAGGCGGACGACGCGCATTTCTGCCGGTGAGGCACATGTGGATTTGAACCCACCGCCAAATCGTCTACAGCCCCGGCAAATGAGCGACACACGAGTTCCGTCCCGCGTCTTCCGCCCCGCGCAGCAGGAGGCGGAGACGGTCAAGACCGGCGTTTCCACTCCGCAGACCGAGCATCCCGCCTATCGGCTGGCGTTTCAGGACATGGATTTCCTGCTCCGCGAGGATCTGCGGCCCGTCCGCTTCCAGCTCGAGCTTCTCAAGCCGCAATTGCTGCTCGACGAGGCGCATATCGGCTCGACCTTCGTCTTCTACGGATCGGCGCGCATCCCCGCGCCCGACATGGCGCAGACGCTGATCGACGCGGCCGAGGGCGAGGAGGCGAAACGAATCGCCGAACGGCTGGCGGCGAAATCGAAATATTACGAGGTCGCGCGCGAGCTGGCGCGGATCGCGAGCAGCTTTCCGCGCGACGAGAACGGAATGCGGCAGTTCGTCGTGTGCTCGGGCGGCGGACCGTCGATCATGGAGGCGGCGAACCGCGGCGCGGCGGATGTCGGCGAGGAATCGATCGGGCTCAATATCGTGCTGCCGCACGAACAGGCGCCCAACAAATATGTGACGCCGGCGCTGAGCATGCAGTTTCACTATTTCGCGCTGCGTAAAATGCACTTTCTGCTCCACGCCCGCGCGTTGGCGGCGTTTCCGGGCGGGTTCGGGACGTTCGACGAACTGTTCGAATTGCTGACGCTGATCCAGACGGGCAAGATCGATCCGATCCCCGTGCTGCTCTACGGCAAGGAATTCTGGAACCGGGTCGTCGATTTCAAGGCCCTGTGCGAGGAGGGCGTGATTTCGCCGCGCGACCTCGACATCTTCACCTTCGTCGAGACGGCGGAGGAAGGCTGGGAGGTGGTCCGCAACTTCTATCGCGAACGGCGCGAGGAACGGGCGAACCCGACCGCGGGCGACGAGCCCGAGGCGCCGCTCGATCGCAAGGGCTTCGCCAAGGCGCACGAGGCGGTGAAGAAATAGGAGCGGCCTTCCTGCGAAAGCAGGAGTCCGGGCGTGTCCGCGATATCACCTGCTACCATGGGTTCCTGCTTTCGCAGGAACACTGGAGGCGCCGATCAATCCTGCTGTTCGCTCGCTTCGACCGCGGCGTTGGGATCGACCGAGGGGGCGCCGGGGGCCGGGGTCGCCTGGTTGGCGATGTCCGCGGTCGGCGCGCCGGTGGTGGCGTTCGCCTCGGCCTCGTCCACGTTGCCCGCTTCGGGCGTCGGCGCGGGCGCGGCGGGGAGCGGGACGTTGGAGCCCTGCTGGTTCAGATAGAGGATCACGTCGGCGCGATCCTGCGGATCAGAGAGCCCCGCGAAGGTCATCTTGGTGCCGTTCGCGAACTTGCGGGGGCTGGTGAGCCACGCGTCGAGCGCCTCGAAGGTCCAGGTGCCGCCGACCGACTTCAAGGCGTCGGAAAAGGCGAAGCCGCCGCGGCCGGTCGCGATCTTGTCGCCGACGACTTCCCACAGGTTCGGGCCGATGCCGTTGGGGCCGCCCTGGTTGATCGTGTGGCAGGCCGTGCACTTCTTGAACACGTCGGCGCCGTGCGCGGCGTCCGCGGCCGCGAGCCGGGTCGCGATCGGCGCCACCGCGGCTTCGCCCTCGCCGCCTTCCACCTCGACGCCCTCGATCGGATAGCCCATCTTTTCAGGCCGTTCGGACTTGAACGCCATCCCGCTCAGGATCGACAGCCCCAGCGCGGCGCCGCACCCGGCCAACACCCATCCCGCAATCGTGTTCTTGCGATCGTCCATCGTATCCGTCGAACCCTCTCGAGAAATCGGCCCCCCGTTGACGTGGCCGGCACAAGGAAAAGTCGCCTCCCTTTAAGGGGGCGACGGCGGGCAGGCAAGCCGCGCTTGCGCGGGGGCGCTCCGACCGTTACGCGGCCGCTCGCCATGGAGAATTTCCCGAACCCCGCCCGCGCGCTGGTCGCGCACATGATCGACGACGCCGCCCGAACACCGGAGCGCGCGGTGGCGTTTCAGGGCGCGCCGGGCGCCAATTCGCATGTCGCGACGCTCCAGGCGTTTCCGGACGCGCTGCCCGTCCCCTGCTTCGACTTCGCCGATGCGATCGAGGCGGTACAGGAAGGGACCGCCGACCGCGCGATGATTCCGATCGAAAATTCGCTCCACGGGCGCGTCGCCGACATCCATTTCCTGCTGCCCGAATCGGGACTGGTGATCGTCGCCGAGCATTTCCTGCCGATCCGCTACGCGCTGATGGGGTTGGGCGCGCGCGACGACGTGAAACAGGCGATGAGCCACCCCCAGGCGCTGGGGCAGTGCCGGCATTGGCTGAAACGCCGCGGAATCGAGCCGGTCGCCTATCCCGATACCGCCGGCGCCGCCGCCAAGGTCGTCGAGCTTGCCGACCCGCGCGTCGCCGCGCTGGCGCCGCCGGGCGCGGCGGAGATGTACGGGCTCGACGTGCTTGCCGAGGATATCGCCGACGCCGAGCACAACACCACGCGCTTCGTCGCGCTGGCGCGGGAAGCGGTGCCGCTGACGAGCGACGGGCCGTGCATGACGACCTTCATCTTCGAGGTGAAGAACATTCCGGCCGCGCTCTACAAGGCGCTGGGCGGGTTCGCGACCAACGGCGTCAACATGACCAAGCTCGAAAGCTATCAGCGGGGCGGCAGCTTCGCGGCGACGGAATTCTACGCGGATATCGTCGGCAAGCCGGGCGATCCGGCAGTGGATCGGGCGTTCGAGGAGCTGGGATTCCAGACCAAGTGGGTGCGGCTGCTGGGAACGTATCCGCAGGCGCGGGCGCGGCCGTAGCGATCGGGGCGCGCCGAAGCGCCTTTTTCCGGAAGTTTGCGAAAGTGTCGCGGAAGAGGCACCGAATGCGGGCGTTCGGGCTGGGATCGCCCGGCGAGATGAGAGGGTAGCAGGAAAGCGCGCTGTAGGACAGCCCCCCCACCGATCGACCCTAGCGGCCGGCCCACTCCGTCAGCAGCGTGTGTGCGATGGCGTAGGAGGGCGGCGGGAGGAACGGCCCCTCCCCGCCTTTGAGCATGGTGCGGACCTCGGCACGGGAGACCCAGATCGCGTCCTCCAGCTCGGTCGTGTCGAGCGTGATCGCGTCATCCTGCGCCTCACCGACGCAGGCGATCATCAGCGACGAGGGGAAGGGCCATGGCTGGCTCGCGACGTAGCGGACGTTGGTGACGCGCACGCCCGCCTCCTCGGCGATCTCGCGCGCGACCGCTTCCTCGATCGATTCGCCGGGCTCCAGGAAGCCCGCGAGCGCCGAATAGCGGCCCGGCGGCCAGGTGTGGCCGCGGCCGAGGAGTGCGCGGCCCCGATGCTCCGCGATCATGATGACGACGGGATCGACGCGCGGGAAATGCTCGGCGCCGCACTTGGCGCAGGCGCGCGCCCAACCCGCCTTGAACGGGGAGGTGGCCGTGCCGCAATTCGCGCAGAACGTGTGCCGCGCATGCCAGTCGATCACGCTGCGCGCGGCGGCATAGGTCGCGGCCTCGCCGGGGCGGAGTGCGGCGAGCGCCTGCAGAAGCGCGGCCGAACGCTGCGAGGGGACGCGCGTACCGGGGACGTGCGCGGCAACATGCGGCACCTCTCCGTCGAGGCCGAGCAGGATGAGGTCGGCCTCGTCTGGCGCGTCGGCAAGCGCCGTCCAGCCGAGGCGGCCGTCCGCCACTTCGGGCTCGCAATCGACGAGCTTCAGGAGCCGTGCGCGCGGATCGGCGAGCGCGCGGCCGAGCGCATCGGCATCCTGCCTGAGATGATCGGCGCGATCGAGCATCCCGCCGGTGAAGCCGGGACGAATCATTGGCTGCGCATGAAATCCTTGATGAGCGCGGCAGGCACTTCCTGACGCAACGGCCATTTATCGGCAGGGAAATAATTGACCATGATCACACCGCGCATGTGCTTGACGGGATCGACCCAGGCGATCGTTCCGGCGGCCCCGCCCCAGCCGTACGTGCCCCTGGAAGGGCCGCCCGGCTTGTCGGCGAGATAGACCGAGCCGCCCGCGCCGTAACCCATCGGGACGGCCGCCTCGGTGCCGCCGGTCGTGCCGCCCACGCCTTCGAAGGTGACGCCGTCGGGCAGGAGGTTCGACATGGCGAGCGCCACCGTCGCGGGCTTCATGATGCGCGCCCCATCCAGTTCCCCGCCGTTCTGGAGCATGTGGAGAAACCGGTCGTAATCGCGCGCCGACATGACGAGCCCGGCGCCGCCGTAGGGGAAGCTGGGCGGATCGAGATAGACCGAGCTGGCGGCGGGATCGATCGGCGTCCGCGTGTCGCCCATGAAGACGTAGTTGGTGGCGAGACGATCCACCTCGCTTTGGGGGACGGTCCAGTAGCTCGACGTCATCTTCAGCGGATCGAAGATGCGGCGCTGGACGAAGGTGTCGAACGGCACGCCGCTCGCCTTCTCGATCACGGCGCCGAGCACGTCGAGGCCGATGGAATAGCTCCATGTGGTGCCGGGCTCCGCGATCAGCGGGAGCGTGGCGACGCGCTCGGCGAACTCGGCGAGCGTTTTGGGACGGGCAGGCCGCGCCTGCGCCTCGACCGCGCGGTTGATCGCGCCCGGCGTGATGCCGAGCCGCTCATATTCCTCGAGCAGCGGCCCCTTGGTGATGATCGAATAGCCGAGCCCGGCGGTGTGCGTGAGCAGGTTGCGCACGGTGATCCGGTGCGTGGCGGGGCGGCTTTCGAGGCTGGTGTCGGGGCTGACCAGCACCTTCATGTGCGCGAAGCCGGGGAAGAAATCGCTGATCGGCTGGTCGAGCCCGAGCTTGCCCTCCTCGATCAGGATCATCGCAGCCATCGCGGTGATCGGCTTGGTCATCGAATAGACGCGCCAGAGCGAGTCAGGGCCGGCGGGCGCGGCGTTCGGATCGTCGGCGATGCGGCCGGCGGAGACGAATATCGTGGGCCGGTCCCCGACGCCGAACGCGCCGACGATGCCCGGCATCTTGTCCGCGCTGACGTAGGAATCGAACAATGCCTGCGTTGCCGGGAGCGGCGAGCTTGCGGACGGCGGCAGGACTTGCGGTTGCGGCTGCGCCTGCTGCGCGGGCGCGCCTGTGGCGACGAACGCGAGCATGGCGCCCGCGAGCGCGATTCCGCGAAATCCGGTCATCCGTCCCTCCCCACCGCTCTGGCCGCCTTCAGGAAAATGGTCGGCAGGCCCGCTTCGTCGAGCCTGTCGATCGGCCACCATTCGCCCGCCGCTGCATGCGCCGCCCCGCGCCCGACCGCAAGCGCGCATTCGAGGCGGAAATGGGTGAACACATGGGTGATGCGGGTGTTCCGCATTTCCCAATTCGCGTCGGCGGGGGCTTGAGCAAGGCCGGGATGCGCGTCGGCCCAGGGGCCGCTGGGAAGCGCGCGCATGCCGCCGAGCAAGCCGTTGGCGGGGCGGCGGACGAGGAGGACGCGGCCGTCATCCTCCAGCCAGAAGATCGTGCCGTAGCGTTGCGGCCTGGCGCGTTTGGGCGCCTTGACCGGGAACGCCTCGGGTGCGCCGGTCGCGCGGCCGTCGCAGACCCCGGCAAGCGGGCAGAGGAGGCATTTGGGGGATCCGGCGGTGCAGATCGCCTGCCCCAGATCCATCATCGCTTGCCACAAATCGCCTGAACGCGTGGCGGGAGTGATCGACTCGGCGGCCCGCCGGATCGCCTTGCGCGCGCCCGGCAGCGGCTCGCCTATCGCGAACAGGCGGGCGACGACGCGCTCGACATTGGCGTCGAGCGCCACGGCGCGGCGGCCGAAGGCGATCGAGGCGATCGCGGCCGCGCTGTAATCGCCGATGCCGGGGAGCGTGCGCAGCGCCGCTTCGGTATCGGGCAGCCTGCCGCCGTGATCGGCGACCACGGCGCGCGCACAGGCGATCAGGTTTCGCGCGCGGGCATAATAGCCGAGGCCCGCCCAGGCGGCCATCACCTCCGCCTCGTCGGCAGCGGCGAAGGATTCGAAATCCGGCCAGCGGGCGACGAACGATTCGAATTTGGGGCGCACCGTCGCGACCGTCGTCTGCTGGAGCATGATCTCCGACAGCCAGACGCGATAGGGATCGGGCGGCGGCGATCCCGGCGGGGCGCGCCACG
The DNA here is from genome assembly GCA_964639855.1 of uncultured Stakelama sp. GTDB lineage: Bacteria > Pseudomonadota > Alphaproteobacteria > Sphingomonadales > Sphingomonadaceae > Sphingomonas. Next base: position 64,323 of record CAZXFY010000010.1, on the reverse strand, counting down.
GCAGGGCACGCGCATTCGCATCGTACCAGGCGAGGAGCTGCGCGGGAATCGATGAACGCTTGGCGGGCACGGCGCCGCTATGGCATGGGAGGGGGCATGAGCAAAACGCGCACGCGCGCCCCTCGCCCAAAGGATGCCGAATCGCGGCGGAGCAACCGCAGCCGCGCGGTTTCCGAACTGCTGCCCGATGTCGGGCGCGCGGCGTTCCGGCGGTTCGGCTTCGTGCAAAGCTCGATCGTGAGCCGCTGGTCGGAGATCGTCGGGCCGCGTTATGCGGGCGTCTCGGCACCCGAATCGCTGCGCTTCCCGCATGGCGAGCGCTCCGGCGGGACGCTGACATTGGTGGTGCGCGGGGCGCATGCGCCGATGATGCAGCATATCGCGCCCGAGATCGTCGAGCGGGTCAACCGCTTCTTCGGCTATGCCGCGGTGGCGCGGGTGACGATCCGGCAGGGCGAGGTGGCGGTGTCGAAGCCGCCCACGCCGCCGCCCTCGCTCAAACCCGCCGCAATCGACCTCGGCGACAGCCTGCGCACGATCGCCGATCCCGAATTGAAGGCGGTGCTCGAATCGCTCGCCATGGGCGTTGCCTCGACCGCCGGCCCGCCGATCATCGACAAGGACTGACATGGCGTTGCTCACCCGCTTGCTGGCGCTGATCGGTGCCGCATTGCTCGTTACCGCCGCCGCGCCCGCACAGGACTGGACGCGGACCGTCACCCAGACGGCCGATGGCGCGTTCGCGCTCGGCAATCCGGCGGCCAGGGTGACGGTGATCGAATATCTGAGCTACACCTGTCCGCATTGCGCCGAATTCTCGGCGGAATCGGCGGAGGTGCTGCGCGGGCAGATGATAAAATCGGGCAAGGTGCGGCTCGAATTGCGCAATGCCGTGCGCGACAAGCTCGACCTCGCCGCCGCCGCCCTGGCGCGGTGCGCCGGCGAGGCGGGGTTTTTCGGCGCGACCGAGGCGATATTCGCGAAGCAGGAATCGTGGCTGCCGCGCGGCATCGCGTTCATCCGCACCAATGAGGGGCGACTCGGCCTCTATCCCGAGAGCGCCCGGCTGCGCGCTTATGCGGACGGCGCGGGGCTGACGGCGATGATGAAGGCGCGCGGGCTCAGCGATGCCGCGATCCAGGGCTGCTTCGCGCCGGACAAGCTCGCGCCGGTGCTCGCCATGACCAAGGAGGCGTGGGGCAAGATCACCGGCACGCCCACCTTCTTCGTCAACGGCAAGATCGTGCCCAATGCGCATTGGGCGGAGCTTCGGCCGGTGATCGAGGCGGCGGGCGCGTGATTTTCCGATCCCCAGAGGACACCAGAGGATAAAGGCCAAAAGATATGACGACCAGAACCCTCATGATGATCGCGGCGGTGCCGCTCTTCGCGCTCGCGGCGTGCGGCGGCGGCGGTGACGGCGCGAACAGCGACGCGCCCGCCGCGCCGGTGGCGGCGGCGACCCCGCCCGCGGGGCAGGAATGGACCGAGGTGGTTTCCAAGACCCCCGAGGGCGGATTCGTGATGGGCAATCCCGATGCGCCGCTCAAGCTGGTGGAATACGGGTCGCGGAGCTGCCCGACCTGCGGCCATTTCGGCCGGACGGGCATGGAGCCGCTCGAGAACGATTATGTGAAGACCGGCAAGGTCAGCTACGAATTCCGCGATTTCCCGGTGCATGGCGCGCCCGATCTGGGGTTGTCGACATTGGGCCGCTGCGTGAGTGAGAGCGCGTTTTTCCCGATCCTCGAACAGACCTTCATCAACCAGCAGCAGATCGAGGAAAAGCTCACGTCGGATGGCGCCCGGCAGCTCCAGCAGCAGCTCGTCGGCAAGAGCCCGACCGAGGTCGCGACCGCCTGGGCCGAGTTCCTGGGTTATATCGATTTCGTCAAGCAGCGCGGCGTGACCGAGCAGCAGGCGAAGGCGTGCCTTGCCGATCAGAAGAACGTGCAGGCGGTGGTCGATATGGCGCAGCAGGGCAGCGAGAACGGCGTCACCGGCACACCCACCTTCTTCCTCAACGGCGAGCAGCTTGAAAACACGATCACCTGGGAGCAGCTTGAGCCGAAGCTGAAAGCCGCCGGGGCGTGAGTCCCGGTTCGGTTTCGGCCGGGGGGTAAAGCGTGCAGATCAAGCGGCTTCGGCTTTCCGGGTTCAAGAGCTTCGTCGATCCCGTCGATCTGCGCATCGAGCGCGGGCTGACGGGTATCGTCGGGCCGAACGGCTGCGGCAAATCGAACCTGCTCGAGGCACTGCGCTGGGCGATGGGCGAGAACAGCCCCAAATCGATGCGCGGCGCGGGGATGGAGGACGTGATCTTCGCCGGCACCGCGCGGCGGCCGGCGCGCGACTTCGCCGAAGTCTCGATCCTGCTCGATCGCGCGGGCGAGGAGGAAAGCGAGGTCGTCCGCCGGATCGAGCGCGGCGCGGGCTCCGCCTATCGCATCGACGGGCGCGACGTGCGCGCGAAGGACGTGGCGTTGCTGTTCGCCGATGCAGCGACGGGGGCGCACTCCCCCGCCCTCGTCAGCCAGGGCAAGATCGGCGCGGTGATCGCCGCCAAGCCCGCCGAGCGGCGGATGCTGCTCGAAGAGGCGGCGGGAATCGCCGGGCTGCACGTCCGCCGCAAGGATGCCGAGCAGAAATTGCGCGCGACCGAGGCGAACCTCGCGCGGCTGGACGAGGTGATCGCCGATCAGGATGCGCGCGCCGGGGCGCTCAGGCGGCAGGCGCGGCAGGCGGAGAAATATCGCCTGCTCTCCGAGCAGATCCGCGTCGCCGAGGGACGGATGATCTATGCGCGCTGGCGCGACGCGGCGGCGGCGGCCGATGCGGCGAAGGCGGAAGCCGAAGCGGCCGAGGCCAGGGTGCGCGAGACAGGCGAGGCCCAGCGCGCGGCCGCGGCCTATCAGACGCAGGCGACCGAGGCGCTTGCCGAGGCTCGGGCGGCGGCGCTGGCGGCGCGCGATACGGCGAGCGAGGCGGGGCATCGGCTGGCATCGCTGCGGCAGGAGCGCGCGCAGGTCGATCGGCGGATCGAGGAGCTGGACCAGATCAAGCTGCGGCTCGGCGCCGATCGCGAGCGCGAGGGCGCGCTGGCGCAGGATGCGGCGGCGGCGCTCGACCGGCTGGGCGAGGATGCGACGCGGCTGGAGGCCCGGATCGCCGAGACGGCGGCGCGCCAGCCCGCGCTCGATGGAGCCCTGGCGGAAGCAGAACGCGCGGCGCGCGATGCCGAGGTGGCGCTCGCGCAAGCCCTGAGCCGGCAGGCGAGCGAGGCGGCGGAGGCGCGGGTTGCCGAGGCGGCGCTGGCGGCGGCGCGCGAGCGGGTCGAACGGATCGAGCGCGAGTGCGCGCGGCTTGCGGACGAGCGCACCGGGCTCGGGCGGGTCGAGCCGATCGAGGCCGAGCGCGTCGAGGCGGGCGAAAAACGCGCGGCGGCGGTGCAAGCGGCGGAAACGGCACGAACGGCACGCGATACGGCGCAGGCCGACGAGGCGGCGGCGATCGAGCGGCAGGGGGCGGCGCAAGCCGCGACGGCCACGGCGCGCGCCGAACTGGCCGCGATCGAGAGCGAGGCGGCAGCGCTCGACAAGGCGCTTTCAAGCAACGCGCGCGACCGGTTGCTCGACCGGCTCAAGGCCAATCCGGGCTATGAGCGCGCGCTGGCGGCGGCGCTGGGGGACGAGCTGGAGGCGGGACTCGACCGCGAGGCCGACCGCTTCTGGGGCGGCGCCGAGGCGCAGCCGGGCGATCCCGCACCGCCCGAAGGGACCGAAATGCTCGCCGACTACGTCGCGGCACCGGGCGAATTGGCGCGGCGATTGGCGCAGATCGCGGTGGCGGACGCCGATGCGGGACAGGTGCTCGCGATCGGGCAGCGGCTCGTCACCCGCGACGGCGCGATGCGGCGCTGGGACGGGTTTGTCGCAAGGTCGGGCGGCGCAGCGGCGGCCGAGCGGCTGGTCCGCGTCAACCGACTCGCCGAGTTGAAGGCCAACCAACCCGCCGCCGAACAGGCCGTTGCGGACGCCGAGGCGGCGCTTGGGGCGATCGATGAGGCGATTGCGGGCGCGCGGGAGGCGGCGCAGCAGGCGCGCGGCGATCTTTCAGCGGCCGAGACCGCCGAGCGCGAGGCGGCGCGGGCGGAGGATCGCGCGGCGGCGGCGATCGAGCGGTTGCAGGGGCTTGCCGCCGATCTCGATGCGCGCGCCGCGCGGCTCGACGAGGAGAAGGCGCAGGCGCAGGCCGGGCTTGCCGAGGCCGAGCGCGCGGTGGCGGCGCTGCCCGACGGCGCGGCGACAAGGGCCGAGGTAGCGGCGCTCCAGACGGCAGCCGAGGCGCGGCGCGCGAGCGTGGCGCAGGCGCAGGCCGATCGCGCGACGCTCGACCGCACGCTCGCCGCCGACCGCGAGGCGCTGGCGCGCGCGCAGGGCGAGGCGAAGGATTGGCGCGCGCGATCGGGCGATGCGATTCGGCGGATCGCCGACATGGACAAGCGCGAGGCGGCGCTGGGCGAGGAAGCGGCGGCGATCGCGGACCGGCCCGGCGCGCTGCTTGCCGAGATCGAGGCGCTCGAAACCGAGCATGAGGCGATGCGCGCGCGCACCGACGAATTGCTCGCCGCCGAGGCGACGGCGAACGAGGCGGTGCGCGCGACCGAGGAGCAGGCGCGGATCGCGGGCGAGGCGCTCGCCCAGGCGCGCGAGGAGCGTGCGGGCGCGGCGGCGCGCGCGGAAAATCAGGAGCAGCGCCGGATCGAGATGGGGCGCCTGTCGGGCGAGCGCTTCGAATGCCCGCCGCCGGTGCTGCCCGAAAAAGCGGGGTTCGCGAGCAAGGAGGTCGGCAGCCCGCAGGACGAATCGGCGCGCCACGAGAAGCTGATGCTCGATCGCGAGCGGATCGGGCCGGTCAACCTCGTCGCCGAGGCCGAACTGGCCGAGCTGGACGAGACGCGCACCACCAACGCCGCCGAGCGCGACGAGCTGGGGCTGGCGGTCAACCGGTTGCGCGGCTCGATCGGCAATCTCAACCGCGAGGGACGCCAGCGGCTGCTGGCGGCGTTCGAGGCGGTCAACGGGCATTTCCAGCGGCTATTCACGACCCTGTTCAACGGCGGGCAGGCGCACCTCGCGCTCGTCGATTCGGACGATCCGCTCGAGGCCGGGCTCGAGATCATGGCGCAGCCGCCGGGCAAGAAGCTGCAATCGCTGACGTTGCTTTCGGGCGGCGAGCAGGCGTTGACCGCGGTGGCGCTGATCTTCGGCCTCTTCCTCACCAACCCCGCGCCCATCTGCGTGCTCGACGAGGTCGATGCCCCGCTCGACGACGCCAATATCGAGCGCTTCTGTGCATTGTTGGAAGCGATGACGCGCGAGACCGAGACACGCTACCTCATCGTCACCCACAATGCGGTGACGATGAGCCGGATGGACCGGCTGTTCGGCGTGACGATGATCGAGCAGGGCGTGAGCCGGCTGGTGTCGGTCGATCTGGGCGGGGCGGAGACGCTGCTGGCGGCGGAGTAGAAAGGGGCGGGATTCACGCGACGTCCGGGCCAATGCTGCGAGTGCCGTCACCTGCGAACTCGGTTCAGGGTCCATGGCCGTATGCGCGCGGGCATCAGCTATTGTCACCGCATTGAGAATCGCGCCAGGCACCACCTTGGATGCTGAAACCCCTGCCTGCGCAGGGGCAGGCAAGTTCAGCATGACGGATTCGGTTGAGCCGCACTCGACTCGGACCCGATCACCGACGGAGTAGCGAAGCGCCGGCCAATCGCTTATATGCGCGCGCATGCAGCAGGCTGAGACGCTCTCCATGCCCATTCCCGGGCACATCGATCCCGTGCCCGTTCCTCGGGCTGTGACCCCGCGCGAGGATGGGCGCGTGGACCTGCTCGGCCTGTCGAAGGACCAGATTCGCGCGCGCCTGGAGGCAGCGGGGATGGAGCCGCGCCAAGCAAAGCTGCGCGGCAAGCAGCTTTGGCACTGGATCTACAATCGCGGCGTCACCGACTTCTCCGCGATGACCGATATCGCCAAGGCGCAGCATCCCTGGCTTGCTGAGCGGTTCGTGGTCGGGCGGCCGCAGGTGATGGAGGCGCAGGTCTCCTCCGACGGCACGCGCAAGTGGCTGCTGCGTTCCGACGACGGGCAGGATTACGAGATGGTGTTCATCCCCGATGCCGATCGGGGGACGCTTTGTGTTTCTAGCCAGGTCGGGTGCACGCTCAACTGCCGGTTCTGCCATACGGGCACGATGCGGCTGGTGCGCAACCTGACGCCGGGCGAGATCGTCGGGCAGGTGATGCTGGCGCGCGATGCGCTGGGCGAGTGGCCCTCCACCCCGGAAGGCCGGATGCTGACCAACATCGTGATGATGGGGATGGGCGAGCCGCTCTACAATTTCGACAGCGTGCGCGATGCGCTCAAGGTGGTGATGGACGGGGACGGCCTGGCGCTGTCGAAGCGGCGGATCACGCTTTCCACGTCGGGCGTGGTGCCGATGATGGCGCGGTGCGGCGAGGAGATTGGGGTAAACCTCGCTGTGTCGCTCCATGCCGTCACCAAGGAGATCCGCGACGAGATCGTGCCCTTGAACCGCAAATACGGGATCGAGGAGCTGCTCCAGGCGTGCGCCGATTATCCGGGCGCGAACAATGCGCGGCGGATCACCTTCGAATACGTCATGCTGAAGGACAAGAACGACAGCGACGAGGACGCGCGCGAACTGGTGCGGCTGATCCGCAAATACCGGCTGCCGGCCAAGGTCAACCTGATCCCGTTCAATCCGTGGCCGGGCGCGCCCTACGAATGCTCGACCCCCGAGCGCATCCGTGCGTTTTCCAACATCGTGTTCGAGGCGGGCATCTCGGCACCCGTGCGCACGCCACGCGGGCGCGACATCGATGCGGCGTGCGGGCAGCTCAAGACCGCGGCAGAGAGGAAGAGCCGCGCTGAACTCGACCGGCTCGCCGAAGCGAAGTTGGCGGCATTGTGATAGCCACGCCAATGCCGTTCGTGCTGAGCTTGTCGAAGCACCGCTTTCCCTTCTAACGCCCCCTTCTAACGACATCAGACGAACGGCCCTTCGACAAGCTCAGGGCGAACGGAGGTGGATTCTGGACGCTCCATCGATCGCGCTTGCCGCCGGTGCGGGGCTGCTCGGCGGGGCAATGAACGCGCTGGCGGGCGGAGGCACGTTCGCGACGCTGCCGGCATTGATCGCGCTGGGGTTACCGGCCAATGCCGCCAATGCGACGTCGAACGTGGCGCTGCTGCCCGGCGCCGCGACGAGCGCCTGGGCGTTTCGGGACGAGATCGCGCCGGTCGGCGGGGTGTCGCCGTGGCTGCTCGCAGGCGTGACGTTCGGCGCGGCGCTCGTCGGGAGCGTACTGCTGGTGCTGACGCCGACGACATTGTTCGATTTCATCATCCCCTGGCTGTTGCTTTTTGCCTCGCTGGTGCTCGCCTTCGGCAAGCGTGCGGCCGGGTGGCTGCACGATCGCGTGACGATCGGGGCATCGACGCTGGTCGCCGCGCAGGGAATGCTGGGCGTCTATGGCGGCTATTTCGGCGGCGGCATGGGGCTGATGATCACCGCGATCTTCGGCCTGCTCGCGGGCGTCGAGCCGCGCGGGCTGTTCGCGCAGCGTACGCTGATGCTCGCGACCTCGAACAGCGCGGCGGCGATCGTGTTCGTGATCACCGGGCTGATCGTCTGGCCCGCCGCGATCCCGATGCTGATTGGCGCGGTCGTCGGCGGCTGGGCGGGCGCGCATGTCGGGAAATTGCTGCCGGCGGGCGGGGTGCGCGCGTGGACCTTGCTCGTGTCGGTCGGCACGACGATCGTGTTCTTCTGGCGCGCTTATGGCTGATGCGCTTATGCTGCGCGGATGAGCAGCACCGCCAAGACGACCGCGCCGCAACGGACCGTCTACCGCCACCGGCTGGCGACGCGGCTGTGGCACTGGATGACCGCGATCTCGATCTTCATCATGATCGGCAGCGGGCTCGGCATCTCGAACGCGCATCCGTATCTTTACTGGGGCGACTATGGCGCCAATTTCGACGCGCACTGGCTCAGCGTTCCGCGCTGGCCCGCATGGCTGACGATTCCGGCGCATTACAGCCTCGCCATGTCGCGGCGTTGGCACCTGTTCTTCGCGCTGGTGCTCGCCTTTGCGCTGCTCGGATACATGATCGCGAGCCTGATCAACGGACATTTCCGGCGCGATCTGAGCGTGCGCAGCGGCGAGATGGCGCCGGGGCATCTGTGGAAAGACGCGAAGGCGCATCTGGCCTTCCGTTTCCACGATTCCGCGCGGCCGGGGGCATATAACACGCTCCAGAAGCTGTCCTACATCGCGACGATCTTCGTGCTGCTGCCGCTGCTGATCTTCACCGGCCTCGCGATTTCGCCGGGGATGGGCGCGGCGTGGCCGTGGCTGCTCGACCTGTTCGGCGGACGACAATCGGCGCGCTCGATCCACTTCATCGCGATGGTGCTGCTCGTGCTGTTCGTGATCGTCCATCTGGTGTTCGTGATGCTGGCCGGGCCGGCGGGCGAGCTCATGTCGATGATCACCGGCCGGTGGCGCGTGCCGGAGGATGAGGCATGAGCCGGCTCGTCACCCGGCGGCGGCTGGTGACCGGCGGCGCGATCGGCGCGGGCGCGCTGCTCGCCGGGTGCGACAGGGTCGTCGAGGTGCCGGCGCTGCGGAAAATCCTGTTCTCGGGCGAGGATCTGCATCGGGGATTGCAGCGGCTCGTCACCGACCGGACGGCGCTGGCGCGCGAATATGCGGCATCGGAGATGTCGCCGGTCTTCCGTTCGAACGGCACGGCGCATCCGGACACGCCCGAATACACGGCGTTGCTCGCGGGCAACTTCGCCGACTATCGGCTGCGTGTCGGTGGGTTGGTGGCGCGGCCGCTCGCGCTGAGCTTGACGGAGCTTCGTGCGCTCCCCGCGCGCACGCAGATCACGCGGCACGATTGCGTCGAAGGATGGAGCGCGATCGGCAAGTGGACGGGGCCGATGCTCGGAACGGTACTCAAGGCCGCGGGGGTGCGGCCGGAGACGCGCTATATCGTCTTCCGGTGCGCCGATTCGATCATGGGACGCCCCTATTACGAATCGATCGACATGGTGGACGCGTTCCATCCGCAGACGATCCTGGCCTGGGGGATGAACGATGCACCGCTCTCGGTGCCGCACGGGGCGCCGGTGCGGCTGCGCGTGGAGCGGCAACTGGGATACAAGCACGCCAAATATGTGATGGCAATCGAGGCAGTGGCGAGCCTTGCCGGGATCGGCGACGGCAAGGGCGGCTTTTGGGAGGATTACGGTTATGCCTGGTATGCGGGTATCTAATTCGGCCCAGAGTGGCCTGCAAATGGCGGTTCCTCGCGCTTCCGGTGCTCACGTGCCGCAAGCACGCTGCGCTCCGGGTCACGAGAAACCGCCATTTTCGACTCACCCTGAGCCGAATTTCGGACGGCCCTGAGATGCGGCTTCGATTCATCGTCTGTCAGGGATCGGGGAACGATTTCCCGCTGATCGACGCGCGGGAGATCGCGCTCGACGACGAGACCTGGGCGGGCGTGGCGCGGGCGCTGGCGGATCGGGCGGGGCCGGTCGGGGGTGACGGGCTTCTCGCGCTGACGCAGGGGGACGCGCACCATGCGTTCGGGATGCGCATGTGGAACCCCGACGGGTCGGAGGCGGAGACGTGCCTCAACGGGCTGCGCTGCGTGGCGCGGGCGGGGTTCGAGGCGCTGGGGATCGATCGCGCCTCGGTGAGGCTCAAGACGTCGAGCGCCGAGGTGGCGCGCGACAAGGAGATCGCGCCCGGCATCGTCACGATCCGCGAGGTGGCGGGACCGGCGGAGCTCGATGTCGGACGCTGGCTGACCAGCGCCGAACATCAGAACGTGCAGCAGAGAATAAAGGGGCTGCCGAGCGACCGCACGTTCACCGCGGTCGCGATGCCCAATCCGCATCTGGTGAGCTTCGTCGAGCGGATCGACGAGGACGAACTCGTCGCGATCGGGCGCTTCGCCGAAGACGCGCCGCCGCTGCTCCCCGAGCGCGCCAACATAAGCTTCGTCGAGATGCGCGGGCCGGGCCGGCTGTTCGTGCGCACCTTCGAGCGCGGCGTCGGGCTGACCGACAGTTGCGGGAGCGCGATGGCAGCCTCCGTGTTCGCAAGCGCGCTTGCCGGACGGACCGAATTCGGGCGCGAGATCGTCGTGCTCAACCGCGGCGGAATGGTGCACGGCCAGGCGGAGGCCGACGGCATGGTGCGGCTTTCGGGCAACGCGACCTGGGATTGGCAGGGATTCGCCGAGGTCGATCCCGTTACCGGGAGTGGGGGTGGGGTTGAGATCGAGCGGCATTTCAATGAGGAGATCGCGGCCTGGGCGGAGGTGGTGGATCGCGTCGCGGCAGGCAAATGATCCACGGCGGACCGTTTCATTACGGGACATCTCAATCGTGAGACGGAGCAGGATTTTCGACCCGCGCCGGGCAGCGTAGAGCGAGCGGGTGACGGCGGCCCGGATCGGGCGATGCTTCCGGGGGAAGCGCCGGCGGGGGGATCACGAGGTTCGACACGCCGGCGCGGCTTCGCCCGAACGAGGCGGGCCGCCATGTCCGTGCCTGCGCCTCGATCCGGGCGCGCAGGCGACCAGTATCGCCGGGGCGTGCCGGAAGCACGAACCGGCGAACCGCTCTTCGACGCCGCATGCTTTGCGACCCACATGCCGGCGGCGAAGAGCGGAAGCTGGCGACGCGCGCGCACCGTTCGCCGCACCGCCGTTCGCCGCACCGCCGTTCGCCACCGGCGATCCGACGCCCGTTCTCTCCGACCCCGCGCCGTTCCGTTCGACCCGACGCCGTTTCCGCCGACCCAACGCCGCTCCCGACGATCCGACACCGTCCGCCGGCTCCGGCCCGGCCCGGCGTCCATGCTTTGCCGCTGGGCATTGGTTGCCGTCCGGGTTACCATGCGTGGCGATGGGGGTTGCAACACGGGGGATGGCCGGGCGCCGTGCGCGCGCGCTGGGGCCGGCGCTGGGCGCGGGGGCCTTTCTCGCCTATTTCGACCGATATCTGCCCGCCGCGGGCGCCACGCTGCTCAAGCACGAACTGGCGCTTTCCGATGCCGCGTTCGGGCTGGCGGCGGCGAGCCTGTTCGCGATCGCCTATGCGGGCGCGAGCGTGGCGGCGGGGCTGTTGCCCGACGCGATGCGACGCTGGACGATCGCGGCCGGAATCGCGCTGTGGACCGCGGGATCGGCGGCGCTCGCCTTCGTCTCGTCCTTCGCGCAGTTCGCCCTGGCCGAGATCGCGATCGGCATCGGACAGGCATGCGTGCTGCCCGCGGCGGTGACGGCGCTGGCAAGCGCGGGCGGCGCCGCGCGGATCGGACGATCGACATCGGCCTTCACCATCGGCTCGACGCTGGGACGATCGAGCTCGGTACTGGTCGCCGGATTGCTGATCGGCTGGCTGGCGGGCGCGGCGGCGGGCGTGATCGACCCGGCATGGCGCGCGGTGTTCCTGCTGACCGCGATCCCCAACCTGATCCTGCTCGGCTGGATCGTGCTGCACGGACAGGCGATCGGGGGGGCGGCAGCGGAGGGCGGTTCGCCCGGAAACGCCCTTCGACAGGCTCAGGGCGAACGGGTGGAGCATGATGCCGCGCGGCTGCCGTGGCGGCGCTTCACGGCGTTGTTCGCGGCGGCAAGCGCGGCGGTGCTGGTGTTGCAGGCGATCGGCGTGTGGTTTCCGACATTGCTGGTGCGCGCGCATGGGCTGACGGCCGCCGACGCGGCGGTGGCGGCGGGCGCGGTGACGCTGGTGGCGGCGCCCGCGGGGCAGGCGCTGGGCGGGCGGATCGTGGACCGGTGGCCGGGCCTTCGCGCCGCGCCCACGGGGCTGGTGACGGGCGCGCTCGCGGCGGCGTGCCTGGGGTTGTGGGCGCTCGTGCTCGCGCCCGGACCGACGGCGAGCCTGGTGCTGCTCGGCGCGATCGACCTGGTGCTCGGCATCGCGGCGCTGGCGGCGCTGGCGGGGGTGCAGGCGCGGACGAGCGGCGCGGCGCGCGGGCGGGCGAACGGCTTGTTCTTCGCCGGGGTGACGGCGACGGGATACGGGCTGGGGCCGCTCGTCGTGGGGCTGCTGAGCGACGCGGGGCCGCTGTCGGCGACGGGACTGGCGCGGGCGATGGCGCTCGCGGCGACGGGTGCGGTGGTGCTGGCGGCGGCGGCGCATATGCTGGCGCGAGGCGCGCGATGATCGAGCGCCTCGGTCTCGGCTTCGACAGCGATGGGCTGGCGCCCGGCGAGCGGTTCGAGGCGTATCGCGACCTGTATTCGCTGGGTGCGGACGTGCGCCGGATCGGCCCCAATTTCGCCGCGCGGATGCACGGATGGCGGCTCGACCGGGCGGTGCTTTACGACCGGCAGCTCAGCGATGTGGCGCACGAGCGCGACGCGGCGCGGGTGCGCGCGGCGGCGATGGAGCATTTCACGCTGACCCTGGTGCGCGCGGGCGAGTTCCACGCCGATGCGGGCAGCGGCTTTCGACGGGTGGCGCCGGGCGAGATCCTGATCCTCGACATGACGCGGCCGATGCGCAACCGGGCGCGCGAGGCGCATGTCGCGACGCTGAGCGTCGCGCGCGAGCGGATGGCGCTGGCGCGGCCGCACCCGCGGCGGCTGCACGGGCACGTGATTTCCGCGGCGCGCGGCGCGCTGCTCGCCGATCACCTGCGGTCGCTGGCCGAGCGGGGGCCGTTGCTGACGCCCGCGATGCTGATGCCGGTATCGCGGATCACGCTCGACCTGCTCCGGATCGCGCTCGCCGAACGCGACGACCTGGAACTGGTGCGGCTCGATCCGCGCGCCGAGCGGGTCGATCGGATGCGCGCGTTCATCGAGGAGCACCTGACCGAAAGCGATTTCGCGCCCGCCTCGCTGGTCGGCCGCTTCGCGCTGTCGCGCGCGACGCTCTATCGCGATTTCGAGCCGTGGGGCGGCCCGGCGCATTATATCAGGCGCCGCCGGCTCGAGCTGCTGCGCGACCGGCTGCAGGACCCGGAGGACCGGCGCCCGCTGGCGGAGCTGGCCGCCGCATTGGGCTTTTCGGGCGAGAATATCGCGAGCGCGGCGTTCCTCGACATGTTCGGAACGCGCCCCGGCGCCTATCGCCGGCTGACCCGCAACGAAAGCGACGAGGCGCGGCAATGGCGGCGGATGCGCGAGTGGCAGTCGGTGTTGCGGTAAGGGAGCTTTGTATTGACATTGTAGATACGCGACCCTATCTTTTCATTCATGGCGAAGCCTTACTCCCCATCCGATGCCGGAAAGGGATCGATCGCCGTTGCGGAGCGCCCCGAAGGAAGCGACCCGAAGGGCAGCATCAATCTGCGCATCGAGGCGCAAACGCGCCGGCTGATCGACGAAGCCGCGACCGTGCTCGGCAAGACGCGCACCGAGTTCATGATCGACAGCGCGCGCGCCCGGGCAATCGATGTGCTTCTCGACCAGCGGCTGTTCGTACTCGATGCGGGCCGATACGATGCATTTGTTCATGCGCTGGACAATCCCACGGCGCCCGGACCGAAGCTGCGGACGCTGTTGCGGCGGACGCCCGCCTGGGAAGCCTGACCCGCGCTCCGCTCCATGGCGTTGTCACCCCCGGCCCCGCTTTCCGAGAACCACGATCTCGGCGGCTTCAACTGCGGTGAACCGGCGCTCGACGACTGGCTGAAACAGCGCGCGCTCAAGAACGAGAGCAGGTTCTCCCGAACCTATGTCGTTTGCGACGACAATCGCGTGGTCGCCTATTTCTGCATCTCGGCAGGCGCGATCGAGCGCGCGGCAGCGCCCGGCAAAGTCCGCCGCAATGCCCCTGATTCCATTCCCGTCTCCGTTATCGGACGGCTGGCGGTGGATCAGGCTTATGCCGGACGGGGGCTCGGCGCCGACATCCTGTCGGATGCGCTGCGCAGGATCGCGATTGCGTCGCAGAGCATCGGGATCGGCGCCGTCCTGGTGCAGGCCAAGAGCGAGCGCGCCAAAAGCTTCTATCTCGCTTGCGCCGAATTCCAGGAATTTCCGGAGGAGAGCCGCACGCTTTTCCTGCCGATCGAGACGGTGGTGGCGGCGTTCGGTTGAGGCGACGGTGAACTCAGGCGCGGATTGGATAACAGTGGAACCAACCCTCCTTCAGACCAAGCATATTAGGGCCGATCGACATTCAGCTCTGGCGGCCTGCAAATGGCGGCTTTTCGAGCTTCCGGTGCTCACGTGCCTTGAAGCACGCTGCGCGCCGGGTCTCGAAAATCCACCATTTTCGACTCGCCATCTTCTGAATGTCGATCGGCCCTAAGGCATGTGAGCGGTCGGTCCGCGTGCTTTTAACCAAATCGGTAAATTCTGCTTGACATCGTCACGCTCTTCTGGCACATAACGGGAACACTGCAAAATTGCGAGTCGGGGCGATCGCCTCGATCCACGGGCCGGGGCGCGAAGGCGCTGCCGGCTTTTTCTTTGGCATGGAGCGCCGGGATGGCGGTTGTTTCGGGCGGAAGGAATCGCGCGGTTCAGCAGCGCAGGCAGCGGCACGACGGGTGGACCGCCGAGCGGCGCGCGCAATTCCTGAAGGCGTTCGCCGCGACGTGCAATGCCGGCCTCGCCGCGAGCGCGGTCGGCAAGTGCGTGAGCGGGGCGCGCGCGCTGAAGCGACGCGATCCGGCCTTCGCGGCGGCGTGGGAGGAGGCGCTGGAAGAAGGATATCGGCGGCTGGAGGGCGAGCTGATCGCCCGCGCGCTGGGCAATCGGGATGCGGCGGCGGGCGACGCGGGCGACATCGGCGCCGATGGGGAGCGCGAGACGGGCAAGGAGGAGGACGACGGCAAGGACGATGCGGCGTCGGGCGATGAAGACGAGGACGATGACGGCGAGGGCGACGCGGCGGCAGGCAAGGCCGCGGGCGCGGCCCCTGCCCTGGCGCCGTTCGATCCCGAGCTTGCGCTGCGCATCCTGCAGCTCCGCAACCGGCGCACGAGCGCTCGGCCCGCGGGGCGGCGGGGCAAATATTACAAGCACGCGACCCAGGAGGAGACCGACGCCTCGCTGCTGCGCAAGCTGGCGGCGCTCGAAAAGCGGTTGAAGGACGAGGCATGAGCCGCGCGCGCGAGGCCGGCCATGCCCTGGTCGCACGGCTCGCCCGGATCGATCCGCTGCGCCGCGCGCAGATCGTGCGTGCGCTACCCGCCGAGCAGCGGCGCGAACTCGACAATCGCTGGGAGGCGTGGGCGCATGCCGGGCAGATCGCGCCGCCGGGCGACTGGCGGGTGTGGCTGATCCGCGCCGGCCGCGGGTTCGGCAAGACGCGCGCGGGCGCCGAGTGGCTGAGCGCGCTGGCACGGGCGACGCCGCGCGGGCGCTTCGCGCTGGTCGGCGGCACGATCGACGAGGTGCGGCGCGTGATGGTGGAAGGCGAGAGCGGGCTGCTCGCGGTCGCGCGGTCGGACGAGACGATCGTCTGGCGGTGCGATGCGGGGGAGCTGGACTTCGCCTCCGGCGCGAAGGCGTTCGTCTATTCGGCGGCGGCGCCCGAGAAATTGCGCGGGCCCGAGCATCACGCCGCCTGGTGCGACGAGCTCGCCAAGTGGCGCTACGGCGATGCGGCGTGGGACAATCTGATGATGGGCCTCAGGCTGGGCGATCATCCGCGGGTGCTGGTGACGACGACGCCGAAGCCCGTGATGCTGCTCAGGCGGATCATGGCGATGCGGACGACGGTGGAGACGCGCGGGCGCACGCGGGACAATCCGCACCTGCCCGCAAGCTTCGTCGCGGCGATGGAGGAGACCTATGCGGGCACGCGGCTGGGACGGCAGGAGCTGGACGGCGAACTGATCGACGATCTGGTCGGCGCGCTGTGGACGCGCAGGCTGATCGAACGGTGCCGGGTGGTGGAGATGCCCGACCTGGTGCGGATCGTGGTGGGAGTCGATCCGCCTGCCGGCCCTTCGACAGGCGCAGGACGGGGCGGCGATGCGTGCGGGATCGTCGCCGTCGGGCTGGGGCGCGAGGGGCATGGCTATGTGATCGAGGATGCGAGCATCGCCGGCGCGCGGCCCGAAGGCTGGGCGCGCGCGGTGGCGGTGTGCGCCGCGCGGGTGGGCGCGGACCGGGTGGTCGCCGAGGCGAACCAGGGCGGGGCGATGGTGCGATCGGTGCTCGAGGCGGCGGATGCGGGGCTGCCGGTGCGGCTCGTGCATGCGAGCCGCGGCAAGGCGGCGCGCGCCGAGCCGGTGGCGACGCTCTCCCACCCCTAACCCCTCCCTTTCAGGGAGGGGAGTCAGGTTCGCCGGGTACGCCGCTGTTTTCGATCGGGTGGATCGCGGGGGCGACGTGGTGCGGAGCGGCGCGTTCGGGGCGTTGCCCGGCGGCGTGCCGCTGCTGTGGCAGCATGGCGGGGCGCCCGTCGGGACGATCGAACGGCTGGGCGAAGACGCCCGCGGGCTGCGGGTGATCGGGCGGGTCGCGCATCCGCGGCTCGCGGCGTTGGTCAAAGCCGGCGCGGTGACGGGGCTTTCGTTCGGATATCGGGTGAAGGCCGCGCGGGCCGGCCGGGTGCGGGAATTGACCGGGCTCGAGCTGGTCGAGGTGAGCCTGGTCGCGCAGCCGATGCAGCCGCTCGCGCGGGTGCATGCGGTGGAAGGGTAGCTTTCAATTTCGTTTTGGGTGCTCGTGACCGGGCCCCCTCCACCATTCGCTTTGCGAATGGTCCCCCTCCCCGTTCCGGGGAGGATTTTTGTGTGGGAGATAATGATGATCGAGACGAAGGCGGATGCGCTGGAGGAGAGCTTCGGGCGCGTGGAGATGGCGGCACCGGCGGCGCGGCCGGTGCTGAGTGGGGGGCGCGAGCCTTCGGGGGCGGTGTTCGAGGGGTTTCTGCGCTCCGGCGCGAGCGTGGAGATGAAGTCGTTCTCCGGCGCGTCGGGGGAGAGCGGCGGCTATGCGGTTCCCAGGGAGATCGATGCGACGATCGATGCGACGCTCAAGAGCATCTCGCCGATCCGCTCGATCGCCAATGTCGTGAAGGTAGGGTCCGCGGGATATCGCAAGCTGGTGACGACGGGGGGCACGCCCTCCGGCTGGGCGGGCGAGACCGACGCGCGGCCGGAAACGGACACACCCGATTTCGTCGAGATCGCGCCGCCGATGGGCGACCTCTACGCCAATCCGTCGGCCAGCCAGGCAATGCTCGACGATGCGCTGTTCGACGTCGAGGACTGGCTGGCGGGCGAGATCGCGCGCGAGTTCGCGGCGGCCGAAGGGTCCGCGTTCGTGAATGGCACGGGGGTCAACCGGCCCAAGGGGTTCCTCAAGGCGGCAATTTCGACCGCGGGCGATGCGACGCGCGCGTTCGGGACGCTGCAATATATCGCCAGCGGCGCGGCGGGAGATTTCGCGAGCAAGCCCGACGAGCGGCTGATCGATCTCGTCCAGGCCTTGCGCGCGCCCTATCGGCAGGGGGCGGTGTTCGTGATGAATTCCGCGACCACGGCGCGCATCCGCAAGCTCAAGACCGCGGACGGCGCGTTCCTGTGGCAGCCGAGCCTGGCCGCGGGGCAGCCGGCGACCTTGCTCGGCTATCCGGTGGTCGAGGCCGAGGACATGCCGGACATCGGGGCGAATTCGCTGGGAATCGCGTTCGGCAACTTCAAGGCGGGCTATCTGATCGCCGAGCGCACCGAGACGGTGATCCTGCGCGATCCCTATTCGAACAAGCCGTTCGTCAATTTCTACGCGACCAAGCGCGTCGGCGGGCAGGTGTCGAATTCGGACGCGATCAAGCTGATGAAGTTCGCGGCGTCCTGATGGTGTTGCGCTGAGCTTCGAACAGTTGACGCTGCTTTCTTCGAACGTCTGCGGGAGCATCGAGCCCCCGCAGACGCTGCCCCACCCTACCCTCCCCTGAAGGGGAGGGGCGACGAAAGAACCCACAATGGCAGATCCATTTTCGAACAGGGCCGACAGCGTGTCGGCGCCGGCGACGCGCGCGGTGGCGGTGGTGCCGGATGACGGCAATCCGCTGATCGACGTGCCCAAGGCGCTTTATGTCGGCACCGGCGGCGCGATCGCGATGCGCGGGACGGGCGCCGTCGACACCGTATGGAAGAACGTGGCGAGCGGCACCGTGCTGCCGTTTCGGGCGCGCTACGTGCGCGCCACGGGGACGACCGCGGCCGATATCCTGGCGCTCTACTGATGCTCGCCATCGGTTTCGGCCCGTCCCTGACACGCGCGGCACGGCCCGCCGTCGGGTACGACTTTACAGGCGGCGTGCTGCCGACGGGGGCGATGGTGACGCGCGCGTCGGCGGGCAGCCGCTTCGACGCGGCCGGCGTGCTCAGGATCGAGGCGGCCGATGTCGCGCGGTTCGATCACGATCCCGCGACGGGCGCGCCGCGCGGCCTGCTGATCGAACCCGAGCGGACCAACGAGGTGCTGACGAGCGGCGAAGCGGGCAGCGCCGCGTGGAGCAGGACCAACCCGCTGTCGATCGCGAGCAACGCCGAGCGCGCGCCGGACGGCACGATCACCGCCGATCGCCTCACGGATGCCGGTACGGACGGCTACGGCTCGATCGCGCAAACCTTCGAACCGGCGGCGCGGACATTGTCGGTCTTCATCGGCAAGGACACGATCGGGCGGGCGAGCCGCTTCATCGTGCTGCGCGGCGGACCGCCGCTGTCGGACCTGACGCTCGACACGGCGACCGGCGAGGTGAACCGCAGCGGATCGGGCACGATCGACGGCGCAGCGGAGGATTGCGGCACCTTCTGGCGGCTCGTGCTGACGCACGGTCCATCATCCGACCGGATCAATCTGTATCCCGCGGCCGGCGCCGACGCATCGTGGATCTACAGCACGAGCGCGATCGGATCGGTTGCCGTCTGGGGTTTCCAGGCGGAGCAGGGCGCGGGGGCGACCAGCTATATCCCCACCGGTGCCGCGCCGGCGACGCGCGCAGCCGACGTGCTGACGCTCGACTGGGAGCGTTTCGGCATCGCCGACGGGCCGATCGCGCTGCGCTACGTCTTCGACGACGGTTCGACCGAAGAGGGCGAGGCCGAGGTGATCGGCGGGCGCGCCGTCGTGCCGACGACGCTCGCGCGGCCTTGGATCCGACGCGTCGAGCGACGCTAGAACGGATCGACATTCAGTTCTGGCGGCCTGCAAATGGCGGCTTTCCGCGCTTCCGGTGCGCACGGACCTGTAGTCCGCTGCGCGCCGGGCCCCGGAAAACCACCATTTTCGGCTCGCCATCTCCTGAATGTCGATCCGTCCCAGGCCCCTACTTCAACAACGGAGAAAGCGATGACCATCGCAGTGAACGGGCCGGGCGACGTGACGCTCGGCGCCGAAGACGAGGCCGCGGCCGTCGCCGAGGTGAAGAGCCTGCTGCGGATCGCGACCGCCGACGAGGATCCGCGCGCGCGCCGCCGCCGCGGCTCGCCCACCCAGCGCGCGCCCGCGCGCCTTCAGCCGGGCCGTCACGGCCGCATCGCCGCGTCGAGCCGCATCATCCGATAGGGCCGCCACAAGGCCGTCACCGCGGCCGGCGGCGGCGTCACCGCGTCGCGCTCGATGAACAGATGCGCCGCCAGCAGGATCGCGCCCTGCTTCAACGGCGCGGGCAGGCTCGCCCAGTCGGCCGCCGTCCCCGCGCTCAGCGTCGCCTGGACGAGCGTGTCGCCCCCGGCGTCGATCACGCGCACCCAGCCGCGCCCGTCGGCATCGATGTCGATCCGATAGGCGTCGGCGGGCAGCGGCGCGCCGTCGGCATCCTCGATCGCGGCGATGCTCGCCACCGGCACGGCGCCGAGCATCTGCCAGCCATTGGCCGCCGGGATGATCTCGGTCATCGTCCGGGCGATCGTCACCCGGCCGGTGAATCGCTCGGCCAGCGACAATGCGGTCTCGACGAAGGTGGCGATCAACGCATCGCCGAACGGGTGACGGACGAGGTGCGCGGGGTATCTGCGCGGGTGGACGGCGACGAGGTATTGCTTTTCGGGCACGGGCTTCGCGCGCGGTTGCTGCGCGAGCCGGTGCTGCGCTGGATCGGGAGCCTGATGCGATGAGCGCGGAAGGGGTGCTGCACGCTGCCTTGGTGGCGGTGCTGCGCGAGGCGGCGGATGTGGGCGGCGCGATCAACGGCGTGTTCGACGGGCCGGCGGTGCGGGCGACGCCTCCGTTCGCCGAGGTGCAGCCGATGATCGCGATCGACTGGAGCGCGAAGGACTGGACCGGGCGCGAGCTGCGGCCGGCGGTGGTGGTGCGCGATGCCGCCGAGACCCCGGCGCGGGTGCAGGCGCTGGCCGGTGCGGTGAGCGCGGCGGTGGAGGCGATGCCGCACGATCTGGACGGATGGCGGGTGGTGAGCGTGCGGTTCGTGCGCACGCGGATGCTGCGCGAGAGCGCCGGGCGGTGGGCGGTGTCGGTCGAGTTTCGGGTGCGGATGATGCGCGCGGTTTGATCCGCTGACGCGGATGCGCGCGGACACCGCCGGCTTCGCGCGCGACGTCGAGGCGATGCGCGCGAGCCTGGAGGGGCCGCTCGCGGCGGGCGCGGACAAGGCCGGGCGACGAATCGAGAACGCGCTGGTGCGCGCGGTGCGCCGGGGCAAGCTGGGGTTCGAGGATCTGGGGCGGACCGCCGAGGCGGTGCTCGCCGAGATTGCCGCGAGCGCGGTGCGCGGCGGGATTGCAAGCCTGGTCGGACAGGGAACGAGCGGTGGGCTGGGCGCGGCGCTGGCCGGACTGCTAGGGGCGCCGGGACGGGCGACGGGCGGGCCGGTGTCGCCGGGGCGGGCCTATCGCGTCGGCGAGCGTGGGCCGGAGCTGTTCGTGCCGACCGCGAGCGGGCGCGTGGTGGCGAACGGCGGCGGCGGGGCGCGCGAGGTGCGCGTTTCGATCACCGTCAACGCGGCCGCGGGCGAGGCACCGCGGGCGCTGGCGCAATCGAGCCGGCAGGTCGCGCGCGCGGTGCGGGCGGCGATCGACGGGGCGTGACGTTCTGCTGAAATGCGAGAGGGTTGGGGCGTCGGGCCTTGCCTGCTGCCCCTCTCCCCGACCCTCTCCCCTGAAGGGGAGAGGGAGAAATGGGATATTGGCTCGCACGGCAGCGTAGCGTTCAGGCGGAAAGCGTGATCTCGCGGTTCGATCCGCGGTTCTGGACGGTCAATTTTCCGCGGCCGATGATGGCGAGCGTCGTCACCACGGCGCATGACGCATTGCGCGTCGATGCCGTCTTCTATCGCAAGGGCGATCTGGCCGGGCTGATCTGGGAAGCCGAGGATACGATCGATCATCCGCTGCTCGCCTATGAGACGGCGCGGGATTTTCGGGAATGCGTGCTTCGCTTTCGGTGGCGCTCCGGCGGCGTGCGGGGGCTCGATGCGGTCGACGGGCCGACGTTGACGATCGAAGGGCGGGACGAGAACGGCGCGCCGCGATCGTGGTTCGTGCGGCTTTGGAATTATGCGAACGGCACGGCCGACGATGCGGTGGTGACGCTCGATTTCGCCGAGCTGGTCGGCGGGTTCTCGCTGCCGGGCGAGGCCGATCCGGTGTGGGCGGGGGATGTCGACCGGATGTTCGTGTCGCTCGTCGCGCCGGATTATGCACGCGACGACGAGACGCTGCTCGATGCGCCCGCGGAAGGGTGGGTCGAGCTGAGCGAGATGGCCTGCGCGGGCGCGGGATCGGTGCTCGCGATCGGCGACGTGGTGGTGCCCGAGCATAGCTTGCGGATCGCGAGCGGGTATGACGACAGCTATCACCTGACGCCCGCGCGGCTGCTGCGGAACGCGTTCCGGCTCGGCTATCGCGGGCTGATCGATCATTATGTCGGGATGAGCCACTATTTCCGGCTCGAGGGGAACGGGCCGGGGCTTTACGTGAGCCTGGCCGGGGGCGTGCTCAATGCGCCGTGCGCGGCGTGGCATCGGGACTTCGCGGCGCGCGCAAAGGCGCTGGGATACGATGTGATCTGGTCGCTTTCCTATGAGCTGTTCGACGAGATCTGCTGGAACGACTGGAAGCAGCGCGCCTGGGACGCGAGCCCGGCGCTGACCGGATGGGAGCCGCCCTCGACATTGCTGTCGCCGGCGCACGCGGGGGCGATGGCCTATTTGCGGCAGGTGGCGGTGGCGTTCGTCGGGATCGGGGTCGAGGCCGGGATGGGAGCCCGGTTTCAGGTCGGCGAGCCGTGGTGGTGGGTGATGCCCGATGGGCGGCCGTGCCTCTACGATGCGGCGGCGCGGGCGGCGTTCGGCGATCCGGCGGAGATTGCGAGCGTGCGGGGGGCGCTCGGCGACGACGAAAAGGCGCTGCTCGATGCAGCCGGGGCGCTGCTTGCGCAATCGACGGCGGCGCTGACCGGCGCGGTGAAGGCGGCGTTTCCCGATGCGACGACGCATCTGCTCGCCTATCTGCCGTCGGTGCTCGATCCGGCGGCGCCCGAGATCAAGCGGGCGAACCTGCCGACCGGCTGGGCGGCACCGGCGTTCGATGTGCTTCAGCTCGAAGATTATGACTGGGTGACGGGCGGCAATAGCGGCGCGAGCAAGCGGGCGCGCGCCGAGGCGACGGCGCGGCTGGGCTATCCCGAGGACGCGCAGCATTATCTTTCGGGGTTCGTGCTGAACGCGGCCGATGCCGGGCAGTGGCGCGCGATCGAGGCGGCGGCGGAGGCGGCGCGCGAGCGGGTCGCGGAAACCTTCGTCTGGGCGCTGCCCCAGGTGATGCGCGACGGATTTCTTCATTTCGACGAGGAGGCGGATGTGCAGGCATTCGACGACGTGCTGTTCCCGACCGCGCTGGGGCGCGAGGCGGCGGTGGCGCCGGGCTTTTCCACCGCGATCGTGACGAGCGCGGGCGGGCATGAAAAGCGCAATGCGAGCTGGAGCGAGGCGCGGACGCGCTACGATGTCGGCCCCGGCGTGCGATCGGAGGAGGATATCGCGGCGCTGCTCGCCTTCTTCCGCGCGCGGATGGGGCCGGCGCGCGGATTCCGGCTGCGCGATCCGTTCGATTGGCGCTCCGGCGAGGGGAGCGCGGTGGATCAGCAGATCGGCGTGGGCGACGGAATGGCGACGCGGTTCGCGCTCATCAAGCATTACGGGGCGCATGCCCGGCGGATCACGCGGCCGGTGGCGGGGAGCGTACGCGTCGCGGTGGACGGCGTGGAGACCGCGGCCTTCGCGATCGAGCCGGGCGGCTGGGTCGCGCTCGATGCGGCGCCGGGCGACGGCGCGGTGGTGACGGCGGGGTTCGCGTTCGACGTGGCCGTCCGCTTCGCCGAGGATCGGCTGAGCGTGAATCGCGAAACCTTCCTGGCGGGCGCGGCGCCCTCGGTGCCGCTGGTCGAGCTGCGCGAGGATTGAGGTGATGGACCTTCTCGACGGGGAGCTGACCACGATCGCCTTGTGCTGGCGGATCGAGCGGCGCGACGGGGTGGCGATCGGGCTGACGACGCACGACCGCGATCTCGCGATCGACGGGCTGGTGCATCGCGCGGCGCCGGGGATGACGCCCTCGGCGATCAAGCGCAGCGACGGGCTGGAACCGGATACGATGGACATCGAGGGTGCGCTGACGAGCGGCGCGATCGGCGAGGACGATTTGATCGCGGGGCGCTGGGACGGGGCGCGGGTGGCGCTGTTCGCGGTCGATTGGAGCGATCCGGGCGCGACGGTGCCGCTCGGCGAGGGGACGATCGGTGCGGTCGAGACGAAGGACGGCGCATTCACGGCGGAGCTGCGGGGCGCGACGGCGGCGCTCGACCGGCCCGTGGTGGAGGCGACCGCGCCCGAATGCCGCGCCGAACTGGGCGACCGGCGGTGCCGGGTGGCGATGGCGGGGCGGCGGCGCATCGTGCGAATGGTGTCGGCGGACGATCAGGAGGTGGAGGTCGACGAGCAAGAGCCGACGGCGAATGCCTATCGCAACGGCCTGCTGCGCTGGCTGAGCGGCCCGAATTGCGGATTGGAGAGCGCGATCGCGGCATCGGCGGAAGCGGTGGTGACGTTGCGCGCGCCGCCGCCATTCGCGGGCGAACCGGGTGCGCTCGTCGAGCTGATCGAGGGATGCGACAAGAGCATCGCGACCTGCCGGAGCCGGTTCGACAACGTGCTCAATTTTCGAGGCGAGCCGTATCTGCCGGGGATCGACCTGCTGACGCGCTATCCGGGCGGATGAGGCGAAGCGAGCGCGTCGCGGCGGCGGCGATCGGCCTGGTGGGCGTGCGGTTTCGGGCGCACGGGCGCAACCCCGCATTCGGGCTCGATTGCGTCGGGCTCGCGGCGTGCGCGCTGCGGGCGGGTGGATATCGGGGGGCGGTGCCGGACGATTATGCGCTGCGCCGCGGCGATCCGGCACGGGTGCGGACATTGATCGAGGGATTGGGGCTGGCGCCGGGGATCGGCGGACCGGGCGAGCTGCTGCTGTGCGCGAGCGCGCCGGGGCAGCTTCATGTGGCGATTTCGGTGCGGGGCGGGCTCGTCCATGCCGACGCGCTGCTCGGGCGCGTGGTCATACGGCCGGGCGAGGCACCCTGGCCCGTGCTCGGGCGCTGGCGACGGGAGGAAAACTGATGGCGACACTCGTGCTGACCGCGGTCGGCACCGCGATCGGCGGGCCGATCGGCGGCGCGCTGGGCGGGCTGCTGGGGCAGGCGATCGATCGCGAACTGCTGTTCGAGCCGAAGGCGCGGCAGGGACCGCGGCTGGCCGAGCTTCGGGTGCAGACGTCGAGCTACGGCACGCCGATCCCCCGACTCTACGGCACGATGCGCGTGGCGGGCACCGTGATCTGGGCAACCGATTTCGTCGAGAGCGCTGAGGAAAGCGGCGGCGGCAAGGA
Organism: uncultured Stakelama sp.; assembly: GCA_964639855.1. Classification (GTDB taxonomy): domain Bacteria; phylum Pseudomonadota; class Alphaproteobacteria; order Sphingomonadales; family Sphingomonadaceae; genus Sphingomonas. The sequence goes on along the minus strand of CAZXFY010000010.1, from coordinate 39,359 downwards.
GCGGCCGTCGCGGACGAGTTACACCTATTCGGTGTCGTTCGCGGTGCTGTTGTCCGCGCGGCGCATCCGCAGCGTTCGGCGTATCTGGGCGGACGGCAAGCTGCTGCGCGGGGCCGCGGGCGATTTCAAGACCCGGACGGGCTTCCACCTCCATCGGGGCGATGAGGATCAGGCGCCCGATCCGGCCATGGCGGCCGCGATCGGGATCGGCGAGACGCCGGCGCATCGGGGCGCGGCCTATGCGGTGTTCGAGCAATTCGAGCTGGCGGAATACGGCAACCGGATTCCGTCGCTGACGTTCGAGGTCGTCGCCGATGAGGCGCCGGTGGCGGCCGGGGCGATCGCCGCGGACATATCGGACGGAATCGTGGAAGGCGGCGCCGCGACGCAGGCGATCGGCGGTTTTTCCGCCTACGGAGACAGCATGCGCGGCGTGCTGGAGACGCTGGCGGTCGCGAGCGGCGGGTGGTTCGCGCCCGCGGGCGCCGCGATCCGCCTCGTCGGCGACGGCGCGCCGGTGCGCGCGGTGGACGACCGGGGCGTTGCGGCGCGTGACGGCGGCGGGGCCCGGGGCACGCGGGCGATGGCGCCGATCGACGGCGTGCCCCGGACGATCACGCTCGCCCATTACGATCCCGCGCGCGACTATCAGGCCGGCGTGCAGCGCGCGCGACGGCCGGGGCCGGGCATTCGCGAGGAGCGGATCGAGATGCCCGCCGCGCTCTCCGCCTCGGCCGCCAAGGCGATGGCGGAGGCGGCACTGGGCCGGGCCGCGACGGCGCGGACCCGGCGAACATTGGCGCTCGGATGGGATATGGCCGATCTGCGGCCCGGCGACATCGTCTCCGTCGCCGGCACGCCAGGCCGGTGGCGGATCGCCGGCTGGAGCCTCGAAGCCATGGTGCTGACGCTGGATCTGGTGCGGCTCGCGGCCGCGCCGGTTCCGGCGAGCGCCGATCCGGGAACCGTGCTGCCCGCGCCCGACCTGCGCAACGGGCCGACGATCGTCCATGCGTTCGAATTGCCTGCGCTCGACGATGCCGTGCTCACCGCGCCGCGGCTGCTGATTGCCACCGGGAGCGCGGCGCCCGGCTGGCGCGGCGCGGCATTGCTCTACAGCACCGATGACGGCGCCCAGTGGCGCTCGGGCGGAACCGTTCGGGTGCCGGCGGTGCTCGGCACCGTGCTCGTGCCGCCCGGCCCCGCACCGGCGACGCTGATCGACCGGCGCAACACGATCGACGTGGCGCTCGCCAGCCCCGAGCAGTCGTTGGGCAACGCCGAAGATGCGCTGCTCGACGGCGGCGCCAACCTGGCCTTGGTCGGCGACGAGCTTCTCCAGTTCGGCCGCGCCGAGCAGCTCGACGCGACGCATTGGCGGCTGTCGCTCCTGTGGCGCGGACGGCGCGGGACCGAAGCGGCGATCGGAATACAGGCGGCGGGCGACCGTTTCGTCATGATCGAGCGCAGCACGATCGCGGCGGTGGATCTGCCGCTCGCCACGATGGGCGCGACCGTGCGGGTGCTCGCATCGGGCGCGGGCGACACCGAAGGGCCGGTCGAAGCCACGGCGGCGGTGACGGGATTCTCGGTGCTGCCGCCCTCCCCCGTTCACCTGCGCGCCGACGTTCGGCCGGGCGGCGATGTTCGGTTGCGCTGGATCAGGCGCAGCCGCGCGGGCTGGCGCTGGCTCGACGGTGTCGATGCGCCGCTCGCCGAGGAGCGCGAGGCCTATCGGATCGCTCTGGGCGCGGGCGGCGCGGCGGGCGTGATCGATACGGCCGAGCCCGAGATCGCCCTCACCGGCATCGAGGTGTCGGCGGGTGCGGCATCGGTGCGGCAGGTGGGCACCAACGGGCGGTCGCCCGCGCGCACGATCATCCTTCCAGCGAACGAGGCATGACGATGAACGACGAAACGAGCGGGCGGTCGGGCTTGCCGCTGCTGCAGCCGGGCCAGGCGCAGAAGGAAATGACGCACAACGAGGCGCTGGCGCTGCTCGACCTCATGGTCGGCGCGCGCGTGCTCGACGCCGGGTCGAACGATCCGCCCGCGTCACCCGACATCGGCGATTGCTGGATCGTCGGGGCGGCGCCGACCGGGAACTGGGCCGATCACGCGCACGCGATCGCCGGCTGGACGGCGGGCGGGTGGCGGTTCGTCGCGCCGTTCGACGGCCTGACCGCCTGGGTGGATGCGAAGGCAGTATCGGCGCGGTTCGTGTCGGGCGCCTGGCGTGTCGGCGACCTTTCGGCGGCGCGCGTCCTGATCGACGGGGTCCAGGTGGTCGGCGCGCAGACGGCCGGCATCGACGACGTTTCCGGCGGCGCGACGATCGACGCCGAGTGCCGAGCGGGGATCAACGCCGTCATCGCCGCGCTGCGCGCGCACGGGCTGATCGCCTCCTGAGACCCGGATCATCGAAGCCGAAGCAAGGTCTCGAATTTGTTGCGTTTTGGCAACATGCCCCGAAATTTGTTCGCTTGCGCGGAAACCAACTGCGGAGTAGGGAGTTGGGGCTGTCCGTAGTGACAACCAAGAAAGGGGATTATGATGCGGAAGCTTGCCGTCGCACTGGCACTCGCTTCGACCGCTCTTGCCTCGCCTGCGCTGGCCCGCGATAATTCGTGGTACGTCGGCGTCGAAGGCGGCGCGATGATCGTCGAAGATATTGAATTCGATGTCGGAGACGCCTCCAACGCCACGGTCGTCGACAGCGACTATGGCTATGATGTCGACGGGATCGTCGGCTACGATTTCGGCGCCTTCAGGATCGAGACCGAGGTCGGCTATCGCCGTGCGAGCGTGGATGAGATTTCCTCCACGGTTCCGACGCCGATCTATGCGGGCGGTGGCCTGAGCGCCCAGCCTGCCGGAACCTACGATTATGCCGGCGGATCGACCTCCGCACTGAGCTTCATGCTCAACGGCCTGCTCGATTTCGGCGACGACGACGGGATCACCGGCTTCGTCGGCGGCGGTGTCGGCGTGGCGCGTGTGAAGGCCGATTACGCCCTGAACACCGGTGGATCGTTCCTCGACGATTCGGACACCGTGTTCGCCTGGCAGGGCCTGGCCGGCGTTCGGGCACCGATCAGCGATCACCTGGACGTGACGTTCAAGTATCGCTTCTTCAATGCCGACAACGTCAAGTTCGTCGATGTGACGAACCGCGACTTCGACGGCCGGTTCCGGTCGCACAGCATCCTGGGTGGGCTGACGTACAACTTCGGTGCGCCGCCGCCTCCCCCGCCGCCGCCTCCGCCGCCTCCGCCGCCGCCGCCTCCCCCGCCGCCTCCGCCGCCGCCTCCGCCCGAGGTCGTGTGCTCGCCGGGTCCGTTCATTGTCTTCTTCGAATGGGACAAGTCGAACATCACGCCGGAGGCTGCGTCGATCCTGGACAACGCGATCACCGCGTACCAGAGCTGCGGCAATGCGCAGGTCATGCTGGCCGGCCACGCCGACCGCTCGGGCCCGGCCGACTACAACGTCGGTCTGTCGCAGCGGCGCGCCGACTCCGTGAAGGACTACATGGTGTCGCATGCGATCCCCGAGGGCGTGATCACGACCGAAGCGTTCGGCGAGAGCCGCCCGCGGGTCGAGACCGCCGATGGTGTCCGCGAGGTGCAGAACCGCCGCGTGGAGATCACCTACGGGCCGGGATCGGGCATGTAAGCTCGATCACACGATCGATACGAGAGGGAGGTCGGCATTGCCGGCCTCCCTTTTTCATGGGCGAGGGGTTCCCGTGTCGGCGCAGCAGCAATAGGCGCGGCGCCGGGAAGTCGGGGGGATTTTCGCGCGCCGGCGAAAGCCGCGAGCCGATAAATCCCGCCGATACGCGCGTCATTTATGCGCAAATGGGTGGAAAATCCGCAGCCGGGCGCTACATCGGTCGCGTTCGGGGTGTCCGCCCTCCATCTTTTTCGAGGACCCTTCCGCCTCATGCGTATCACGATGATCGGATCGGGCTATGTCGGCCTGGTCTCCGGCGCCTGCTTTTCGGATTTCGGCCACGACGTCATCTGCGTCGACAAGGACGCCGCCAAGATCCAGGCGCTCGATGCCGGGCGCATGCCGATCTACGAACCCGGGCTCGACCAGCTCGTCGCGGCGAATGTGGCGGCAGGACGGCTGAGCTTCACGACCGACCTCGCCGCCTCGGTAGCGGGTGCCGACGCCGTCTTCATCGCGGTCGGCACGCCCTCGCGCCGCGGCGACGGCCATGCCGACCTCACCTATGTGTTCGAGGCAGCGCGTGAAATCGGCGCGGCGATCACCGGCCCCGCGGTGGTCGTCACCAAATCGACCGTGCCCGTGGGAACCGGCGATCGGGTCGAGCAGATCCTGCGCGAGATATGCCCCGACAAACAGATCGCGGTCGTCTCCAACCCCGAATTCCTGCGCGAGGGCGCCGCGATCGGCGATTTCAAGCGGCCCGATCGGATCGTCATCGGCACCGAGGACGAGCGCGCGCGCCAGGTGATGCGCGACGTCTATCGGCCGCTCTATCTCAACGAGAGCCCGCTGCTGTTCACCGGCCGCCGCACGGCCGAGCTCACCAAATACGCCGCCAACGCATTCCTTGCGACCAAGATCACCTTCATCAACGAGATCGCCGATCTGTGCGAGGCGGTCGGCGCCGACGTGCAGGACGTGGCGCGGGGAATCGGGCTCGACAACCGGATCGGCCCCAAATTCCTGCACGCGGGGCCGGGCTATGGCGGCTCGTGCTTCCCCAAGGACACGCTCGCCCTGCTCAAGACCGCCGAAGACCATGAGAGCCCGGTGCGGATCGTCGAGGCGGTGGTGCAGGCCAATGACAGCCGCAAGCGCGCGATGGGCCGCAAGGTGATCCAGGCGCTGGGCGGCGAGGCGCGCGGCAAGACGGTGGCGCTGCTCGGCCTCACCTTCAAGCCCAATACCGACGACATGCGCGACGCGCCGAGCCTCGCCATCGTGCAGAGCCTGCTGGACGCCGGCGCGCGCATTCGCGCGTTCGATCCGGAGGGCATGGACATCGCCCGGACGTTGATGCCGGAGGTGACCTTCTGCGCCGACGCGTATGATGCGGCCGCCGGTGCCGATGCGGTGGCGATCGTCACCGAATGGGACGTGTTCCGCGCGCTCGACCTCGATCGGCTCGCCGACACCATGACCACGCCGATCCTGGTCGATCTGCGCAACATCTACGCGCCCGCCGAGATCGCGCGGACGCGCTTCGCCTATCGTTCGATCGGGCGATGACCGCGCCGCCGCCGATCCTCGGGCTGCTCGAGACGGCGCTCTACGTCGCGGACCTGGCGCGCTCCGCGGATTTCTTCGAGCGGACGCTCGGGCTTCGCGCGATGTTCCGGTCCGATCGGCTGATCGCCTATGATGCGGGCCCGCAAGCGGTACTGCTCGTCTTCGCGCGCGGCCGATCGACCGAAGACACGGTTTCCGAGCGCGGGACCGTGCCCGGGCACGATGGCGCCGGGCCGCTCCACATGGCGTTCCGCATCGCCGCCGATTGCTATGATGCGTGGCGCGATCATCTCGCGGCAGCGGGCGTGACGATGCGCGGCGAGATGGAATGGCCCGCAGGTGGGCGCAGCCTCTATTTCGAGGACCCCGACGGCCACGTGCTCGAACTGGCGACGCCGGGGCTCTGGCCGAACTACCCGCGCGACTGAGCCACGCGCAGGTTCAGCGGCCGACCCAGTCGGCGACCTCGGCAGCGACCCGATTGGCGGCCTGATTGATCGCGACGCCGACCGGCCCCGCCTCGATCGCCGCGACCGGCACGCGCGCCTCGAAGCGCTGCTTTTCCACCGTGTCGCTGCCGTCGCGGATCAGCGCCCCGTCGAAGGTGACCACCGCTTCCCGCGTTGCCGCATCCACCCCGAAATTCCTGAGCTCGCCGGCGAGGCGGCTGCCCGGATCGAGACGGGCCTGCGCCGAGCCCAGCACCACGCGCCCCGTGCGCGCCGTGATCGTATCGGCCATCAGCCGCGCGAACAGCTCGGCGGGCGGCTCGACCCATTGCGCGTCCTTGACATAGGCGATCGAGGTGTCGGTCGCCTGCACGGGCACGCGCTGCACCGCGAGCTTCTGCGGGACCGAGGGCACGGTGACGAGGATCGTCGCGGCGTCTGCGGAGCTTTGCGGCCGACCGGTCGCGACCGTCGCCTCGGGCGTGAGCGTCAGCAGCGAGGGCGGCGGCTCTGCGCCGAAGCTGATGCATGCCGCGAGCGGAAGCGCCGCGAGCAGGATGATCGGGACCTTCTTCATCGAGCGGCTCCTGTTGCTCACTTTGGCTCGTAATCGGGAAGTTTCTGCGGACCGAGCAGCGACGTCGCGCCGCCCTGATCGAGCTTTTGCGCGACCGAGGCGAGCGATTCGGACATCTGGCGCAGATCGTGGACGAGCTGACCGATTTCCGGAACGGTCTTCTTGGAGAAGGCCTGAAGACCGGGCCGCGCGTCACCGATCGCCGCATTGAGCGTGTCGGCGCTCGCCTTGGCCGATTTGATCGCCTCGTTGAGACTCGCCATCGCCGGCCGGACGTCGTCCGACAGCACGCCGTTGGCGGTTGCCGCCAGATCACCGATCTGCTCGGCGGCATTGCCCGCCTGCTCGATCGCGATACGGGTCTGTGCGAGCGTCGCGGCGATCTCCGGCCCGCGATCGGCGAGCGCGTCGGTCAGGCGGTTGGTGTTCTCCAGAATGCCGGCGATCGACGCCTGATTCTTGTCCGAGAGCAATTGCGTGAGCCGCTCGGTGAGCGTCGAGAGACGCTCGAGAAGCTGCGGCGCCGAGTTGAGCACCGCCCCCAGCCCGCCGATCCGCGTCGGGATGACGGGCACGCCGAACGGACATTCGGTGACCGGATTCTCCTCCGGGCAGCGAATCTCGGGCTGGCCCTTTTCGCCGCCATCGAGCGCGACGGTGCTGGTGCCGGTGAAGCTGCTCTGGATCGTCGCGGTGGTGCCGCCGAGGATGGGAATGTCGGGATCGACCGACACGCGCACGCGCACGAGCTGCGGATCGGGCTTCCACAGCGCGATCTCCTGCACCTGCCCCGCCGGCACGCCCGAATAGGTGACCGCCGACCCCTTGGCGAGCCCGTCCACCGACTGCCGGAAGAAGATGTCGTATTTCTTTTCGGCCGCGCTGCCGAAATGCGCGAGCCAGACGGTGAACAGCGCCAGCACGAGCAGCAGGATCAGCACGACGGCGCCAACGAGGACGTGGTTCGAACGCGTTTCCATCAATCAGCCCTTCGCCTCTTGCGCCTCGTTGCGCCTGACCGCCGCGGTGGCGGCACGGCCGCGCGGCCCCTTGAAATATTCCTGAATCCACGGATGGTCCAATGCGAGCAGCTCGTCGATGGTGCCGACCGCGATCACGCGCTTGTCGGCGAGCACCGCGACGCGATCACAGATCGCGTAGAGCGTGTCGAGATCGTGCGTGATGAGGAAGACGGTGAGCCCCAGCGTCTTGTGAAGCGATTTGGTGAGCTCGTCGAATGCCGCCGCGCCGATCGGATCGAGGCCGGCCGTGGGTTCGTCCAAAAACAGGAGCTGCGGATCGAGCGCGAGCGCGCGTGCCAGGCCGGCACGTTTCTTCATGCCGCCCGACAGCTCCGCCGGATATTTGGGGCCCGCATCGGGCTGAAGGCCGCTCATCACCACCTTGTAAGAGGCGATCTCGTCGAGCAGCCCCTGGTCGAGCTGCGGATAGAATTCGCGCAGCGGCACCTGGACATTCTCGGCGACGGTGAGCGTCGAGAACAGGGCGCCGCCCTGGAAGAGCACGCCCCAGCGCTTGCGCATGTCGGTCGCTTCGGTCTCGTCGCGGCCGAGGGCGTTCTCGCCGAACACGGTGATCGTGCCCTCGTCGGGCGTCTGGAGGCCGATGATCGAGCGCATCAGCACCGACTTGCCCGTGCCCGAGCCGCCGACCACGCCCAATATCTCGCCCTTGCGGACGTCGAGATCGAGATTTTCGTGGACGACCTGCTCGCCGAAGCTGTTCCTGAGGCCGCGCACGCGGATGATGGCGTCGGTGTTCTCGTCCACCATCAAATCCATCCGATCCAGGTGAAGAACACCGCGAAGAAGGCGTCGAGCACGATGACGAGGAAGATCGCCTGAACGACCGCCGAGGTGGTGCGCAGACCAACCTGCTCGGCATCCGATTCAACGAGCATCCCCTGAAAACAGCCCGCGATCGCGATGATCGCACCGAACACCGGCGCCTTGACCAGCCCGACATAGAGATCGGTGATCGGCACGACCTCGCGCACGCGCTGGATGAAGGTGACGGGCGGGATACCGAGCGAGACCCAGCACAGCAGGCCGCCGCCGATGATCGCGATCAGCGACGCGTAAAAGCCGAGCAGCGGCATCAGCACCACCGCGGAAAGCACGCGCGGCAGCACCAGCGCCTCCATCGGGGAGACGCCGATCGTGCGCATCGCGTCGATCTCTTCGGTGAGCTTCATCGTGCCGATCTGCGCGGCAAACGCCGAGCCCGAACGGCCCGCGACCATGATCGCCGTCATCAGCACGCCCAATTCGCGCAGGGTGATGCGGCCGATGAGGTTGATCGTGAGCACCTCGGCGCCGAACTGGCGAAGCTGCACCGCGCCCTGCTGCGCGATGACGATACCGATCAGGAAGCTCATCAGCCCGATGATGCCCAGCGCCGTGACACCGACCACCTCGAACCGATGCACCGTCGCGTTGAAGCGGAAGCGCGAAGGATGCCGCACCACGTTCCAGAAGGCGAGCACGGTGGCGCCGAGAAAGCCGAGCAAGCCGTAGAGCGTCGTCAGACTGACGACGACGGCGTCGCCAATCTCCCCGAGCACACGCGCAAGCGGGCTGGGCGGCAACGGCCTCGTCTCGACGGGTTTGTCCGAAGCGCTCACCTGATCGAGCAGATACTGGCCGTCCGAATCGAGGCCGGTGACCTCGGCATCGCGTTCGACCGCGAAGCGATGGATCAACCATGCGCCGACGGTGTCGATATGCTCGATCGCGCTCATGTCGAGCCGATCGACCGCGCCCTCATGGCCGTGGAGCCGATCGGGCAAATCGCCGATGCACGCCAGCGAGAGCGTGCCCGTGAAGCGCAGCGTGCCGGCGTCGTCGCCGGCCGGCGCGAAATCGGCTGGAGCGGTCATCACGGCCATCCTTGATGCAAACGCGCTGGAACGGCAAGACGATAGGCATGCACCGCCTCGCCATCTACGACATGGATCGCACGATCACCCATGCACCGACCTGGACGCCGTTCCTGTGGGGAACGATGCGCCGCCACGCGCCCTGGCGGATGATCCTGGTGCCCGCCGCGGTGATCGCGGGGCTCGGCTATCTCGCCAAATTGATCGACCGCGCGCGATTGAAGCAGACGATGCAGCGCCTGTTGCTGGGCGGATCGCTGGCCCCCGAGGCCGTCGAGGCCGCCGCGGAGGCGTTCGCCGAGCGCGTGACGGCCACCGGCGTGTTCACCGGCGCGCGCGCGCGGATCGAGGCGGACCGCGCCGCAGGGTATCGGCTGGTGATGGCGACCGCCTCCTATCGCTTCTATGTCGGCGCGATCGCCGAGCGGCTCGGCTTCGACGACGTGATCGCAACCGAGGCGCATATCGACGAAAGCGGGCGGCTCTACGCGAAGATGATCGGCGACAATGTGTACGGCCCCGCCAAGCTGGCAGCGATCCAGGCGTGGCTGGCGAAGGAAGGGATCGACCGCAAGGACGCGCACATCCGCTTCTATTCCGATCACGTATCCGACGCGCCGGTGCTCGAATGGGCCGACGAGCCGTTCGCGGTCAACGCGCACGATCGGCTGCGCGCGCTCGCCGGCAAGCGCGGGTGGCCGATCGTCGATTGGGAGCGCTGATCCCGTCAGAGCGCCACATCCACGGCATGAATGACGAGCCCGACAAGGCCGCCGACGAGCGTGCCGTTGACGCGGATATATTGGAGATCGCGCCCGACAGCGTTTTCGAGCCGGCCGGTGATCGTCTTCGTATCCCAGCCGCGCACCGTTTCCGACACGAGACGCACGATGCCGTCACCGTAATCGGCGGCAATGCCCACCGCGGCGCGGCGCGCGAAACGGTTGATCGTCGTGCGCAGCCGCTCGTCCTGCTGGAGTGTCTCGCCCAACTGCCGCAGCGCGTCACCGAATTCGCCGGCGAGCGCGTTGTTGGGATCGCGCACCACGCCGATCAGCCCGCGGCGCATCTGTTCCCACATGCTCATCCACCAGCGCTCGACCGCGGGATTATCGAGGATTTCGGCCTTCACGCGGAAAACGCGCGCGCGCATGTCGGGATCGTGCTGGAGATCGAAGGCGAGTTCGGCGAGGCTGTCCTCGATCCTGAGGCGCAGCGGATGACCCGGATCGGCCGCCATCTCGGTCAGCAGCCGATCGAGGGCATCGATGATCTTGTTGGCGATCGTCTCGTCCAGCCCGGTCCACCGCAGGATCGAGCCCGAGCGTTCGTGGACCATGTTGCGAATCAGCCGCTCGTTATGATCGAGCAGGCGGGCCGCCCAGCGGATGCCGGCATCGACGAGCGGCACGTGCCGGTCTTCCCGCATCGCCGCCTTGAGCGCCTGGCCGAGCGCGGGCGCCACGTTCATCTCGCGCAGACGATCGGCGAGCGCGCCTTTCACCATCCCGCCGAGCCGTTCCTGATCCAGCGATTCGAGCACGTCCGCGATCAGCCGCGAAGCGCCGCGTAACAGCCGGCTGCGCTCGGGCGGCGCGGCGAGGAACTTGCCGATGGCCGAAGCGATGTCGACCCGCCCCATCCGCCGCGCGACCACGGCCGGGGTGAGGAAATTGGCGCGAAGGAAGGCGGCGAGCGTGTCGCCGATCCGATCCTTGTTGCGCGGCACGATCGCGGTATGCGGGATCGGCAGCCCGAGCGGATGGCGGAAAAGCGCGGTGACCGCGAACCAATCGGCCAGCCCGCCAACCATCGCCGCCTCGGCGAAACTCCTCAGATACCCGAAACCGGGATGCTCCCCCTCGAGCGCACGTGCGGCGAAGAACAATATCGCCATCAGCACGAGCAGCCCCGACGCGACGAGCCGCATCCGCACCAGGCCGGGGGACGCAGGCTCGACGGCGGCGGGGCGAACGCGATTCATCACCGAAACAATCCCCAAAGCCGGGGATTGTTCAAGTGGCGGATCATTCCGCCGGCTGCGGCTCCTCATCATCGCCACGATAGCCGATCGCACCGCGCCGGCCGGGAAGCGCCGGCCCGCCCGCATGATCAATTGCGGGCCGCTCGTCGTCGCCGGGACGATAGGTGAGCAGGCGCCGCCCCAGCTTCGGCCCGATCCAGCGCTCGACACCCACCGCGAGGCTGAAGGTCGCGGGAACGATGAGCAACGTGAGCACGGTAGAGAGCGCGAGGCCGCCGATCACGGTGATGCCCATCGGCGCGCGCCAGCTATTGTCCCCCGAAAGCGAGATGGCGGTCGGAATCATGCCGGCGATCATCGCCACCGTCGTCATCACGATCGGCTGCGCGCGCTTGTGGCCCGCATCAATGATCGCGGTGAGGACATCGACGCCCTTCTGCATCTCCTCGAGCGCGAAATCGATCAGCAGGATCGAGTTCTTGGCGACGATGCCGAGCAGCATGAGGAGGCCGATGAACACCGGCATCGACAGCGACTGCCCGGTGACGAGCAGCGCGAGCAGCCCGCCCAAAGGCGCGAGCAGCAGCGAGCCCATGTTGACGAAGGGCGGCAGGAAACGGCGGTAGAGCAACACGAGCACCGCGAAGACGAGGAAGGTGCCCGAGATCACCGCGATGATGAAGTTGCGGATCATCTCGGCCTGCCACTTGGCCTGGCCGACCTGAAGCTCGTGCACGCCGAGCGGCATGTTCTTCATGATCGGCAGGTTGTGGATGCCTTCCATCGCGACGCCGCTGATGATGCCGGGCGCGAGGTCCGCGCCGATCGTGAGCTGACGCTGCTGGTTGAGGCGCTCGATCTTGGTGGGCCCTGCGCCGAACCCGATATCGGCGACGACGCGCAACGGCACCGAGCCGCCCGATTGCGTCGAAACCGGCAGGTTCTGGATCGTCGAGAGCCGCTCGCGCGCGTTCTCGTCGAGCGCGACGCGAATCGGGATCTGACGGTCCGACAGCGAGAAGCGCGCGCTGTTCTGATCGATATCGCCCAGCGTTGCGATGCGGATCGCACTCGACATCGCCGCGGTTGTCACGCCGAGGTCGGCGGCGAGATCGAGCCGGGGACGGATGACGATTTCGGGGCGCTGGAGATCGCCGGTGATGCGCGGCGCGACCACCGTCTTCAGCTTCGACATCTGGTTGACGAGCTTGACCGCGGTTTCGTTGAGCAGCTTGGGGTCCTCGCCGCCGAGCACGATTGTGAGGTCGCGGCCGCTCGATCCCCAGCCGCCCTGTGACTGGAAGGTGACGCGCGCATCGGGGATTTCGAGCAATTTCGGCGCAAGGCTGCGCTCGAACTCGGTCGAGCTGACCTCGCGATCGTCCGACAGGTCGGCGGTGACGCGGCCCGAGCCGACGAAGCTGCGCTGATAGACCGAGGTGACGATCGGCTGCTTCTCCAGCAGCGCGGCCACGCGATCGACCACCTGCTTGGTCTGCTCGAGCGTGGTGCCGGGCACCATCTCGATCCGCACCGTGCTCGAATCATTGTCCTGCTGCGGCTGGAACTGCATCGGCAGCAAGCCGAAACAGACGATCGTCAGCACGAACGACGCCGCACCCATGCCGAGCACCCAGACGCGATGATCGCGGAAGCGCGCGCGCAGACGGCCGAAAAAGCCGCGGCCCTTGGCGAGCGCCTTTGCCTTGCGCGCGTCGAGCGTCCAACGCAGCACCGCCATATAGACGTCCATCAGCCAGCCTTCGCCGTGCTTGGCATGGCCGAACGCCTTGAGGAAATAGGCCGCGATCATCGGCGTCACGAGGCGGGCGACAGCAAGGCTCATCAGCACCGCGACGACGACGGTGAGGCCGAAATTCTTGAAGAACTGCCCCGAGACGCCCGGCATCAGGCCGACCGGCAGGAACACCGCGACGATCGACATCGTGGTGGCGAGCACCGCCAGGCCGATCTCGTCCGCCGCGTCGATCGATGCCTGGTAGGCGGATTTGCCCATGCGCATGTGCCGCACGATATTCTCGATCTCGACGATCGCGTCGTCGACGAGCACGCCCGCGACGAGACTTAAGGCTAGTAACGTCAACTGATTGAGGTTGAACCCCAGCATCTCGATGAACCAGAAGGTGGGGATCGCCGATAAGGGGATCGCCAGCGCCGAGATCACCGTCGCGCGCCAATCGCGCAGGAACAGGAAGACGACCACGACCGCGAGGAACGCGCCCTCGACCATCGCGTGAATCGCGCTCACATACTGCTCTTCGGCATATTTGGCGTTGTTGTAGAGCAGGTGGAACTGGACCTTGGGGTTGCGCACCTCGAGCTGCTTCAGCGCCTCGACCGCGCCGTGATAGACGGCAACGTCGGATTCGCCCTTGGCGCGCTGGATGTCGAAGCTGACCACCGGCTTGCCGTTGATGGCGGACGCGGACGTCGGCTCGGCATAGAGATCCTTGACCTCCGCAATGTCCGCGAGCTTGACGGTGCGGCCGCCGCCGACCGCGATCTGCGTCTGCCCGAGCTCGAACGCCGTCTCGGCATTGCCGAGCACGCGCACCGCCTGTTCGGACCCCGCAATTTCCGCCTTGCCGCCCGCGGCGTTGAGATTGACCTGGCGAAGCTGCTGGTTGACCTCGCTCGCGGTCAACCCCTGCGACTGGAGCTTGACCGGATCGAGGATCACCCGGATTTCACGGCTGACGCCGCCATTGCGGTTGACGCCGGCCAACCCGGGCACCGCGAGCAGTGTCTTGGTGACGTCGTTGTCGATATACCAGCTCAGCTCCTCGATCGTCATGTCGGTGGCGATCGCGGAGAAGCTGGCCAGATCGTTGTTGGTGGTGTCGACGCGGCCGACCTGCGGCTCGAGGATGCCGTCGGGCAGGTCGCCACGAATCTGCTGGATCGCGCTGCGCACGTCCTCGACCGCACGATCGATCGGCGTGCCGATATCGAGCTGGATCACCGTTTCCGAATTGCCTTCGCGCACGGTGGAGTTGATCTCGTCGATCCCCGGCAGGCTGCGCACCGCAGATTCGACGCGCTGCGTGATCTGCGTTTCGAGCTCGGACGGCGCAGCGCCAGGCTGCGAGATCGAGACCCACACGATCGGGAAATCGATGTCCGGATCGTTGTTCACGTCCATCCGCATGAAGGCGACCACGCCGGCCAGCGTCAGCGCGACGAACAGGACGATCGACGGAACCGGGTTCCGGATCGACCAGGCGGAGATGTTCCGGAAGCTCATGGGCTGGAGTCCTTAGCGCGCGCTTTTCTGGACGACCGGCTTCACCTTGTCGCCGGGGTTGAGGAAGCCGCCTGCCGAGACGACGATCCGCTCGCTGCCGTCGAGCCCGTCGGCGATGGCGACGCCCGCGTCGGACACCTCGCCCGTCGTCACGTTGCGGCGGACGACCTTGTTGTCCTTGCCGACGATATAGACGTAGTTCCGGCCGTTGTCGCTCAGCACCGCCGATTCGGGCAGCAGCGGCGCCTCGTTCGAGCCCGCGATGATTCGGGCGGATGCGAATCCGCCCGGGCGCAGCTCGGGCGCGTAGCTCAAGGCGATGCGCGCGATGCCCTGGCGTGTCTGCGGGTCGATCACCGACGAGACCTGCCATACCTGGCCCTGGAAATGCTTGTCGGTGCCGACCGGCGTCACCGTCGCGCGGGTGCCGACGGAGATGCGCGTAAGATCGCCCTCGGCGAGCTTCGCCTGCATCTCCATCTGCCCGCCCTTGGCGATGCGGAACAAGACGCCGCTGCCCGAGCTGACGATCTGGCCCGGCTCGACGTCGCGCGTCAGCACCAGGCCGGCGGCCGGCGCGCGCACGTCGAGCCGGCTGTTGCGGGCGCGGGCTTCGGCGAGCTGCGCCTTGGCGACGTTGACGCGCGCGACCGCGGCGTCGCGCGTCGCGGTCTTGTTGTCGATGTCCGCCTGCGAGATGAACCCGCGCGAGACGAGCTGTTTGGCGCGATCGAGATCGGCCTGGGCGAGCTTCGCATCGGCCTCGGCGACGCGCACCTGCGCGGCGAGCGATTCGGCGGTCTGCGCCTGGACCGACCGATCGACCGTGGCGAGCACCTGCCCGGCCTCGACCCAATCGCCGGCATCGACGAGCACGCGCGTCACCCGCCCCCCTTCGCCCGCGATCCCGACCGGCATCTCGCGCCGCGCGGCGATCGTGCCGGTGGCGTTGATGTCGCGCACGATCGTGTCGCGGCCCGGCTGCATCACCGTGACGCTGGGAACCTGGCTGCTGGGGTCGACCCCGCCGAAGGGCTGATCTTCGGTCCCGGACCCGCCGAACGACAGCCAGCCGACGACGAGCACGATGAGCACCGCGATGATCGCATACGGCACCCAGCGACGACGCGGCCGCCCCTCGTTCATGTCCGGCAGCGCATAGCGCTCCTCCTCGCCGATCGAGGCCGATTCGTAGTTCATGTGCTGCGTCACTTTCCCGTCCCGGCGATAGCTGCCGCGTTTTGTCGAGCGGTGTATTACAGAAATATAGCACCGACCTCAAGCGGTCGCATGCGTTTTTTGTGCCTTGGAGTTTGAACATGGGCTTAGCAAGCCCGAGACCGTTGCGCGGAGGAAACGGTTGCAAACGATCGCGCTTGCGGCGAGGGTGCGCCTCGCCGCACTCGAGGGGATGTGCAACGGGAGCAGGATCGATGCCGGAGCGCTCGATGCTGGAATGGGTGCTGATCGGCCTGGTGCTGGGAGTCGTGCTGCGACTGTTGGTGCGCGGGCGTGATCCGGGCGGTTTCATCGTCGCGATGCTGATCGGAATCGTCGGCGCGATCCTGGGCGGCGCGCTCGCCCGGATGGCGGGGTGGCGGATCGGCGACGGCTGGGCGAACGACATCGCGGCCGCGACCGGCGCGATCGTGCTGCTTGCCGCCTATCGCCTCATCCTCGCGCGTCGCACGGCCTGATCGGCTCGTTCAGCGCAGGTTGTTCCGCGGCTGTCATGATGGCCGCACTTGCAATTCGGAGATTTTTCATGCGTCCAATGGCACTTGCCCTCGCCTTCGCGCCGCTCCTCGCGGCACCCGCCGCCGCGCAGACCATGGTGCCGGCGGTTCCCGCCGTCCTGACGGACGGCACGCTTCTCGACGTCACCGCCGAGGGGAAAAGCACGCGCGTTCCCGACCTCGCGACGATCCGCGCGGGCGTGGTGACGCAGGCCGCGACCGCCGCGGCGGCGCTCAGCGAGAATGCCCAACGGATGGATCGGGTGCTCGACGCGCTGAAAGCGGCGGGCGTCGCGACGCGCGATATCGCCACGGCGACCGTCCGGCTGTCGCCGCAATATCGCTACGGCGAGAACCAGCCGCCCGTCATCACCGGCTATCAGGCGACCAACACCGTCTCGATCCGCTTTCGCGACATCGCGAAGAGCGGCGCGATCCTCGACGCGCTCGTCAAGCAGGGCGCCAACCAGATCGACGGCCCCAATTTGTCGCTCGACAATCCCGACGCGGCGCTGGACGAAGCGCGCGCCGACGCGGTGAAGCGCGCCCGCGCCCGCGCCGAACTATACGCGCGCGCCGCCGGGCTGTCGGTCGCGCGTATCGTTTCGATCAGCGAGAATGGCGGCAATGTCGGGATGCCGCCGCCCCGGCCGGTCATGTATGCCGCGCGCGCCGAATCGGCGCAGGCCGACACCGCGATCGTGCCCGGCGAGACGGACATCACGGTGACGCTCCACGTGCGTTTCCTGCTCAAATGAGAAGAGGCGCCGTCCGGAAGGTTTCCGGGCGGCGCCTCCTTCAAAACATCCGCGGGCGATCGCCGGTCAGCGCACGCTGCCGCGTCGGACCAGATTGACGATCGCAAGCAGGACGATCGCACCGAGCAGCGAGATGACGAACGAATAGACCGAAATATCCGTGTTGATCGATCCGCCGGTGAAGATCAGGCCGCCGATGAATGCGCCGATGATACCGACGACGATGTTGAGCAGGATGCCTTGCTGCGCATCGGTGCGCATGATCAGGCTCGCGAGCCAGCCGATGATGCCGCCGATGATCAGCCAGATGATGATACCAACCATGAACCGTCCCTCCGTTTGAGCCCGGTCGATGCCGGGCTGTGGAGGGAAGACTCGCGAACGGGCGAAATTGTTCCGCAGCCGTTTTGGTTTTTTGAGACTCGCGTCAGTATTTCTGCTGGCGCTCGTAGAGGGATTTGTAGTGCTGGATACGCGTGACGCGCAGCCCCGGCATGCCGACGCGGTCGATCGCGCGCTGCCAGCTCGCGAACTCCTCGGTGGAGAGCCCGTAGCGATCGCAGACTTCGTCCACCGTCAGCAAGCCGCCGTTGACGGCCGCGACGACTTCCGCCTTGCGCCGCACGACCCAGCGGGTCGTATCGGGCGGCGGCAGCGTCTCCAGCGTCAGCGGTTCGCCGAGCGGGCCGATCACTTTGGCCGGACGAATCTTCTGGTTCTCGATCATCTACACCTCATCAGGGCGGGGGGCCCCTTTTCACTCCACACACAATGTGCCGGACGGTCTTGAAGATCGCCTGAAACGGCACGGTAAACGTCGCTTTCACTCCTCTTGCCATCCTCTCAACGCAGCCGCGACCGCCACGTTGAAGGCGCCATGTGCCGGCGCGAACAGGCGCGATTCGGGCACGCCCGAGGCGAGCCGCGCAAAGAACAGGGCCGTCGGACTCGCCGCCTGGCGCGCCGTGATGCCGACCATCATCACCGCCAAATCCGACGGCAGGACGGTGACCGCCTCGCTTTTGTCGAAATGGGGGAAACTCAGATCAACCAAGATGCGTCCCGATGTTCATGTTCGTTGCGGACACCGGTCTACAAAGCGTGTCTGAAGGTCCGGTAAATTCGCGGGCAAGGGCTTGGAAACCGTCGCGGCTTTGCATCGCCCGCCGCAGTGCAGTATTGGCGCCGCGCATGATCGAAGGCGATTTCCAGCTCGGGGAAGACCTTTCCGGCCGCCGTATCGTCGTCGCCATGTCGGGCGGCGTCGACAGCTCGGTGGTGGCCGCGCTCGCGCATGCCTCGGGCGCCGAGACGATCGGCGTCACGCTCCAGCTCTACGATCACGGCGAGGCGGTGGGGCGCGCAGGCTCCTGCTGTGCGGGCCGCGATATCCGCGATGCGCGCGCGGTGTGCGACCGGCTGGGCATCGCGCATTACGTGTTCGACCACGAAAGCGCGTTTCGCGAGGCGGTGATCGACGATTTCGCCGACGAATATCTGGCCGGACGCACCCCCATCCCCTGCGTCAAGTGCAACATGGGGCCGAAGTTCACCGATCTGTTCGCCCTCGCGCGTGAGCTTGGCGCCGATGCGCTCGCGACCGGCCATTATGTCCGCCGTGTCGAGGGGCCGGCCGGCTCCGAATTGCACCGCGCGATCGATCCGGCGCGCGACCAGAGCTATTTCCTGTTCGCGACGACGAGCGAGCAGCTCGATTTCCTGCGTTTTCCGCTCGGCGGCCTGCCCAAGCCGCGCGTGCGCGAGATCGCGGCGGAGCTGGGGCTGGGCGTCGCCGCCAAGCCCGACAGCCAGGACATCTGCTTCGTGCCCGACGGCGATTATGCAAAGCTGGTCAAGAAGCTGCGCCCCGAAGCGGACCGCGGCGGCGACATCGTCGACGAGGGCGGCCGCAAGCTGGGCGAGCACAAGGGGCTGATCCATTTCACCGTCGGTCAGCGGCGCGGGATCGAGATCGGCGGCCAGGCTGAGCCGCTCTACGTGATCCGGCTTGAGCCCGCGACGCGGCGGCTGGTGGTCGGGCCGAAGACCGCGCTCGCGGTATCGGCGGCGCGACTCGAGCGCGTCAACCGGATCGGCGGCGGCCATGCGGGGCCGGTGACGGCGAAGGTGCGCTCGCTCGCGCGGCCCGTGCCCGCGCGGCTGGACGGCGACCGCGTGCTGTTCGACGCGCCCGAATATGGCGTCGCGCCCGGCCAGGCGGCCGTGCTCTACGCCGGGACGCGCGTGCTCGGCGGCGGCTGGATCGCCGAGACCGAGCGCGCCGACATGGCCCTCGCCGCTTAATGGGGATTCGGCGTCGCTGAATCTCGAGCGGCACCGCCTCCGCGAATCCAATCGATCGCTGTCATCGAAATGTTGCGTTGCGCGCGCGCGGACCCAATCTGGCAATCGAATCGTTGGTGCAACGACTCACCTGCTGACCGGAAAGGACCCACGCAATGGCTACCGACGCGCCGCTCAAGACGCCCACCGACCTCAAATCGAACGCAACGAAGACGGTGGCGGACGCGCTGAACGGCATTCTCGCCGATTCGTTCGCGCTCTATCTCAAGACCAAGAATTTCCACTGGCACGTCTCCGGCCCGCACTTCCACGATTATCACCTGCTGTTCGACGCGCAGGCGGCGCAAATCCTGGGCACGACCGATCAGATCGCCGAGCGCGTGCGCAAGATCGGCAAGACCACGCTGCGCTCGGTCGGCGATGTCGCGCGGCACCAGTCGATCGAGGACAATGACCGGGATTTCGTGAAACCGGAGGACATGCTCGCCGAACTGCGCGACGACAATCTGAAGCTCGTCGACAAGCTGCGCGAGGCGAAGGACATCGTTGATGAGGCCAAGGACAATGCGACCAGCGGCATCCTCGACGACTGGACCGATCAGGCCGAGGAGCGCGCGTGGTTCCTGTTCGAGGCGAGCCGCAAGTCCTGAGACGGAACGCGCAGGCCGACCCACCGTTGAAGGAGCCCATATCGGAGGTGCATCATGCTCAAATGGGCATTGATCTTCCTGATCATCGGGCTGGTGCTCGGCGTGCTGGGCTTCGGCGGGATCGGCGGTGCCTTCATCGGCATCGCCAAGATCCTGTTCTTCATCGCGATCGCGATCTTCGTGATCCTGCTCGTGCTCGCGCTGCTGGTCGGCAAGGGAATCAAGGACGCGGTCGACTGACGCACATGGCACGACCATGCAGGCGTTGACCGCGCGGATCGCGCCCGGCGTCGGCGCGATATCCGCCGCCGAATGGGATGCGTGCGCAGGGACCGGCAACCCGTTCGTCGGCCATGCCTTCCTGTCGATTCTCGAAGAATCGGGCAGCGCGACGGCGCGGGCGGGATGGCAACCCGTGCCGATCATCATCGATGCGGCCGACGGCAGGCCCGGCGCGATCGCCCCCGCTTATGCCAAGAGCCACAGCCAGGGCGAATATGTTTTCGACCATGTCTGGGCCGATGCGTGGGAGCGCGCGGGCGGCGCTTATTATCCCAAGTTTCAGGTCGCGGTGCCGTTCACGCCGGTGCCCGGGCCGCGGCTGCTGCTTCGCGAGGCGGCGCTCGCGCCGTCGCTGATCGCCGCGATCGAAGCGGTGGCCGACCGGCACGGCCTCTCCTCGGCGCATGCCACCTTCGTTTCGGCCGAACAGGTGCCGCTGTTCGAGGAGGCGGGGTGGCTGATCCGGCAAGGCACACAGTTCCATTGGAAGAATCGCGGTTATGCGCGTTTCGACGATTTCCTCGCGGCGCTCTCGTCGCGCAAGCGCAAGGCGATCCGCCGCGAGCGCGCCGCCGCGGTCGAGGGGCTGACGATCCGGCATCTCACCGGCAGCGATCTCACCGAGGCGCATTGGGACGCCTTCTGGACATTCTATCAGGACACCGGATCGCGCAAATGGGGGCGGCCGTATCTCACCCGCGCCTTCTTCTCGCTGCTCGGCGAACGGATGGCGGGCGAGACGCTGCTGATCCTTGCCGAGCGCGGCGGGCGGCCGATCGCGGGCGCGCTCAACCTGATCGGCGGCGACACGCTCTACGGCCGCTATTGGGGCGCGGCCGAGCATGTGCCGTTCCTGCATTTCGAACTGTGCTATTATCAGGCAATCGACGCCGCGATCGCGCGCGGGCTTTCGACGGTGGAGGCGGGCGCGCAGGGCGAGCACAAGCTCGCGCGCGGCTACGAGCCGGTGCCGACCTGGTCGGCGCATTATCTTCCCGATCCCGGATTCCGCCGTGCCGTCGCCGATTTCCTGCGCCTGGAGCGTGAGGCCGTCGATGCGGACCGGGGATTTCTCGCCGAACTGATGCCGTTCAGGAAGGGCGGTTGACCTTCGGTTGCCGCCGATCATCGATGCGGAAGAGAATGCTGGTGCCCGACCGCCAGATCGGCGTCAGCCCTTCGGTGAGTGCCGGATCGTAGGGCGGCGGCTGGATCAGCCAGACATAATCGAACGTATCGCGCGGGAAGGTGGCGAGCGCCTCGTCGATCGGCCGCCAGAATTCGCGGGGGCATTGGGCACGCGTGACGAGTTCCGACGGATCGTGCGCGAAGCCGCCCGCGGCGCGCCAGCGCACGGTGAGCAATTGCGCACCGGCCATCGACCATTGATCGTTAGAGAAAGCGAGCCGGCGTTCGAGCGCGAGCCCCGGCAGGTGCTCGAAACGCGGCCCGTGCCACACGTTGCGGCACGATTCGCCGAGGAAGCTCACCAGCCGCGCACCGACCGGCACATGATCGAGCGCGGCAAGCTCGCGCTTCCAGCTCTGGTCGTAGAGATAGAAGCTGACGGTCGTCGCGGCGATCCGCACCCAGAAAAAGGCGAGCCCCGCGAGGGCGAGCAGCGACGCGCCGCGGATCGACAGGCCCGGCTTGGGACGGATCGCGATCAGCGCGATTCCCGCCATGTACGGCGCAAGCCGCATGTCGGCATAAGCCGAGCCGAACACGATGCGCGGCAGCAGCAGATAGACCGCGAGCAGGAACAGCGCCGAGAGCGTCAGGTTGCGCGAATATTGAATGTTGGGATCGCGGATGCCCTTGAACAGGATGAGATAGAAGACCGCGACCGAGGCGATGTCGAACGCCATCCAGCGATCGCGCAGGATCATCGTCACCCAATTGACCTTGGCGCGCCAGTTGAACCAGTCGCCGGTATAGCCCGTCACATGATCGCCGCTGCGCCACGCCGCCATCAGCACCATCGGCAGCGCGAGCACGAGCGCGTGCGGGATCGCGCGGAACCACGCCTTCACCCAGGAATGACCGAGATCGCGCTGGCGCATGAACTCGCCCGAAAAGGCGAGCACGCCGAGCACGCCCCAGCCATAGGTGTGGCAGAGCCAGAGCAGGCATGAGAGCGGCACGAAGATCGCGGTACGAAGGCGGATGCGATCGAGGCGCCCCAGCCTGAGCCACAAGGCATAAGCGTTGAGCGCCAGCGCCATCGACAACGCGAAGTTCGCGAAGCCGAAATGGAAGGGATAGCTGTATGCGATCGGCAGCGCGAACAAGGCGGTCGCGGGGACGCGCCCGTGCACCTCGCGCGCGATCCACAGCAGGCCGCTGACGGTGAGCGCGGGGATCGTCATTACGATCAGCTTGACCGCGAGCTCCAGGCCCAGCAGCCGCCCGAGCGGCTCGATCAGCAGATCGATCCCGAGATTGCCGATCAGCGCCCATTTGAACGAATACCAGTCGCGCAGCCAGGCATGGTCGCCGTAATCGAGCTGGACGCGATAGCGCCCCATATGGCCGGGCAGATCGACCAGCGGCGGGATGGTCGGCCAGAGCAGCGGCACGATCGCGAGCACGACCAGCGCTGCCAGCAGCCACCGCCTGTTCCACCAGTCGCCCCAACGGTCCATCCCCGGCCTTTAGGGGCGGTGGGATCGGGGCTGCAACAGCTAAGAGACCGTTTGAGAAATCGCGAAAAGGGCGATTTCAGAAGCGGCGCCGGCCCGCTGCGCCGAAAGGCGCATTCTCAAACAGGCTCCAAGCGCGATTCAGGCGGCGGGGGCGAGTGCCGGGGCGCGGGCGAACAGCGGGCGTTCCAGCCGGTCGGCGATGCGGCCCGCCACGCGCCAGATGCCGAGCGTCATCGCGATCGAGACGATTCCGTCGATCGCATAATGCCAGCCGAGATGGATCGAGCCGATCCAGATCATGAGCGCATAGGCCGCTACGACCCAGCCGAGCGGACGCCACAGCCGGAACGCGGCGAGCGCGAACAGCGCCGACAGGCCGTTGTGCACCGACGGCATCGCCGAAATCCCGCCGCCGATCGCGAGCTCGCTCGACCCGTAGGAGGCGAGCAGCGCATGCTGGTTGGCGAGCGCTGTGAGATGTGCGCCGGGGATCGCCTGCCGGATTGCCGCCTGATCCTGCGCGAGCCGGTCGAGCAGCGGCTGGAAGCCGGGCGCGCCGCCCGCGATCAGCGGATCGAAGCACGGCCCCGCGGACGCGAGCAGCCAGGCGAAGACGCTGCCGATCACGATCCAGACCGCGATGTAGCTCAGCAGATATTGCGTCCGCAGGCGGTAGCTCCGACGCCCGCCGAACGCGCACAGCAGCACGCCCAGCGACATCGGCGCGAACCAGCCGTGATAGGCGCGATCGATGACGTAGGTCGCCATCGGCGAGAACAGGGCATGCGTCACGCGCCACGGATCGTGGCCGAGGAAGAGCGCGCGGTCGATCTGGGCGAAGAGCGGATCGAAGGCGAAGCCGGCACCCGGAAGCACCATCTGCTTGAAGGCGTTGAACGAGGCCATCAGCGTCGCGAACAGCAGCGGCGGCCAGCAGAGCGAGAGGAAATGGTCGCGGCGCCAGCGCTCGGCGAGATAGCGCGCGATCACCACGAGCGGCGATACGCGCAGCTCGCCCTCGGGCGGGCGGGCGTGCTTCGCCAGCAGCACGAGCAAAGCGCCGAAGCACAACACCATCCACAACGCGATCGCGCCCTTGAGATAGATCGAGAGCAGGTGCGCGAAATCGGCCGGATCGACACGCCCGCTGGCGAGCACGGCCGCCATGTAGAGCGCGATGGCGGCGATGCCCGCCGCCGCGGCGCGAACCTCGCGATCGTCCCTGGCCATATGCTCGCCTCCCGAGCATCCGGCCTAGGAGATCAGGGTTAACGAAGTCTTGTCACCTGCCGTCGCGTCGCCCCAGCAGCCGAAGCCGGAGCGCGTTCAGCTTGATGAAGCCCTCGGCGTCGCGCTGGTCGTAGGCGCCCTGATCGTCCTCGAAGGTGACGACTTTCTCCGAATAGAGCGAATGGGGCGATGTGCGGCCGACGACATGGACGCCGCCCTTGTAGAGCTTGAGCCGCACCGTGCCCGCCACCTTTTCCTGGCTGTGGTCGATCGCGGCCTGGAGCATCTCGCGCTCGGGCGCGAACCAGAAGCCGTTATAGACCAGCTCGGCATAGCGCACCGCCAGCTCGTCCTTGAGGTGCGCCGCGCCGCGATCGAGCGTGAGCTGCTCGATGCCGCGATGCGCGGCGTGGTAGATCGTGCCGCCCGGCGTCTCGTACATGCCGCGCGACTTCATGCCGACGAAGCGGTTCTCGACGAGATCGAGCCGGCCGATGCCGTGCTTGCGGCCGAGATCGTTGAGCGCCGCGAGCAGCGTGGCGGGGCTCATCGCCTCGCCGTTGAGGGCCACGCCGTCGCCCTTCTCGAAATCGATGGTGATGATCTCGGGCGCGTCGGGCGCGTCCTCGGGGTTCGCGGTGCGCGAATAGACGTAATCGGGCACTTCCTCCCACGGATCCTCGAGCACCTTCCCTTCGGACGAAGTGTGGAGGAGGTTGGCGTCGGTCGAGAAAGGCGATTCGCCGCGCTTGTCCTTGGGCACCGAAATCTGGTGCTTCTCGGCGAAGTCGATCAGCGCGGTGCGGCTGTTCAGATCCCATTCGCGCCACGGTGCGATCACCTTGATGTCCGGTGCGAGCGCGTAATAGCCCAGCTCGAAGCGGACCTGATCGTTGCCCTTGCCGGTCGCGCCGTGGGCGACCGCATCGGCACCGACCTGACGCGCGATCTCGATCTGGCGCTTGGCGATCAGGGGGCGCGCGATCGAGGTGCCGAGCAGGTACAGCCCCTCGTAGAGCGCGTTGGCGCGCATCATCGGGAAGACGTAATCGGCGACGAATTCCTCGCGCAGATCGTCGATGAAGATGTGATTCGGTGCGACGCCCGCGGCCTCCGCCTTCTTGCGCGCGGGCTCAAGCTCCTCGCCCTGGCCGAGATCGGCGGTGAAGGTGACGACCTCGCAATCATAGGTCTGCTGGAGCCATTTGAGGATCACGCTCGTGTCCAGCCCGCCCGAATAGGCAAGAACGACTCGATTGATCTTCTCGGACATGATCGACTCCAGATTGGTTCGCGCGGGCGCTCTACGGTGCTGTCTTCGCAAGCGCAACAGAGCGCAGCAATGCGGGGAGATACGCCCCCAGCGCGAGCGCGCGATAGACGTAGCTCAGCACGAGCGCGCTCCACATGCCCCAGGCGCCGAAGGGGCGAAGCACGAGATCGGTCGCGATATAGGCGGCGCTGGCGAGGATCGCGGCGTTGCGCAGCGCGCGCCCGCGCGTCGCGCCGATGAAGATCCCGTCGAGCAGCCAGGCGGGCGCGCCGATCGCGGGGACGATCGCGGCGAAGGGAAGCAAAGCGGCGGCGAGCGTGCGGACGTCGGCGTTGCTGGTGAGCAGATCGATGAAGGGGCGGCCGATCGCCCAGAAAAGGATCGCGAAGGCGATTCCGGCGGCGAGGCAGAACTCGCCCGTCAGGCGGATCGCGCGGCGCATGGCCTCTGCCGAGCCGCCGCCGATCGCCTGCCCGATGCGCGATTCGGCGGTGAAGGCGAAGCCGTCGAGCACGAAGGCGGCGACGCTGACGAACTGCATCAGCACCTGATTGGCCGCCAGCGTCTTCGCTCCCAACCGCGCGCCGGCATTGGTGAACCACGCGAAAAGCAGGAGCAAGGCGAGCGTGCGCACCATGATGTCCGCATTGACCGCGAACAGGCGCTTGATCGCCGCACGCGCGAACAAGGCGCGCGCGCGCAATCGGCCGAATACCGCCAGGCCGCCCGTATAGCGGCTCGCGATCAGCACGCCGGTGACGAGCGCGGTCCATTCGGCGCAGGCCGTCCCCAGCCCCACGCCGCGTGCACCCATCCCGAAATGCCAGACGAACAGGATGTCGAGCCCGCCATTGACGAGGTTCATCACGATCTGGAGCGCGAGTGCGGCGCGGGTGCGCCCCAGCCCGAGCAGCCAGCCGTTGATCGCGAACACGGCAAGCGAGGCCGGCGCGCCGAGGAAGCGGGCGGCGACATAGCCCTTCGCGGCCGCATCGAGGCTTTCACCGCCCGCGAGCAGCGCGAAGGCGGCGGGGATGAGCGCGAGCTGGAGCGCGAACAATGCCAGCCCCAGCCCGAACCCGAGCGCGAGGCCGCGCAGAAGCATCGCCTCGACCTCGCCCGTGTCGCCCGCGCCCTCGGCCTGCGCGGTCATCCCCGTCATCCCCATGCGCAGGAAGCCGAACGACCAGAACAGGAAGTTGATGATCGTCGTGCCGAGCGCGACGCCCGCCAGCGCGGCGGCGTCCCCCGTCCGCCCGATCACCGCCGTATCGACGAGGCCGACGAGCGGCACCGTCGTCTGGCCGAGCATGATCGGCCAGGCCTGCGCGAAGATCGAACGGCGGGTGAGCGGCGACGTCATCGTGCCGCCATTGCCCGACCGGCCTGCCGGTTCAAGCGATCGATCTTCAGCGGCGGCGCGTGGAAGTTTGCAAAGGTTGCGCGAAACGCATGCGGCCGATCCCCGTCACGGCAGGCGATAGTGATCGGCGAGGCGATCAAGCGCCAGGCCGAGGACGAGCTTTCCCGCGCGCGCCGGCCAGCCGAGACCGCGTTCGGCGGCGGGGAGCCCCTCGCCCGCGCACACCACCCGCCACAGGATATCGGAAAGGCCGGGGCCGATGTTTGCGATCGCGGCATCGAAACGGCGCTTGGCGGCGATCTGCGCGGTGGCGGGATCGAGCGTATCGCGCATGCCGCGCGGCGATCGCGGCGCCGCATCCCAGCGCATCGTGACGCTCGGCGCCAGCGCGGCGCGTTCGTAATCGGCGCGCAGCCGCTCGCCCGCCTCGACCTGACGCGGCGACACCATGTTGCGTGAGGCGAGCCACGACAGCGGCGATTCCGCAAGGTTGACGGTGACGCTGCGCCGCCGCCGATCGCGCGCCCCGCCCCGCACCACATCATGTTCGTCGATGCTCCGTTCCGCCAGCTCGCGCATGAAATTCCTCCGTTCTCGTCGAGTCGCACGGAGCGCTTGCCATAGCGGCGCATCTGTAGGACAGAGAGAAACCGATCTGGTTACAGGAGGCGCGCGATGATCACCGCGATCCGCGAAGTGCGACGAGCGAAGGGGCTGACGCTGGAGGATGTGGCGCGGCGCTGCGCGCCGCCGACCACGGCGCAGACGATCGGGCGGCTGGAAACGGGCACGCGCACCGTATCGGTCGGCTGGCTCAACCGGATCGCGGCGGCGCTCGGCGTCACGGCGGCCGATCTCGTCAAATTGCCCGAGCGCGCCGATCTGCCGGTGGCGGCGACCCTCACCGCCGCGGGCGCGCAGGCGCCGACCCGGTCCGCGACGGTCACGCCGCCGCTTCCCGAGGCCGGATATGTCGCGATCACGGTGGGCGACAGCGTGGGCGATTATCGCGCGGGCGACGAGATCTGGTGCGCGCGGCTGGCGCCCGACGATTTCGGCCGGGCGCTCAACCGCGACGTGCTCGTCCCGCGCGCGGCGGGGCGCTTCCTGTTCGGCCGGCTGATCGGGCGCGAGGCAGGCACGCCCGGCAAGCTCCACCTGCTCCCGCCCGGCGCGGGCGCGCGCCAGCAGGTGGTCGCCGATCCGCCCTGGATCGCCGAGGCCGTGCGGCTGGTGCGGCGGCTGTAGCGGACGGGTGGCGCGCCTCGGTACGCGGCCCTATCTTCGGGGAAAAGCGAAGGAGCCGCCCTATGAAATATCTCCACACGATGATCCGCGTGGCCGATCCCGACGCAACGATTCGCTTCTTCGAGCTGCTGGGGCTGAAGGAAGTCCGCCGGATGGAGAACGAGAAAGGGCGCTTCACGCTGATCTTCATGGCGCCACCGGGGCAGGAGGGCGAGGCCGAGGTCGAGCTGACCTGGAACTGGCCGCCCGAGGACGGCAGCGCGCCCGAAACCTATTCGGGCGGGCGTAATTTCGGGCATCTCGCCTATCGCGTCGACGACATCTACGAGACCTGCCGCCGGCTGATGGACGCGGGCGTGACGATAAACCGGCCGCCGCGCGACGGCCACATGGCGTTCGTCAGGACGCCGGACGGCATCTCGATCGAATTGCTCCAGGACGGGCATCTCGAGCCGGCCGAACCCTGGGCGTCGATGCCCAACAGCGGAAGCTGGTGAACGCGACCGACGTGTTGCGGCGCCTGGGCGCGCGCTATCCGCTGATCCAGGCGCCCATGGCGGGCGCCGGGGGCGTCGATCTTGCCGCGGCGGTGATCGGCGCGGGCGGCATCGGATCGCTGCCCTGCGCGCTGCTCTCCACGGAGGCGGCGACGGCCCAGATCGCCGAGGTACGCGCGCGCCATTCGGGGCCGCTCAACCTCAACTTCTTCTGCCACACGATCGGCCCGGCGCCCGACGAAAGCGCGTGGCGGAAGGCGCTCGCGCCCTTCTATGCCGAAGAGGGGATCGCCGAGCCCGACGCGCCGCCGCCGCTGCGCCGGCCCTTCGACGCCGCGATGTGCGCCCTTGTCGAGCGGACGCGGCCCGAGATCACGAGCTTTCATTTCGGATTGCCCGAACCGCGATTGATCGAGCGGGTGCGCGCGACCGGCGCGTTCGTCATCGGCACCGCCACGACCGCCGAGGAAGCGCGCTGGCTGGCCGCGCGGGGCGTCGATGCGATCGTCGCGCAGGGGTTCGAGGCGGGCGGGCATGCGGGCTGGTTTCTCGACGATCACCAGCCGGTCGGGCTCGCCGCCTTGGTGCCGCAGATCGTCGCGGCGGTCGAGCTGCCGGTGATCGCGGCAGGCGGCATCGCCACGCCGGCGGGTGTCGCCGCGGCCTTCGCGCTCGGCGCGAGCGCGGTGCAGGTGGGCACCGCCTATCTCGCGACGCCCGAAAGCCTGATATCGCCGATGCACCGCGCGCTGCTCGGCACGCCCGCGGCGGCGGACACGGCCTTCACCAACCTGTTTTCCGGGCGCAGCGCGCGCGGCATCCGCAACCGGCTGATGCGCGCGCTGGGGCCGGTGAGCGCGGCCGCCCCGCCCTTCCCCTATGCCTCCGCGCTGCTGGCGCCGCTGCGCGCGGCGGCCGAGAAGCGGGGCCGCGCGGACTATTCGCCGCTCTGGGCGGGCCAGAGCGCGCCGCTGGTGCGCGAAACGAGTGCGGCGGCGCTGACCCACGAGCTCGGCAGCGCCGCGCTCGCCGCGATGGGAGAGGAAGCATGATCGAGATCGTTCGCATTCCGGCGCTCAGCGACAATTACATCTGGCTCGCCCATGACGAGGCGAGCGGAGAGACGATCGTGGTCGATCCGGCCGAAGCGGCGCCGGTGCTCGCCGAGGCCGAGGCGCGCGGATGGCGGATCGGTGCGATCTGGAACACGCACTGGCACCCCGACCATACCGGCGGCAATGCCGAGGTGAAGGCCGCGACGGCGGCCGAGGTCTACGGCCCGGCGGCCGAGGCGGCGAAGATTCCGACGCTCGACCATCCGCTGCGCGAGGGCGACACGGTGCGGCTCGGCGATCATGTCGCGACCGTGTGGGAGACACCCGCGCATACCGCCGGGCATATCAGCTACCATGTCGCGCGGGATCACCTCGTCTTCGTCGGAGATACGCTGTTCGCGATGGGATGCGGGCGATTGTTCGAGGGCGACGCGGCGCAGATGTTCGACAATTTGCAACGGCTGGCGGCGCTGCCCGACGACACGATCGTCTATTGCGCGCACGAATATACGCAATCGAACGGCCGTTTTGCGCTCGTGGCGGAACCGGACAACGATTCGATCGTCGAGAGAATGCGCGCGGTCGATGCGGCGCGGGCCGAGGGGCGGCCGACGGTGCCGACCACGATCGGCGCGGAAAAGGCGACCAATCCGTTCATGCGCGCGCGCTCGGCCGAGGAATTGAACCGGCGGCGGCGTGCGAAGGATGAATTCCGCGGGTGACTCCGTCTTGAGAACGGGGGGCCGCGAAAGGGGTGAACTGGAGGTACCATGTCCCGACTTCCCTTGATCGCGCTCGCGCTGCTCGGCGGCTGCGCCAGCGCCCAGAACCAGGCCGCCGAGGCCGAACGCCGCGCCAAGGCCGAGGCCGAGATCGCCGACTCGCTCGAAGGACTGACCGCGGGCGAGCCGAAGGATTGTATCGACCAGACGCGGGTCAACAATATCGAGACCTATGCCGGCACGATCCTGTATCGCGTGTCGCCGCGCGAAATCTATCGCAACAATGTGAGCGGCGGGTGCTTCGGGCTCGCGCACGGCGACATCGTCGTGACCAGGACCCCGACCAGCCGATTGTGCCGCGGCGAGATCATCCATACCGTCTCGCCCGGATCGAGCATGCCGAGCGGAAGCTGCTCGCTCGGCGACTTCATCCCCTATAAGAGGTGATTGCCATGCGCGCCCTTCCCATCCTGATCGCCGCCGCAGCGCTTTCGGCATGCGCCGGCAGCCAGTATCAAGAGCAGATCCGCGCCGAGGGCGAGAAGGACCTGGCCGAAGCGCTCGACGGTTATGTCGCGACCGGCGAGACCGAGGATTGCATCGACCAGAAATTCGCCAGCGGGCCGCAGATCATCGGCAACACCGCCCTGCTCTATCGCCAGACCGGCGGGACCATCTGGCGCAACGACCTGATCGGATCGTGCCCGTCGCTGCGCGAGGGCCAGACGATCATCGTCGAGATCAAGACCGGGCGCTTGTGCAGGAACGACATGTTCCGCACGCTCGATCCGGGCGGGACGATCCCGTCGGGCTATTGCCGGATGGGGCCGTTCAAGGAGTATAAGAAGGTGGCGAGCTGAGCGGATTTCTCGCTGATCCGTTCGCCCTTAGCTTGTCGAAGGACGCGTTTGCGACGACGTGCTTCGACAAGCTCAGCATGAACGGGCCTGGAGGCTGGGGGCGGTGCCGTCAAAGCACGAAGCGGCTGAGATCGGTGTTGCGGGCGATGGTCGCGAGCTGCTGCTCGACATAGGCGGCGTCGATCACGAGCGTTTCGCCGGAGCGGTTCTCGGCATCGAAGCTCACCTCCTCCAGCAGCTTTTCCATCACCGTCTGGAGGCGGCGGGCGCCGATATTCTCGACCTGGCCGTTGACCTCCGCCGCGATGCGGGCGACCGCCTTGATCCCTTCCTCCGCGAACTCGATCGCAACCCCCTCGGTGCCGATCAGCGCCTGGTATTGCTGCGGCAGCGACGCCCTGGTGTCGGAAAGGATCGCGACGAAATCGTCCTCGGTGAGCGCCGACAGCTCGACGCGGATCGGCAGGCGGCCCTGTAGCTCGGGCAGCAGGTCACTGGGCTTGGCGACATGGAAGGCTCCGCTCGCGATGAAGAGGATATGGTCGGTCTTCATCGGGCCGTATTTGGTCGCGACGGTGGTGCCCTCGATCAGCGGCAGCAGGTCGCGCTGGACGCCCTCGCGGCTGACCGAGCCGCCGCGCACGTCGGAGACCGCGATCTTGTCGATCTCGTCGAGGAAGACGATGCCGTTCTCCTCCGCGTCCGACAGCGCGACGCGGCTGACCTCGTCCTGATCGAGCCGGGCGTCGGCTTCCTCCTCGACCAGTTTCTCCCAGGCGGCCGCGACGGTGAGCTTGCGGCGCTTCTTCTGGCCGCCGCCGAACGCCTTGCCCATCATGTCGGAGAGATTGATCATCCCGACCGAGCCGCCGCCCGGAATCTCGAACGGCATCTGCGGCTGGGCTTCCAGCTCCAGCTCGATCTCCTTGTCGTTGAGGTGGCCGTCGAAGAAGCGCTGGCGGAACGCCTCGCGCGTCGCGGTGGAGGCGTCCTTGCCCGTCAGCGCGTCGAGCAGGCGGTTCACCGCCGCCTCCTCGGCCTTGTCCTTCACGGCGGCGCGGCGGCGTTCCTTCTCCAGCCGGATCGCCTCCTCGACCAGATCACGCGCAATCTGCTCGACGTCGCGGCCGACATAGCCGACCTCGGTGAACTTGGTCGCCTCGACCTTGACGAACGGCGCGTCGGCGAGCTTGGCCAGCCGACGCGAAATCTCGGTCTTGCCGCAGCCGGTGGGGCCGATCATCAGGATGTTCTTGGGCGTCACCTCGTCGCGCAGCTCGGGATCGAGCTGCTGACGGCGCCAGCGGTTCCTGAGCGCGACCGCGACGGCGCGCTTGGCATCCTTCTGGCCGATGATGTGCTCGTCCAAGGCGGCGACGATGGCTTTGGGCGTGAGGGGATCGTTCATTCGTGTCTCGAAATTGGCGTTGGGCCGCATATCGGGAGCGCGGCGGCGAGGATCAACAGCGGATGCGCCCGGCAATGCCGGCATGGACGCGCAGAAGGCCCTCGGTGGTCGCGGGATCGACCGCGGTGGACCAATTGCCGTAGTCGGCGGTGCCGCCGAGGATGATGCCGTCGCTGCGCGAGAACATGTACATGCCCCCGCCCGTCTCCAGCGCATAGTCGATCTCGGGCTGGGGAAGCAGCACGGCGAGCTGGCCGCGCATCGGCTGAAGCTCGGTATCGCCGAACAGCCGGTTCGCGCCGAGGCCGGTGCAGTTGAAGACCAGCCCCTCGGGCAGCGCGAGCAGATCGGCGGGCGTACGGAAATCGCGGACGTGGATCGCGCCGCCCGCCAGCCGGATGTCGCGCATCAAGGCGCGCAGCAGGCGGGGCGGCTCGATCATCATGCCGGTGAACGCGCTCGCATAGGGGCTGTCGAACGGATGCTCGCTGGCGCGGAGTGTCCGCGATTGGGGGAGCATGCCCCGGAGGAGGCGGTCGGTGCGGCTCTCGGTCGGCGGCGTATCGGTGAGGATGTAGTTGGTCATCCAGCGCACGCCGTAATCGTCGCCGATCAGGATCTGGTAGCGCTGATAGGCATAGGAGGCCGCCGCGACGAGCTGCGCCTCGAAGGCGGGCGTGATCGCGTCGCCATCGTAGAGGAGCGAGGGATACCATTGGCCGCCCGCGATGTTCGAGGTCGTGTCGGGCGGGAGCGCGGCGGCGTAGATCGTCACCTCATAGCCCGCCTCCTGCACCAGCCGCGCGGTGGTGAGGCCCACGACGCCCGCGCCGATCACCGCGACCGGGCCGGCATGGCCTTGCAGGCCGAGATTGGTCGCAAGGCGCGAGGTTCCCCAGGCGAGCGTAATGCCGGCGCCGCCATGGCCGTAATTGTGGACGAGGCGCTTGGGGCCGAGCGTGTCGGCGCGGACGACGAAGCCCGAGGGGCGGTAGGGGCGCAGGCCGACCAGTTCGCGAATGAGGCGATCGCGGGAGACCTGCACGCGCGGAAGGCAGGGAGCGGCAGGATGCGCGAGCGGGCGGGCGACCGTCGCCGCGCAGCCGGGGAGCGCGAGGCTCGCACCGGCGGCGAGGACCGTGCGCCTTGAAATGCCGGTGCTCCCGCGAAAGCGGGAGCCCAGGGGAACCGGGCGCAACGCCTGCGACTCTGGGCTCCTGCTTTCGCAGGAGCACAAGGAAAGCTCACCCATCGCTATCGAGCGTCTCCACGGTGAGCTGGTCGTTGGTATAGACGCAGATCTCGGCGGCGATCTTCATCGCGCGGCGGGCGAGCGTTTCGGCGTCGGGCTCGTATTCGGCCAGCGCACGGGCGGCGGCGAGCGCGTAATTGCCGCCCGAGCCGATCGCGGTGATGCCCCCGTCGGGCTCGAGCACGTCGCCGTTGCCGGTCAGCACCAGGGTCACGTCCTTGTCCGCGACGATCATCAGCGCTTCGAGGTTGCGCAGATATTTGTCGGTGCGCCAATCCTTGGCGAGCTCGACCGCGGCGCGCATCAGATGGCCCTGATGGCGTTCGAGCTTGGCCTCCAGCCGCTCGAACAGGGTGAAGGCGTCGGCGGTGGCGCCCGCGAAGCCCGCGATGACGCTGCCGTCGCCCAAGGGGCGGACCTTGCGCGCGTTGGGCTTCATGATCGTCTGGCCCATCGAGACCTGCCCGTCGCCCGCGATCACGACCTTGCCGCCCTTGCGGACCGACACGATCGTGGTGCCGTGCCATTTCGTTTCGATACCGTTCATGCCGTGCTATATGGGCGAGCCTATCGCGTGCCGCAATCGACGCGGCGATGTCGTGTCGATCCAATCCATGAGCGCCCGTGGCGGGGCATGTTCGTGCCGGCAGCGGAACGGAACAGGGAGAGGACCGACATGGCGACGCAATTCGACGACGGACAGGAACTCGGCAACCGGCAACCCGCCGGCATGGGCGACCGCATCAAGCGCATCCTGCTGCAGCCCAGGGCCGAATGGCCCGTCATCGACGCGGAGACCACGACCACGGGGGCGATCTACAAGGGCTGGGTGGCGCCGCTCGCCGCGATCGGGCCGGTCGCGGGGCTGATCGGCGCGCTCGTCTTCGGCTATGGCGCGTTCGGTTTTCATTACCGCCCGAGCATCGGCAGCGCGATCACGACCGCGATCATCGGCTATGTGATGGCATTCGTCGGCGTGGCGCTGCTCGCCTGGATCATCAATGCGCTCGCGCCGACCTTCGAGGCGACCAAGAGCATGGTGCAGGCGACCAAGGTTGCCGCCTATTCGGCGACCGCGGCATGGATCGCCGCGATCCTCCAGATCGTGCCGAGCCTCGGCTGGCTGGGGGCGCTGCTTGGGCTCTACAGCCTCTATCTCCTCTATTTCGGCCTGCCGATCCTGATGAAAGCGCCGCCCGCAAAGGCGATGGGCTACACGATCGCGACAATCGTCGCGGCGATCGTGCTGTTCTTCGTGGTCGGCATGGTCACGACGGCGATCGCCTCGCGGATCGCGCCGCCCGCGGTGCCGACGCTGGGCGCGGCCGGCGGCACCGTGAGCGTGCCCGGCGGCGGCAGCATCGATCTCGGCAAGCTCGACGCCGCCTCCAAGCGGATGGAGGAAACGGCGAAGAAGATGCAATCGGGCGAGATCGAGCCCGTCGCGCCCGCCACGCTCCAGGCGATGCTGCCCGCCAGCATCGCCGGCTGGGCGCGCACCGAGATTTCGAGCCAGGGCGGCGCCGCGGCCGGGATCGGCGGCAGCAATGCCGAGGCGCGCTATACGTCGGGCGACCGGTCGTTCACGCTCTCGATCACCGATGTCGGCGCGCTGGGCGCGCTGGCGACGATGGGCGGCACGCTGTCGGGCCAATCGAGCCGCCAGACCGAGACCGGCTACGAAAGGAGCACGATCGAGAACGGCAATGCGGTGAGCGAGAAGTGGAACAACAGCGCGAACCGGGGCAGCTATTCGACGGTGATCGCAAGCCGCTTCGCGGTCTCGGCCGAGGGCGAGGCGCCCTCGATCGACACGCTCAAGCAGGCCGTCGCCGCGGTGGACGCGGGCAAGCTCGCAGGGTTGGCGGAATAAGGGCGAATTTCGGCCTGCCAATCAGAACATTCGGTGTTTTCCCACGAACGCGGGACGTTTGCCTAAGTAGCAGGTGTGTGATTCTCTACCGTGAGAGCTGTGGAGGTGGGGATGCGGCGGCTAACAGCCGGACTCCGCCCACCAAACGCCAAAATGACCAAAGACGGCCCAGTAACCGCTACTCCACAAACCCCTGTCAATCCCAATATCGAACCAACCGCTTACGCAAACGTCCCGCCTTCGCGTGATGATGAAGGAGAGCACCGATTCTGACCGCGGAAGAATGGACCGTCGTTTTTCTGTCGCTGCGGGTGGGCGCGGCGGCGATGGCGACGGCCTTGCCGATCGCGTTCGGGCTCGCCTGGATGCTCG
Organism: uncultured Stakelama sp.; assembly: GCA_964639855.1. Classification (GTDB taxonomy): domain Bacteria; phylum Pseudomonadota; class Alphaproteobacteria; order Sphingomonadales; family Sphingomonadaceae; genus Sphingomonas. The sequence goes on along the minus strand of CAZXFY010000010.1, from coordinate 3,410 downwards.
CGCGATGGCGGTTTCCGGGGAAGGTGCTGCTGGATGCGCTGGTGCACCTGCCGCTGGTGCTGCCGCCGGTCGTCACCGGCTGGCTGCTGCTGATGGCGTTCGGGCCCGAGGGGCCGGTCGGCGAGCCGCTGGAAGCGTGGTTCGGCGCGAGCGTGCTGTTCCGCTGGACGGGCGCGGCGATCGCGGCCGGCGTGATGGCGCTGCCGCTGATGGTGCGCGCGATGCGGCTGTCGATCGAGGCGGTCGATCCGCGGCTCGAACATGCGGCGCGGACATTGGGTGCCGGGCCATGGCGGGTGTTCTGGAGCGTGACGTTGCCCTTGAGCGTGCCGGGGGTGCTCGCGGGCATGGTGCTGGGCTTCGCGCGCTCGATCGGCGAGTTCGGCGCGACGATCACCTTCGTCTCCAACGTGCCGGGCGAGACGCGCACCTTGCCGCTCGCCATCTATTCGGCGCTCCAGCGGCCCGGCGGCGAGGGCGAGGTGCTGCGGCTCGCGTTATTGTCGGTCGCACTGTCGCTCGCCGCGCTGGTCGCCTCTGAAGTGCTCGCGCGGCGCAGCGGACGGATCCGCCATGTCCTTTGAGATCGACGTCACCAAGAGGTTCGACGACGTGCAGGTGGGCGCGGCATTCGCGGCGGACGAGGGGCTGACGGTGCTGTTCGGCCCGTCGGGCGCGGGCAAGACGAGCGTGCTCAACATGATCGCGGGGCTGCTGACGCCCGATTGGGGCCATGTCCGCGTTGCGGGCGAGACGCTGTTCGACGCGGGCGCGGGCGTGGACGTGCCGCCGGAGAAGCGCCGTGCGGGCTACGTCTTTCAGGAGGCGCGGCTGTTTCCGCATCTCAGCGTGCGGGCGAACCTGCGGTACGGTCGACATGAAGGCACGTCGCTCGATGTCGACGATACCGTCGGTTTTCTCGGCATCGGGCATTTGCTCGACCGCTGGCCGCGCACCTTGTCGGGCGGCGAGGCGCGGCGCGTGGCGATCGGGCGCGCGCTGCTCTCGGGCGCGCGCTTCCTGCTGCTCGACGAGCCGCTCTCCTCGCTCGATCGCGCGCGGCGCGAGGAGATCATGCGCGCGATCGAGCATATCCGTGACGTGCTCAGGCTGCCGGTGCTGATGGTGACGCACGATCCGGAGGAAGCCGAACGGCTGGGGACGCGGATCGTGCGGATGTGACCGTCACGCCAGCGAAAGCTGGAGTCTCCCGGTTACGAAGAGATGCCAGCTTTCGCTGGCATGACGATCTCGCGAAAAAGCCGCCGCCCGGCATCACGGACGGCGGCTCTTTTGTTGCTCGGGTGCTACCCGAACCCGGAGGATCAATCCTCCTTGTTCAGATAGTCGCCCGCGGCCTCGTCGCTGCCGTCGCCCGACACCTCGACCTTTTCGAGCGCGTCGGACGTGACCGTCGCGTCGATCGGGTCCTGCGCCAGCTCGGCCGCATGCTCTTCCTCCGCCGTTTCGGCGGCGATGAGCGCTTCCTGGAGCTTGCGCTGCTGCGCGCGCAGCGCGGCGTCGCGGCTGGTGGCGGCGATGCGCAGGCGGTTCATGCCCGCGCCCGTGCCCGCCGGGATCAGCCGGCCCACGATCACGTTCTCCTTGAGGCCGATCAGCGTGTCCTGCTTGCCCTGGACCGCCGCCTCGGTGAGGACGCGGGTGGTCTCCTGGAACGACGCCGCCGAGATGAAGCTGCGGGTCTGCAGCGACGCCTTGGTGATGCCGAGCAGGATCGGCTTGCCCTGCGCGGGCGCCTGCTTCTTCTCGAGCCGGGCGTTGATCGCGTCCATCTCCTCGCGATCGACCTGCTCGCCCGCCAGCAGCGTGGTGTCGCCGCCGTCGGTGATCTCGACCTTCTGCAGCATCTGGCGAACGATCACCTCGATGTGCTTGTCGTTGATCTTCACGCCCTGGAGCCGATAGACCTCCTGAATCTCCGAGACCATATATTCGGAGAGCGCCTCGATGCCGAGGACTTCGAGGATGTCGTGCGGATCGGGGCTACCGCCGATCAAATTGTCGCCGCGCTTGACGTAATCGCCTTCCTGAACGTCGATCGGCTTCGACTTGGGCACCAGATACTCGACGACCTCGCCGCCATCCTCGGGCTGGATGCCGATCTTGCGCTTCGCCTTGTAGTCCTTGCCGAACACGACCCGGCCGGAAACCTTGGCGATGATCGCATTCTCCTTGGGCTTGCGCGCCTCGAACAGCTCGGCGACACGCGGCAGACCGCCCGTGATGTCGCGCGTCTTGGCGCTTTCGCGCGCGACACGCGCCAGCACGTCGCCCGCCTTCACCTCAGCGCCGTCCTCGACCGAGATCACCGCCCCCGGCGCGAGCAGGTAACGCCCGGCCTCGCCCGAATCGCTATCGAGCAGCGTCAGGCGCGGGCGCAGATCCTCCTTCGACCGCGCAGGCGCACGATATTCGGTGACGACGCGCTGGGTGATGCCCGTGGTCTCGTCGGCCTGCTCGGTCAGCGTCTTGCCGTCGATCAGGTCCTGATACTTCACCGTGCCCGGATTTTCCGTGATCACCGGCATGGTGAACGGGTCCCATTCGGCCATCCGGTCGCCCTTGCTGACGACATGGCCGTCGTCGAACATCACATAGGCGCCGTAGGGGATGCGGTGCACCGCGCGCTCGCGGCCGTCGTCATCGAGGATGGCAAGCTCGCCCGAGCGGCTGGTGACCACCCGCCGGCCGCGCTGGTCCTCGATCACGCGCATGTCGCGGAACTCGACCTTGCCGTCGGCGGGCGCTTCGAGGTTCGACTGCTCATTGAGCTGCGCCGCGCCGCCGATATGGAAGGTCCGCATCGTGAGCTGGGTGCCCGGCTCACCGATCGACTGCGCCGCGATGACGCCCACCGCCTCGCCGATATTCACCGGCGTGCCGCGCGCGAGATCGCGCCCATAGCATTTGGCGCAGACGCCGATCTTCGATTCGCACACCAGCGGGCTGCGGATCTTGACGCCCTGGACGCCGATCTCCTCGATCTGCGCAATCATCGGCTCGTCGAGCAGGGTGCCCGACGGGATGACGACCTCGCCCGACTTGGCATCGACGATATCCTCCGCCGTGGTGCGGCCGAGAATGCGCTCGCCGAGCGAGGCGATGGTGGAACCGCCCTGGACGATCGCCTTCATCTCCAGCGCACGATCGGTGCCGCAATCCTCCTCGACGATCGTGCAATCCTGGGACACATCGACCAGACGGCGGGTGAGATAGCCCGAATTCGCCGTCTTGAGCGCGGTGTCCGCCAGGCCCTTGCGGGCGCCGTGGGTGGAGTTGAAATATTCAAGGACGGTCAGGCCTTCCTTGAAGTTCGAGATGATCGGTGTCTCGATGATCTCGCCCGAGGGCTTGGCCATCAGCCCGCGCATACAGGCGAGCTGCTTGAT
>CAZXFY010000009.1:0-82657 GCA_964639855.1 uncultured Stakelama sp. | reverse complement strand
GAATACTGCCGTTTGGGTGGCCGGGTGGGGGAGTGGGCCGGTGCCGCAAACTGATAGACCGCACTTGTCAGGAAACGGCGCGCGTTCTACGTGCGTTCGGGAAACACGAAACCCCAAGCTGAAAGAGGGACTAGGGACATGAGCGAGACTGCCGATCGCGTGAAGAAGATCGTCGTCGAGCATCTGGGCGTCGAAGCCGACAAGGTGACCGAGGATGCGAGCTTCATCGATGATCTGGGGGCGGACAGCCTCGACATCGTCGAGCTGGTGATGGCGTTCGAGGAGGAATTCGGGGTCGAGATCCCGGACGATGCCGCCGAGAAGATCACGACCGTGAAGGACGCGATCACCTATATCGACGAGCATAAGGGCTGATCGAAAGCCTTTGTTTTGGGCTTTTGGCCGATAGACGGCTCCCGCCCGGTTTCCGGTGCCGGGGGCCGTTTCTGTATATGTTTGAGGGCGTCATGCCGGCGAAAGCTGGTATCTCGTCATAGTTGAGAGACCCCGGCGCCCGCCGGGGTGACGGAAATGGGAGAGAAACGGCATGCGCCGTGTCGTTGTCACCGGTCTCGGCCTGGTCACCCCGCTCGGGGGTGATGTCGAGACGAGCTGGTCGAACCTGATCGCGTCCAGATCGGGCGCGGGGACAATCACGCGTTTCGATGCGTCCGACCAGAAATGCCGCATCGCCTGCGAGGTGAAGCCCGCCGATCACGCATACGGGTTCGACGCCTCGAAGCGCGTCGATCACAAGATCCAGCGTCAGGTCGATCCGTTCATCGTCTACGGCATCGACGCCGCGGGCCAGGCGATCGAGGATGCCGGCCTCGTCGAGATGAGCGAGGAGGAGCGTTTTCGCGCCGGCTGCTCGATCGGCGCGGGGATCGGCGGCCTGCCGGGGATCGAGAGCGAATCGATCGTGCTCTACGAAAAGGGGCCGAGCCGCGTCTCGCCGCATTTCGTCCACGGCCGGCTCATCAACCTGATCTCGGGGCAGGTGTCGATCAAATACGGCCTGATGGGGCCGAACCACGCGGTCGTCACCGCCTGCTCCACCGGCGCGCACTCGATCGGGGACGCGGCGCGGATGATCGCGATGGACGATGCCGACGTGATGCTGGCGGGCGGTGCGGAGGGCGCGATCTGCCCGATCGGCATCGCCGGCTTCGCGCAGGCGCGCGCGCTCAGCACGGGCTTCAACGACACGCCCGAAAAGGCGAGCCGCCCCTATGACAAGGATCGCGACGGCTTCGTGATGGGCGAGGGCGCGGGCGTCGTGGTGCTGGAGGAATATGAGCGTGCCAAGGCGCGCGGCGCAAAAATCTACGCCGAGGTGATCGGTTACGGCCTGTCGGGTGACGCCTATCACGTCACCGCGCCGCATCCCGAAGGCTCGGGCGCGTTCCGATCGATGGCGATGGCGATGAAGAAGTCCGGCCTCGATCTTTCCGACATCGACTATATCAACGCCCACGGCACGTCGACCCCGCTCGGCGACGAGCTGGAGCTGGGCGCGGTCCGCCGCCTGTTCGGCAACGCGATCGGCGATCTTTCGATGAGCTCGACCAAGTCGGCGATCGGGCATCTGCTGGGCGGGGCGGGCGCGGTCGAATCGATCTTCTGCATTCTCGCGATGCGCGACCAGATCGTGCCCCCCACGCTCAACCTCGACAATCCGAGCGAGGGCTGTGCGGGCGTCGATCTCGTGCCGCACAAGGCCAAGGAGCGGAAGGTGAAGGCCGTGCTCAACAACAGCTTCGGCTTCGGCGGCACCAATGCCAGCCTCGTGATGCGGGCGGTGTGATCTCACCGTTCGCCCTGAGCCTGTCGAAGGACGGGCTGTCGACCTCTACCGTATTCCCGTGGAAGCGGGAATCCAGGATTGCAGGCGCCGCCGCTCGTAACTCTGGGTTCCTGCTTTCGCAGGAGCATATGCGCCAAGCTCCGGGGCGAACGGCTGCGGGAAGGCGATACTGACATGCGCAAGCTCGGCTGTTTCGGCCTGCTCGTCGCGCTGGCGGCGATCCTGGGGCTGTTCATTCTCACCCGGAGCTGGAGCGGCGCCGGGCCGGCGGAGAAGAACACCACCGTCATCGTCCCGCAGGGCGCGACGCTCACCGATGCAGCGCGCCAGCTCGAGGATGCGGGCGCGATCGCCTCGTCACGGCGCTTCCTGCTGCTTGCCAAGGTCTTCGGCGGCTCGACCCCGATCAAGGCGGGGGAATATCGCCTGCCCGCGCATGTCAGCCAGTCGGACATCCTCGCGATGATGCAGGGTGGCGAGACGCTCCAGCGCCTCGTCACCATCCCCGAGGGCCTGCCCTCGGTCTATGTCCGCGAGCGCCTGCTGAAGGCGCCGGGGCTCACCGGCGACGTGCACCTGCCGCCCGAAGGCGCGGTGCTGCCGGACAGCTACGGCTATCAGCGCGGCGATACGCGCGAATCGGTGCTCACGCGGATGGAGGCGGCGATGTATCGCTATCTCATGGCGGCGTGGAAGCAGCGCAAGCCGGGCATTGCGGTCGATACCCCGCGCGAGGCGCTGATCCTCGCCTCGATCGTGGAGAAGGAGACGGGCAAACCCTCCGAGCGGCGGATGGTCGCTGCGGTCTATTCGAACCGCCTCAAGCGCGGCATGCCGCTCCAGGCCGATCCCACGATCATCTACCCGATCACCCACGGCAAGCCGCTCGGCCGACGTATCCTTCTATCTGAAAAGAATGCCGTAAACGATTATAATACCTACACGATGACGGGCTTGCCGAAGGGGCCGATCTGCAACCCCGGCCGCGCCTCGATCGATGCGGTGCTCAACCCGGCCAGGTCGAACGCGCTCTATTTCGTCGCCGACGGCACCGGCGGCCACGTCTTCGCCGACACGCTCGAGCAGCACAACGCGAACGTCCGGAAATGGTATGCCATCCGCCGCGCTCGGGGGGAGATGTGAGTTATCGGCGCTGAATCCGCTAGCGCGCCAATCCCGCCGCCGCGCGTGCCTTGGCCTCCACTTCGGCCATCGTGCCGCCGGTCACCCAGCTTCCGCCGACGCACAGGACGGGGTCGAAGGCCAGCCAGTCGGGCGCGGTCGTCTCGCTGATGCCGCCGGTGGGGCAGAAGCGGCATTGGTAGAAGGGCGCGGCGAGGCTTTTGAGCGCCTTGAGGCCGCCCGAGGTCTCGGCGGGGAAGAACTTGAAATGTGTGAGGCCCAGGTCGAGCCCGCGCATGATGTCGCCCGCATTGGCGATGCCGGGAAGGAACGGCACGCCGCTCTCCACGATCGGCCGCCCCAGCCGCTCGGTCAGCCCCGGCGAGACGATGAACTTGGCGCCGGCGTCGATCACCTGGCGGAATTGATCGGTGTTCACCACCGTCCCCGCGCCGACGATCGCACCTTCCACGTTCTTCATCTCGGCAATGGCCTCGATCGCGGCCGGCGTGCGCATCGTCACCTCGAGCACCTTGAGCCCGCCCGCGACGAGCGCTTCGGCCAGCGGCCGCGCGGCTGCGGCGTCGTCGATCACCAGCACGGGGATGACCGGGCTTGTGCGCATGATGGTTTCGATATTGCTCACAACGTATGCTCCTGCGCGAAGGCGGCCGCGGCGCCGAGCAGGCCGGGCTGGGGATGGGTGATCAGCTTGACGGGGATCGAGTTCATCAACCCCTGAAACCGCCCTTTGGCAGCGAAACGCTGGGCGAAACCCGATTCGAGCAGCTTGTCCTTGAGCCGAAGCCCGAGTCCGCCGGCGATGACGACGCCCTTCGGGCCGTGCGCCAGGGCCAGATCGCCCGCCACCGCGCCGAGCGCGAGGCAGAACCGGTCGAGCGCGGCCACCGCAAGGTCGTCCTTGCCCTCCAGCGCCATGTTCCACAGCGTCTTGTCGTCGTGGCTTTCCACCGCCTTATGCTCGATTGCTGCGAGCGTTTCGTAGATCGGGATGATACCGGGGCCGGAGCAGATGCGCTCAGCGGAGACGCGGGTATAGGTCTTGCGCAGCCGTTTTACGATCGCGTCCTCCAGCCCGTCGAGCGGGGCGAAATCCATGTGCCCGCCCTCGGTCTCGATGATGTGGTAGCGGTCCTTGCCGCGGAACACCTGCGCGACACCCAGCCCCGTGCCCGGCCCGCAGACGGTGATCGAACCGCGCCCGGGCAACGCCTCGTCCGGCCCGCAAAGGTGCACGAACTCGTCGTCGGGAAGCTGCGCGACCGCATGGCCGACCGCACCGAAATCGTTGATGAGCACCCATTCGTCCACCTCCAGCCGCTCGTTGATGAGCTGCGGGCGGATGATCCAGGGGTTGTTGGTGAGCTTGATGAGCTCGTCGTTGATCGGTGAAGCGACGGCAATGCCCGCCGCGCGCGGAAAGGGACGTCCCAGCGCGCGCTGCGCGGCGCGCCAGGCGAGCTGAAGGCTGCCGTGGTCGGCGGTCTTGAGCGTGATCGGCTCGCCCAGCGACACGACGCGCCCCGCCTCCACCTCCGCAATGGCAAAGCGGGCGTGCGTGCCCCCGATATCGACCGCGACGACGTCCATTCTTCTTTTCTCCCCCGGCTCTTGCGGGTCGTTACTCACAACTCTGCCGAAGCCAGGATTGCCGATGCACCCCGCTCCGCTTCGCTCGCCGATGCGCGCATGATCGCGAACAGCTCACGTCCCGTGCCCGTCGCGGCAGGCGGCGCGATTGCCAGTTCGCGCGCTGCCCATTCGGTCGGGTCGACCAGCGCTTCGAGCGTTCCCGTTTCAGCGCACACGCGCACGACGTCGCCGTCGCGCACCTTGCCGATCGGCCCGCCGCCCAGCGCTTCGGGGCTGACATGGATGGCGCACGGCACCTTGCCGCTCGCGCCGGACATCCGCCCGTCGGTGACGAGGGCGACGCGATAGCCGCGATTCTGGAGCACGCCGAGCGGCGGCGTCAGCTTGTGCAGCTCGGGCATGCCGTTGGCGCGCGGCCCCTGGAAACGGACGACCACCACCACGTCGCGATCCAGCTCGCCCGCCTTGAACGCCTCCTGCACCTGCTGCTGATCGGTGAAGACGCGCGCGGGTGCCTCGATCGTCCAGCGGTCGCGCTCGACCGCGCTCACCTTGATGCAGGCGCGGCCGATATTGCCGGCCAGGATGCGCATCCCGCCCTCGGGCTGGAACGGATCGTCGATCGTGCGGATGATGCCGTCGTCGCCGCTCGTCTCGGGAAGGTCGCGCCAGACGAGCGCGTCGCCGTCCAGCTCGGGCATCCGGCCATAAGCCGAAAGGTCGTCGCCCGAGACGGTCGGGATATCACGGTGAAGCAGTTCGCCCTTCAACAGCTCGCGGATCACGAACGGCGGTCCGCCCGCGTCCTGGAACGCATTCACGTCGGCCGATCCGTTGGGATAGACGCGGGTGAGGAGCGGCACGACCTTGGAAAGTCGGTCGAAATCCTCCCAGTCGATGACGATTCCCGCCGCGCGCGCGACCGCGGGCAGGTGGATGAGGTGGTTGGTCGATCCGCCGGTCGACAGCAGCGCGACCATTGCGTTGACGATCGCCTTTTCATCGACGCACTCGCCCAAGGGCCGGTAGTCGTTGCCGTTCCAGCCGATCTCGGCGAGCCGGTGGACGGCGGCGCGCGTCAGCGCCTGGCGCAATTTGGTGCCGGGCGAAACGAAGGCGGCGCCGGGCACGTGCAGCCCCATCGCCTCCATCATCATCTGGTTGGTGTTGGCGGTGCCGTAAAAGGTGCAGGTGCCTTTGTCGTGATAGGCGGCGATCTCCGAATCGAGCAATTCCTCGCGGCTCGCCTTGCCCTCGGCATAAAGCTCGCGGGTGTGCGCCTTCTCCTTGTTCGAGATGCCCGATCGCATCGGCCCGCCGGGTATCATGATCATCGGCAAATGGCCGAAGCGCAGCGCGCCGATCAGCAGCCCCGGCACGATCTTGTCGCAGATGCCGAGCAGGGCCGCGCCCTCGAACATGCCGTGGCTCAATGCGATCGCGGTGCCCAGCGCGATCGTGTCGCGGCTGAACAGCGACAGCTCCATCCCCGGATAGCCCTGCGTCACGCCGTCGCACATCGCCGGCACGCCGCCCGCCACCTGCGCGGTGATGCCGGCCTCGCGCGCCCAGATCTTCATCTGTTCCGGGTAGCGGTAATAGGTCGCATGGGCCGAGAGCATGTCGTTGTAAGCGGTTACAATACCGATATTCATCGCGCGGCCCGATTTGAGCACGTCGCGATCCTCCGCGGTGCCGGCGAAGCCGTGCGCAAGGTTGGCGCAGCCCAGCAGCGGCCGATCGACCCCAGATTCGCGCTCGCGCCGGATCAGCTCCAGATAAGCCGCGCGCGTCGGCTTCGATGCCTCGATGACGCGGTCCGTGACCGCGGCGACTTCGGGATGAATCGTCATGCCGGGCTCCAGTGAATATCGACGGGCAGCTCGACATCGGCGAGCACGCGCCCGATCGGGTAGGGGGAGGAGGGGCCTTGCTCGATCGCCTCCTCGATCACGCGGCGCTTGGCGTCGCCGGTGACGGCGAGCGTCAGCGCGCGGGCGGTGACCATCGCCGCGCGGGTGAGGGTGATGCGTGGCACCGGCGCCTCGGCGGGCAGGTCGGCGGGCATCACGCCGATTGCGCGGCGCTCGCGCGGGCCGTCGACGGCCTCCTCGAAATCTTCACCGGGGAAGATCGAGGCGGTATGCCCGTCCGCGCCCACGCCCAGCAGGCACAGGTCGAGCGGCCAGTGAACGTCTTGCAACCGCGCATCCGCCGCGCGCCCCGCCGCCTTGTAATCGGCGGCCGCCTCGCTGGTGATCGGCATCACGCGCGCTTTCAGCGGCAGGAATACCTTGGCCATCGCGGTGACGTTCGAGAGCGGATCGCCCATCGGCACCAGCCGGTCGTCGGTGGGCAGGATCGTCACCCGCTTCCAGTCGAGCTGCTTCTCCGCGAGCTTCTCGTAGATCGGCAGCGGCGTCTTGCCGCCGGGCAGCGCGATCACCGCCTGGCCGCGCGCGTCGAGCGCGCTCTCGATCACGAACGCGGCGTCACCCGCGACCGCTTCGGCCATCTCCCCGGCATCGTCATAATCCCACCACTCGATCTCGGTCATGTACGGTCCTTGTGTTCGTGTCGTGCCGGGGGAACGGACGAGATCATTCCTCGTGCCACGTCACCCCGTCGCGTTCGGTCAATGCGATCGCGGCAGAGGGGCCCCAGCTTCCCGAAGGATAGGGCTTGGGCTTCACCTCATGCTCGGCCCAGCCGGCGCGGATCGCGTCGATCCACTGCCATTGCGCCTCCACCTCGTCGCGCCGCACGAACAAGGTCGGGTCTCCCTCGATCAGATCAAGGAGCAGCCGCTCGTATGCGATCCGCCGCCGCGTGCCCGCGAACTGCACGTCGAGGCTGAGGTTGAGCGGCACCTCGCGCAGATGCACGCCCTCGCGGTCCAGCCCCGGTTCCTTCGCCATCACCAGCAGCCGCACATATTCTTCGGGCTGGAGGCGGATGATGAGCTTGTTCGCCTGGAGCGTGCCGCCGCGCTCGGCGAACATCGAATGCGGCACGGGCTTGAACTTGATGTAGATTTCGGATTGCCGCGTCGGCAGCCTTTTGCCCGTGCGCAGGTAGAAAGGCACGCCCTGCCAGCGCCAGTTGTCGATATGCGCCTTCAACGCCACGAACGTCTCGGTGCCCGAGGCATGGCCGAGCTCGTCGGCATAGCCGTGGACGATCTCGCCGTTCACCGCGCCCGCATTGTATTGGCCCGTGACGGTGAGGTGCGGCACCTCGTCGGGCATCATCGTGCGCAGCGAGCGCAGCACCTTGACTTTCTCGTCGCGGATCGCGGTGCCGTCATAATGCGCGGGCGGTTCCATCGCGATCAACGCGAGGAGCTGGAGCATGTGGTTCTGCACCATGTCCCGCAGCGCGCCGGTATCGTCGTAGAATCCCGCACGGCCTTCAAGGCCCACCGTCTCGGAAACGGTGATCTGCACATGCTCGATCCCGCGCGCGTTCCACACCGGCTCGAACAGGGCGTTGCCGAAGCGCAGCGCCAGGATGTTCTGCACCGTCTCCTTGCCGAGATAATGGTCGATCCGGAACGTGCGCTCCTCGGGGAAGACCTCGGCCACCGCATCGTTGATGTCGCGGCTCGATTGCAGGTCGTTGCCGAGCGGCTTTTCGAGCCCGATCCGCACGTTCGCTCCCGCCAACCCGGCCGATTCGAGGCCCTTGATCGTGGGCCGGAACAGCGACGGCGCGGTCGAGAGGAAGATCGCGAGCCCGCCCGCAGTGTCACCGATCTTCTTCGCCAGATCATCGAACCCCTCGATCTTCGTGGCATCGAGCGGCTGATAATGAAGGCGTTTCAGGAAGCTCTCGATCGCCTCCGTGTCCTTGCGATCGTCGGGCAGGAACTCGTCGAGCGCCTCGGCGGCGAACGTGCGATAACTCGCATCGTCATGATCGGAGCGCGCGGTGCCGGTGATCGTCAGCTCTTGCGGAAGCAGCCCGTCCGAATGAAGCCCGTAGAGCGAGGGTAGCAACATGCGCTGGGCCAGATCGCCCGTCGCGCCAAACAGAAGCAGCTTCGCCACCGGGTGACGCATGATTTCTCCTCTTCTTGCTGTCCGCCGCGCGCTCACAGCCGCAGCCCCGCGACGGGATCGAGCCCCGCCATGATGTTGAGATTCTGTACCGCCGCGCCCGCCGCGCCCTTGCCCAGATTGTCGAGCGTCGCGATCAGCCGCGCCTGTCCGGCCTCGTCATTGCCCCGCACGCGCAGCGTCATCCGGTCGCTGTCGGCATGTTCGGCGATATCGACCATCGCGGTGTCGTCGCGCCCCATCACGGTGACGAGCGGCGAATCGCGATACGCCTCGCGCAGTGCCTCCTCGAGCGCGGCGAGCGGCGGGCGCCGCGTGAAGGCGTGGAGCGGCAGCGGCACTTCGACGACCATTCCGCGATAGAGGTTCGCCACTGCGGGTGCGAAGATCGGAGGGTGCGCGAGCCGCGCGTGGCGCTGCATCTCGGGCACGTGCTTGTGCGCGAGATCGAGCGCATAGGGGCGGAACGCGGACGCATCGCCTCCCTCGAAAGTGGCGATCATCGCCTTGCCCCCGCCCGAATAGCCGGAGGTAGCGTTAACACAAAGCGGCGTATCGTGCGGGATCAGCCCGGCACGCACCAGCGGGCGCACGAGCGCGAGAAAGCCGGTCGGGTAGCAACCGGGATTGGAGACGCGCCGCGATTGCGCGAGTCGCTCCTGCTGCCCCGGCTCCAGCTCGGCGAAGCCGTAATCCCAGCCGTCGGCGGTGCGGTGCGCGGTCGAGGCGTCGATCACCCGCGTATGCGGATTGTCGATCAGCCGCACCGCCTCGCGCGCGGCATCGTCGGGCAGGCACAGGATCACGAACGCGGCGGCATTGAGCGCCTCGGCGCGCGCCGCCGGGTCCTTGCGCCGTGCCGGATCGATCTCGATCAGCGCCAGGTCGTCGCGCCCCGCCAGCCGCTCGCGAATCTCCAGCCCCGTCGTCCCGGCCGCGCCGTCGATGAAAATGTCGATGCTCACGCCGCTGCCTCCGTCGCCGTCTCCGGGCCGATCGCCTCGGCCTCGACATAACCGACCAGCCCGTGCCGCGTCGCGATGCCCCATGAATAGTCGCCCGTCGTATCGAGCAGGTCGAACGCGTCGCCGGCCTTCAGCGCGGCGATCGTCGGCGCATCGGGGGCAGGGGACTCGCGCAGCACCGTGTCGCGCAGCACCGCGCGCCGCAGCGGCGCGGCATAATGCGGTGCGAATACGTATTCGGCGAGTCGGACATCGGCCAGATCGCGGCGCACGGCGTTGGTCCGCGGGTCCAGCACGACCCGCGGGGCCGTCAGCGCGAAGCGCTTACGCGGAAGCCTTGTGGACGTCGGGCAGGGGCCTTTCGTCGATAAAATGGCCGAACTCTTCAAGAAAATCTGCCCCTTCAGACGTGCGCGCGACGAAGATGTTGCGCTTGTCGCTGTCGTCGCGCTGGCGGCGCAGATAGCCCAGCGCCCCAAGTCTGTTCAAGGCGCGGGTCACAACGGGCTTGGAAACATTGAGGCAACGCGCCAATCCGCGCACCGTATGGGGACCGGGGCGGAGGTAAACCACGAGCAAAAGCGCCATTTGCCGGTTGGTCAGGTCGGGCTCGCCGGAGCGGACGTAATCGACCAGCGCCTGCATCCATGTGTTCAGCGATTTCTGCGCTAGGGTGGCCACCTTTGCTTCGTTCCGTCCGTTCGCCGCCGCATCTCGGGCTGTCATCTGCCTCCCTTAACGCCCGCGGGGCTTGCGGGTTTCAGTGCGCAGCCGAAATATCTCAGGAATGCCGCGCGACTCATGATCGCGGTTGATCGCGGGGCGGGGCGCGCTTATGTGCCGGGCGGTCCGCTTTCCCGCATCTTTTTCCAGGGTTTCGATGTTCACCTTCCTCCTCGTCCTGCAAGCCATCGTCGCCGCGGCGCTGGTCACGGTCATCCTGATGCAGCGCTCGGAGGGGGGCGGCCTGGGCATGGGGGGCAGCCCGTCGGGCCTGATGTCCGCGCGCGGCGCGGCCGATTTCCTGACGCGCGCGACGGCGATCCTCGCCGGCGTGTTCGTGCTGCTCAGCATCGCGCTCGCCACGCTCGCCGCGACTCGTCACCAGACGACGATCGATACCTCGCTCGCGCGCAGCGCCCCCGTCGCACCGGCAACGCCCACGACGGCCCCCGCTGAGCAGGGCGCCCCGTTCGCGACCGCCGCGGACAATGCCGCGGCTGCCGCCGCGCCCGCCCCCGCGCAGCCGGACAACAGCGCGGTCCCGCTCCAGCAATAAGTTTCCTGCCGCTCACGAAAAATTTCCGCGCCCGGGCAATCGGGCGCTTGTCCTCACATGTGTTCTAACGCTAGGCGGTGATTCCCATGGCGCGGTTCATTTTCATTACCGGCGGCGTGGTTTCCTCGCTTGGCAAGGGTTTGATGGCGGCGAGCCTTGCGGCGCTGCTCCAGGCGCGCGGGTACAAGGTGCGGATCCGCAAGTTCGATCCGTATCTCAACGTCGATCCGGGCACGATGTCGCCCTATCAGCACGGTGAGGTCTATGTGACCGACGACGGGGCGGAGACCGACCTCGATCTCGGCCATTACGAGCGCTTCACCGGCGTCGCCGCGCATCAGAGCGACAACGTCACCTCGGGCCGCATCTACCAGCAGATCATCCAGCGCGAGCGGCGCGGCGACTATCTGGGCGCCACCGTCCAGGTGATCCCGCACGTCACCGATGCGATCAAGGCGTTCGCCCAGGCCGATACCGACGACCTCGATTTCGTGCTGTGCGAGATCGGCGGCACCGTCGGCGACATTGAATCGCTCCCCTTCATCGAGGCGATTCGCCAGCTTCGCAACGAGCTCGGCCGCGGCAACTCGATCAGCATCCATGTGACGCTGGTGCCGTTCATCTCCGCCGCGGGCGAATTGAAGACCAAGCCCACGCAGCATTCGGTGCGTGAGCTTGCCGCCCTGGGCGTCCAGCCCGACGTCCTCGTCTGCCGCTGTGAAAAACCGCTCCCCGACAGTGAGCGCGCCAAGATCGCGCTGTTCTGCAACGTGCCGAAGGAAGCGGTGATCCCTGCGCTCGACGCCTCCAGCATCTATGCCGTCCCGCTCCAATATCATGCCGAGGGGATCGATTCGGAGGTCTTGAAGGCGTTCGGCATCACCCCCGACGCCGCGCCCGATCTCTCGCGCTGGACCGAGATCGTCGAGCGGCTCGACAATCCCGAGGGCGAGGTGACGATCGGCGTGGTCGGTAAATATGTCGGCCTTCAGGACGCCTACAAGTCGCTGAACGAGGCGCTCGTCCACGGCGGCATCGCGAACCGGGTGAAGGTCAACATCCGCTGGATCGACGCCGAATTGTTCGAGCATGACGATGCGGATATCGCCGCCAAATTGGAGCCGTGCCATGCCATCCTCGTCCCCGGCGCGTTCGGGGAGCGCGGCGCCGAGGGCAAGATCGCGTCGGTCCGCTTCGCGCGCGAGCGCGGCGTGCCCTATTTCGGCATCTGCTTCGGGATGCAGATGGCGTGCATCGAGGGCGCGCGCGATCTCGCGGGCATCGCGGGCGCCTCCTCGACCGAATTCGGCCCCACCGACGAGCCCGTCGTCGGCCTGATCACCGAATGGATGAGCAAGGCCGGCCTCGAAAAGCGCGAGGCGGGCGGCGATCTCGGCGGCACGATGCGCCTCGGCGCCTATCCGGCGACGCTGGCGGCGAACAGCGTCGTCGCGTCGATCTACGGCACCGCCGACATCAGCGAGCGCCACCGCCATCGCTACGAGGTCAACACCGCCTATCGCGACCCGCTCGAAAAGGGCGGCCTCATCTTCTCCGGCATGTCGCCGGACGGCACGCTGCCGGAGATCGTCGAGCGGCCGGATCATCCCTGGTTCGTCGGCGTCCAGTTCCACCCCGAGCTGAAATCCAAGCCCTTCGACCCGCACCCCCTGTTCGCCAGCTTCATCGAGGCCGCGGTCAAACAGAGCCGGATGGTCTGATTCACGGCTTGACTATTATATAACTCCGTGGTTATCGATCAGATCGATAGCCGGAGAGTTATACATTTTGACGCCCGACACCCGCGACCTGCTCTTCAAGACGCTCGCCGATCCCACCCGGCGCGCGATCTTCGAACGGCTATGCCGCGAGGGAGAGCAGACGGTCGGCGGCCTGACGGCCCAGGCCGGCGTCTCGCAGCCTGCCGTCTCCAAGCATCTCGGCGTGCTCAAGCAGGCCGGCCTCGTGCGCGATCGCCATGAAGGCCGTCTGACGCACTATACCGCGCAACCGCGTGCGCTGGCTCCGCTCGTCGAATGGACCGGCGAGATGACCGATTTCTGGGAACGCCGCTTCGACGCGCTCGAAGATCTGCTCAAGAGGATGGACCAATGACCGACCCCGAAACGCGCACCGTCATCGTGGAACGCGATTTTCCCCATCCGCCCGAACGGCTCTGGCGCGCGCTCACCCAGCCGCATCTGATCGCCGAATGGCTGATGAAGAACGATTTCACGCCCGTCCCCGGCCATCATTTCCACCTGACCGGTGAGTGGGGCGGGGTGCTCGATTGCGAGGTGCTCGCGGTGAAGCCGAACGAAACCTTGTCCTACACATGGAATTTCGCGAACGACGATCCGGCCTATGCGTTGGAAAGCGTCGTCGTCTTCACGCTCACGCCGACGGACGGGGGCACGCGGCTGCGCATGGAACAATCGGGCTTCCGGCCGGATCAGAAGCAGGCTTTCGGCGGCGCCAAAATGGGCTGGCGGGACTTCTTCGAAAAGCTCGACGCGCTTCTTGCGCGGCTGGATTGAGCGCCGCGGGCATATGCCCATCGCAGGGAGAATAGGATGAACTGGAACATATGGATTCGCCAGGTCCACCGCTGGCTGGCAATCGCGTTCACCCTGGGCGTGATCGTCTATGTCGCCGCGATGAGCCAGGGCCAGCCGCCGGCGTGGATGGGCGTGCTGCCGCTGCTCCCGCTCGTCCTGCTGCTGCTCACCGGCCTCTACCTGTTCGCGCTGCCCTATCTTGCCCGGTCCCGCCGCGACGCCCGTGAGCGCCCGCTGTGACGAAGAAACCGGCAAAGGAACCCGTCCTCCTTTCGGGCGGCAACCCGCAGATCGCGAAGGGCGACGGTGACGCCCCCGTCCAGGCCTATATCGCGGCGATGCCCGGCTGGAAGAGTGACGTCGGCCGCCGCCTCGACGCGCTGGTCGAGCGCACCGTTCCCGACGTGCGCAAGGCGGTCAGATGGAATTCGCCTTTCTACGGCGTCGAGGGACAGGGTTGGTTCCTCAACTTCCATTGCTTCACCAGATACATCAAGCTGGCCTTCTTCCGCGGCGCCTCCCTGAATCCCGTTCCGCCGATCGAGTCGAAGGACGAGAACGTCCGCTATTTCCATATCCATGAGGGTGACGAACTCGACGAGAAACAGCTTGCGGACTGGATCAAACAGGCATCGGCGCTGCCGGGCTGGATTCCGTGAAAGGACAAAGCATGGCGAAGAGCGAAACGCCGGACGGAAAATCCCCCTCCGAACTGATCGACGAGAAAATCGAAAGCCTCGGCGACTGGCGCGGCGAGATGCTCGCGCGCATCCGCGCGCTCATCAAGGAGGCCGATCCCGAGGTCGTCGAGGAATGGAAATGGCGCGGGGTACCGACCTGGTATCACGACGGCATGATCTGCACCGGCGAGACCTACAAGACCCACGTCAAGATGACCTTCGCCAAGGGCGCGTCGCTCGACGATCCCGCCGGCCTCTTCAACGCGAGTCTCGACGGCAATGTCCGCCGCGCGATCGACTTTGCCGAAGGCGACACGATCGACGCGGCGGCGCTGAAGACGCTTATCCGGGCGGCGGTGGCGCTGAACGGCTCGCGCGCGCGAAAGTGAGACGCGGCGCCCTGCGGCTATAATTCCCATCCCTTCCGATACGTCCGGTCGAGATAGCGGTTCGCGTCAGGGGCGTTGGTGATCCGCCCGACGGCGCCGTCATACGCGATCGGCATGCCTGCACGCATCGCGACGATCCCCAGCAGCATCGTCTCGTTGAGCGGCACAGCGACCTGGAAGGGGGAGGAGGCATCCTCCTCGCCTCGAATGGCGCGAATCCAGTTCATTTCGTGCCCATGGATGCCGCCGGCGATGCGCGGCAGCGATTGCGGGATCGCTGCCGCGCGCTCGGCCGTGCCGTCGCCGATCAGCACCGGCCTCTCGCCATAGGTCTCATGCATCAGCATGCCCTCGCTGCCGACATAGAGCACGCCGCCCTCGGGCTTCATCACCGCGCCCGGCGGCAGGCCGCGCGGCGTGGGCGGCATCAGCCCGCCGTCATACCAGGTGAGATGGACCGGCCCGCCCTCTGCATCGCCGAATTCGAAATAGGTGACGGTGGCGAGCGGATAGCTGCCGCGCTGATCGCCCTCCGGAATCCCCTGCGGCCGTTCGTTCTCGCCCCAGGCGGAATGACGCGTCTCGATGCGCGTCGGCAACCCCGGCTCGAGCGCCCAGACCGGAAAGTCGATCAGATGCGCGCCCATGTCGCCGAGCGCGCCGCACCCGAAGGGTGCCCAGCCGCGCCAGTTGAAATGCGCGTAGATCGGGTTGTAGCCCCAGCCGACCGGCGAGGGCCCCATCCACACGTCCCAGTCGAACCCGGCGGGTACCGGCACGGCCGCGGGCCGGGCGACGCCCTGCGGCCAAGTCGGGCGATTGGTCCACACGTGCACCTCGCGCACGTCGCCGATCGCACGCCCACGGATCAATTCGACCACGCGGCGGCCGTCGTCGCCCGAATGTCCCTGGTTTCCCATCTGCGTCACGAGCCGCGGATTGGCCTCGGCAAGCGCGTTCAGTACGCGTCCCTCGCGCACCGTGTAGGTCAGCGGCTTCTGCACATAGACGTGGAGGCCCCGCTCCATCGCCATTTTCGCGGCAACGGCATGGTGCTGGTCCGGCGTGGCGATCACGACCGCGTCGAGATCGCTGCGCGCGTCGAGCATCCGCCGGTAATCCGCATATTTCTCCGCTCTGTCATAGGCGGCCTTCAGCGCGGCACGGCGCGCGATCGGGGTGCCGTTGCCGTCCACGAACGCCTCGGCGACGTGCGAGAAATCCGGGTCGGCGAGCGCGACGATGTTCTCGCCGGTGAGCTGCTCCATGTTCTGTGCGCCCATGCCGCCCGCGCCGATCACCGCGATGTTGACGCGGTCGCTGGGCGACATCCTGCGCGAGCCGGCAGCGGCATAGGCCGGTGCAGCGATCACGCCAGCAGCGGTGGCGGCCGCACCCTTCAGCCATGAACGTCGGTCGATCGTCATCGAACATTCTCCCCGGGGCTTGTGATGTCCGCCCGCAGCCTTCGACGCAAGGCCGTCCATTCCTTTGTGCCGGCGTGAAAGCAGCGGCGTTTCCGGCGCTATTGCGAAGCGTTCGCATTGCATCGCGACCCTTCTCCCGCTAGGGCGATGCAAACGATTCGCAACAGGGGGAATTCAATGCGGTGGTTCACGTCGACATGCGCGCTCGCGCTGGCCGTATATTCGACGGCTGCGCACGCCGATGACGTGAACGATTCCGAAGCGCCGCAGGAGATCGTGGTCACCGGCGAGCGCGTCGCCCGCAGCGTGCAGCAGACCGCATCGAGCGTCGATGTCGTTACCGGGGAGGAGCTGCGCGACATTGCGGGCGCGGAGACGGTCAACGATCTTCTCGCGCTCGCGCCCAACATCCAGACGGCGGGCACGCAAAATAACGGGCCGACGATCCGCGGCCAGAACACGACCGGTATTCTGAGCGGGGTCAACGCGTTCCTCGGCGGTTCGCGCCCGCGCACGACGATCCTGGTCGATGGCCGTCCGCTCAGCTTCAACGAATTCATCTTCGGCGAGACTGGCGCGTGGGACATCGCGCAGGTCGAGATCTTCCTCGGGCCCCAAACCACCTCGCAGGGGCCGAACTCGATCGCCGGCATCATCAACGTGCGCACCAACGATCCGGTGTATCGTTATGAAGCCGCCGCGCGCGGCATCATCAGCAATTACGACGGGCGCCAGGTGTCGGGCATGCTCAACGTGCCGATCGCATCCGATCAGGTCGCGTTCCGGATCGCCACCGATTACCACAAATCGCGCAGCTTCCTCGATTTCCCCGACGATCCCATCGGCGTCGATCCCGAGGAGGAGCGCTTCGCCAGCGTCCGCGCCAAGCTGCTGGTCGAGCCCGACGCGCTGCCGGGCTTCCGCGCGCTGCTCACCTATAATTACGCCGACAGCCTCGGCCCGCAGACCGAGCAGATCCTCGTGCCGCCCGAAGGCGTCGAGGAGCGCGTCTATCCCAATTTCGAGGCGGTGAGCTTCGCGAGCAAGACCCACACGATCATCGCCGATCTCTCCTATGATCTCGCCGATCGGCTGCGCCTCAGCAACCGCTTCATCTACAGCGATGCCGACATCTACCGCTATGCACCGCCCGGTACGGGGGTCGCCGACATCGATCGCGACGAATTCTCAAACGAGATGCTGCTGAACTACGGTGAGGCGGGCGATCCGCTGAGCGGCCTCGCCGGGCTCTATTATCAGTCGAACAGGTCGGACGAGTTCATCGATCTTGCCGCATTCGGGCTGGGCGACGGCGTGTTCGTCGACAAGGGCGAAAGCCTCGGCGTGTTCGGCGAGGTCACGATGTCCCCCGTCCGGCGGCTCTTCCTGACGGCGGGGCTGCGCTATCAGGAGGATCGACAGGATCGCGACGGCGGCTTCACCGCGTTGCCGCCGATCGTTTTCGACCGCACTTTCGACGCCTGGCTGCCCAAAATCGGCGCCGCTTATGACGTGAGCGACACGCTGCGGATCGGCGTCGAGGCGCGCCGCGGCTACAATCCCGGCGGCGTCACGCTCTCCTTCTTCACCGGCGAGGTCGATAGGTTCGAGGAAGAGCGGCTGTGGAACTACGAGGCGTATTGGCGCGCGACCTTGCTGAGCGGCCGTCTCAAGCTCAACGGCAACCTCTTCTACACCGATTTCGAGGACGCGCAGCGGCCGGTGAACCGTACCATTCCCGGCGTCGGCGTCATCACCGAACTGGGCCAGGCGGAGGACGCCAGAAGTTACGGCGCGGAGATTCAGGCGCAGTTCGAAGCAACGAAGACGCTCGCCTTCGATCTCGCGCTCGGCCTGCTCGGCACCGAGATCGAGCGGGTGAGCGGCGAACCCTCGCTCGAGGGCAACGATTTCGAGCGCGCGCCCGGCGCCACCGCGACCATCGGCGCGCGCTGGGAGCCTGTTCCCGGCCTCACGCTTTCGGGTCAGGGCCGCTATGTCGACGACTATTTCAGCGACGACGCCAACACGCCCGAATTGCGCATCGGGAGCTATTTCCTTGCCAACGCGCAGATCGCCTATGAATGGCAGGGCATGCGGCTGTTCGGCTATGCGACCAACATCTTCGACGAGTTCACGTTGCTCCAGCAATTCGACGCCACCAACGCCAATGTGAACGATCCGCGCGAATATGGCGTCGGCATCGAGGTCCGCTTCTGATGTCGGCGCGTCGCTTCCTGCGGCTGACGCACGGCTGGATCGGCGTGATCCTGGGCCTGTTCGTCATCCTCGTCGCCGGATCGGGTGCGAGCCTCGCCTTCATGAGCGAGATGTTCGACGCCCAATATGGCGAGGTGCTGGAGGCGAAGGCGCCGGCGCCCGGCGCGCCTTATGCCGATATCGACACGATGATCGCGGCCGCCCAGCGCGCGCGCGGCGATGCCTTCATGCCTGTCGGCGTGCTGATGCCGCATAGCCGTGTGCCGGGGGTCTCCACCGCGATGGTGTTCGGCATGGAGAAGGGCGGCGATCCGCTCTATCCGATGATGGTGAGCGTCGATCCGTGGACGGGGGCGGCGAAGGGCGCCTTCTCGCTGGCCGATGCCTTCGGCCACGACATGATCGATTTCCACTACGCGCTCGTCTTCGGCGAATGGGGGCAGACCTTCGTCTCGATCCTCGGGCTGCTGCTCACCGCCTTCGCGGCCACCGGGCTGTGGCTGTGGTGGCCGCGCTCGGGCGGTTTCTGGCGCAAGGCGCGGCGGCCGGCGCTGCGGGGGCGCACACGCGACAAGTTGTTCCAGCTCCATGGCTGGCTCGGCGTGTGGATGGCGCTGCTCGTGGTCTTTTTCGGCCTCACCGGCACAGCGACGGGGCGCCCCGGCTGGTTCGGCCCGCTGCTCGCCGAGGAACATGCACTGGAGCCGCATGGCGGCGCCTGGGCGCAGACCTGCACCGGCAGCACGAGCCCCGGCGAGGCGGCACGGCTGGCGCAGGCGCGGTTTCCGGGCAAGCGGCCGACG
The DNA here is from genome assembly GCA_964639855.1 of uncultured Stakelama sp. Lineage (GTDB taxonomy): Bacteria > Pseudomonadota > Alphaproteobacteria > Sphingomonadales > Sphingomonadaceae > Sphingomonas. The sequence goes on along the minus strand of CAZXFY010000009.1, from coordinate 63,735 downwards.
ACGCTCTATTTCGTCCCCGGCGAGCCGATCCACGTTTACCTGCGCGGCCCTGGTGACGCCAACGTGATCGAGGGCGATGCGATCGCCTGGGTCCATCCGAGCTGTGCGGGCCTCGTCAAGGCGGTCGATCGCGGCGAAACGGGCGCGGCGGGGCAGGCGCAGAACATGATGTTTTCGCTTCACGGCGGCTATTCGTTCGGCCCGGTGCTGGGCGACGTGCTCGTTATCGTCACCGGCCTGTCGCTGGTCTTCTTCTGCGCGAGCGGCGTGATCGTCTTTTTCGCCCGCACATGGCGGCCTCGGCGCGCAGCGGGGAAGAAGAGCGCCGCAGCACCGTCCGGTGGCGGCCCGGTATTGCCGGCGGACATCTGAGAGACCGTTTGAGAAATCGCGAAAGGGCGATTTCAGAAGCGGTGCCGCGATGCGCCGAAAAGTGCATTCTCAAACAGGCTCCGAGGGCACACTCTACGTTTTTGGGCGCGTCGTCGCGCCGACGTCATGAAAAGCAAACGCCCGGGCCGTTTTCGACCCGGGCGCCTGCGTGACGATTGCTCGTCAGCCCCCTTAAAGTTGCTTCCGCCCACGCGCTTGATTGCCAAGCGGGGCTGGAAGCTCCCCAAACCACGGCCATTGCCTGTGATCAGCAACGGGGTGCTAACAAGCGCGCCGGGGGCTTGTCACCGTAAATGCTGCGTTCAGGAGACGATTGCGCCACGCCTGTGTTGAATCCGCAACAGCGCATTCGGTGTGGCCGGCCATTGCCACCTTCCGTTCCGGCCCCTAGACCGGCCACTCGTCGCCATCCGGGGGCAATGCCGGCCTTATGATCCTCTCGCGCTACGAACGGATGCTCGCGCGGCGCTATCTGCTTCCGGGCAAGGGTGAAGGATTCATCTTCCTCGTCGCGTCGATCAGCCTCATCGCCGTGATGCTCGGCGTCGCCGCGCTCGTTGTGGTGATGAGCGTAATGAACGGCTTTCGCGCCGAGCTATTCGACAAGATTGTGGGGTTGAACGGCCATGCGGTGGTGCAGGGCTATGACGGCCAGCTTCGCGACTGGCGCGAGATCGCGGCGCATGCGCGCACGCTCCCCGGCGTTACCAGCGCGATTCCCCTCATAGAACAGCCGCTGATGGCGACCCATGACGGCACGGTCGAGGGCGTGCTGATGCGCGGGATGCGCGTGGAGGACATCCGTACCAATTCGACGATCGATCATAAGGTGATCGCGGGCTCGCTCGACCGGCTGGCGCCGGGCAGCCGCACCGTCGCGCTCGGCTCGCGCCTCGCCGAGGCATTGGGTGCGCGCGTGGGTAGCGAGATCAAGCTCATCAGCCCGCAAGGATACACCACGCCCTTCGGCACGGTGCCGCGCATCATCGACTACAAGGTCGCCGCGATTTTCGAGATCGGTATCTACGATTACGATAATACCTACGTCATCATGCCGATGGAGGACGCGCAGACGCTGCTGCTGATGGGCGACAGCGTCGGCATGGTCGAGGTCCAGACGGCCGATGCCGATCGGGTCGACCAGATCCTCGCCCCGCTCATCCCGCAGGTCGCGGGCAAGGCGATGATCGCCGACTGGCGGATGCTCAACGCGCAGCTCTTCCAGGCGCTCGCGGTCGAGCGGATCGCGATGTTCGTCGTGTTGTCGATCATTATCCTCGTCGCGGTGTTCAACATCCTGTCGTCGCTCATCATGCTCGTCCGCGCCAAGACGCGCGACATCGCGATCCTGCGCACGATGGGCGCGACCCGCGGCGGGCTGATGCGCGTGTTCATGACGGTGGGCACCACGGTCGGTGCATTGGGCACGCTGGCGGGGCTCGTGCTGGGCTTCGTCTTTCTCTATTTCCGCCAGGACGTCGTGGATGTCATCCAGCTCGTCACCGGCCAGAACCTCTGGGATCCGTCGATCCGCTATCTGACGGAACTGCCTTCCAAGACCGATCCGTTGGAGGTGATCGTGATCGCACTGATGGCGCTCGCCTTCGCCTTTCTCGCTACGCTCTATCCCGCCTTCAAGGCGGCGAGCACCGATCCCGTCCAGGTGTTGCGCTATGAATGAACCCGTCCTCCAGACGACCGGCCTGACACGTAATTTCGAGCAGGGCGGGCAGACGATCCACGTCCTGCGCGGCGTCGATCTCGCGATTGCGCCGGGCGAGATCGTCGCACTGCTCGGCCCCTCCGGCTCGGGCAAATCGACCTTGCTCCAGGCGGTCGGCTTGCTCGAAGGCGGGTTCGGCGGGTCGATCCGCATCGCCGGCAAGGAGGCGGCGCAACTCGACAGCCACGGCCGCACCGTCGTGCGTCGCGACACGCTCGGGTTCGTCTACCAATTCCATCATTTGCTGCCTGATTTCACCGCGCTCGAAAACGTCGTGCTGCCCCAGCTCATCGAGGGCGCCGGGCGCGATGCCGCCGAGGACCGCGCGACGTCGCTGCTCACCGCGCTCGGGCTCGGCCACCGCCTCACGCACCGGCCGAGCCAGCTTTCGGGCGGCGAGCAGCAGCGCGTCGCCGTTGCCCGCGCGCTCGCCAACCGTCCCGCGCTGGTGCTGGCGGACGAACCCACCGGCAACCTCGACGAAGCGACCGCCGACGTCGTCCTGGCCGAATTCCTCCGCCTCGTCCGCCACGAAGGCTCCGCCGCTCTCGTCGCCACGCACAACGAGCGACTTGCCGAAAAGATGGATCGCGTGATGCGGCTGCACGAGGGGCATCTGGAGTGAGCTTCTGGCGCAACGCTCCGACGCTCTCCGGCCGCCATGTCACGCTGCGCCCGCTCGAGCGCGCCGACCGCGCGGCGCTACTCGACGCGTTTGCCGATGGGCTCGAGCACAGCTTCGCGACGATGGTGCCGAACGAGGCGACGATCGACGGCTGGTACGGCCGGATCGAGCGCGAAACGGCGGCGGGCCGCGCGATGGCGTTCGCCGTGCTCGATGCAGAAGGCCGCGTTTCGGGATCGACGCGCTTCCTGCGGATGAACGAGCCGCATCGCCGCGTCGAGATCGGCGGCACCGTCTATGCCAGGCGCGTCCAGCGCACCGGGCTCAACACCGAGGCCAAGCGGCTGCTGCTCGGTCATGCGTTCGAGGCGCTCGACTGTCAGTGTGTGCAACTGCGCACCGATTTCCTCAACCGCCAGTCGCGTCGCGCGATCGAGCGATTGGGCGCTCGTCAGGACGGCGTGCTGCGTGGCCATATGGTAATGCCGGGTCATATCCGCGACACGGCGGTCTATTCGATCCTCGCGCACGAATGGTCCGGGGTACGCCGCAACCTCGACGCGTTGCTCGCTGCGCATGACGGGGGCGCCGCCCAATAGCGCTCCATCGGGATCGTTCCGCATCGCCCATGCGTCTTTGGCTGCATGGGAGGCGAGGTCATCCATATCGGCGCCGCAGAGCTGGTGCTGCGGCTGTTTCTGGCGACGCTGATCGGCGCGCTGCTCGGCTTCGACCGCGAGTTGAAGGGGCATGCCGCGGGTATCCGCACGCATGGTCTGGTCGCGTTGAGTTCGGCGGTCATCATGCTCTCGGCGCTGCTGCTCTTCGACCGGCTGCGCGGCGAGCATGGCGCGCCCGATCCGCTGCGCGCAATCCAGGGGCTGGCGCAGGCGATCGGGTTCATCGCCGCGGGGCTGATCTTCGTGAAGCAGGGCGACGTACGCAACATGACCTCGGCGGCGAATATCTGGCTTGCCGCCGCGATCGGGATTGCGTGCGGGGCGGGGCAGTATCTGCTGACGCTGATCGCCGCCGGGTTCGGCTTGGTGCTGCTGATCGCTGTCCGCTGGATGGAGCGCCGCCTGCCGCACGAGGAACCCGGCGCGGACGAGGAATAGGGCAGGGGACGCATTAAACCGGGATCACCCCTCCCGCCCCCTCCGCATCATACCGCCCTTCGACAAGCTCAGGGCGAACGGGTTCACGTTCAACGCTCGGCTCTTTGATCAGCGCCTCTTCACCACGATCTGCTTGCCCTCGTAGACGAGGCTGATCGCGCCCTTTTCGGTGAAGTCGGGGACGGTCGCCTTGTCCTTGCCGTAGAAGCGCACCGCGATGGCGCGTTTGGCGGGCATGCCGTCATAATGCCCCTCGCGCGCGCCGATGGTGAGGGTGCCGCTCTTCTCGTCCCAGGTGATGGGGATGCGGGCATACGCGCCCTCCTTGTAGGCACGGCTGGTGCCGTCGTCCTCGTAGAGCGCGAACTTGCCGTCGGCGCCGGTGAAGACGTGGAGCACGATCGGCCCGTCGGCGTCCTGGCCCACATATTGGATCGCCGGGCCGGTCGGCACGATCGAGCCGGCGCGCACGAAGAGCGGCATCCGCTCGCGCGGGGCGGCGGCGGTGATCGTCCGGCCGCCTTCATGCCACGCGCCGGTATTGAAATCGTACCAGTCGGCGCCGGCGGGGAGATAGACTTGGCGGCTCCGCGCCTCGAACTCGGTGACGGGGGCGACCAGGAAGGCGTGGCCGAACATATATTCGTCGGCGATGTCCCATGTCTTCCGGTCGGCGCCGAAATCCATCGCCAGCCCGCGCATGATGGTGCCGTCCTTGAACCAGGTGTCGGCGGCGGTCGTGTAGATATAGGGCATCAGCCGGTAGCGAAGCTGGTCGTACCAGACCATCGCGTCGTACATCTTCCGGTCGCCGGCCGCGATGTTGTAGATTTCGCGGTAGGGAAACTCGCCGTGGCTGCGGAAGAGGGGGCTGAACGCGCCGAACTGGAACCAGCGTAGGTTCAATTCGCGCCATTCGGGCTGAGCCTCGGGGCGCTGCTGCGAATGACGCTGTTCGACCGCGAAACCGCCGATGTCGTGCGTCCAGTTGGGGATGCCCGACATGGAGAGGTTGACGCCGGCCGAGATCTGCGCGCGCAGATCGTACCAGCGCGCCGCCACATCGCCCGACCAGAGCGCGGCGCTCGCCCGCTGTAGCCCGCCAAAGCCGGAACGCGTCAGGATGAAGGGACGCCGATCGGGCTGCGCCTCGCGCAGACCGTCCGCGACCCCCTCGGCATGGACGAGCGGGTAGGAGTTGAAGAGCGCCGCCGCGGGGCCGAAGGCGGTCGGGCCCATCGTCTCGATCCGTTCCTCGATCGAGAGGTTGGAATGGATGTCGGGTTCGGTCGCGTCCATCCACCAGGCGTCGAAACCCTTGGAGACGAGCTTCTCCCTGACCTGATCGAAATACATCTTGCGCGCGCCCGGCGCATAGGCGTCGTAATCGGTGTTGAGATAGCCGGGGCCGACCCAGTCCTTATTGCCCATTTTCAGGTTGCCCTGATAGAGCCAGCCGTGCGCGGCAAGCTCCTTGGCATTCTCGGTGGTGGGATAGAATTTGGGCCAGACCGAGATCATGATGTGCCCGTTGAGCGCGTGGACCTCGTCCACCATGGCTTCGGGATCGGGGAAGCGGGTCTTGTCGAAATCGTGGCTGCCCCAGGCGTCTTCGGGCCAGTAGAACCAGTCCTGCACGATATTGTCGATCGGGATGCGGCGCTTCCGGTATTCGCGCAGCACGCCCAGTAGCTGATCCTGCGTCTCGTAGCGCTGGCGGCTCTGCCAGAAGCCGTAGGCCCATTTGGGCATCAAGGTCGCCTTGCCGGTGAGCGCGCGATAGCCCGCGATCGCGCCGTCGATGCTTCCCGCGAGCGTGACGTAATAATCGATGCCCTTGGCGACGTCGGAGGTCATCCATAGCGAATGGCGGTCCGCCTCAGGGAGCGGGCCGTTGTGGAAGAAGGCCATGTAGCCCGCGTTCGGCTCCCACTCGATGCGGATGCTGACGGGCTTGTCCGCCGTCATCGGCAGCTCGAAATTGTGGAACCACGGGTTCCAGTTCTGCCGCCAGCGATCGAGCACCAGCTTGCCGTCGGCATAGAGCTTGAAATAGCTCGAGGCGTAGAGGCGGAATTTGTGAACGCCGCTCTCATTCGCGGTGACCTCGCCGGTCCAGACGACCTGCTGCGGCTGGGTAGCGACGCCCGCTGTGTTCTGGCCGGTGTCGGCGGATGCCTTGGTGGTCGCCTTCGCGCCCCCCGGCCATTTCTTCTGGTCGCGGATGAACTGGTAATCGATCACGCGTTCCTGGCGGCTCAACGCGAGAGCGCCGTTCAGATAGTAGTCGGCCTTCCAGCCGGGCTTGCCGTCGCTGGTCACGGTGAGGTCGTCGCCGACCAGCGCATAGGGGCGCGGATTGCCAAAGCGGCTGATCCCGTCATTGTCCCACAGCAGGCCGTATCCCTTCGTCGAGACGACGAAGGGGATGGCGATATCCATATTGTGCTGGGCGAGCTCCACGTCCTCGCCGTTATAGTTCATTTGGCTGTTCTGATGCTGGCCGAGACCGTAGAAGCCCTCGTCGGTGCCGCGGTTGAATTGCTGGCTGACGGTGAAATAGCGTTGGCCCTCGATCGTCTCGGCCGCGAAGGCGCCCCGCGCGGATTCGGTGAGCACGGGCTTGCCCGCACCGTCGAGAAAGCTGACCTGCCCGTCGGAAAGGCGGATGCGGGCGCTCGCATCGGGCAGCTTGAGGGTGACGTAATCGTCCGCCTCGCTGATCGCGGGGTCGCCGGACGGCTCGGCGATCACCATCAGGCTTTCGGGCAGCGTCGAGAAATCGGTGCCGGGAACCGCGCTCACGCGGAAGCGATCGTCGCCATAAGCAAGCACGCGGACGCGCTTGGCGGGGCCGGTGTCGGGCGTCACCACCACGCCATGCGGCACGCGCGCCACGTCTGCGGCGTGCGCCGTTCCTGCCAGCCCGATCGTCGCGACGCTCGCGAGCATCCATGTGCGCATCATTTGAATCTCCCCATCGTTACCCGGAGCATCACCGGCGTATCGGTGAAATTAAGCCCGTAATCGGTCTGGTCGCCGTTCCAGACGCGCTCGAACATCCAGGCGCCGTCGGGGGCGAAATGCCCCTGCTCGACGCGCACGATCATGCCGTTTTCGCCCTCGGCGGCGGCGAAGCGCATGCGGACGTTGGAGCCGGCGACGAGGAACGTGTCCGGCCCGAGCTGTGCGACCACGCCGCCGCCGACGGGCTTGCCGGTGGTGGGCGCCGGGTCCTTCTCGATCCACGTCCAGTCGCGCTCGCCCATCTGCCATTGATCGAACTGCGCGGTGATCTTCCACGCGCCCATCACGGTCGATTGGTCGGCGCCGTCTTTGCTCTTGGCGGCGCCCCAAAGGGGATGGTCGAAGGCGATTCCGGCCCAGGCGCGCTGCATCGGGGCGAAGAGAGCGTAGTTGGAGGCGAAGGCCCGGATCGTCTCCGCGTCGAGCGTCTTGGTGCCGAGCGGATAGTTGGCGTAGCCGGTCGCATCCATGCCGAACGGTGCGAAGCCGATCGCGCCTTTGCCGAGTGCCGCCCAGAAGAAGCGCGCATAGTCGGCGGCGTTGCCCGTCTCCGGCACCATCAGCGCGTTGTCCGGCCGGGCGTAGTGTTCGAGATATTTGATATAGGCGTCGTGGTCGCGGTTGTAGATGTCGGGCGCGACCAGATCGAGGTGCGGCGCGCCAGCCTTCCAGATGTCGATCACGTTCCAGTTCGGGCCGCCGCTCTGGACGCCGGTGGGCACGGGCGGAGTGAAGGGATCGCTGAGCGAGGAATTGGCATACATCGGCAGCGGCTTCACCGCCTTGCCCGCGGCTGCGATCTGATCGACGTAGCGGGCGGTGTACCAGCTATTGAACGCCTGCTCGGCGATCGGGCCGAAGACCTCGCTCCACGTTCCGGGCTTCTTGCCGAGCGCATTGACCAGCTCGGCAGGGACGGGGCCGGCGAACAGGCGATTGCCCTCGGCCGAATAATCGCGCGGAACGCCGTAGCTGCCGGTCTCGTTCTCGACCTGCACCATGATGACGGTGTTGCCCGGATCGGCGGCCTTGAGGTGTTTCATCAGCGCGACGAAGGCGCGCTTATCCGCCGCCAGCGTCGTCCCGGCGAGCGGGGAGAGCGAATAATGGGGCGACCCGTCGGGCGCGCGCATCCGGGGGAAGCGCGCGTCGTCGGTCTTGACCCATTCGGGCGCGTAGCTGGGGCTGCCGTTCTTCCACGTCGCGAACCAGAGGAGCACCAGCCGCACGTCATGCGCGCGGGCCTGCTTCAGGAGCGTATCGACGAAGGCGAAATCGAAGCGGCCTTCTTCCGGCTCGACCTGCTCCCAGGCGATCGGCATCTCGACCGTGTTCGCGTGCAGCGCCTCGATGACCGGCCACACCTTTGGAAGCGCCGCGGCGTAGTTGCTCGAATTGTTGACCTGCGCGCCGAGCATCAGGAAGGGCGCGCCATCGACGATCAGCGCATGGCGGCCGCCGCGTGTTGCGATCGACGGGGTTTGAGCATGCGCAGGTAGCGCTAACAAAATTGCCGACGCAGCCGTGAGAAGCGCGTTTCGAACCATATATGAAAGTCCCCATCGCCTGTGAATGACGATCGGGAATCATGCTGGCGGTAAAATGCCGGCGATGCAAGCGTTCAGCGGGGGCGGGTGAGCCGTGCTCCTGCTAGAGCACTGGCCGCCTATTCGGCCGCCGCCGCGGGCTCCGGCCCGCCTTCGGTCGCGGCGAGCAGCGAATCGCCGCCGAGGACGCGGTAGAGAGTGACGAGGTTGGTCGCCTCCGCCAGCCGCGTCGCCACCAGCGAGCGCTGCGCGCTGTAGAGCGAGCGTTGGGCAGTCAGGCTTTGCAGGAAGCTGTCGATCCCGCCGCGATAGCGCGCGTCGGAGAGGCGGAAATTGTCGGCCGCAGCCGCGACGAGCCGCTCCTGCGCCGTCATCTGATCGGTGATCGTGCCGCGTCGGGCGAGCGCGTCGGCGACTTCGCGGAAAGCGGTCTGGATCGTGCCCTCGTAGGTGGCGAGCGCGGCGTCGCGTTCGGCCTCGCTCTCGGCGACGCCCGCCTGGCCGGCACCTGCGCGGAAGATCGGATAAGTGACGCTCGGATTCACCGTCCAGTTGAACGCGTCGTCGGTGAAGAGCGAACTCAGCGCCGTGCTCGCGAAGCCGAGCAGGCCGGTCAGCGAGATGCGGGGGAAGAGCGCCGCGCGCGCCGCACCGATCTGCGCGTTGGCCGAACGGAGCTGGTATTCGGCCTGCACCACGTCCGGGCGGCGCAGCAGGATCGTCGAGGAAAGACCGGCCGGAAGCTCCTGCACCGTCGGCGCGACCTGTTCGATCGATTCGGGCAGCAGCGCCGGATCGATCGGCGCGCCGGCGAGAAGCTGAAGCGCGTTCACGTCCTGCGCGAGCGCGGTGCGCTGCTCGGCGAGGTCCGACTGCGCCTGCGCGAGCACCAGTTCGGCCTGGCGCAGATCGGTGCGCGGGGCGATGCCGCCTTCGAGCCGTGCGCGTGTCAGCTCGACGCTGCGCTGCGCATTCGCTGCCGTGTCCTCGGCGATCGCGAGCAGGCTGTTGTCGGCGGCGTAGGTGAGCCAGGTGCTCGCGATATCGCCGACCAGCGTCAGCCGCGTCGCGCGTGCCGCGGCGGCGGTCGCGAAATATTGGTTGAGCGCGGCGTCGCTCAGCGATCGGATGCGACCGAACAGATCGATCTCGAACGCGTTGACGCCGATATTGGCTGAATAGCTTTCATCGGGCTGCGAAAAGCCGGCAGTATTTCCGCCGTCATTGCCGCCGCCGGTGAAAGTGGCGCCGGCGCTCGCATCGACCTCGGGCAGGATCTCGGCGCGCTGGATATGATAACGCGCGCGCGCCGCCGCGATATTCGCCGCGGCGACGCGCAGGTCGCGATTGTTGGCGAGCGCCTGCTCGATCAGCCGCTGGAGGCGCGGGTCCTGGAAGATGTCCTGATAGGTGACGCTCGGCAGGCTCGCTTCCTGCTGCGCGAGATAAGCGTCGCCCACAGGCCAACTCGGCGGCACCGGCAGGCCGGGTCGCTCGTAATGCGGCGCCATCGAGCAGGCGCCCAAGGACGCGCAGGCGAGGAGAAGGGCGGCGCGGCGGATCATGCGGCAGGCTCCGGCTCGGGCGCGTCGGGGGACGGCGGGGAGGTGTCGTCATCGTCCCGATGGTGCAGCTTGGCGAGCGTGTTGCGCGTGGTACGGCGCACCAGCACGAAGAAGAGCGGGATGTAGAAGATCGCGAGGATCGTCGCGGTCAGCATCCCGCCGATCACCGAGGTGCCGATCGCGATGCGGCTGTTCGCGCCCGCGCCGGTCGAGATGGCGAGCGGCAGCACGCCGAAGATGAACGCGAAGCTCGTCATCAGGATCGGCCGCAGCCGGATACGCGCCGCCTCCAGCGCGGCGTCGATCACGCGCTTGCCCTGCTTTTCGGCCTGTTCGGCGAACTCGATCATGAGGATCGCGTTTTTCGAGGCGAGTCCCATCGTCGTCAGCAAGCCGATCTGCATATAGACGTCGTTCTCGAGCCCGCGCAGCGTCACCGCGAATACCGCGCCGACGAGGCCGAGCGGAATGATCAGGAGCACCGCGACCGGGATCGTCCAGCTTTCATAGAGCGCCGCCAGGCACAGGAAGACGACGAGCAGCGACAGCGCGTAGAGCAATGGCGCCTGCCCCGAGGAAATCTGCTCCTGATACGAGAGCCCGCTCCACGCGACGCTCGTGCCCGGGAGTTCACTCGCGAGCGCGGCGATCCGGTCCATGGCCTCGCCCGAGCTGGTGCCCGGCGCGGCCTGACCCTGAATCTCGTACGAGGGCAGGCCCTGGAAGCGCGATAGCGAAGTCGGCGCCTTCTCCCAGGCGGTTGTCGCGAACGAGGAGAAGGGTGCCATCTCGCCATTCCGGCTGCGGACATACCAATAAGAGAGATCCGACGGCTCCGAGCGATAGGGCGCATCGCCCTGCACGAACACGCGCTTGACGCGGCCGCGATCGATGAAGTCGTTGACGTATCGCCCGCCCCAAGCGGTCGAGAGCGTCGTGTTGACGTCGCTCTGGTTCAAGCCGAGCACCGCCAGCTTCTGCTGGTCGATATCGACATGCACCGTCGGCACGTCCGGCAATTCGGTCGGACGGACGCCGACGAAATGCGGGTCCTGCATCGCCTGGCCGAGCAGCTTGTCACGCGCGGCCTGGAATTCCTCGCGTGTCAACCCGCCCGAATTTTGCAGCTCCAGCGTGAAGCCGTTCGATTGGCCGAGCCCCTGGATCGGCGGCGGCACCAGGGCGAAGACCTGCGCGTCGCGCAGACCGCTGAGCCCCGCCGACATGCGGCCGGTAATCGCTTCGGCGCTGTTTTCATGCCCCTCACGTTCCGACCAGGGGGTGAGCGAGACGAAGCCGATGCCGACATTCTCGCCGCCGCCGCCCCCGCCGCCGAAGCCCGAGACGGTGAAGACATGCTCGATATTGTCGGTTTCGTTCTTGAACAGATAGCCTTCGATCGCCTTCTGCACCTCGAGCGAGCGCGGCTGCGTCGCGCCGGGAGGCAGGCGGAACTGGACGATCGCGCCGCCCTGGTCCTCGGTCGGCAGGAAGCTCGTCGGCAGGCGGAAGAACATGATCGCGAGCAAGGCGACGACGATCGCATAGATGACGAGGAAGATGATCTTCCGATCGACCGTGTAGCGCACCGCGGCCTGATACTTTTCGACCGTGCGCTCGAAGCCGTTGTTGAACCGGTCGCGCGCTGCTTCGCCCCATTCGCGCACCTTGGGAAAGCGGCGCGAGATGAAGCCCTGGCGCTCTTCATCCTTGCGCTTGAGCATGGTGGCGCAGAGCGCCGGCGACAGGATCAGCGCGACGAGCACCGACAGCACCATCGCCGACACGATCGTCAGCGAGAATTGCCGGTAGATCACGCCCGTCGAGCCGCCGAAGAACGCCATCGGCAGGAACACGGCCGAGAGGACGAGCGCGATCGCGATCAGCGCGACCTGGATCTCGTTCATCGACTGGACGGTTGCGTCGCGCGGGCTGATGCCCGGATTTTCCTCCATCACACGCTCGACATTCTCGACGACGACGATCGCATCGTCGACGAGCAGCCCGATCGCGAGCACGAGCCCGAACAAGGTCAATGTATTGATCGAAAAGCCGGCGGCCGCGAAGATCGCGAAGGTGCCGAGCAGCACCACCGGCACCGCGATCGCCGGAATCAAGGTCGCGCGCCAACTTTGCAGGAAGACGAAGATGACGAGGACGACCAGCGCGATCGCCTCGAACAATGTCTTCACCACCTCCTCGATCGAGAGCTTGATGAAATCGGTCGAATCGAATGGAAAGGCGAGTTCGAATCCCGGCGGGAAATCCTGCGCATGCTCGGTGAGCGACTGCTTGACGATCTCGGCAGTGGTGAGCGCGTCCGCGCCCGGCGCGAGATAGACGCCGATGCCCGCGCCTGGATGGCCATCGACGCGGCTGAGGAAGGCATAGCTTTCGGAGCCGAGCTCGACGCGCGCGACATCCGACAGGTGCACCGTCGCGCCGTTGGGATCGGTCTTGAGGATGATATTGCGAAACTGCTCGGGCGTGCGCAGCCGTGACAACGCAGTAACGGTCGCGCTGATCGTCTGGCCCTCGGGTGCCGGCTGCTGGCCGATCGCGCCAGCCGCAATCTCGGTGTTCTGCGCCTGGATCGCGGCGATCACGTCCCCCGGCATCAGCGAATAGGATTTGAGCCTGTTCGGATCGAGCCAGATGCGCATCGCATATTCGGCGCCGAACACGTTGGTTTCGCCGACGCCGGGCAAACGGCCGATCTGATCCACCAGATTGGTGCTGAGATAGTCCGCCACATCGACATTGCTGCGCGTGTCCGTGGTGTCATAGACCGCGGCGATCAGCAGGAAATCCGGGTTCGACTTGGTGACGGTGAGGCCCTGTTGCTGCACCTGCTGAGGCAGCCGAGGCAGCGCCTGCTGCACCTTGTTCTGCACTTGCACCTGCGCGATATCGGGATCGGTGCCCTTCTCGAACGTGGCCGAAATCGATGCGCGTCCCGACGACGAGGAACTCGAGCTGAAATAGAGCAGCCCGTCGATGCCGGTGAGCTGCTGCTCGATCACCTGCGTCACCGAGTTCTGAAGTGTTTCGGCAGACGCGCCCGGATAGCGCGCGCGAATGTTGATCTGGGGCGGCGCGACGTCCGGATATTGCGCGATCGGCAGCGACATGATCGCGCCGACGCCCACCAGCATCGTGATGATCGCGATGACCCAGGCGAAGATGGGCCGGTCGATGAAGATTCTGGACAGCATCGGACGATCAGCGCCCGCTCGCCTGGGCGCCGCCCTGTTCCTGCTGCGCGGGCGGGCCGACCCGCTGAGGCTTCGAGGCCGGAACGGGCTTCACCGTCTGGCCGGGCCGCACCTTGGCGGTGCCCTGGGTGATGATCCTGTCTCCGGGCTTGAGCCCGTCGGTGACGACCCAGTTCGATCCGGCCATCCGATCGGCCTTGACGGTGCGCTGGACCGCCTTGTTGTCCTTGCCCACGACGAGCACGGTCGCATTGCCCTTGGGATCACGCGTCACGCCCTGCGCGGGCACCAGGAACGCCTGCGTGTCGATCGCCTGATCGAAGCGCGCGCGTACGAACATGCCTGGAAGCAGCAGCCCCTCGGGATTGGGAAAGCGCGCGCGCATGGTGACGGTGCCGGTATTGGGATCGACCACCACCTCGGAAAACTCGACCGTGCCCGTCTGGCCGTAATCGCTGCCATCCTCGAGCGTGAGCCGCACCGTCGCCGACGCCGGGACGACGCCGCCCTGCGCGAGCGCGCGGCGGAGCGCCAGCATGTCGCTGCTCGATCGCTGGATATCGACGTAGATCGGATCGAGCTGCTGGATCGTCGTCAGCGGCTCGGCCTGGCTCGACGTCACCAATGCGCCGACCGTGAAGCGCGATCGGCCGATCCGGCCGGTGATCGGCGCGGGAACGGTGGTGTAGCGCAGGTTGATCCGCGCGGTCTCGAGCGCGGCCTGCTGTTGCTCGACCGCCGCCGCCGCTTCGCGCGCCTGGGCACGGGCGTCGGTATAGTCCTGCTGGCTCACCGCCTGCATTTTCGCGAGCGGCTCATACCGTTCGGCGCGGGCCCGTGCTGCCTCCGCGGTCGCGCGCGCACTCGCGAGATTCGCTTCAGCCTGGTTGACGGTGGCGCGATAGATGCTGGGATCGATCAGGTAGAGCGGGTCTCCCCGGTGAACGATCGATCCTTCGGTGAAATAGCGCTTGCGGATCAGCCCCGAGACCTGCGGACGAACCTCCGACGCACGATAGGCGGAGGTGCGGCCGGCAAGCTCTGTCGTGACCGGAACACGCGTCGGCTGCACCACGACATAGCCGACCTCGGGCGTCTGCGCGCCCGGCCCGCCCGGTGCGGCGCCGTCGCCCCCGCCGCAGGAAGCGAGCGTGAGCAGCGGCACGCAAAGCAGCAGACACGCCGATCGGGAAAAGATGGAGACGGGGGGCATAGAAGGAGCGATCCTCGACAATCCAGAGCGGCACAAACGCACAGTCCGGATCCTCCCCCATCATGAACGGCATCGATGCGGTTCATGAACGTCCCGGAATTGCGGGACTTCCAAGACTGGCCGGCGCTGATTGGGCTTCCCGAGCCGCCGCGTCAAGCGCTGATGATGCAACGCAGCGAGAAGCGGCTCCATATGAATGATATCGATGAAGAACATGATGATCGGGCAAGCTCGGCGATGCTGGTCCTGAACGGTGGCCCGCCAAGTTGTTCGGCGGGGATTAAGGTGGCGATGCTATATTATGGGCAAGTGGCACGGCGTTCGACTGGACCCGCCCGTCGAGAGAGACTTGATTCGTCGTCGCGGACCTGCCAGCGATGCCCACGAGTTTCTCAAGCGCCACCTCGCGAAACCATCTAGGAGTCGATCGAATGAAGTTTTCCGCTGCCTTGATTGCCAGTGCGTCGTTGCTCGCCATATCGCCGGCAATGGCGCAGAACGCCCCCGGCCGCACGACCATCCAGACCCCGAAGCCGGTCGCCGGTGCGACCATCTACGATCCCCAGGGCGCGGCCGTGGGTACGATCGTGAGCGTGACCGCCGAAGCCGTCATCGTCAACACGGGCACGAACCAGGTCGCGCTGCCGCCGGCGGCGATCGGCCATAACGAGAAGGGCCTTCTGGTCTCGGTGACCAAGGCCGATCTCGATGCCGCCGCCGCGAAGCAGCATGCGGCGCAGCAGGCCAAGCTTCAGGCGATGCTGGTCGCCGGCACCGCCGTCAGCAGCTCGGACGGCCAGGCCGTCGGCACGATCAAGGCGGCCGATCCGCAATATGTGACGGTGACGACCGCGCAGGGCGTCGACGTCAAGCTGCCCGCCAATGCCTTCACCATGAGCCAGACGGGCGGCGTGCAGATCGCCATGACCGCGGCCAACTTCAATGCCGCGGTCGCCGGGTCGGGTGCGGCGCCTGCGCCGTCGGCCGCTGCGACGACCGATGCAGCCGGCGGTGCCGCGGCCACCGCCGAAGCGACGACGGCCAGCGACGGCGCGACGCAGTAAAGCCGACCGTCGGACAAGTAGAAAAGGGCCGCCCGGCAAGCTGCCGGACGGCCCTTTTTCTTGTCGCCGCGGACAGGGGTCGTCAGAATTTGCCGGCGACGAGCAACCTGCCGGGGCCGAGCCGCGCGAGCACCTGATCGAGATCATGCTCGGCGACGGCGAAGCAGCCCTGGCTGCGCCCCAGCATGCCGTGCTTGCGGATCATCTCGTCGCTCACATACCAGGCGCCGTGCACGACGATCGCGCGCGATTGGGCATTGCTGTTGGTCGATTCGAGCCCGTCGAGCCGCATCGATCGCCCGTGCTCGCCGACATAATAATTGCTGGTGCGATACGCGCCCTCGGACGTGCAGTTCGAACCCGGCTCGTTCGAGAAGCGGTGAAGAAAGCCGGTATGCGTCGGGTCCGATCCGCTGCCGTGCGCGACCAGCACGCTCGTGTGCCTGCGTTTGCGCATGTCGACGAGGTGGAGCCGCGAGACCCTGGAGGCCGGCGAGAAATCGGCGAGGCCGACCATGTCATCGTGTGAGATCGACCCGCGATGACGCCTCAGCGCCACCTCGGCATGGTCGAAAAGGGTGGGGCGACCACCGAATGCCACGGCCTGCGGAGCCGCGAGCGCACCGGTGGCGACGGCTGCGGCCGTCAAAAAGCCGCGTCGTGTCAATGTGCTATCGATCATGGGAGATTTCGACATAAGCGATACCGCCGCCGATGGCGACCTTCAGTTCCACAGATCACCGCGATTTTTCAACGATTTATCGAAAACCGCCCGATGGAGCGCGCGACTGCGCAGCACGCCGTCGCTCGCAGCAGGGCGCGCGCGATCCGTCTGTTTCGGAACACCTCGTCGCCCGACCGGTTGGTGGATGAGGGCCGCCGACCGGCGGCCGCAGGCAGGGAGGGCTCATGCAGATCGATCTCAGGGGCAAGCGCGTCCTGGTCACCGGCGGCAATTCGGGGCTGGGTGCGGCGATGGCACGGGGTTTCGCGGAAGCGGGCGCCCGGGTCGCGATCAACTATCTGGTGCGGCCGGAAGACACCGATGCGCTCGTGAAGGAGTTTCAGATCACGGGCGGCGAGGCGATCGGGTTGCGCGCCGATGTGAGTGACGCCGATGCCGTCGAAGCGATGTTCGCCCGGGTGGACGATGCCTGGGGCGGGATCGACATCCTCGTCAACAATGCCGGGATCGATGGCGCGCGCGCGATGGGCTGGGAGGCCGCGATCGACGCATGGATGAAGGTGATCGATATCAACCTGAAGGGTGCGTATCTATGCGCGCGGCAGGCATTGAAGCGGATGGTGAAGCAGGGATCGGGCGTCGTGCTCAACACGAGCAGCGTGCATGAGGTGATCGCCTGGAGCGGCTACAGCGCCTACACCGCCTCGAAGGCGGGCCTTTCGATGATGGCGAAATCACTCGCGCAGGAGGCGGCGCCCTTCGGCGTGCGTGTGCTCAACATCGCGCCCGGCGCGATCCGCACCCCGATCAACCGCGCGGTGTGGGAAGACCCGCAAGGCTATAAGGACCTGCTCACCAAGATCCCGCTTGGCCGTATCGGCGAGCCCGAGGACATCGCCCGCATGGCGGTGATGCTCGCTTCCGATGCCGCCTCCTACGTCACCGCGACCACCGTCTTCGTCGACGGCGGCATGACCGACTATCCGGCCTTCGCGCATGGCGGATAATATCGGAAGGGGAGCCGGCCGCCCCGAACGCCGCATCGAGGATTATGCGCTGATCGGCAACATGCTGTCGGCGGCATTGGTTGGTTATGACGGTTCTATCGACTGGCTGTGCCTGCCGCGCTTCGATTCGCCCGCCTGCTTCGCCGCATTGCTGGGTGATGCCGGAAACGGCCGCTGGATGATCGCGCCGACCGGCGAGGTGGCGCGCCGCTCCCGCTGCTACATCACCGATACCGCGGTGCTGGAGACGCGTTTCGAGACCGCAACCGGTGTCGTCACACTCACCGATTTCATGCCGCTCAGCGATGACGAGGAGAAGATCGACGTCGTCCGGATCGTCACCGGTGTGGAGGGCGAGGTCGAGCTCGACATGGAGCTGACGCTGCGCTTCGGCTATGGGAAGGCCGTGCCGTGGGTGCGGCGGCGCGATTACGGCATCAGCGCGGTCGCGGGGCCGGACGCGGTCGAACTCCACACGCATCTGCCGCTCACCGGCAAGAACATGACGACCTGCGCGCGCTTCACCGTTGCCAAGGGCGAAAGCGTGCCGCTCACCCTCTCCTATCACCGCTCGCACCGCCAACCGCATTTCGTCGCCGACCGCCGGGAGAGCCTCGATCGCACCTGTTCGTGGTGGCGTGAATGGGTGAAGCGGGGCAGCTTCGAAGGGATGCCCGACAATTGGCGTGATCCGGTCGTGCGATCGCTGATCACGCTCAAGATGCTGATCTACGCGCCCACCGGCGGCATCGTCGCGGCGCCCACCAGCTCGCTCCCCGAAGCAATTGGGGGCGAACGCAACTGGGACTATCGCTATTGCTGGCTGCGCGATTCGGCGCTCACCCTCTATGCCCTGCTCAACGCGGGCTACCGCGACGAGGCGGAAGCGTGGCGCCAATGGCTGCTCCGCGCCGTCGCCGGGCATCCGCAGCAGCTCCAGATCATGTACGGCATCGCCGGAGAGCGCTGGCTTCCCGAATTCGTCGTGCCGTGGCTGTCGGGCTATCAGGAGAGCCGTCCTGTCCGCGTCGGCAACGATGCCGCGGGCCAGACGCAGCTCGACGTCTACGGCGAACTGCTCGACACCCTCCACGCCGCGCGCGAGGCCGAGCTCCAGCCGCAGACCGAGGCGTGGCGGCTCCAGCGCGTGCTGCTCGATCATCTCGAGGAGAATTGGCAGACGCTCGACCGCGGCATCTGGGAGGTGCGCGGCGATCCCCGCGCCTTCACGCATTCGCGGATGATGGCCTGGGTCGCGTTCGAGCGTGCGGTCGCGAGTGCCGAACATTTCGATCTCGATGGTCCCGTCGACCGCTGGAAGAAGGTGCGCGACCAGATCCACGACGATATCTGCGCGAACGGCTTCAACGAGGCGAAGAACAGCTTCGTCCAATATTATGGAGGCGACGCGCTCGACGCGAGCCTGCTCTTGATGCCGCAAGTGGGATTCCTGCCGCCCGACGACCCGCGCGTTCTCGGCACGATCGCCGCGATCGAGCGCGAATTGATGCGCGACGGCTTCGTGCTGCGCTATTCGACGCACGAGACCGACGATGGGCTAAAGGGTGAGGAAGGCGCGTTCCTTGCGTGCAGCTTCTGGCTCGCCGACGCCTATGTGCTGTGCGGCCGCCACGACGACGCGCGTGCGCTGTTCGATCGGCTACTGACCTTGCGCAACGATCTCGGGCTGCTTGCCGAAGAATACGATCCGCACGCGAAACGGCTGCTGGGCAATTTTCCGCAAGGCTTCTCGCATATCGGCCTCATCAACACCGCGCATAATCTCGTCGAAGCAGAGGGGCCGGCGCAGCAGCGTGCGCAGCAGACGGCGCCGAAGGAAACGAAGAAGGTGGCGACCGAAGGCAAACAAGGGCTCCCCGGTGAGGCTGGCGCGCCTCAGGGCTCGACATAGCCGAGCGGACGTAGCGTCAGTCGCCCCAGGCGCGGATCGTGGGAGAATATGAGGCCACCCTTCAGCTCCGAGCCGCCCGGGACGTAGTCGAGCGTCACAACGCTCATTTCGGCTTCGTATCCGGGGCGCCGCAACGTTCCCTCGATCCGCACCCCCGCTGCGGTCGACGGCGCCGCATTTCGCACGGTGAAACCGACGAGCCAGCCGTCGCCGCTCTGCTCGACGCTTTCGAACCCCACGCTGATCTGGGGCGCGTGCTCCTGCTGCTGCCGGACGGCGTTCCAGCCGATGAAGCCAAGCAGCGCGACGGTGAGCACCAATCCGATCGATGCGGCCAGCCATTCGAGGACGGGTTTCTTGTCGTTGCCGTTCATGGCCTCAAACCACCAGCCGGGCACTCGCCGCGCCCAGCGCCGAAGGAAAACCCATCACCGCCACCATCGTCGCGATCTGATTGAGCGCGACGCCGTCTGTCCGGCCGAACGTCCACAGTACATACAGGCTGACGAGGATCGCGATGCCGTAGCCGGCGAGGCTGTAATTGATGAGCCCGCCGATCGGCCCCATCTTCTCGGGCAAATCCTCCTGCCCGCCGAAACCGAGCGCATAGACGAAGGCGTGGAGCAACAGGATCGAGAAGAGCACCAACGCGATCGCATGGAAGGCGGTCATTTTGAAGGCGATCAGGATCATCTCCTCGGTCGGCGCGACATTGAAGGCGAGGAACAGCGCGCCCGCGGTCATGATGAAGAGCTGGCCCGCATACCCCGCGCCGCGCTGATGACCCTGCTCGTCGACATCGCCATCATCGTCGCCGCGCTTGACCATTTGGGTACGCGCGAGCACCGCGCCGAAGCTCGCGGGCACGGTTTGCACGGCGATCTTGCCGACGATGTCGCTCCACGACATGCCGGGGGCGATCAGCCCGAACAGGGCGAGCAGCAGCGCCGAGGCCACGATTCCGATCCCGAACGCGGCGAGCGCGTCGAGCGCATCCTCGGTCCAGGTCGAGGTGTGCTCGAACCCGACGAAGCGCGACAGCGGCACCAGGATGATGAGCCCGACGATGAGGAAGATGAACAGCCGCAGCCGATCGAGATAGAAGCCGAGCTGCCACATCTCCATCGTCATCATCAGCGGAAAGGCGAACAGGATCGCGCCGCCCACCGCCCGCGCGAGGCCGATCGCATAGTCGGTATTATCGCCATGCCTGCTGCTGCTGGTCACCGGCACCTCTTCCGGGTCGTATCGGTCTGACAACGAACGAGCAGGTGGTGAGCGGGTTCCTGTGGCGCCGCAGAGGCGTTTAATCGATCGTCGGGATCAGGATGCCGTTGACGATGTGCATCATGCCGTTCGCGGCGCGGATGTCGCCCGTCTCGACATAGCTGTGGTTACCGTGGATGTCGGCGAGCGCCACGACGCCGTTCACGAGTGTCGCGGTGAGCGGCTCGCCTTCGAGCGTCATCAGCGTCGCGGTGCCGCCACCGGCGGCGATCCGGGCCTTCAGGTCGGCGATCGCGAGGCTTCCCGCGACGACATGATAGGTGACGAGCTTCGCGAGCGCTGCCCGGTTCTCGGGAAGGAACAGCGCGTCGAGGTTGCCGGGGGCGAGCCGCCCGAAGGCCTCGTCGGTAGCCGCGAAGACGGTGATCGGGCCGGGCGCGGCGAGCCTCTCGTCGAGCCCGGCCGCGTGAATCGCGCGCGCGAAGGTGGCGAGCGGCGGCGCGGCGCGGGCGTTGTCCACCGCCGTCCACGTCTCGATCATCGCGACTCCACCGACCGAGGGATTGGGCGGCAGGGCAGGGGGTGCAGCCGGCGGCGGCGGCGTCGAGGCGCAGCCGGCGAGCGCAAGAGCTGCGGCGATGGCGAGCGGGCGGAGCATCACCGACCTCAGTGCAGCCGTCGCCGCACCTTCGCAAGCCCCATGAGCCGACGGGTCAGCGCGCCCGCGACAGCACGTCGGCGAGGAGGTGGAAATCCTTCTCGCGCGGCGAGGCACGCCGCCAGACCAATGCGATCGTGCGCGCGGGATGCTCGGCGGCGAGCGGGCGGGCGGTGACGCGGGTATGCTCCAGAATGCCCGCGTCGATCGCCATTTCGGGGAGCATCGTGACGCCGAGGCCATTGTCCACCATCTGCACGATCGTGTGGAGCGAGGTGCCGAGCATCGTCGCTTCGGCGCGCAGTTCGGGGCGGTTGCACGCGGCGAGCGCGTGGTCCTTGAGGCAGTGCCCGTCCTCGAGCAGCAGCAGGCGGCGCTCGTCGATCTGGTCGGCGGTGATCGAAGGCGGGGGCGGATTTTCGCCCTCGGGAAACGCGACGAACAGGCGATCGTCGAACAGCGGCTGCGCCGCGACCTCCCCGCAGGCATAAGGCAGCGCGAGCAGCACGCAATCGGTGCGGCCGTTGTTGAGGCCCTCGCACGCAGGCCCGCTCGGCTCCTCGCGCAGAAAGAGCTTGAGGTCGGGATAATCGCGCCGCAGCCGCGGCAGGATGCGCGGCAGCATGAACGGCGCGATCGTGGGGATCACGCTCATCCGCATCTCGCCCGAGAGCGGCCGGCCGGCGGCGCGCGCCATGTCGCCCAGTTCCTCGGCCTCGCGGATCACGCGGCGCGCCTTGTCGGTGATCTTCTCACCCAGTGGCGTGAATCGGACCACGCGGCGGGTGCGCTCGACGAGCGTGATGCCGATCAGCGTCTCCAGCTCGCGGATGCCCGCCGAGAGCGTCGACTGGGTGACGAAACACGCCTCCGCCGCACGCCCGAAATGGCCGTGATCGCGCAGCGCGACGAGATATTGGAGCTGCTTGAGCGTGGGCAGGTAGGTGGTCAGTGATCGTCTCCGCCGATGATACGCAGAGCTTTAATCGGTGCAGCGCATCATGCAATGGCTCGTGCATTCCCGCGATCAGGCTGCCTGCCGCTCCTCGGCCGGCAAGCGGATGAGGTAGTCGAATGCCGACAGCGCGGCGGTCGAGCCGGCGCCCATCGCGACGACGACCTGCTTGTAAGGCACCGTCGTCACATCGCCCGCGGCGAAGATGCCGGGCTGGGAGGTTTCTCCGCGGCTGTCGATCTCGATCTCGCCGCGCGCGGTGAGGCCCACCGCGCCCTTGAGCCATTCGGTGTTGGGCACGAGCCCGATCTGGACGAAGATGCCTTCCAGTTCGAGCTGATGCTCGGTGCCGTCGCTGCGGTCCTTGTAGGTGAGGCCGGTCAGCTTGCTGCCGTCGCCATGCACCTCGGTCGTCAGCGCCGAGGTGATGACCTTGACGTTGCCGAGGCTCCCCAGCTTGCGCTGGAGCACCGCATCGGCGCGCAGGCGGCTGTCATATTCGATCAAGGTGACGCGCGCGACGAGCCCGGCAAGGTCGATCGCCGCCTCGACGCCCGAATTGCCGCCGCCGATCACCGCGACGCGCTTGCCCTTGAACAACGGGCCGTCGCAATGTGGGCAATAGGTGACGCCCTTGTTGCGATACTCCTGCTCGCCCGGCACGTTCATCTGCCGCCAGCGCGCGCCGGTCGAGAGGATGAGCGTGCGCGTGCGCAGCGAGGCGCCGTTCTCGAGCCTGAGCTCGTGCAGCCCGCCTTCCTGCTCGGCCGGGACGAGCGCGGCGGCGGTCTGGAGGTTCATGACGTCGATATCGTAGTCGGCGACATGCCGTTCCAGCTCGGCCGCGAGCTTCGGGCCTTCGGTATGGGGCACCGAGATGAAGTTCTCGATCGCCGCGGTGTCGAGCACCTGCCCGCCGAACCGCTCGGCCACCACGCCGGTGCGGATGCCCTTGCGCGCCGCATAGATCGCCGCCGCCGCGCCGGCAGGGCCGCCGCCGACGACGAGCACGTCGAACGGCTCCTTCGCCGCGATCTTCTCGGCCGCCCTGGCTTCGGCATTGGTGTCGAGCTTCGCGAGGATCTGCTCGATCTCCATCCGACCCTGCGCAAAGGGTCGGCCGTTCAGGAAAACCTGCGGCACCGTCATCACCTGGCGGCGCTCGACCTCGCCCTTGAACAAGGCGCCGTCGATCGCGGTCGCGCGGATGCGGGGGTTGAGCGCTGCCATCGTGTTGAGTGCCTGCACCACGTCCGGGCAGTTCTGGCATGAAAGCGAGAAATAGACCTCGAACGCGAAGTCGCCGTCGAGGCTCTGGATCTGCTCGACCGCTTCGTCGCCGATGCGCGGTGGATGACCGCCGACCTGGAGCAAGGCGAGCACGAGCGAGGTGAATTCATGGCCCAGCGGAATGCCGGCGAAGCGCACCGCGATATCGGTCCCGGCGCGGCGGATGAGGAAGCTCGGCGTGCGCTCGTCGACCTCGGCGGGCGCGACCGTAATCCGGTCGGACAGTGCGGCGATCTCATCGAGCAGCGTCGCGAGGTCGCGGCTCTTGGCGTCGTCGCCCAGGCTGGGAACAAGCTCGACGGGCTGACGGATTTTCGCGAGATAGGCTTTGAGCTGCTGCGTCAGATTGGCGTCGAGCACGACCACACTCCTGTCGGTGAAATAGGGAGCGGCCCGGGACTGGCTTGGGGAGGGGGAACAGCCCCGGGCCGCTGGACGGCGCCGGCTTCCGCGCGAGGCGCGGGCGGCGCCGAAGGGGTGGCTATGCCTCAAGAGAGGCATGGCCGGTTTGAGGACTTAAATCTTGCCGACAAGCTCCAGCGAGGGGGCGAGCGTCTCTTCGCCCTCTTCCCACTTGGCGGGGCAGACCTCGTCCGGGTGCGCCGCAACATACTGCGCGGCCTTGACCTTGCGCAGCAGCTCGGCGGCATTGCGGCCGACGCCCTCGCTGGTCACCTCGATGAGCTGGATCACGCCCTCGGGATCGACGACGAAGGTCGCGCGGTCGGCAAGGCCCTGGCCTTCACGCAGCACGTCGAAATTGTTCGACAGATTGTGGTGCTGGTCGCCCAGCATGAAGAAGTCGATCTTGCCGATCGCGGGCGAGCTGTCGTGCCATGCCTTATGGCTGAAATGTGTGTCGGTCGAGACCGAATAGACCTCGACGCCCATCTTCTGCAGCGTCGGATAGACGCCGGCCAGATCCTCCAGCTCCGTCGGGCAGACGAAGGTGAAGTCGGCCGGATAGAAGAAGAAGATCGCCCACTTGCCCTTCACGTCGGCATCGGTGACGGGCACAAACTTGCCCTGCTTGTACGCCTGCGTGCTGAACGGCTTCAGGGTGTCTCCGATCTTCGCCATGAATTGAATCTCCTGTGGTGCGGGTTGATGTCGCAATGCGGCATATAGGCGCCGCATTGCAGCAAACAAACGGGAAGGATCGGTCGGACTGATCGAATGCGTCGATCAAGGGCGATCTATCCGACAAGCGCTTTCCACAGGTTGAAAAGGCTCGTCAGCGCCAGGATTCCCCCGACCAGAAATAGCAAGGTCTTGGCCGAGACGCGCTTGGCCAGCACCGCGCCGAAGGGGGCTGCGAGCACGCCGCCGATCAGCAGCCCGACGGTCGCGAGAGTCACCGCGGCGAGGCCCAATTGGGAAATGAAGGTCGCGGAGACGGTCGCGGTCAGGAAAAACTCGGCGGTGTTGACGGTGCCCACCGTCGTGCGCGGGCTCGCGCCCTGAACGAGCAGGTTGGAGGTGACGACCGACCCCCATCCGCCGCCGCCCGCCGCGTCGAGAAATCCGCCGACGAGCCCCAGCGGTTCGACGATTCTGGGTTGTCGCTCGTGCGGCGGATAGCGCCAGCCGCGCCAGAGGAGGTAGAGCCCGATCGCGGCGAGATAGGCGAGGATGAAGGGTTTCGCGACCGCGGCGTCGATGTTGGAGAGCACATAGGCACCCAGCGCACCGCCGATCACGCCGGGGATCATCAGCCGGAAGAACAGCCGCCAGTTGACGTTGCGGTGCACCGCGTGACTGATGCCCGAGACGGCGGTGGTGAAGGTTTCGACCGCATGCACACCCGCAGATGCGGCGGCCGGCGGCACACCAAGCGACAGCAGCAGCGTGTTCGAGATGACGCCGAACGCCATGCCGAGCGCACCGTCGATGATCTGCGCCGCGAAGCCGATCGCCGCGAAAGCGAGCAGCATCTCGAGATCGACGAGCGAAAGGTCCATATGTTGCTCACCCGAGCCGTTGTGGGGCGCAATTTCTAGCCCAATCGCGTAATTCCTACAACATAGGTGGACTTTAGTTGGGCGAAGTTGCGACGGGTCGACGCTGGAATTCGCCCGGCCGACATCCTAAATTGCGCCGAACCGAAGAAGGGGACCGCCATGTTCCAGCGGCTGACGGCCTATCTCGATTCGATCGAAGCGCGCGATCCCGCGCCGCGGTCGCGATGGGAGGTGCTGCTCTATCCGGGCGTGTGGGCGCTCGGGCTGCATCGCGTGGCGCATTGGCTGTTCGGGGCGCGGCTCTTCTTTCTCGCGCGCGCGGTCAATCATTTCTCGCGCTTCCTGACCGCGATCGACATCCATCCCGGTGCGAAGATCGGTCGCAACTTCTTCATCGATCACGGCTTCACCGTGATCGGCGAGACCGCCGAGATCGGCGACGACGTGACGATCTACCAATGCGTCACCCTGGGCGGCACCAGCCCCGACAGTGGCGTCGCGGGAAAGCGCCACCCCACCGTCCTCGACGGCGCGATCATCGGATCGGGCGCGCAGGTGCTGGGGCCGGTCGTCGTCGGTGCGCGGGCGCGGATCGGGGCCAATGCGGTCGTCACCAAGGACGTCGCGGAAGGGGCCGTGATGGTGGGAATCCCCGCCCGCGCGACGATGGTCGAAGGCGGGCAGGTCGAGCGCGGCTTCGTGCCCTACGGGACGCCGTGCAGCGACATCTTCGACCCGCAAACGCAGAAAATGGAGCTGATGCGCTGCGAGATCGAAAGCTTGCGCAAGCGGCTCGACGCGCTGCTCGCCGAGCATGAGGACATGCGCGACCGCGCCTGATGGGGACGGTCACCCCTTTTCCTCGCCGCGCCGGTGCCCCCGGCCAGATCGGGTTCGATCGGCTGGAGCTCACCCGCATCCTCGATCTCTACGGCCGCATGGTCGCCGCCGGGCACTGGCGCGATTATGCGATCGAGCTGGGGCATGAGGCGGCGGTCTTCGCCGCGTTCCGCCGCGCTGCCGAGCGACCCGAATACCGGATCGAGAAACGCCCCGCGCTGCGCCACCGCCAGGGCATGTGGTCGCTCGTCACCGAGGCGGGCATGATCCTGAAGCGTGGGCACGAACTGGCGGGCGTGCTCGCGCCGCTCGAGCGGCGGCTGCTCAAGATCGTCGGCGAATGAAAAAGCCCCGGCGGCCGAGAGGCCACCGGGGAAGGCCTACCTCAATTGGTTCGGTCAGGCGGGCAGGGCGGTCTGCACCGGCGGCAGGCGGCCGCCGATCTCGCCAAGCATGCCGACGACGCGGCGGCGCATCGGGTGCCAGAAGGCCGAGAGCATCAGCAATGCCGAGCCGATGATGAGCGCCGCGATCGCCACGCCGAGATCGACTGCGCCCGCGCTGCGGATCACCGAATAGAGGGCGACCAGCACATAAACGAGCGACGAGACGAGCAGCGCGCGCCGATCGACCGCGAGCGCGACGAACGCGAAGACCAGATAGAGCGCCACCACGACCACCGCGGTGCCGATCCCCACGACGGCATCGAGCACGCCGAGCATCTGGAACACCGGATGCGCGATCAGCGGCGCGGCGGCGAGGTGCAGCCAGAAGGCGACATCGGCGCGGCGGGTCTGGCGGATAGGATCGCTCATGTCCCAACGCATCGCGAGCGCGAACACGCCGAGCCCGCCGACGAGCAGGATCGGATATATGGCATTCTCCGCCGCCGGAATGGCCGCGAGGATGAGCGCGACCGCCACCGCGACCAGCGCCGCCGCTCCTGCGGCAACGGTGACCGGCACCATGAAGCGGCGCCAGTGGACCCAGGCCGCGCCCGCCGTGACGAGCGCGATTCCCGCTGCGATGATCGCGTTGACGCGATCGGGGAGGTTGGGATCGATGCTCACCATCAGCCCGACGAGCGTCGCCGCGACGCCGCCGACGAAGGCGAGCAGCAGCGCGATGCTGGGCAGCGCCATCCGCCGCTGGCGCGTGAAATATTCGGCGAGCAGCCAACTCGTGACCGCCACCGCGAGTCCGCCCAATGCCTCGGTGACGCTTTCGCCGATCTGCGCCACCGCCACGAGCAGCAGCGCGATCGCGATCGTCACGAAAATGTCGTTGAACCCGGTGAGCAGGCGGAAATGTTCTTCATCGACCGCGGGCGCCAGATGGCTTTCGGCGATGTGATTGCGCAGCGCCGTGGCAGCCTCGCGGCTGATCGCCCCCGATGCCACGGCCGAATCGATATCGCTTTCGCTGTACATGGGCATCCTCCCTGTAAGGGGCCGATGCGTAGCACAGGTGTATTAGTGATACAATACGGCGTTGCGGCGCGGCGATCTAGCTTTGGAGCTGTTTCAGGATCAGCATCGCCTGCTCCGCGCCCGATTGCGGCACGATCTCGCCGGTGCGGTCGGTGATCTGCTGCCAGTGCGCGGCGACGCCCTCGGCCGAGCAGTCGTCGTCGTGTAGCGTGATGCCGGGCGTCAGGGTGATATAGGCCGACTGGAACACCCCGGCGCCCGCGCCGACGATCGCGTTGGAGGGGGCGTTTTCCGAGACGAGGTAGATTGCGGCGGGGGTGACCTTTTCGGGCGCGAAAGCTGTGAACGCCTCTTCCGGGAACAGGTCTTCGGTCATCCGCGTGCCTGCGACGGGCGCGATCGTGTTGACGCGGATGTCGTATTTGGCGCCTTCGAGGTGGAGCGTCTTGGCGAGTCCGGCGAGGCCGAGCTTGGCGGCGCCGTAATTGGCCTGGCCGAAATTGCCGTAGAGGCCGGTCGAGGAACTCGTCATCAGGATGCGGCCATAGCCCTGTTCTCGCATCGTCTCCCACACGGCCTTGGTGCAGTTGGCCGATCCGATCAGGTGGACGTCGACGACGAAGTCGAAATCCTTCGGCTCCATGTTGGCGAAGCTCTTGTCGCGCAGCACGCCGGCATTGTTGATGAGGATGTGGACGCCGCCCCAGCGCTCTTTCGCGCGGACGACCATCTCGGCCATCTGCGCGTAATCGGTGACGCTGCCGCCGTTCGCCACGGCCTCGCCGCCGGCGGCCTCGATCTCCTCGACCACCTTTGCCGCCGCGTCCGAATGACCGGTGCCGTCGCGTGCGCCGCCGAGATCGTTGACGACCACCTTCGCCCCGCGTCGGGCGAGCTCGAGCGCATAAGCGCGGCCCAAACCGCCGCCCGCGCCGGTAACGATGGCGACGCGATCGTCGAAGCGGATGGTCATCGAAGCGCTCTCCCCAAAACGGAAAGGCGCTTTCCTAGGCGATTTGGCCGAACCCGCAAAGCCGAGGCATCACTGCGGCTCTGCCATTCGCCCTGAGCCCGTCGAAAGACCGTTCTTCTTTGCTGCGAGGAAGAACGGTGCTTCGACAAGCTCAGCACGAACGGGGAAGATTCGTTACGGGTGCCGAAACCGCGTCAACCGCCGCGCTGGCGGCAATTGTCGAACTGACCGGCCTTGCAGATCGGATATTCGTCGAGCGGCGGCGGCGGCGGGAATGCCTGATCGGGCGGCGCCGACGGCTGGAAGATGACGTTGGCGCCCGGTGCCGGCGTGCCGCTCATCGGGGGCGTCGACGGCATATAGCCGCCGACGGGGTCCTCGCCGGTTGCCGTGGCGGTCGTCGCCGTCGAGGTTGTCGGCGTCGTGGTGGTGGTCGTCGTCTGATCCTGCGGAGTCGTGGAATCGTCCGACGTCGTCGTCTGAGCCGCGGCCGGAATGGCGATCGCGGCCGCTGCTGCCAGGAACAAGAGCTTCATGCGTACCTCCTGAATGCTTGCGCCAAAACGCACTCGCGCAGACGGGGTAACGCACGGTGAGCGCAATCGGTCCTTCGTTGCGCGCGCGATTCGATTGTCAGGCTCAGCGGCTCGAATCGAGCGCGTATCCGGCCGAACGGACGGTGCGGATGAGGTCGGGGCGGCCGTTCTCGTTGAGCGCCTTGCGGAGGCGGCGGATGTGGACGTCGACCGTGCGCAGCTCGATATCCGAATCATGGCCCCACACCGCATCGAGCAGCCGCTCGCGTGAGAAGACCCAATGGGGATGCTCGAGAAAATGCTTGAGCAGACGAAATTCGGTGGGGCCGAGCGGGATGGGGGTGTCGCCGCGGCGGATCTTGTGGCCTACCGTGTCCATGACGAGATCGTCATAGCTCAATTCCTCGCCCGCCAGCGCGGGGCGGACGCGACGCAGCACCGCGCCGACGCGGGCGACCAGCTCGCGCGGGGAGAAGGGTTTGGTGACATAATCGTCGGCGCCGGTGTCGAGGCCGCGCACCCGATCCTCTTCCTCACCGCGCGCGGTGAGCATGATGATGGGCACGTTGGCGGTGTCCGGCGCGCGGCGCAGGCGGCGGCAGACCTCTATGCCGGACAGGCTCTCAACCATCCAGTCGAGCAGTACGATATCGGGCGGCGCCTCGCGGGCGAGGAGCAACGCCTCTTCGCCATCGGGTGTGTGCTGGACGCGAAAGCCTTCGCGTTCGAAATGGAAGGTCAACAGCTCCGCAAGCGCGGCATCGTCCTCGACCAGCAGCATCCGGGCGCCTGCCATGCCGCGTCTCCCTACAGCGTGACGGCGGGGCTGCCGCCACGCTCACGCTCGGGCATCCGCTCGCCGGTGGCGGCGTAATAGACCATCTCGGCGACGTTGGTGGCATGGTCACCGATCCGTTCCAGGTTCTTGGCGACGAACAGCAGATGCGCGCCCTGGCCGATGCTCTTGGGGTTTTCCATCATGAAGGTGACGAGCACGCGGAAGATCGAATCGTAGAAATCATCGACCTGCCGGTCGTTCTCCGACACGCGCAGCGCCGCCGACGGATCGCGCGCAGCGAAGGCGTCGAGCACGTCGCGGACCATCTCGCCCGCCATCCGGGCCATTGCGGGGAGGAGCGACAGCGGCTCGATGTCGCCGTGGCCCTCGATGGCTGGGGTGCGCTTCGCGATGTTCTTGGCATAATCGCCGATCCGCTCGACGACGCCGGCGATCTTGAGCGCGGCGACCACTTCGCGCAGATCGTCCGCCATCGGCGCGCGCAACGCGATGAGGCGGATAGCGAGCTGTTCGACCTCGATTTCCAGCGCGTCGATCTTCCTGTCGTCGGCGACGACAGTTTGCGCGGCATCGAGATCATGGCGCGACAGCGCCTCGATCGCGCGCGCGATCGCCTGTTCGGCGAGCCCGCCCATCTCGGCGATGCGCCCGCGCAGCTCGCCCAGTTCCTCGTCGAATGCCTTGACCGTATGTTCCGTCATCTCGCCCGTCCGATCAGCCGTAGCGGCCCGTGATGTAATCCTTGGTGCGGTCCTCGCGCGGGTTGGTGAAGATGTCCGACGTGGGCGCATATTCGACCAGGGTGCCGAGGTGGAAGAAGGCGGTGCGCTGGGAAACGCGCGCGGCCTGCTGCATGTTGTGGGTGACGATCACGATCGCGTAGCGGCCCTTCAATTCGTGGATCAGATCCTCGATCCTGGCGGTCGCGATCGGATCGAGCGCCGAGCAGGGCTCGTCCATCAGGATCACTTCCGGATCGACCGCGATCGCGCGTGCAATGCACAGCCGCTGCTGCTGCCCGCCCGACAGCGCGGTGCCGCTGTCGTGGAGGCGGTCCTTCACTTCGTCCCACAGCCCTGCCTTGCGCAGCGCCTCTTCGACCACGCCATCGAGCTGGGCCCTCGATCCGGTGAGACCGTGGATGCGCGGGCCGTAGGCGACGTTTTCATAGATCGACTTGGGGAAGGGATTGGGCTTCTGAAACACCATGCCGACGCGTGCGCGGAGCTGCACCGCGTCCATGTCGGGCGCGTAGATATCCTCGCCGTCGAGCGTGATGCTCCCCTCGACGCGGGCGTTCGCGATCGTGTCGTTCATCCGGTTGAGCGTGCGCAAGAACGTGGACTTGCCGCAGCCCGACGGGCCGATAAAGGCGGTGACGTGATCCATGTCGATATCGATCGACACCTGGTTCAGCGCCTGCTTGGCGCCGTAGAAGACGCTGACGTCGCGCGCCGCCATCTTGATGGGGGAGGGGGAAGCGTCGGTCATTACCAGCGGGTCTCGAACTTGTTGCGAAGATAGATGGCGAGGCCGTTCATGGCGAGCAGCACCGCCAGCAGCACGATGATCGCGGCCGAGGTCTTTTCGACGAAGCCGTGGCTGACCTCGTCGGACCAGAGGAATATCTGCACCGGCAGCACGGTGGCCGGATCGGTGAGGCCCTGCGGCGGGGTCGCGATGAAGGCGCGCATGCCGATCATCAGCAGCGGCGCCGTCTCGCCCAGCGCGCGGGCCATGCCGATGATCGTGCCGGTGAGGATGCCCGGCAGCGCGAGCGGGAGGACGTGGTGGAACACGACCTGGATCGGGCTGGCGCCTACCCCGAGCGCGGCGTCGCGGATCGAGGGCGGCACGCTCTTGATCGCGTTGCGCCCCGCGATGACGATCACCGGCATCGTCATCAGCGCGAGCGTGAGACCGCCGACCAGCGGCGCCGAGCGTGGCAGGTGCATCACGTTGAGGAACACCGCGAGGCCGAGCAGCCCGAAGATGATCGAGGGCACGGCGGCGAGATTGTTGATCGAAACCTCGATCAGGTCGGTCCACCGGTTCCGCGGCGCATATTCCTCCAGATAGAGCGCGGCGAGCGTGCCGACCGGGAAGGCGATCGCGAGCGTGACGAGCATCGTCAGCAGCGAGCCTTTGAGCGCCCCCCAGATGCCCACCATCGTCGGGTCGGTCGAATCGGATTCGGTGAGGAAAGCGGGGTTGAAGCCGGTATCGACTGTGCCCGCGGCCTTCAGCTTCGCGAGCGCGGCCTCGGCCGTCGGCGTGTCCTCGCCCTTGGCGGCGCTGTCGATATCGGTCGAGGCGGGTACGTCGATCACCGCCTTGCGCGCGAGCAGCGAGGGGTCGTCCTTGAGCGCGTCGCGTACCACCATCCATGCGCCCGGCGAGAGCAGCCGCTCCGCGTCGGGGCCGAAGGCCAGTTCGGCGGCGCGGTGCGTCACGTCCGGCAAGCCGGCATTCGCCAGCGCATGATCGGCTGCATCGCCGCCCTGAGCGATCACTGCGGGATCGACGATCATCGCGGCGCGGGTGAAGTCGATCGGCAGCGCGATTTCGGTGCGGGTGAATCCGCGCAGCCCTCCGGCGAGCATCGTCACCAGCAGAAAGGCGAGGAACCCCGCCGAGAGAATCACCGCCGCCAGCCCGAGCAGGCGGAAGCGGCGCTCGGCGGCATAGCGGCGCCGGATGCGGCGCTGCATCGCGCCGGTCGTCCAGTCGGTGGGCGCGCGGGGCGATGTATCACTCATAGGCTTCACGGTATTTCTTCACGATCGCGAGCGCGACGATGTTGAGGAGCAGGGTGACGATGAACAGCGTCAGCCCCAGCGCGAAGGCGGCGAGCGTCTTGGCGCTGTCGAAGGTCGCCTCGCCGGTGAGCAGATCGACGATCTGCTTGGTGACCGTCGTGGTGCTGGCGAAGGGGTTGAGCGTCAGCGTGGCGACGCCCGAGGCGGCCATGACGACGATCATCGTCTCGCCGATCGCGCGGCTGACGGCAAGGAGCACGCCGCCGACCACGCCCGGCAGCGCGGCGGGGAGCAGCACCTTGCGGATTGTCTCCGAACTGGTCGCACCCATCGCCAAGCTGCCGTCGCGCATCGAGGCGGGGACGGCGGCGATCGAATCGTCGGCCATCGACGAGACGAAGGGGATGATCATCACCCCCATCACCATGCCGGCGGCGAGCGCGCTTTCCGACGATGCCCATTGGATGCCGATCGCAACCGCAAAATCGCGCACCGCGGGCGCGACGGTGAGCGCGGCGAAATAGCCGTAGACCACCGTGGGGACGCCCGCGAGCATCTCCAGGATCGGCTTCATCCACTTGCGCGTCGTGCGCCGCGCATATTGGGTCAGATAGATCGCGCTCATCAGCCCGAAGGGGATGGCGACCGCCATCGCGATCACCGCACCGATGAAGAAGGTGCCCCAGAACAGCGGCACCGCGCCCAATGTCGCGCCCGGATCGCTGCTGTCGATCACCTGCGGGCTCCAGTGCGTGCCGAACAGGAAATCGGTGATCGGCACGATGCTGAAGAACCGCGCCGATTCGAACAGCAAAGAGGCGACGATGCCCACGGTGGTGAGGATCGCGATCAGCGAGGCGAGCAGCAGCGCCATCATCACGATCCGCTCGATACGCGTGCGCGCGCGAAAATCGGGCTTGACGCGGACATAGGCCCACGCGCCGCCCGCAAAAGCGAGCAGCAGGGCGAGCGCCGTGGCGATCCAGTCATATTTGGCCTGCGCGGCGGCGTAGGCGGGGGCGAGTTGGCTGGAGAGGGCGTGGAAGCCGGACGCCATCTCACCGCTCGCGATCGCACGCGCTTCGCCGAGGATCGAGGCGCGGACGAAGCCGAAGGGCGGCAGCGCCTGCGCGACGGGATCGCGCAGCACCGCATCGGTGACGAGCGCGGGCGACACCATGCCCCAGATGATGAGGAAGACCAGCGCGGGAACGGCCGTCCACAGCGCGACATACCAGCCGTAATGGCCGGGCAGCGCACTGAACCGCCGCGTGCCCGCGCGGAACGACACCGCCCGCGCCCGTGCGCTCAGCCAGCCGATCAGGCCGAGGCCGATGATGACGAAAAGGAGCGCGGCAGTGGACAGGGTGGACCTCGGTATTTTGGATGCCTTCTTCCTCTCCCCGGAAGGGGAGAGGCCGGGGAGAGGAGAAATCGCGGGAGCTTAGCTGACTTCCCCTCTCCCAACCCTCTCCCCTGGAGGGGAGAGGGCTTTCGTCCCTACTTCAACTCGCTCGGATCGAGCGGGATGGCGTTTTCGATCACCATTGCCGAATGCGCCTCCACATCTTTGGGCGCGGCGATCAGGCCGCGTTTCACCAGTGGCCCGTCCTTGCCCCATGACGCGGCATATTCGGCAAGGAATGTGCGCAGTCCCGGCACCGCGTCGAGATGCGCCTTCTTGACGTAGATGTAGAGCGGCCGTGCGCCGGGATAAGCGCCGGCGGCGATCGTCTCGTAGGTCGGCTCGACCCCGTTGATCGGCGCGCCGTTGAGCTTGCCCGCATTCTCCTCGAGATACGAATAGCCGAAGATGCCGAGGGCGTTGGGGTTCGCCTGAAGCTTCTGGACGATGAGATTGTCGTTCTCGCCCGCATCGACATAGGCACCATCCTCGCGCACCGCCTTGCAGCGCTTGTCGAAGGCGTCGCCCTCGAGCTTCTCGGCGCTGGGATCGGTTTCTTCGCAGCCCTTGGCGAGGATCAGTTCGGCGAGCGCATCGCGCGTGCCGCTGGTCGAGGGCGGGCCGTAGACCTGGATCGGGATCGCGGGCAGCGTCGGGTTCACATCCTGCCAGGTCTTCGCCGCATTGGGCTTATCGCCCGGATTGGCGGCGAGCGCCTTGTAGATGTCGGCGGTGGTGAGCCTGAGATCGGGGCCGTCCTTGGCCTCGGCGAAGGCGATGCCGTCGATGCCGACCTGCACCTCCATCACGTCAGCGGCGCCGTTCGCCCGGCAATCGGCATATTCGGACGCCTTCATCCGGCGCGAGGCGTTGGCGATGTCCGGGTGCTGCGCGCCGACGCCGGCGCAGAACAGCTTCATGCCGCCGCCGGTGCCGGTCGATTCGATCACCGGCGCCTTCATGCCCGGATTCTTGTTCACGAAGCGCTCGGCGACGATCTGGGTGAAGGGATAGACGGTCGAGGAGCCGACGACGCGAATCTGGTCGCGGGCGCCGCCGCCGGTCGCCGCCTGATCGGTGCAGGCGGCAAGGCCGAGCGCGGCCAGCCCGAGAAGCGCGAAGGAACGAAGCATCAAAGCCCTCCCATGAGGAAAATCGCGACCGGCACCGGCGACTCGGCCGGCCCGGACGCAGGCGCTCTGTGACACGTACGTTATGCTTTTATGACAGTGGCTCCCGTGCCGAGGGAAGCAGGACGGTGACGGTCGTTCCCTCGCCGGGCGTGCTCGCGATGGCGAGGCGGCCGCGATGGCGCTCGACGATGTGTTTGACGATTGCGAGACCGAGCCCGGTGCCGCCGAGCGCGCGGCTGCGGCCCGAATCGACGCGATAGAAGCGTTCGGTGAGGCGCGGGAGGTGTTCGGGGGCGATGCCATCGCCCTGATCGGCGACGGACAGCAAGAGCGTGTCGGGTTCGTCAGCGGCAAGGTGAATCGTCACCGGGGTGCGCGCGCGGCCGTATTTCATCGCATTGCCGATGAGATTGTGGAGAAGCTGCGAAAGCTGCGCGCGGTCTCCGGTGACGGCGGGGAGGCCGTCCGCCATGTCGAGCGCGATATCGCCGCCGCGCTCGGGTTCGGCGCGGCGGAGTTCGTCGGCGACCGAGCGGGTAAGCGCCGCGAGATCGACCGTCTCGGCCGGGCGGCGATATTTTTCCGATTCGATCCGCGAAAGCGACAGCAGGTCGGCGACGAGCCGCTGCATCCGCTGTGCCTCGCGCGCCATCACGCCCAGGAAGCGGTTGCGCAGCGTGGGATCGGCGCCAGCCTTTTCATCTTCGAGCGTTTCGATGAACCCGAGCAAGGAGGCGAGGGGTGTGCGCAATTCGTGGCTCGCATTGGCGACGAAATCGACGCGCATCCGCTCGGCGGCGACGCTGCGGGTGCGCTCGACGAGGTGAACGAGCCGCCCGTCGCGGCCCATTGGCGCGATCTGCATCTCCCAATGCGCATCGCGCGCGCCAAGCCCGACCAGCATGACCGGTTCGCCCGTATCCACGGCAAGCCGCCGCGCCGCATCGGGATGGCGCAGCGCGAGCCGCACGTCCTGGCCGAGCACGTGCGCTCCGAACAGGCTCCGCGCTGCCGCATTGGCGCGCACGACGCGGGTGCCGGCGAGGATCAGGATCGGATCGCCGAGGGATTCGATGAGGGCCTGGACCTCGTCATCGGCCGGGGTATCGTTTGCGGCGTTTCGCGGTGTCTCGATCGGGTGGATCAGGACGAGCACCGCCGCGATGCCCGCGACGAGCATCATCAGCGCCGCCTGCGCGTCGCCCGCAATCGCCCAAGTACCGATCGCACCTGCGGCGACCAGCATGAGCGCGGCGATCGTTCTTCCCTGTGCCATATCGGTGCGGCTGTAGCCGGTTATGGGGCGCGCGGAACAGCCTTCGGGATTGCCCATGGTTTACGAATGTGAAAGGCAGAGGCGCGATAAGGGGCGATCATGAGCGACGAGCATTCCGAGGATATGCCCGAAAGCGGCACGACGCGACGGCGCGCGCTGAAGCTCGGCGCGGCGGGCGCGGCGGCGATCGTCTCGATCCGCCCGGCGCTGGCGCAAACCAACGCCTCGATCGTCGCCTGCGAGATCCCGGTGCCCGACGAAGGGCGCGCGGGTAGCTATATTGCCCCCGACGGGTCCGTCGTTCCGGCGGGTACGCCCGGCGCCTTCGCCCCCGCGGGCGAGCCGTTCAAGGGCGAGGACGTGCGGCGTGCGATGGCGGGCGGGCAGCTTCCCGGCGTCGATGCGGAGCGCAGCAAGGCCTACATCAACTATATCCGCCGGCTCCAGCGCGGCACCAGCGGCTTCACCTGCTTCGCCTCGTTGCAGATGCCGCGCGCCTGACGGCCGTGGCGCGCTACGCCCGCGTGCCGTCCGACGAGCTTCGGATCGTGCCGCTCGACGATTTCACCGCAATCTATCACCGCGCTTCGGGGATCACGCATCTCGTGACCGCGCCGATGCCGGAGCTGCTGGGAGTGTTGGCCGACGAGGCGCTCGGCCTCGATGCGATAGAAGCGCGCCTTGTTGCCACCTTCGAGGTCGAGGAAGAGGCCGCACTCGCGCTTCGCCTCGAAGAACTGGTCGCGGCCGGGCTGGTGATCCGGCAATGAGACATTCGTTCGGGGTGCGCATCGGTCCGGTGGGCTTTCGCGTCGGCTCCGACTGGCGCGCGCCCGTTGCGACGCTCGAACGGCTCTATGCCGACTATCCCGAGCCGCATGATGGCGTGCCCGATTTCACCGTCCGCCTTTTCGCGCGGCGGCCTTGGCGGCGGTTCCTCCGGCCGTCGGTGATGATAGGCGGCGATTTCGTGCTCCCCGATGCCGCGCCGTTGCCGCTCGCACAGGGGCTGCTCGCTGCAGAGATGGGGATGAACCTCCAGATGGCGCTCGGCCAGCGGCGTTATCTGCTGCTCCACGCCTCCGCGGTCGAGCGCGATGGTCGCGCGCTACTGATGACGGGCATGTCGGGCGCGGGGAAATCGACGCTCGCCGCGCTGCTTGGGAGTAATGGGTGGCGGCTGATGGGGGACGAGTTCGCGCTCGTCGATCCCGAGACGGGTCTCGTCCACGCCTTTCCGCGGCTGGTGAGCCTGAAGAACGGCGCGGTCGGGGTGATCCAGGAGGCGCTGCCCTATGCCCGCTTCGGCCCGTTGATGCGCGGCACGCCCAAGGGCGACATTCGCCACCTAGTCCCCGATGCCGAAGCGGTCGCGCGCATGGAGGAGCCAGCGCGGCCGGCGCTGCTGCTCTTCCCGCGCTACGGCTTCGAAGCAGCGGAGCGTCCGGTCGCGCCGAGCGAGGTATTCGTGCGGCTGACGCAGGCATCGACGAACTACACCGCGCTCGGCGAGCGGGGTTTCGATGTGCTGACCAAACTCGTCCAAATGCTGCCCGCGCGCGCGATCGACTATCCCGATGCGACAAGCGCGCTCGCGCAGGTCGAGCGGCTGTGGAACGCGCTGTGAACACGGACGGCGAGCTTCTCGCGCGCGCGATGCGCGATCCGGCGTCGACCGCCTCGCTCGATGCTGAAGGCTGGACGGCGCTGCTCGCGATCGCGCGTACCGAGCAGATGGCGGGCACGCTCGCGCATCGTCTCGCCGGATTGCCGATACCGAGCGCGGTCGCGCGCATTCTGGAGGACGCCCGCATGTCCGCCGGGCAGGGCAGGGTGGCGGCCTTGTGGGAAGCCGAGATGGCGCGGCGTGCGCTCGCGCCGCTCGGTTGCCCCGTCATTCTCTTGAAAGGCACCGCCTTTGCCGCCGCAGGCCTGCGCGCAGGCGTGGGCAGATCGATCGGCGACCTCGACATCCTCGTGCCGCGTGATGCGCTCGATGCAGTGGAGAAGGCGCTGCTCACGGCGGACTGGGAATGGGTCAAGGCGGACGCTTATGACGATTCCTATTATCGCCGCTGGATGCATGAGCTGCCGCCCCTCATCCATCGCGAGCGCGACAGGATGATCGACGTCCACCACACGATCCTGCCGCTCACCGCCCGCATCACGCCCGATGCGGACGCGCTGATCGCGGACAGCGTGCCGTTGGAGAACGGACTTCATATCCTCTCGCCGAACGATATGATCGTCCATGCGGCCGCGCACCTCTTCGCCGACGGCGATCTCGCGGGCGGGATGCGGAACCTGTGGGATATCCACTGCCTGACCGAGGAGTTCGGCGTCGAAGGGCTGACCGAACGTGCGGAGCATCACTGTCTCTTGCCCGCCGTATCGCGCGCGTTGCGGCAGGCGCATGCGCTTTACGGCACCGACATTCCGCAAGGCTGGCGAGTTCGAGGCAGCGCCGATCCGCTCATCCGCCGCCGCCTCACCGCCCGCGACGGCTGGGGGCGGCCGATCCGGCCGCTGCTGCGTCAGGCTTTCTACCTCCGTTCGCACGCGCTGCGCATGCCGCCCGCGATGCTCGCGCGGCACCTCTGGACCAAATGGCGCAAGGGCCACCGTCCCGCTTGACCGCTCGATAACGCTACCATAGCCTCGCTGCCGCACGGCCGAACGCGCCGGCATCGAAGGAGGGGCATATGACGGAGCGATCCGATCAGACGATGGTGCAGGATGCCAACCCGGCCGCGTTGGGCCTGGTGGCGTTCGGGCTGACGACGGTGCTGCTGAGCCTGATAAACGCCGGGCTGCTGCCCGCGGGCGGTGAGCCGGTGGTGATCCCGCTCGCGCTCGCCTTCGGCGGGCTGATGCAGATCGTCGCGGGGATTTGCGAGTTCCGCCTGCGCAACACGTTCGGGATGACGGCTTTCCTGAGCTACGGCGCGTTCTGGTGGTGGTTCGCGCTGCTGCTGCTCTTCGCTGGGAATGGGCTGATCGATCTCAGCCAGGCCGGCCCGACGGTCGGGGTTGCCTTGTTGCTCTGGGGCATTTTCACGCTCAACATGTGGATCGGCACCTTCCGGTTGGCAAAGATCCTGTTTTTCGTCTTTCTGACGCTGTGGATCACCTTCCTGCTGCTCGGGCTCGGCGCGGCGTTCGGCGCGAGCGGGCTGACGCATGCGGGCGGGCTGCTCGGCATCGTCTGCGGCGTGCTGGCGATGTACGGCAGCTTCGCGATCGTCACCAACGCGACCTTCGGGCGCAGCGTGATCTGGATCGGCGAGATGCCGCTGCTGCGCTAGCGCCCCAGACGGTCGAGCGCCGGGATCAGCTCGGCGAACGAGTCGATCACCGCGTCGGCGCCCAGCGCCTCGACCGACCGGTCGAGGAAGCCGAAGCTGACCGCGATCGTCGGCAACCCGGCGGCCCGGCCTGCCTGGATATCGTAGATCGAATCGCCGACGAACGCGGCGCGGCCGCCGCCGCAGCGCGCGATCATCTCGCGGATCGGGGCGGGGGAGGGCTTGCCTTCGGCGAGCGTATCGCCGCCGATCACGGTGACGAACCGGGCTGTCAGGCCCAGCGCATCGAGCAGCTCGATCGCGAGTGTTTCGACCTTGTTGGTGACGATCGCCGTCTTGACGCCGCGCGCGGCAAGCCCGTCGAGTGCCGTCGCCACGCCGTCATAGGGCTTCGTCTCGACGGCGATGTGCTCCGCATAATAAGCCAGCATCTCTTCATAGAGGTGTGGAAATGCTTCCTCGTCGCACCCTGCGTCAGCGAGGCTGCGCGCGAGCATGCGTTTTGCGCCGCCGCCGATATTGGCTTTGACCTGTTCGACACTGAGTTTCGGGCACCCTGCGCCGTCGAGCACGTGATTCACCGCCGCCGCGAGATCGCCGCTTGTATCAAGCAGCGTGCCGTCGAGATCGAAGCCGACCAGGTCGAAGGGGAAATCGGTCATCTCCCACCGCCTGCCAGCCGCGCTATGGAAATGGCAAGACAATCATGGCAGGGCGCGGTCGAGGAGCACGCATGACCCAGCCCGTCGCCGCGATCATCCTTGCCGCCGGCAAGGGCACGCGGATGAAATCCGATCTGCACAAGGTGCTGCATCCGATCGCAGGGCGGCCGATGCTGCTGCACCTGATTGACAGCGTCGTCGCGCTTGCGCCCGAGCGGACGGTGGTGGTGACGGGCGCGGCGGGCGAACAGGTCGAGGCAGCGGTGGCGCCGCTCGGCGTCGCGACGGTGCGGCAGGTGGAGCAACTCGGGACAGGGCATGCGGTGCGGCAGGCCGAGGCGGCGCTGGCCGGGTTCGACGGCGACGTGCTGGTCCTGTATGGCGACGTGCCGCTGATTTCGACCGAAACGATGCGGCGGATGCTCGACCGGCTCCATGGCAAGGATGCGCCCGCCGCGGTGGTGCTCGGCTTTCGCCCGTTCGATCCAGGCGCCTATGGCCGGGTGATCGCCGAGCCTGGCGGCATGATTCGCAAGATGGTCGAATATAAGGACGCAAGCCCCGAAGAACGCGCCGAAACATTGTGCAATTCTGGGCTGATGGCGGTGCGCAGCCGCGATCTGTTCGGCCTGCTCGCGCGTGTCGGCAACGACAATGCGGCGCGGGAATATTATCTGCCCGACATCATCATGGTCGCGGCCGCCGACGATCGCCGTTCGGCGGTGATCGAGACTGACGCGCACGAGGTCGCGGGGGTCAACAGCCGTGTCGAGCTCGCTACGCTCGAAGCCGAATGGCAGCAGGTGCGCCGCGCCCGTGCAATGGCCGAAGGCGCAACGCTGATCGCGCCGGAGACCGTCTGGTTCGCTTACGACACGAAGCTGGGTCGAGACGTGACGATCGAGCCTAATGTCGTGTTCGGTTCCGGTGTTACCGTCGAGGACAAGGCGACGATCCACGCCTTCAGTCATCTCGAAGGTGCGAACGTGGGCGCGGGCGCGAGCGTCGGACCCTATGCTCGACTCCGCCCCGGCGCGGTCATGGGGGCCGGCGCAAAGGTCGGCAATTTCGTCGAGATGAAGAAGGCGGTGCTCGGCCCCGGCGCCAAGGCGAACCACCTGACCTATCTGGGCGACGCCGAAGTGGGGGCGGGCGCCAATATCGGCGCGGGCACGATTACATGCAATTACGACGGGTTTTTCAAATACTGCACGAGCATCGGGGATGGCGCCTTCATCGGCTCGAACAGTGCGCTGGTCGCGCCGGTCTCGATCGGCGCGGGTGCGATCGTCGGCGCGGGGTCGGTGGTGACGCGCGATGTCGAGGCGGATGCGCTTGTTCTCTCGCGCGGCGATGAGCAGGCGAAACCCGGCTGGGCGGCGCGCTTCCGCGAGCGGATGAAAGCGCGAAAGGCGGCCAGGTAGATGTGCGGAATCGTCGGGATCGTGGGTCGGGAAGACGTGGCGGAGCGGCTGCTCGATGGCCTCAAACGCCTCGAATATCGCGGCTATGATTCGGCCGGGATCGCGACCGTTTATGACGGCGCGGTCGAGCGCCGGCGCGCCTCGGGCAAGCTCGTCAACCTGAGCAGGGAGCTCATCGCCGAGCCGCTGCCGGGCGATATCGGCATCGCGCACACGCGCTGGGCGACGCATGGCGCGCCGACCACGAACAACGCACACCCGCACGCGACAGGCGAGGTCGCGCTCGTCCACAACGGGATCATCGAGAACTTCAAGCCGCTGCGCGACGAATTGCTTTCGCGCGGGCGGCATTTCGACAGCGAAACCGACAGCGAGGTGGTTGCGCACCTCGTCAGCGAGAAGATTGAGAGCGGCGCGAGTCCCGAAGAGGCCGTGCGCGAGGTGCTGCCGCGGCTCCACGGCGCGTTCGCGCTCGCCATCCTGTTCCGCGCGCACCCGGATCTGTTGATCGGCGCTCGGCTCGGCTCGCCCCTCGTCGTCGGCTATGGCGAGGGCGAGACCTATCTCGGCTCGGACGCGCTCGCGCTCGCGCCGCTCACGCAGCGTATCGCGTATCTTGAAGAAGGCGATTGGGTGATCGTCACGCGCGATGGTGCGCGGATTTTCGATCGTGCCAATAACCCGGTCGAGCGGCCGATCACCATTTCCGGGGTCACAGGCGAACTCGTCTCCAAAGGCAATCACCGGCACTTCATGCTCAAGGAGATTTACGAGCAGCCGATCGTGGTCGCGCAGACGCTGCGATCGTATCTCCAGCGGATCGAGGATCGGGTGACGCTGCCCGTTCCCGATTTCGACCTCGGCGCGATCCGACGCGTCACCATCGTGGCATGCGGGACGAGCTTCTACGCCGGCATGGTCGCCAAATACTGGTTCGAGCAGTTCGCGCGCGTGCCGGTCGATCTCGATGTCGCCTCGGAGTTCCGCTACCGCGCGCCGGTGATGGAGGAAGGCGGGCTCGCGCTCTTCATCTCGCAATCGGGCGAGACGGCCGATACGCTCGCGGCGCTGCGCCATGCACGCGCCGAGGGGCAGAAGGTCGCCGTGGTCGTCAACGTGCCGACGAGCACGATGGCACGCGAGGCGGACCTGTTGCTCCCGACGCATGCCGGGCCCGAGATCGGCGTCGCTTCGACCAAGGCGTTCACCTGCCAACTCGCGGTGCTCGCCGCGCTCGCCGCCAACCTTGCGCGCGCCAACGGAAAGCTCGACGCGGACGAGGAGAAAGCGATTGTGCGGCATCTCGCCGAAGCGCCTGCCGCGCTCAACGCCGCGCTCGCGCATGACGACGCGATCGAGGGGATGGCGCACAATATCGCGGGCGCGCGCGACGTGCTGTATCTCGGCCGCGGCACCGATTATCCGCTCGCGCTCGAAGGGGCGCTCAAGCTCAAGGAAATCAGCTATATCCACGCCGAAGGCTATGCCGCGGGCGAGATGAAGCACGGGCCGATCGCGCTGATCGACGATGCTGTGCCGGTGATCGTGATCGCGCCGTCGGGGCCGCTCTTCGACAAGACCGTCTCGAACATGCAGGAGGTGCAGGCGCGCGGCGGGAAGGTCGTGCTGATCTCGGACGAGGACGGCATCGCCGCGGCGGGCGAGGGATGCCTGGCGACGATCGCGATGCCAAGGGTCCACCCGCTGATCGCGCCGCTCGTCTATGCGATTCCGGTGCAGCTTCTCGCCTATCACGTCGCGGTGGCGAAGGGCACCGATGTCGATCAGCCGCGTAATCTCGCCAAGTCGGTCACCGTCGAATAACTGCCGCGTTTTCAAGGAAACCAAGCGCCCCGCGATCCGTTGATGACACAAGGCCGCCGCGGCGCGCGACCGGCGGCGGCCCGTAGTTCATTCAGCAGAACGTCTCGAGGAAACCATGTCGAGCGTAAGCGGACGGGCTGGCCTTTCGGCCGGCGCGATCGTCCTTCTCTTGTCGGCAATGT
The DNA here is from genome assembly GCA_964639855.1 of uncultured Stakelama sp. Classification (GTDB taxonomy): domain Bacteria; phylum Pseudomonadota; class Alphaproteobacteria; order Sphingomonadales; family Sphingomonadaceae; genus Sphingomonas. Next base: position 20,002 of record CAZXFY010000009.1, on the reverse strand, counting down.
CTGCCGAGGCGCACGAGATCCAGGCGGATTTCAGCGATGCGAGCGCCGTGACGCTCGCCGCCGGGGATTATATGTGGGACACCACGAATGCGCGCGACCTTTCGATGCGCATCATCGTCAGTCTGCCGCTCCAGCGCGTCTTCGTCTTTCAGGGCGGCGCGCTCGTCGGTATCGCGGCGGCCTCGACCGGCCGCGATGGCCACGAAACGCCCGCCGGCGAGTTCACCATCCTGGAAAAGGACGAGGATCACCGTTCGAACCTCTACGACGATGCGGCGATGCCCTACATGCTGCGGCTGACCTGGGACGGGGTCGCGATCCACGCGGGGCACAATCCCGGCTATGCCGCCTCGCATGGGTGCATCCGCGTGCCCGAGGAGTTCGCGAAAAAGCTGTTCGCGATCGCGTACAAGGGCGCGGCGGTGACGGTGACGGACGAGATCGTCGATCCGCTCGCACCGCCGCCGATCGTGCATGCCCCCGCGCCGCCTTCTGAGATGCCGGTCTCGACGATCGCCTCGGCCGATCTAGAGCGGCAGCGTGGGTTGGGGGTCGGGGCGGCCCAGCTCGCCGGTGATGTTCGAGAGCGTGAGGCCGAGCAGGCGGATACCGAGCGGCGCGGGGAGGAGCGCGTCGAGCATGTCGCGCCCGGTGGCAAAGAAGAGCGCGCGCTCGGCGATGGGCGTGTGGCTCGATCGCGCGCGGGTGATCGTGCGGAAATCGGCGTATCGGACTTTTAGCGTGACGGTGCGGCCCAGCGCGGCATAGCGCTCGATCCGCTCCCATGCGGCCTCGGCGACGCGATCCAGCGCCTCGTGCAGCGCGTCGCGGTCGGAGAGGTCGTCGAAGAACGTGCGTTCGGCGCCGATCGACTTGGAAGGGCGATCGGTGCGGACGGGACGATGATCCTCGCCGCGCGCGGCGCCGTAGAGATAGGCGGCGAAGCTGCCGAAATGCGCTTCGAGGAAAGCGAGCGGTTGCGCGCGCAGATCGGTGCCGGTGTGGATGCCAAGCGCCTCCATCTTCTTTGCGGTGACGGGGCCGACGCCGTGGAAGCGGCGAACGGGGAGGCTCGCGACGAAGGCGGCACCCTTGGCGGGCGGGATGACGCACAGGCCATCGGGCTTGTTCTGATCCGAGGCGAGCTTGGCGATGAATTTGTTGTAGGAGACGCCCGCGGAGGCGGTCAGGCCGGTTTCGGCCCTGATACGCGCGCGGATTTCCTCGGCGATGGCGCGCGCCGAGCCGAGGCCGCGGATATCTGCCGTCACGTCGAGATAGGCTTCGTCGAGCGAGAGCGGCTCGATGAGCGGCGTGTAATCGGCGAAGATGGCGCGGATCTGGTGCGAGACGGCGCGGTAGACATCGAAGCGCGGCTTGACGAAGATGAGGTCGGGGCAGCGGCGCAGCGCCGTGACCGAGGGCATGGCCGAGCGCACGCCGAAGGTGCGCGCCTCGTAGCTCGCGGCCGCCACGACGCCGCGCCCGCTCTTGCCGCCGACCGCCACCGGCAGGCCGCGCAGGGTGGGATCGTCGCGCTGCTCGACCGACGCGTAGAAGGCGTCCATATCGACGTGGATGATCTTGCGGAGCGGCGCGTCGGTCATGGCCCTGCGCCGCTCTATTGCGCGTAGCGGCGCGTTTGGGAACCGCCGATCAGCGGGGAAGTGCGATCACCGCCTCGAGGCCGCCGCCGTCACGATTGACGAGGCGAATGTCGCCGCGCGCCTCGCGTACGATCGCGCGCGCGAGCGCGAGGCCGAGGCCGATCCCGCCCGTCTCCCGGTTGCGTGAGGCTTCCAGACGGGTGAAGGGATCGAACACGTCGGCAAGGCGGTCCTCGGGGATGCCGGGGCCGCGATCGGCGACGATGATGCGGACTTCGCTCGCGGCGGATTCGATCCGCACCTCGGCGGCACCGGCATATTTTACCGCATTCTCGATCAGGTTACGCACCGCGCGGCGCATCAGCGAGGGGCGGAGCTTCATCGTGAGGCGGTTCGTCTCCTCGAAGCGCACGTCGTGGCCGAGATCTCGGAAATCCTCCACGACGGCATCGACGAGCGCGGCGAGATCGACATCGGCGGGCGGCTCGCTGGGGCGGCCGAGACGTGCGAGCGAGAGGATGTCGTCGAGCGTGCGGTTCATCTCGGCGATCGTGTCCGCCATACGATCGCGATCCTGGTCGTCCTCGACCGATTCGATACGGACGCGCAGCGCGGCGAGCGGCGTGCGCAGATCGTGGCCGATCGCGCCGAGCATCCGGTCCTTCTCGTCGAGCATCGCGGTGACGCGCAGGCGCAGCGCGTTGAAGGCGGCGATCACGTCGCGCACATCGCCCGGCCCGCGCTCCTCGATCGGGGCGGCGCCGTTGCCCGGCGCGAAATCGCGCGCGGCGGCGGCGAGCGTTCTGAGCGGACGCGAGATGCGGCGGGCGATCCAGAGCACGGGAAGCAGCACGATCGCATAGAGAATCAGCGTCTGGCCGACGAGGCGCCAGATGAGCGGCGATTCGCCGCCGCGCGGCCAGGGCGCATGTTCGACCAGCCAGCCGCGGCCGGGCTGCTCGACGGCGATCAGCAGCTCGGCGCCCATCCGCGCGATCCGGCGGGCGTGGCGGCGGCTGAAATGGGCGAGATGCGGATCGTCCGCGGTCAGCGGTCGGACCCCTGCTTCGATCCGGCCGGCCGGCAGGTTCGCCTCGGCGAGCGAGGCACGCACCGCCTGCTCGACATCGTCGAGGCGCTGGAGGTCGGCAGGGATCGGATTGCGTAGCGCGAGCCGCACGCGACCGCGATCGAAGCGCGTCTCCTGCCGCGTCGCCATCCGCTCGACCGCATCGATCATGCGCGTGATCGCCGGTGCGGTGATGCGCTCGAAACGGAACTTGCGCTGCTCGTGCAACATCAGGCCGAAATTGATCGCCTGCGCAATGAACAAGGCGAGCGCGACGAGCAGCGCCGTCTGGCCCGCCAGGCTGCGGGGCCACAGACGCGTCACAGCCGCGTCACCTCGGCGGCGAGCGTGTAGCCGCCGCCCCAGACGGTCTTGATGATCTCGGGGTTCTTGGCGTCCGCCTCGATCTTGCGGCGCAGACGGCTGACCTGGTTGTCGATCGCGCGATCGAACGCATTGGCCTCGCGGCCTTGTGTCAGATCGAGAAGCTGGTCGCGGGTGAGGACCTGACGCGGGCGTTGGACGAGCGCGAGGAGCAGATTGTATTCGCCGGTGGAGAGCGGCACCGACACGCCCTCGCGATCGACGAGCGCGCGCTCGCCGGTCTTGAGCACCCAGCCCGCGAACCCGTAGCTGCCGCTTTCGGGCGCGTGCTGACGGGTGCCGGTGGCGGCGCGGCGCAGGATCACCTTGACGCGCGCGGCCAGCTCACGCGGGGAGAAGGGCTTCACGACATAATCGTCGGCGCCCATTTCGAGGCCGACGATACGATCGGTTTCCTCGCTGCGGGCGGTGAGAAGGATGACCGGGATGTCGCCCGTCTCGCGGATGTGGCGGGTGAGGCTGAGGCCGTCCTCGCCGGGCATCATGATGTCGAGGATGACGAGATCGATCGCATAGGCGGCGAGGCGTGTGCGCGCCGCTTCGGCATCGCCGGCCTGCGTCACGCGGAATCCCTGTTTCTCGAGATATTTGGCGAGCGGCTCGCGAATCGAGCGCTCGTCATCGACCAGCAGAAGGTGCGGGGTTTCGGCCATCAAGGGATCGATTGGCATAGCCGGCGGTCCAGGGAAAGGTGCCGGGCGGGCGGGAGGAGGTGCCCGCCCGGCGGCCGGCGAGCGGGTTACTCGCCGGCGGACTGCGATGCGGCCTGACGTGCGGCGCGGCGCTGCTGGCGCTTCGCCTTACGCTCGGCGCGGTGCTGCGCGATTTCGGCTCGATCGATGCGGCCGTCCTTGTTGGCGTCGAATCGATCGAAATGCTTCATCGCGCGGGTGGCGGCCTGCTGCTGCGCCTCGTCGCGTGTGACGACACCGTCGCTGTTGGCGTCGAGGTGCCTGAACATGCCGCCATGGCCGCGAGGACCGCGGTGATGACGGCTGCGGGCGCGCATGTGCTTGCGAGACATCTCGTCCGCGGAGAGCTGGCCGTCCTTGTTTGCGTCGCGCTTGGCGAAGCGGGCCTCGGCGGCGGCGAGCATCTCGGCGCGGCTGATCGTGCCGCTATTGTCGGTATCGAGGCGGTTCATGTGGCGCTCGGCGCGCGGTTGCGCCGTCTGAGCCGCCATCGCGGCGCCGGCGAGCAGGGTGCCGCCCAGCGCGGCGGCGAGAACGAGCTTCTTCATGTGTTCGGTTCCTGAGGAGAGCGGGACCTTCCCGCCGTTGCCGAACCTTCTGCCGGCTGGCTGTCGCAAGCTTTTGTCAGGAGGGCGCGAAAGTGTCGCAAATTGTCGCAAGGCGCGTGGTGGACTATGCCCGCGTCGAGACATGGGAGAGTGTAATGCAGGGCAGGGTGGCGATCGTCACCGGCGGCGCGACGGGGATCGGTGCGGCGGTGGTGCGCGAGCTGGCGGGGCAGGGCGCGCGGTGCGTCATCAACTACGCGCATAGCCGGGACGAGGCGCAGGCGCTGGTCGAGCTGATCCGCGACGAGGGCGGCGAGGCGATCGCGGTGAAGGCCGATATCGTCGAGGACAGCGCGTGCCAGGCACTTGCGGCCAAGGCGGTGGAGGCGTTCGGACGGATCGATTTCCTCGTCAACAATGCCGGGCGGACGACATTCGCCGATCACGAGGACCTGGATGCGCTGAGCGCGGAGGATTTCGTCGATATCTATCGGCTGAACACCGTCGCGGCGTTCCAGATGGTGCGGGCGTGCGCGCCGGCGATGCGCGAACAGGATGCGAGCGCGGTGGTCAACGTCGCCTCGGTGGCGGGCGTGTTCGGGAACGGATCGTCGGTGGCTTATGCGGCGTCGAAGGGGGCGCTGATCACCATGACCAAGAGCCTTGCGCGGGTCCTTGCGCCGGCGATCCGGGTGAATGCGGTGGCGCCCGGCTATGTCGGCACGGGGTGGTTCGAGAAGAGGTTGGGTGCGGAGGGGTTCGCGCAGCTCAACAAGCGGATCGCGGCGGCGACTCCGATGGGAATCGCCGCCGATGCGGAAGATGTCGCCGGGCCGGTGGCGATGCTGCTCGACCCCGCGGCGCGGGCGATCACCGGAGAAGTGATGCTGATCGACGCGGGGGCGCACCTCGACGTGGGGCTGTCGAGGCGGCCGGGGCGGGAATTCTAGGGCCGGTCGATATTCAGTTCCGATGGCCTGCAAATGGCGGTTTTCCGAGATCCGGTGCTCACGGACCTGTCGTCCGCTGCGCGCCGGATCTCGGAAAACCACCATTTTCGACTCGTCATTTCCTGAATGTCGATCAGCCCTTGGCAGACGTTCCCGTTCTGGCGGTCTGGCCGAACAGGATTTTCTTCTGCTCGTCGGTCATCGGCGCGTCACTGGGGCGGATCTTCTCGCCCTTGGCGTATGCCTCGATCGTCGCGGGGCGCGCCTTGATGGCCTCGAACCAGCGCTTGAGATGGCGAAAGTCGTCCAGATCCTGCCCTTGCGCCTCGTACGGGACGATCCACGGATAGCAGGCCATGTCGGCGATCGAATAGGCGCCGGTGATGAAGTCGCGGCCCGCCAGACGGCGATCGAGGACGCCGTAGAGGCGATTCGTTTCCTTTACGTAACGATCGATCGCATAGGGAATCGGCTCAGGGGCATAGCGGTTGAAATGGTGATTCTGCCCGGCCATGGGGCCCAGGCCGCCCATCTGCCACATCAGCCATTGCAGCGTTTCGATCTTCTCGCGCTGGTCGTCGCCGAAAAAGCGGCCCGTCTTGTTCGCGAGATAGATGAGGATCGCGCCCGATTCGAACACGCTGACGGGGTCGCCGCCGTCGGCGGGATCGTGATCGACGATCGCGGGCATGCGGTTGTTTGGGGCGATCGCGAGGAATTCGGGCTTGAACTGGTCGCCTTCGCCGATGTTGACAGGCACGATGCGGTAATCGAGCCCGGCCTCTTCCAGAAACATCGTTATCTTGTGCCCGTTGGGCGTGGGCCAATAGTGGAGATCGATCATTCGGCGGCTCCCTTCTGTGGTTGTGCCGCCGGGACATGGGGAACCATCAGCCAGATGAGAAGCATCGCGGCGGCGATCAGCGCGGCGGCGACGACGAAGGCGGCCCCGTCGAATCCGTTGCGTGCGCCCCAGGCGAGCGACTGCGCGGCGATCAGCGGCCCGAGGATCGCCGCGACGCTGTTCATGCTGCCGATCCCGCCCTGGAGCGCGCCCTGCCGCGTCGCATCGACCATGCGCGAGAGGATGCCGTTGAGCGCGGGCCAGGCGATGGAGCCGAGGCAGCCGACGAGGAAGAAGGCATAGACCTGCCACCCCTGCGTGGTGAAGGCGTAGGCGAACAGGCACGCAGCCCCGCAGACGAGCCCAAGGATCGCCGCGCGCCGTTCGCCGATGCGGGCGATGACGCGGTCGGTGAGGAAGACCTGCACGAGCACCTGGAGGAAGCCGACCCAGGCGAGGCTCCAGCCGATCGCGGTCGCATCCCAGCCGAAGCGGATCGCCGCCCAGAAGGCCCAGGTCGCGGGATAGACGACCCCGCCCAATTGCCACAGGAACCAGGCAACGAGCAGCGGCCCGGCGCGGCCCGCCTCGAACAGCGGCTTGAACGCGCCGACGATGTGCGCATCGCGCAAACGGAAGGGGCGGCGATGCGCTTCGTCGAGCGTCTCGGGAAGGAAGAACAGCATCGCGAGGGCGTTGAGCCCGGCGAGGATCGCGGCGGCAATGAACGGCGCGCGGGGGCCGAACGTCGCGACCAGGCCGCCGATCGCGGGGCCGATGATGAAACCGACCCCGAACGCGGCGCCCAGCAGCCCGAAGGCGGCGGCGCGCTTTTCGGGCGGGCTCACGTCGGCGATCACCGCGCCCGCGGGGCCGTAGATCGCGCCGGTGACGCCCGCGATCACGCGGCCGACGAACAGCCAGGCGAGCGTCGGCGCGGCGGCGGTGATCGCGTAGTCGATCGCGAAGGCGAGCATCGAGAGGATCAGGATCGGCCGCCGGCCGAAGCGGTCGCCGAGATTGCCGACGATCGGCCCTGCGACGAACTGCGCGATCGCGAAGACCGCGAGCAGCCAGCCGGCGATGCGTGTCGCCTCCTCCAGATCGACATGCCCCAGATGCGTGATGAGCTCCGGCAGCACAGGCATGATGATACCGAAGCCGATCACGTCGATCACGACGGCGGCGAGCACGATCGGCACGGCGCGGTGGGAGAAGCGCATCGGGGCGTCCTTTGGTCGGGCGGGAGCGGGTAGCCGATTTCAGGACGGAATCGAAACCATTCTTCCTCCGGCGACGCGAAATTATCCGCCGAACCGCTCGCCCGCTTCGGCGATGAGGCCGTAGATGAGATCGAGGTCGGCATCGTCGATGCAATAAGGCGGCATCACGTAGATCGTGTTGCCGAGCGGGCGCAGCAGGACGCCGCGATCGAGGAAGAAGCGCAGCAGTGTCGGGCCGAGGTGTGAGAGATAGTCGCTTTTGGGCTGGGCCAGCTCCAGCGCGGTGATCGTGCCGCATTGGCGCAGGTTCCGGAATGCGGGGATGTCGGCGAGCGGTTCGTGGTGGCGGCGCTGGCGTTCCGAGAGGTCGGCGATATGCTCCGGCACCGGCTCGTCGCGCCAGATGGCGAGGTTGGCGCGGGCTGCGGCGCAGGCGATCGGGTTGGCGGTGTAGCTCGACGAGTGGAAGAACATGCGCGCGCGGTCTTCGGAGCGGTGCGCCTCGAAGATCGGCGGAATCGCCATCGTCACCGCGAGCGGCACGGCGCCGCCGGTCAGCCCCTTGGACAGGCAGAGGATGTCGGGGACGACGCCCGCCTGCTCGCAGGCGAGCAACGTGCCGGTGCGGCCCCAGCCGGTCATCACCTCGTCGGCGATGAAGAGCACGTCATGGCGGACGCAGATGGCGCGCATTTCCGCCAGCAGTTCCGGGGGATACATGCGCATCCCGCCCGCGCCGAGGACGAGCGGCTCGACGATCAGGGCGGCGAGGGGATCGGGGGCACGGGCGAGGCGGCCCAGCGCGTCGAGGGTGCGCTGCTCGGCGCCCGCTTCGGGGAAGGGGAGGGTTTCGACATCGAACAGGAGCGGCGCATAGGCCCGGTTGAAAACGCCGCGCTCGCCCAAGGACATGCCGCCCACGGTATCGCCGTGATAGCTATGCTCCATCACCGCGATCCTGCCGCGCGGGCGGCCGGTGTTGAGCCAATAACCCAGCGCCATCTTGATCGCGACCTCGACGCTGGTCGAGCCGCTGTCCGAGAAGAAAACATGCGCGAGCGGCGCGGGCATCATCTCCACCAGCGCGGCCGCGACGGCCTCGGCAGGCTCGTGGGTCCAGCCGGCGAAGATGAGTTGGTCGAGGCGCTCGGTCTCCTCGGCGATGGCTGCCATGATCGCGGGGTGGCGGTGGCCGTGCGTCGTCACCCACCAGGAGGAGATCGCATCGACGATGCGCTTGCCGTCCGAGGTGAAGAGCGCGGCGCCCTCGGTGCGGGCGACGCAGGGGATCGGCTCGCCGAGGCCGTGCTGGGTGAAGGGATGCCAGACGGGGGAGGTCATGCGAAATCCTCCGCGCGGAAGCCCTCGGCGAAGGCGGCGGCGAGGCTGTCGGGGGTGAGCGGATCGAGCCGGGGGAGCCGGCCCAGGCGGCGGATGCGGCCGAGGGTGCAGATGATGCTTTCGCTCTCGGGCTCGGAATCACCGACGAAGGCGATGCCGTGGAGCGGCACGTCGCGGCGGCGCAGCGCCTCGATCGTGAGCAGGCTGTGGTTGATTGTGCCGAGGCGGGTCGAGGAGACCACGATCACCGGCTCGTGCCAGCGCGCGAACAGATCGGCATAGACGAAGGTGCGCGTGAGGGGGACGAGGACGCCGCCCGCGCCTTCGATGACGAGGGGGCGGGCCGGGGCGGGCGGGGTGAGGCGGACAGGGTCGATCGTGACGCCTTCCGCTTCGGCCGCCGCGTGGGGCGAGCAGGGCGTGGCGAGACGATAGGCCTCGGGAAGGATGCGATCGGGCGGGAGCGCGGCGAGCGCGGCGACGCGGGTGCTGTCCGTGCCGCCCTCCGTGCCCGCCTGGACAGGTTTCCAATAGGCGCCATGGATGAAGCGCGTGAGGCCGGCGGCGAAGACAGTCTTGCCGATATCGGTGTCGGTGCCGGTGACGATGAAGCGCCTGGTCATGCGAGGGTCTCCGCGAGCGCGGCGTCGAGCGCGTCGATCGCGGGCGCGTCGATGTTGCAGGTGATGCTGATCCTGAGGCGCGCGGTGCCGGCGGGAACGGTCGGCGGGCGGATGCCGCGCACGTCGAACCCGCGCGCCTGAAGCGCGGCGGCGGCGCGCATCGTCGCCGCGTCGTCGCCGAGGATGAGGGGAAGGATCTGCGTGCCGGTCGCGGCGATACCGTGGCGGGCGAGGCGTTCTTCGGCGTGCGCGATCAGGGCGGCGAGGCGCGTGCGCGGCACGGGATCGTCGCAGCCGAGGCGGAGCGCGTCGTGGGCGATGGCGGCCATCAGCGGCGAGGGCGCGGTCGAGAAGATGAAGCCGCGGGCGCGGTTGACCATGAAATCGGCGAGGATACGCGGCAGGCAGATGAGCGCGCCTTCGCAACCCAAGGCCTTGCCGAGCGTGTGGAGCGTGACGACGTTCTCGCGGCCTTCGAGCATGTCCGCGAGGCCGGCGCCGCGCGTGCCGTAGACGCCGGTTGCATGGGCTTCGTCGATGACGAGGAAGGCATCGTGGCGGTCGGCGATCCCGGCCAGCGCGGCGAGCGGGGCGCGGTCGCCGTCCATGCTGTAGAGGCTTTCAACGATGATCCATGGCCGGCCGCAACCGCCGTCGCGCCGCCAGGCGGCGATCGCGTCGGCGGCGGCCTGGGCGTCGTTGTGGGGCACGGAGGTCGCGCCGCAGCGGGCGAGGCGGAGGCCGTCATGCGCGCTCGCGTGGATCAAGGCGTCGTGGAAGATGTGGTCGCCCGTCTGCGGCAACGTCGAGAGGATCGCGACATTGGCGGTGTAGCCGGTGGCGACGAACAGGGCGGCCTCGCTGCCGAAGCGGCGCGCGGCCTCGGCTTCGAGGGCTTCGTGCTCGGGATGGTTGCCGCGCAGCAGGCGCGAGCCGCCGGAGCCGATGGGCACACCGCGGGCGATGGCGGTTTGGGCGGCTTGCGCGAGCGCGGGGTTGCTCGCGAGGGCGAGATAATCGTTGGAGGAGAAGTCGAGCCCCGTGCGCGGGTGCAGCGCGCGGCGGCGGTCGGCGGCGGCGAGCCGATCGAGATCGGCCTGATATGGATCGAGGAACGCCATCGAGGGCGCTGCTAGAGGAAGACGACGCGGTTGGCGACTCTGCCGCCCGATCGGGTGCCGCCACGTTGCCCTTCCGTTCGCCCTGAGCTTGTCGAAGGGCCGCCCTTTCTTCCGATTACGTCGAAAAGAACGGTGCTTCGACAAGCTCAGCATGGATGGGAATGGATCAGCCGTCCTTCAACCCGATGCCGATCGAGGCGCGGGGTTGGTCGGCTTCGCTCGAGACGACCGGATAGGCGCAGTAATCGGCGGCGTAATAGGCGCTGGGGCGATGGTTGCCCGACCAGCCGATGCCGCCGAAGGGGGCGGCGGAGGAGGCGCCGTTGGTGGGCTTGTTCCAGTTGACGATGCCGGCGCGCGCGTTCGCCCAGAATTTGTCATAGAGCGCCGGGTTCTGGCTGATGAGCGAGGCGGAGAGGCCGTAGCGGGTGTTGTTCGCCTCGGCGATGGCGGTGTCGAAATCGGCCACGCGGATCACCTGGAGGATGGGGCCGAACAGCTCGATGTCCGGGCGGTCGGCCATGTCGGTGGTGTCGATCAGCGCGGGGCTGAGAAAAGGGCGGTCCTCGATCGGGCGTTCGAGGTGGCGGATCGGGCGGCCGCCGCGCATCATCAGCGCGAGGAAGCTCTCGGTGAGCTGGTCGGCGGCCTCGTTGTCGATCACGCAGCCCATGAAGGGGGCGGGATCGGCGTGCGGCTCGCCGACGATGATGCGATCAGTGAGCGCCTTCAGCGTGTCGATCAGCGGCTCGTAGAGCTTTTCGTCGACGATCAGGCGGCGCGCGGCGGTGCAGCGCTGGCCGGCGGTGGTGAAGGCGGACTGGACGATCAATGTCGCGGCCGAGGGGAAATCGGGCGTGTCCCAGACGATGATCGGGTTGTTGCCGCCCATTTCGAGCGCGAGGATTTTCTCGGGACGGTCGGCGAAGGCGCGGTTGAGCGCGATGCCGGTGCGTGCCGATCCGGTGAAAAGCAGCCCGTCGATCCCGTCATGACCGGCGAGCGCCTTGCCCTCGTCCGGCCCGCCGACGATGAAGCGCACGCAGCTTTCGGGCACGCCCGCCTCGTGATAGCATTTGACGAGGAATTCGCCTGAGGCGGGAGTCTTTTCGGACGGCTTGAACACCACCGCATTGCCCGCGATCAGCGCCGGGACGATGTGGCCGTTGGGCAGATGCGCGGGGAAGTTGTAGGGGCCGAGGACGGCGAGGACGCCATGCGGCTTGTGCCGCAGCGCCATGCGCGAGCCCATTTGCGCGTCGAGGCGGCGCTGCGAGGTGCGGTCGGCATAAGCCTTGGCGGAAATGTCCACCTTGGCGATGACGGTATCCACCTCGGTGCGCGCTTCCCAGAGCGGCTTGCCGGTTTCGCGGGCGATCGTATCCGCGAACGCCTCATGCTTCGAACGAACCACATTGGCGAAACGGCGCAGTGTCTCGACGCGGTTGGCGAGCGGGCGGGCGGCCCATTCGGCCCAGCTTTCGCGCGCGCGGGCGACCTCGGCATCGACATCGCTCGTTTCGGCACGCCAGAGCTCGGCGCCGGTCGCCGGTTCGGTGGAGATGAGTTCGGCCATATGGAGTCTTGTTTCCTTCCCCTCGATCGCTCTTGCCCGATCCCGCGCGGCTTTTCCACACCCTCACGCCGCGAGCGCGGCGCCCATGGTTCGGATCGCGGCGATCTTCGCATAGAAGGGTCGCCAATCGTCGTCGTGATCGATCGCGGACCAGATCGCCTCGACCTCGTCGATCAGCATCGAGCAGGGTTCGGATTGCTGCCAATAGGGCGCATCGCGGGCGGCGCGCGGCGCATAAGCGGCGAGCGCGGCCCGCAGGTCGGCGAAGGCCGGGTCGGCGTAGAGCGGGGTTTCGGGGAGATTGCCGCCGAACGCGTCGAAGAAGAAACGGTCGATCGGCGTGTCGGCCGAACGGAGGACGCGCTCGACCGCCTCGATCAGTGCGTGATCGCTTTTCGGATCGCGCGGGCGCAGGCCGAGCCGCCAGAGCAGCGCGTCGGTGACCGCCTCCTGATAGCGCGCGCCAAACGTGTCGAGCACGTCAATCAGCGGCTGGGCATCGACGAGCGGGCGCAGCGAGATCGCGAGCTGCGCCGCGTCCCAATGGATCGCCTCGGGCTGGCGGCCGAAGGCGTAGAGACCGGCATGGTCGAAATAGGCGGCGGTGAAGGCCGGGTTCCAGGTCGGGTTGAAACGCCAGGGGCCGTAATCGAAGCTCTCCCCGGTGATGTTGATATTGTCCGAATTGAGGACGCCATGGACGAAGCCCGCGGCCATGTAGCTCGCCGCCAGCCGTGCGGTACGGGCGACGACGTGATCGAGCAGGCGGACGGGGGCGTCGTCGTCTGCCTCCTCGCCGTAATAATGTTTCAGCACATAGGCGGTGAGGCGGCGCAGATTGTCGTCGTCGCGGAAGAAGGCGAGCCGCTGGAAGGTGCCGATGCGGATATGGCTGTGCGAGAGGCGGACGAGGACAGACGAGCGCGTGGGCGAGGGCTCGTCGCCGCGTTCGAGAGGCTCGCCGGTTTCAATCAGCGAGAAGCTGCGCGAGGTTTCGACGCCCAGCGCCTCCAGCATCTCGGTCGCGAGAATCTCGCGCACGCCGCCCTTGAGCGTGAGGCGGCCGTCGCCGAAGCGGCTGTAGGGCGTCTGGCCGGATCCCTTGGTGCCGAGGTCCATCAGCCGCCCGGACGAATCGCGAAGCTGCGCGAACAGGAAGCCGCGGCCGTCGCCGATCTCGGGATTGTACACGCGGAACTGGTGCCCATGATAGCGCAGCGCCAGCGGTTCCCGGAGCGTGCCGGGCAGCGGCTCGAAGCGGCCGAAATGGGCGATCCATTGATCGTCGGCAAGATTGCCCAGCCCTACCTGGGCGGCGGCGCGATCGTTGCGGAAGCGCAGCCGCGTTTCGGGGAAGCGCGCGGCCTCGACCCGATCGTAGAAGGCGTCGCCCAGATCGAGGATCGTGGTTTCGGGGCGATAAGCGGCGGGTTGCGGGGCGGCGGCCATACGGCGATATGGGTGGCTCCACGCGAGGGGCGCAACCATGGCCGCATATGAAAACCGATATTGGTCGTCAGCCGATGGGCTGAGGCTGCATTATCGGGACTATCCCGGCCGCGAGGATCGCCCGCCGATCCTGTGCCTGCCGGGCCTGACGCGCAATGCGCGCGATTTCGAAGGCGTTGCCGATCGGCTCGCGGGCGACTGGCGCGTGATCGCGGCCGACCTGCGCGGGCGCGGCGAGAGCGCCTATGCGAAGGACCCGGCAAGCTACACGCCGCTCACCTATGTCGAGGATATCGAGGCGCTGCTCGACGAATTGGGGTGCGCGCGCGTCGTCTCGTTCGGCACCTCGCTCGGCGGGATCGTGACGATGCTGCTCGCCGCGCGCGGGCCGCGGCGGCTCGCGGGCGCGCTGCTCAACGACGTGGGGCCGCAAATCGAGGCGGCGGGGCTGGAGCGCATCCGCGCCTATGTCGGCAAGGCGAGCGCGTGGCCTACCTGGATGCACGCGGCGCGCGCGGTTTCGGAAGCGAATGCGGATGTCTATCCCGGCTACGAGACCGCCGACTGGCTCGCGATGGCGAAACGGCTCTACCGGCTCAACAGCTCGGGGCGGATCGTGCTCGATTACGATTTGCGCATCGCCGAGCCGTTCCGCGTGCCGGGCAATGAGGCGGCGCCCGACATGTGGCCCGCCTTGCAGGCGCTTGCGGGCGTGCCGCTGCTGCTCGTGCGCGGCGCCCGCTCCGATGTGTTGGGGGCGGCCACCGCAGAGCGGATGGTCGGCGCCTTGCCGGAGGCCGAGCTGGTGACGGTGCCCGAGGTCGGCCACGCGCCGACGCTGGAGGAGCCGCTCGCCGCCGCGGCGATCGACCGGCTGCTGGCGCGTGTCGCGAAGGAACCGGTCGCCGCCTGACGCGTCTGCCCTGTGAGCGGAGGTGGAGAAAGCGGTGCTTCGACAGGCTCAGCACGAACGGGTCGGAGCAGTGCGATGAGTTTCTTCTTTGACCGGCTCATCCTCACCCCCGGCGATATCGATCTGTCGCGCTCGCCGCTTGCGGGGCGGATCGATGCCGAGACCTATGTGCTCGGCGCGTTCAATCCGGGGATGACACGGCTGCCCGGCGGCAATCTGATGCTGATGGTGCGGATCGCCGAGGCGTTGCGGGCGCCGATCCGCGACGGGGCGGTCCATTCGCTGCGGTGGGAGGACGGGCGCTACGTGCGCGACCGCTGGCCGCTCGATCGCATCGAGGCCGCCGATCCGCGCACCTTCACCGTCAAGGATGGGGCATGGGCGCCGATCGGGTTGACCTCGCTTTCATGGCTGCTGCCGGTCGAGCTTTCGGCCGATGGCGCGCGGGTGCTGGCGATCCATTACGACCGTGCGATCGCGCCGGGCGCTTCCTATCAATGCTACGGCATCGAGGATGCGCGGATCAGCCGTGTCGGCGACCGCTGGCTGATGACCACCTGCGCGGTCAGCCCCGAGCGGCAGGGGACGGCGCTCTACAGCTCCGGTGACGCGATGGACTGGCGGCGCGAAGGGCTCGTCCTCGATCATCAGAACAAGGACATGCTGATCTTCGAAGGGCTGATCGACGGGATGTTCTGGGCGGAGACGCGGCCGCTGGGCGCGCAATTTTTCACCTATCCACCCGACAGCGACTGGCGCACGGGGCCGTCGATCAACCTCGCGACCTCGCCCGACGCGCTCCACTGGAAGCCGTTCGACCGGCCCTTCCTGCGCCCCCACGCCGCGACCCACGCGACCGAGCGGATGGGCGGCGGTGCGCCGCCGATCCTGACCGATCAAGGCTGGCTGACCTTGTGGCACGGGGTCGCGCCCAACGGCGGGGTGGGGACGTATCGCACCTATTGGTCGCTGCTCGACGCGAAAGAGCCGTGGCGCATCGTGCGCACCGATCACGAGCCGCTGCTGGAGGCGAATCCGGCGCTGACGCGGCCGATCGAGGACAGGATGTATCTCAGCAACATCGTCTTCACGACGGGGATCGTCGATGCGGGCGACCATTTCATCATCGCGAGCGGCGAGGCGGATCTGGCGTGCCGGATCACGCATGTGCCCAAGGCGCGGTTCGGGCTGTAGCGGCGGTTATTCGCGCATTCGGATGAGGCCTTCCTGTGCGGCGCTCGCGACGAGGCGGCCGTCCTCGGTGTAGATCTTGCCGCGGTTGAAGCCGCGCGCGTGGCCCGACCAGGGGCTGTCGCAGGCGTAGAGCAGCCATTGGTCGGCGCGGAAATCCTCGTGGAGCCAGAGCGCGTGGTCGAGGCTGGCGGTCTGCACCTTGTGCGTCATCCAGGTGATGCCGTGCGGCAGCATCGCGGTGCCGAGCAACGACATGTCCGACGCATAGGCCAGGATCGCGCGGTGCATCGCGGCGTCGTCGCCGATCGGGGCGACGAGGCGGAACCAGCTATATTGGACGGGCTCGCGCTTTTCGGGGCGGAACCAGGAGCGCGGATGGACCGGCCGAATCTCGATCGGGCGCGAACGGAGGAAATGACGCCGGAACTTCTCCGGAATCTCGTCGGCCATCTCGCGGCGCACCTCGACTTCGGATTTGAGGTCGCCCGGCAGCGGGACGTCGGGCATCGCGTCCTGGTGGTGGAGACCTTGCTCGGGGCGCTGAAACGAGGCGGCCATGTTGAGGATCGGTTTGCCCTGCTGGATCGCGATCACGCGACGGGTGGCGAAGCTGCGCCCTTCGAAATCGCGGACGACGCGATAGATGATGGGATAATCCTCGCTGCCCGGGCGCATGAAATAGGCGTGGAGCGAGTGCGCGGCCCTGGGCGAATCGGTCGAGCACTGCGCGGCCTGCAAGGCTTGCGCGATCACCTGCCCGCCGAAGACGCGGCCGACGCCGCCGGGCTGGCGCGCGCCGCGGTAGAGATCGGTGTCGAGCTCCTCGACGGTGAGGAGCTCGACCAGGCTTTGGGCAAGCTCGGTGGGCGGGATTTCGGGCGGGGCGTTGTCCATGCTCGGCCCCGCTATCAATAGCCCGCGGCGTGGGCCAGCGTGTCGGCGTGGAAATTGGTGTCGCCGAACAGCTCGGCGAGGGTGCGGGCGCGCTTCATGTAGAAGCCGATATCGTATTCGTCGGTCATGCCGATGCCGCCGTGCATCTGGATGCCCTCCTGCACCGCGAGCGTGGCGGCCATGCCCGTCATCGCCTTGGCGACCGAGACGGCCTCGTCGGCGCGATCGTCGGCGGCGTCGAGGAGCTGCTGCGCCTTGAGGATCGCGGCGCGGGCGACTTCCAGCTCGGCATAGAGATGCGCGGCGCGGTGCTGGAGTGCCTGGAAGCTGCCGATCGGGGCGCCGAACTGCTTGCGTTCCTTGAGATAGCCGACCGTCATGTCCATCGCGCCGCCGCCGACGCCGAGCAATTCGGCCGAGGCGCCGGTGCGGCCCGCGGCGAGGATGCGGGCGAGGATCGCGCGGCCGCCATCGACCTCGCCGATCACCGCGTCCGCGTCGAGCTGGATGTTGGCGAAGGTTATGCGGGACGCCAGGCTGGAGTCGGCCATTCGTTCCGGCTGCGTAACAAGATCGGGGGTGTCGCGAGGGACGGCGAAGAGGGTGATGCCGCCCTCGTCATCGGCCGAACCGGCGGTGCGTGCGGCGACGACGAGCATGTCGGCGACATGGGCGTGGGCGACGAACTGCTTCTCGCCCGAGAGGCGGAATCCGTTGCCGGAGCGTTCCGCCTTCATCTCGATGTTGGCGTCGTGCTTGCGGCGCTCGTCGATCGCGAGCGCGGCGACGGTTTCGCCCGCGAGGATGCCGGGGAACCAGCGCGCCGCGTGCGGCGTGCCCTTCAGCGCCTCGACGGCGCCGATGGCGGTGGAGAGGAAGGGGGAGGGGGAGAGATTGCGGCCGATCTCCTCGAGCACGATCCCCGCCTCGACATGGCCGAGGCCGAGGCCGCCCGCCTCCTCGCCGATCAGGATGCCGGTGAAGCCCATGTCGGCGAACTGCTTCCACAAGGGCCGGGAGAAGCCGGTCGCGTCGTTCGTGTCGCGAAGGTGGCGCAGATGCGCGGGCGGGGCGTGCTCGGCGACGAAATCGCGAGTGGTGTCGCGGAGCATCGTCTGTTCGTCGGTGAGGGTGAGGGGCATTTTTCACTCCGTCACCCCAGCGAAGGCTGGGGTCGCTATACTTGAAGACCCCAGCTTTCGCTGGGGTGACGTTTTCGTATTCAGCTCGGCAGCTCCAGAATTCGTTTCGCGACGATGTTGAGCTGGATCTCGCTGGTGCCGCCTTCGATCGAATTGGCCTTGGTTCGCAGCCATGCGCGGGCGGCGGTGCCGTTGTTCGACCGCTCGCTCTCCCATTCGAGGGCGTCGCTGCCGCCCGCTGCCATCAGCAGCTCGTGGCGCGCCTTGTTCAGCTCGGTGCCGTAATATTTCATCATCGAAGGCTGCGCGGGGTGCGCCTTGCCCGCCTTCAATTCGTCGATGAAGCGCTCGGACATCGCCGCGAACGCCTTGGCGCGGACCTCGAACAAGGCGATCTGGGCGCGCAGGATCGGATCGACGCCCCTGCGGGCTGCTTCGATCAGCGGATCGGCGCCGGTCTGGCCCAGCCCCATGCCGGAGATCATCTCGCGCTCATGGCCGAGCAGGTATTTGGCGACGTCCCAGCCCTTGTTCTCTTCATGGACGCGTTGCGATTTGGGCACCTTCACATTGTCGAAGAAGGTCTCGCAAAAGGGCGAATAACCCGAGATCAGCAGGATCGGTTTGGTCGAGACGCCCTCGCTCGCCATGTCGAAGAGGAGGAAGCTGATGCCGCCCTGCTTCGATTGCTTCGAGGTGCGGACGAGGCAGAAAATCCAGTCGGCCTTGTCGGCGTAGCTGGTCCAGACCTTCTGGCCGTTGACGATGTAATGGTCGCCCGCGTCCACGGCGGATGTTTGCAGGCTCGCAAGATCGGAGCCGGCATTGGGTTCGGAATAGCCCTGACACCAGCGGATGTCGCCGCGCGCGATCTTCGGAAGGTGCTCCAGCTTCTGCGCCTCGGTGCCGTATTTGAGGAGCGCGGGGCCGAGCATCGAGATGCCGAAGCTGTTCAAGGGATTGCGCGCGCGGATGCGGCGCAGCTCCTCGCGCAGCACCTTGGTTTCGGCCGGTGAAAGGCCGCCGCCGCCATAGGCCTTCGGCCAGTCGGGGACGGTCCAGCCGCGTTCGGCCATGCGGTCCATCCATTGCTTCTGCGCAGGGGACAGCGCGGATTGATCGCGGCCGCCCCAGCATATGTCCCTGTCCGAGCGGACGGGATTGCGCATGTCGGGCGGGCAGTTCTCCTCCAGCCAGGCACGGGTTTCGGTGCGGAATTGGTCGAGGGTGGAGTCGGTCATCGCATCCTCACATCGTCATGCCAGCGGAAGCTGGCATCTCTTCGTAACCGGGAGACCCCGGCTTTCGGGCACCCATCGAAGTATTACTTCGATGGGGCCCTCGCTGGGGTGACGGATGGGGGCGGGCGATATTCACGACGTGAACCGCTCCCCCTTTTCCGCCTTTTCGCGGAGGAGAGGCGCGACGTCGAACCCGTGCTTCTCCAACCCGGCGACGATCTTTTTCAGGCCTTCGGTGTCGGCCCAGAACATCGGGCCGCCGCGATAGACGGGCCAGCCGTAGCCGTAGATCCACACCACATCGATATCGCTCGCGCGCTGCGCCTTGCCCTCGGCGAGGATCAGCGCGCCCTCGTTGACCATGGGATAGAGCGTGCGCTCGACGATCTCCTCGTCGGTCACGTCATGCTGCGGCGCGCCGGCTTTCTTGCGGAATTCCTCGATGATCTCGGCGACGCGAGGGCTGGGGGAGGGAGTGCGCTTGTCGTCGTAATCGTACCAGCCGGCCCTGGTCTTCTGGCCCCAGCGCTTCTCGGCGGCGAGCGCGTCGCGGATGTTCTCGATCCGGGTCGGGTCGCGGTGCCAGCCGATGTCGACGCCGGCGAGATCGCTCATCTGGAACGGCCCCATCGGCATCCCGAAATCGACATGGATCTTGTCGATCTGCTGCGGCGTCGCGCCTTCCATCAGCAGCTTCATCGATTCGACCTGCCGCGGCATCAACATGCGGTTGCCGATGAAGCCGTAACAGACGCCCGCGACGACCGCGACCTTGCGGATCTTCCTGGCGAGCGCCATCACCGTGGCGAGCACGTCGTCCGCGGTCTTGTCGCCGCGCACCACCTCCAGGAGCTTCATCACGTTGGCGGGCGAGAAGAAGTGCATCCCCAGCACATCGCCGGGCCGCGATGTGGCCGCGGCGATCTCGTCGATATCGAGATAGGAGGTGTTCGAAGCGAGGATCGCGCCGGGCCTGGCGACATGATCGAGCTTGCCGAAGACGTCCTTCTTGACGTCCATATTCTCATAGACCGCCTCGATGATCAGGTCGCACTCGGCGAGCGCGTCGAAATCGAGGCTGGGGGTGAGGAGGCCCATCGCCTTCTCCACCTGCTCGGGGGTGAGGCGGCCTTTGGCGGCGGTGGCTTCGTAGTTTTTGCGCATCGTGGCGGTGCCGCGGTCGAGGGCGTC
>CAZXFY010000008.1:2358-88583 GCA_964639855.1 uncultured Stakelama sp. | reverse complement strand
GTGGTTCGCCTCGTTCGTGCGCGAGAAGAATGCGGTCACCAAGCTCTTCCAGATCTCCGGCCATGTGAACACGCCGTGCGTGGTCGAGGAGGCGATGAGCATCCCCTTCCGCGAACTGATCGAGCGCCACGCCGGCGGCATTCGTGGCGGGTGGGACAATCTGCTCGCGGTGATCCCCGGCGGTTCCTCGGTGCCTTTGGTGCCTGCCGAGCAGATCATGGACGCGCCGATGGATTTCGACGGGCTCAAGGAATTGGGCTCGGGGCTGGGCACCGCGGCGGTGATCGTGATGGACAAATCCACCGACATCGTTCGCGCGATCAGCCGTATCTCATACTTCTACCGCCACGAAAGCTGCGGCCAGTGCACGCCGTGCCGGGAGGGCACCGGCTGGATGTGGCGCGTGATGGAACGGCTGCGCACCGGCGATGCCGATGTGTCGGAGATCGACACGCTGTTCCAGGTGACCAAGCAGGTCGAAGGGCATACCATCTGCGCGCTGGGCGACGCGGCGGCGTGGCCGATCCAGGGGCTTATCAGACACTTCCGCCCCGAACTCGAACGTCGCATCGCTGAGCATGGGCGGGATGAGGCCGCGCCGATGCAGGAGGCGGCTGAATAGGTTTCACCGTGCATCGTAAATTTGGCGTCGTTCGTCGCATATGATAATCTCCTGAAATCAATGATGATCGTTCGTCCAGGCGAACGCTACCTTGGTACGGGAGGGGTCAAATGAAGGATCGGAGGGTTCTTTTTTCGCTGATCGGCGCGAGTGTCGTCTGCATGGCGAGCCCGGCGGCCTTTGCGCAGACTTCGGGAGGCACGATCACCTATTCGCAGCCGCCGACGCCTGGCGGCCGGAGCTTGTCCGGACGTGGATCGATGACTCTCGCCATGCCCGATCCATCGCGAGATACGCCCGATTCAATCCATACGTACCAGGTCATGCTGGATTATGGCGACTGCGCTGCCCGGCTGGGTGGAGGATTCGTTGCCGAAATCCTGGCCAGCCCGGCCGACTCCAGATCGGAGAAACATGATCTGCGCGAACTTCAGGATCGCGCGCATTCGTGCCGCCGGTCGGGGCTTCCGAACATTCTTTCGCTACAGCGCGGTGTTCTCGCCGAGGGCATGTACAAGGACATGTTCGAGAAAGCACCTCCGCTGCCGAGCTATGGTGCTGCCAAGGCCGAATATCAGGCGTTCATCGATCTCGAAAAGAAGCGAAATCATCTGCGTAGCAAAAATGATCAGGCGATGATCAACGCGACGGATTGCCTGGCCGCTCAACAGCCCGCCATCGCCGACCGCATATTGCGTTCCGAGCACGGCTCCGACGCCGAGGCCAACGCGATGGATTCGCTCTTTGCCTATGCGTCGAAATGTGCCGGCCCGACCCGACCCAGCACACTGAGTCGATCATTCCTGCGAGCGTTCCTGGCGGATTCGGCGTACCATTATGCGAAATGGAAGATGCAACAGGAGTCCGCGCCGGAGGGTTGATGCGCTGACCCGATGCGTTTCATAATGTTTCCGAGGGATTCGCATCACCGAAATGGCGACGCTTGTGGCACTCGTTCGGCCGACCCCATGGTCAGGTGGCATCTTGTAACTGCCGGATCGCCCATTCGCGGCCATTTTCCGACAAAAACTTTCCGTTTCCCCTTGCCCTCGCGCGGGTGGTGCGGCATCGCGCACCTGCGTTGACGGGCCGTGTTCATGGATCGCGCCAGCCGATCCCGCGGCCGCCGCACGATGATTGTCGAGGAACTGCCCTACCGTGCCCAAGGTTAAAGTCGATGGCGTCGAGATCGAGGTGCCGCAGGGCGCCACCGTGCTGCAGGCGTGCGAGCTTGCGGGGAAGGAGATTCCGCGCTTCTGCTATCACGAGCGGCTGTCGATCGCGGGCAATTGCCGGATGTGCCTCGTCGAGGTGAAGCCGGGGCCGCCCAAGCCGCAAGCGTCATGCGCGCTGCCGGCGGCGGACAATCAGGAGATTTTCACGACCACGCCGATGGTGAAGGCCGCGCGCGAGGGGGTGATGGAGTTCCTGCTCATCAACCACCCGCTCGATTGCCCGATCTGCGATCAGGGCGGGGAATGCGATCTCCAGGACCAGGCGATGGCCTATGGCCGCGGGCATTCGCGGTTCGAGGAGAACAAGCGCGCCGTCACCGAAAAATACATGGGTCCGATCATCAAGACGATCATGACCCGCTGCATCCAGTGCACGCGCTGCATCCGCTTTGCCGAGGAAGTGGCGGGGATCGAGGATATCGGCGCGATCGGGCGCGGCGAGGACATGCAGATCACGACCTATCTGGAGCGCGCCTACAAGAGCGAGCTTTCGGGCAACGTGATCGATCTGTGCCCCGTGGGCGCGCTGACGTCCAAGCCCTATGCGTTCGAGGCGCGGCCCTGGGAGCTGCGCAAGACCCTCGCGATCGACGTGATGGATGCGGTCGGCACCAATATCCGGCTCGACAGCCGGGGGCGGCAGGTGCTGCGCTGCCTGCCGCGGATCAACGACGACGTGAACGAGGAATGGGCGACCGACAAGACGCGGCATGCCGTGGACGGGCTCATCCGGCGGCGGCTTGATCGGCCGTATATCCGCAAGGACGGGAAGCTCGTTCCGGCGAGTTGGGATGAAGCGTTCGGGAGAATCGCGGAAGTTGGCGAAGGTGCCGCGCAAAGCGTTGCGGCGGTTCATGGCGACCTGGTCGATTGCGAGACGCTTTACGCGGCGAAAACCCTTTTGAAATCAATGGGTTCGTCGCTGCTTGAAGGGCGGCAGACGGGGATGGACTATGATGCGTCCAGCCTCTCGGCGGTCAATTTCAACACGACGATCGCTGGCGCCGAGGATGCGGACGTGATCCTGCTGGTGGGCACCAATCTGCGCTGGGAAGCGCCGTTGGTGAACACGCGGATCAGGAAAGCGATCAAGAAGGGCGCGCGCGTGTTCGCGATCGGGCCGGAGATCGACCTTACCTACAAGGTCGAATGGCTCGGCGACGACCTGTCGCTGCTCGGCAAGCTGCCAAAGACTACGAAGGACGCATTCAAGGACGCTGAAAAGCCGATGATTATCGTCGGCGGCGCGGCGCTGAAGGGCGGGCATGGCGCGGCGCTGAAGCTCGCCAGGTCGCTCAAGCTGGTGCGTGAGGGATGGAACGGCTTCAACGTCGTCCATATGGCGGCATCGCGGATGGGCGGACTGATGCTCGGCTATGCGCAGAAGGGCGGCATCGCGGATGTGGTCGCGGCCGCGCCGAAGCTGGCCTTCTTCCTCGGCGCGGACGAGGTGGATTTCAGCGCGTTCGACAAGAGCTTCAAGGTCTATATCGGCCATCATGGCGACCGCGGCGCCCACCATGCCGACGTGGTGCTGCCCGGCGCGAGCTATGCCGAGAAATCGGGCACCTGGGTCAATCTGGAGGGCCGCGTCCAGCGCGGCGAGCGCGCGGTGTTCCCGCCGGGCGACGCGCGCGAGGACTGGACGATCCTGCGCGCGCTTTCCGAAGTGATGGGGCATAGGCTGCCGTTCGATACGCTGGAGGAATTGCGGGCGAACATGGGCCGGGACGTGCCCGAGCTCGCGAGCGAGGGGCTCAAGGCGTTCGACTGGAACCCGCCGGCGCTCGACGACAAGGCCGAGGGGCGGATCGAGAGCTATCCGATCAGGGATTTCTACCTCACCAACGCCATCTGCCGGGCCAGCCCGACGATGCAGCGCTGCTCGGCGGAGCTGCTGCACGGCGAGGAATTTGCGGAGGCGGCGGAGTGACTCAGTTTCCGATCGTCATCCCGGCGAAAGCTGGGATCGCGTGCGGCTGGCGCGCGCTCAACAACGACAAGACCCCAGCTTTCGCTGGGGTGACGGGTAGATGCGTTGGGGTGAAAGGTGAATGCACCGGCGTGACGGGTGAATGCGAATGACCGCCTTCTTCGAAACCTGGGGCATGCCCTATGGCTGGGCGTGGTTCGTCGCCACGATCATCGGCATTCTGGTGATCGCGTTGCCGCTGATGCTGGCGGTGGCGATGATTATTTATGCCGACCGCAAGATCTGGGCGGCGATGGCGCTCAGGCGCGGCCCGAACGTCGTCGGGCCGCTGGGATTGCTCCAGAGCTTCGCCGACGGCTTGAAGGTGTTCCTTCAGGAAACGATCATCCCTTCGGCGGCGAACAAGGGGCTGTTCCTGCTCGCGCCGATCATCACCTTCACGGTTGCGCTGATCGTGTGGGCGGTGGTGCCGTTCCAGGCGGGGGTGGTGCTCGCGGACATCAATGTCGGGCTGCTCTACGTGCTCGCGGCCTCGTCGCTGGGCGTCTACGGCGTCATCATCGCGGGCTGGGCGTCCAACTCCAAATATCCCTTCTATTCGGCGCTGCGCGCGGCCGCGCAGATGGTGAGCTACGAAGTCTCGATCGGCTTCGTGCTGATCTCGGTGGTGCTGTGGGCGGGGACGTTCAACCTGACCGGCATCGTCGAGGCGCAGCGCGGCATCTATTCGTTCCTTCCGGTCAACGGCTTCGGCTTCAACCTGCTGCTGTTCCCGATGGCGGTGGTGTTCTTCATCTCCTCGATGGCGGAGACGGCGCGCACGCCCTTCGACCTGACCGAGGCGGAAAGCGAGCTGGTCGCGGGATACCAGACCGAATATTCGTCGATGGCGTTCGCGCTCTACTGGCTCGGCGAATATGCCAACGTGCTGCTGATGTGCGCGCTCAACGCCATCCTGTTCTGGGGCGGCTATCTGCCGCCGCTCGACTGGGCGCCGCTTTACTGGGTGCCGGGGATCATCTGGCTGTTCGCCAAGATCCTGTTCTTCTTCTTCGTCTTCTCATGGGTGAAGGCGACGGTGCCGAGGTATCGCTACGACCAGTTGATGCGGCTGGGCTGGAAGGTGTTCCTGCCGCTGTCGCTGCTGTGGGTGTTCCTCGTTTCCGGGTTGCTGATGCTGACCCGCGTGGGAGCGGGATCATGACGGGCGACCCGCGTGATTCGGCTGCACGCGCAATCAAAGCCAGAGCTTGGCATAGTTATTGGGCGCACAAGCTTCCCCGGCAGTGGACGGTGCTGCGGTATACGTTGGCGCTGTATCTCGGGATCGCAATTGTTCTGCCAATTATCGGCTATTTCGTTCTTAAGGTGATGGGATCGTGAGCATCTCTCAAACCCTCAAAGCCTTCACCCTGTGGGAATTCATCGGCGCGCACTGGACGACGCTGAAATACTTCTTCAAGCCCAAGGCGACGATCAACTACCCTTACGAGAAGAACCCGATCAGCCCGCGGTTCCGGGGCGAGCATGCGCTGCGCCGCTATCCCAACGGCGAGGAGCGCTGCATCGCGTGCAAATTGTGTGAGGCGATCTGCCCCGCGCTGGCGATCACGATCGAGGCCGAGCCGCGCGCCGACGGCAGCCGCCGCACGACGCGCTACGACATCGACATGACCAAGTGCATCTATTGCGGATTGTGCCAGGAGGCATGTCCGGTGGATGCGATCGTCGAGGGGCCGAACTTCGAATTTTCGACCGAAACGCGCGAGGAGCTGATCTACGACAAGGCGAAGCTGCTCGACAACGGCGACCGGTGGGAGCGCGCGATCGCCGCGAACCTTGCCGCCGATGCGCCCTATCGTTAAGCGGCGCGCAGGTTCAGGGGTTCGCATGATTCATCTTCTTCCCGTCATCCCGGCGAACGCCGGGATCTCTCTTAACAGCGCGACCCCAGCTTTCGCTGGGGTGACGGGGGCGTGCGCTGGGGTGACGGTGATCGCATGATCCAGGCAATTGCCTTCTACCTGTTCGCGATCGTCGTCATCGCCTCCGCCGCGATGACGATCTCCGCGCGCAACCCGGTGCATTCGGTGCTGTGGCTGATCCTCGCCTTCTTCAACGGCGCGGGGCTGATGGTGCTGACCGGCGCGGAGTTCATCGCGATGCTGCTGGTGATCGTCTATGTGGGCGCGGTCGCGGTGCTGTTCCTGTTCGTGGTGATGATGCTCGACATCGACTTCGCCGAATTGCGCGCGGGGTTCGTCAGATATCTGCCGCTGGGGCTCGCGCTCGCGCTCGTGCTGGTCGCCGAGATCATCTTCTACGGCTTCGGCGCGTGGCAGACGGACAGCTTCCAGCTCGCGCGGCGGGTGGCGCCGACGCCCGAGACGGTGCCCAACATCCAGGCAGTCGGCGACCTGCTCTACACACGCTATCTGTTCGTGTTCGAAGGCGCGGGGTTGATCCTGCTGGTCGCGATGATCGGCGCGATCGTGCTGACACAGCGCCAGCGCGGCGGCACGCGCCCCCAGAACATCGCGCGCCAGAACGCACGGCGGCCGTGGGACGCGATCCGCAACGTCCAGCCGCCGGTGGGCGAGGGGGTGGAGCTGTGATGTTCGCTACCTGCCGTCACCCTGAACTTGGTTCAGGGTCCATTTCTCCGTCTGCGATGGCGTCGCGTGTCGCGCCTTGGATGCTGAAACGAGTTCAGCATGACGGAAGGAAGGGGGTACGCCCGTGATCGGCCTCACACATTACATCGTCGTCGCGGCGATCCTGTTCACGATGGGGGTGCTCGGCATCTTCCTCAATCGCAAGAACATCATCGTCATCCTGATGGCGATCGAACTGATCCTGCTCGCGGTGAACCTGAACCTCGTCGCCTTCTCCGCCTATCTGCACGATCTGGTGGGGCAGGTGTTCGCGATGTTCGTGCTGACGGTCGCGGCGGGCGAGGCGGCGGTCGGGCTCGCGATCCTGGTGATCTATTTCCGCGGCCGCGGCACGATCGCGGTCGATGACGTCAACCGGATGAAGGGGTGATGGTGGGCGCGAGCGAATACGTCATGCCAGCGGAAGCTGGCATCTCTCCGATCTGTGAGACCCCAGCTTTCGCTGGGGTGACGGAGGGGGGCGCGTGACGTCGATCCATCTCATCGTTTTTCTGCCGCTGCTGGCGGCGGTCATTGCCGGGCTGGGCAACCGCGCGATCGGCAACGTCGTCGCCAAGAGCGTGACGACCGGCGCGCTATTCGTGGCATGCGCGCTCTCCTGGCCGATTTTCATCGATTATCTGGCGGGCGACGCACCGGCGACGGTCGTTCCGGTGTTCGACTGGATCAACTCGGGGACGATGCACGTCGCCTGGGCGCTGCGCGTCGATGCGCTGACCGCGGTGATGCTCGTCGTCGTCACCACCGTCTCGGCGCTCGTCCACCTCTATAGCTGGGGCTATATGGCCGAAGACCCGGATCAGCCGCGGTTCTTCGCCTATCTCTCGCTCTTCACCTTCGCGATGCTGATGCTGGTGACGGCGAACAACATCGTCCAGATGTTCTTCGGCTGGGAAGGCGTGGGGCTGGCGAGCTACCTCCTCATCGGCTTCTGGTTCAAGAAGCCGAGCGCCAATGCCGCCGCGATCAAGGCGTTCGTCGTCAACCGCGTCGGTGATCTCGGCTTCATGCTCGGTATCTTCGGGACGTTCCTGGTGTTCGGCACGATCTCGATCCCCGAGATCCTCGCCGCCGCACCGGGCATGGCGGGGTCGACGATCGGGTTCCTGTGGTTCCGTGCGGACACGATGACGGTGCTCTGCCTGCTGCTGTTCATCGGCGCGATGGGCAAATCGGCGCAGCTTGGCCTCCACACCTGGCTTCCCGACGCGATGGAAGGCCCGACGCCGGTTTCCGCGCTGATCCACGCCGCGACGATGGTGACGGCGGGCGTGTTCATGGTCTGCCGCCTGTCGCCGATGTTCGAGGCGAGCCCGACGGCGATGGGCTTCGTGACTTTCATCGGCGCGGCGACGTGCCTGTTCGCGGCGACGATCGGCTGCGTGCAGACCGACATCAAACGCGTCATCGCTTATTCCACCTGTAGCCAGCTCGGCTACATGTTCTTCGCCGCCGGCGTAGGCGCGTTCGGCGGGGCGATGTTCCACCTCTTCACCCACGCCTTCTTCAAGGCGCTGCTGTTCCTGTGCGCGGGCTCCGTGATCGTGGCGATGCACCACGAGCAGGACATGCGCTATTACGGGGGCCTCAGGAAACGCATCCCGGTGACCTTCTGGGCGATGGTGATGGGCACGCTCGCGATCACCGGCGTCGGGATTCCGGGCATCGGGGGCCTGCCGGCGATCGGCTTCGCGGGCTTCCATTCGAAGGATGCCGTGCTGGAGGCGAGCTTCGCCTCGGGCGGCGGGGGCGAGATCGCCTGGTGGGTCGGCACCTTCGCGGCTTTGCTGACGAGCTTCTATTCGTGGCGGCTGATCTTCCTCACCTTCTTCGGCACGCCGCGCTGGACGGCGTCCGAGCATATCCAGCATGCGCTCCACGATGCGCACGGCCACGGGCATGGGGCCGATCCGGCGGGCGAGGATGCGGGGCACACGCCCAGCGTCCACGGCCCCGGCGCACCCGATCTGCCCGAGGGCACCGGCGGATACCGGCCGCACGAAAGCCCGCTCTCGATCCTGATCCCGCTGATCGGGCTGTCGATCGGCGCGGTCGCGGCGGGCTACGTCTTCCAGAACTATTTCATCGCCCCGGATGCGGGCGAGACCTTCTGGAAGGGCGCTTTGTTCCATTCGGAGCATCTGATGCACGCGATGCACGAGGTGCCCGTGTGGGTGAAGCTGGGGCCGACGATCGTGATGCTGATCGGGCTCTATATCGCGTGGCTCGCTTATATCCGCTCGACCGACATCCCCGCGCGCGCGGCGGCGGCGTTCGAGCCGGTATACCGCTTCCTGCTCAACAAATGGTATGTCGACGAGCTGTACGACCTGCTCTTCGTCCGCCCGGCCTTCGCGATCGGCCGGCTGTTCTGGAAGCGCGGCGACGAGGGCACGATCGACCGCTTCGGCCCGAACGGGCTCGCCGCGACAATCGCGGGGGGCAGCCGCGTCGCGGGGCGCATCCAGAGCGGTTATCTCTATACCTACGCATTCGTCATGCTGATCGGGCTCACCGCCGCGGTCACCTGGGCGATCGGGCGCTGAGCGGGGGTTATGCAAGGAATTCCGATACTCTCGATCATGCTGGCGATTCCCGCGGTCGCGGCGGTCGTCTGCCTGATGCTCGACGCCAGGGGCGCGCGCTGGCTCGCGCTGGCGGCGACCTTGCTCGATCTCGCGCTCGGCGTCGCGCTGTGGGCCAATTTCGACATTGGCGGGGCGCGCTGGCAGTTCCAGGAATACCAGCCGCTGTTCGGCAATTTCTCCTGGGCGCTGGGCATAGACGGCTTCGCGCTGATGCTGATCATGCTCAGCGTGTTCCTGATGCCGATCTGCGTCGGCGCGAGCTGGCGCGCGATCACCGAGCGCGTTCCCGAATATATGGCCGCGTTCCTCGCGACCGAATTGCTGATGATCGGCACCTTCGCGGCGCAGGATCTGTTCCTGTTCTACATCTTCTTCGAGGGCGGCCTGATCCCGATGTATCTCATCATCGGCATCTGGGGCGGCGCGAACCGGGTGTATGCGGCCTACAAGTTCTTCCTCTACACGTTGCTCGGATCGGTGCTGATGCTGATCGCGATGCTGTGGATGGCGAACGAGGCGGGCACGAGCTTCATCCCGACCTTGCTCGCGCATGATTTCCCGGTCGATGCGCAGACGTGGCTGTGGCTCGCCTTCTTCGCCTCGTTCGCGGTGAAGATGCCGATGTGGCCGGTCCATACCTGGCTTCCCGATGCGCACGTCCAGGCGCCGACCGCGGGCTCCGTGATCCTGGCGGGCGTGCTGCTCAAACTCGGCGGCTACGGCTTCCTGCGCTTTTCGGTGCCGATGTTCCCGCAGGCGAGCGCCGATCTCACCTGGCTGATCTTCGGGCTGTCGGCAGTGGCGGTGATCTACACGTCGCTGGTCGCGCTGGTGCAGCAGGATATGAAGAAGCTGATCGCCTATTCGTCGGTCGCGCATATGGCGATCGTCACGATCGGGCTGTTCGCCTTCAACCAGCAGGGCATCGAGGGCGCGGTGATCGTGATGCTCTCGCACGGCCTCGTGTCGGGCGCGCTGTTCCTGTGCGTCGGCGTGATCTACGATCGCCTCCACACGCGTGAGATCAGCCGGTATGGCGGGCTTTCGATCGTGATGCCGCGTTATGCGGTGCTGTTCCTGCTCTTCACCATGGCCTCGATCGGCCTGCCGGGCACGAGC
Organism: uncultured Stakelama sp.; assembly: GCA_964639855.1. Taxonomy (GTDB): domain Bacteria; phylum Pseudomonadota; class Alphaproteobacteria; order Sphingomonadales; family Sphingomonadaceae; genus Sphingomonas. The sequence continues at coordinate 78,411 of CAZXFY010000008.1, read as the reverse complement.
GGCTTCGTCGGCGAGTTCCTGAGCCTCGCCGGCACCTACCAGATTTCGACCTGGGCCGCATTGCTCTGCACGACCGGTATCATCCTGGGCGCAGCCTATATGCTCTATCTCTACCGCCGCATCGCCTTCGGCGAGGTCGTCCATGACGATGTCCGCACGATGCCCGATCTGTCGGCGCGCGAGCTCTGGCTGCTCGCGCCGATTGCTGCCGTGGTGCTGTGGATGGGTGTTTACCCCGAGAGCTTCCTGGCGCCGATCCGCGACGACGCTGCGGCACTGGTCGCCCGTGTCGCGCCCGCCGCGCCGCAAAGCGATTCGCAGCCCACGGAGGGCCACGCACCCGCACCCGCCGAGCATGGGGAGGCGCACTGATGAGCTACGCGACCATGCTCACGATCGCGCTGCCGGAGGTGGTGCTGTCGATCGGCGCGCTCGTGCTGATGCTCGTCGCCGCCTGGGGCGGGCAGGGGGCGACCCGGGCGGTGTCCTGGGTATCGGTGCTCGTGCTCGCGGGCGCGGGGATCGCGCTGTTCGGCCCGGCGTCGAGCGGGGTGGACGCCTTTTACGGCCTCTATCGCGCCGATGCGTTCGCGACCTATTCGAAGGTGCTGATCTATGCCGCGGCGGCGGTTTCGATCGTGATGGCGCCCGCCTTCTTCGCGCGCACGACGGGTGACAATTTGCGGCCCGAATATCCGGTGCTGATCCTGCTGTCGGCGGTCGGCATGGGGATGATGGTCTCGGCGGCCGATCTGCTGAGCCTCTATGTCGGGCTCGAATTGCAGAATCTCGCGGCCTATGTGCTGGCGAGCTTCATGCGCCGCGATACGCGCTCGGCCGAGGCGGGGCTCAAATATTTCGTGCTGAGTTCGCTCGCGAGCGGCATCCTGCTCTACGGCATCTCGCTGGTCTACGGGTTCAGCGGCGCGACCGGGTTCGATGCGGTGGCGGATGCGTTCGCCGCGGGGCATTCGACCGGGTTGCTGTTCGGCCTCGTCTTCGTCTTCGCCGGACTGGCGTTCAAGATCGCGGCGGTGCCGTTCCATATGTGGACGCCGGACGTTTATGAAGGCGCGCCGACGCCGGTGACGACCTTCTTCGCAAGCGCCCCCAAGGTCGCCGCGATGGCGCTGCTGGTGCGCGTCGCGGTCGAATCGATGGGGCCGGCGATGATCGAGTGGCGGCAGATCATGATCTTCGCGAGCATCGCCTCGATCTTCCTCGGCTCGGTCGCCGCGATCGGGCAGACGAGCATCAAGCGGCTGCTCGCTTATTCCTCGATCAACAATATCGGCTTCGCGCTGGTGGGCCTTGCCGCGGGGACGCCCGAGGGCGTGTCGTCGGTGCTGATCTACATGACGATCTACATCATCATGACGATCGGCAGCTTCCTCGTCGTCATGCGCATGCGCGACGAGGAGGGGCGGCAGATCGAGACGATCGCGAGCCTTTCGGGGATGTCGAAGACGCGGCCGGGCATGGCGCTGGCGTTCATGATCTTCATGTTTTCGCTTGCCGGGATTCCGCCCTTGTTCGGCTTCTATCCCAAGCTGGCGGTATTCAATGCCGCCGTGGCGGCGGGGCTTTTCCCGCTGGCGGTGCTCGCGGTGATCGGCTCGGTGATCGGCGCCTATTATTACATCCGGATCGTCAAGACGATGTATTTCGACGAACCCGCGCCTGCGTTCGCGGCGAGCGACAGCGTGATCGAGAACGGGCTGATCGCGGCGACGGCGCTTGCGGTGTCGCCGGTGGCGTATCTCGCGATCCCGGCGCTCACCGGCTGGTCGATGACGGCCGCGCAGGCGCTGTTCTGATCCGGTCGGTCGCAGAGACCGGCTCCACCAACGCCGATCTGGCCGCGCTCGCGCGCGATGGCGCGCCCGAGGGGCTGTGGCTGCGGGCGGAGCGGCAGAATGCGGGGAAGGGGCGGCAGGGGCGGACGTGGGTATCGCCCGCGGGCAATCTCTACGCGAGCACGATCGTCCGATTGCGGGCGAGTGATCCAGCGGCTGCGACACTGGCGCTTGTGGCGGGCGTGGCGGTGGAGGAGGCGGTGCGGCTGTTCCTCGATCGTCATTCCGGCGTTCGCGTGCATGACGGGCTCACGCTGAAATGGCCCAATGACCTGTTGTTCCGCGGCGCGAAGCTGGCGGGAATCCTGCTCGAGCGCGCAGAGGATGCGGTGGTGATCGGGGTCGGGGTGAACCTCGCGCATTACCCCGAGGACACCGATCGCCCCGCGACGAGCCTCGCCGCGCACGGCACCGCGCCCGACCCCGCGATCTTCCTCGAAACGCTCGCCGACATCTTCAGCCGCTGGCTTGCCCGCTGGCGTGGTGAAGGACTGGCGCCGATCCGCGACCGGTGGAGCGCGCGCGCGCATCCGCCGGGCACCGCGCTGACCGCGCGACTACCCGACGGCACGGCGTTCGATGGGCTGTTCGAGCGGCTCGATGCCGACGGCGCGCTCATCCTGCGCTTGGCGGACGGGAGTCGGCGTGTCATTCACGCAGGCGACGTCTTCCTGATCTAGATGCGGTTCGGTATGCACATATGTGCTCCTGCGGAAGCGGGAGCCCAGGGTGGCGGGGCGCAAGGCTTGTGACTCTGGGTTCCTGCTTTCGCAGGAACACGGGTGCCGGCGAATTTTCGGCGAAAGGAACCCCATGCTGCTCGCGATCGATGCCGGCAACACCAACATCGTCTTCGCGCTCCTCGAGGGGCGCGAGGTGCGCGCGCGCTGGCGGATCGCGACCGACGCCCGGCGCACTGCGGACGAATATGCGGTATGGCTGAGCCAGCTTCTCCAGCTCGAAGGCCATCAGCGCAGCGACGTGAGCGGGGTCATCATCTCCACCGTGGTGCCGCGCGCGCTCCACAATTTCGAGGTGCTGGCGCGCAAATATTTTGGTGCCGAGCCGCTCGTCGCGGGAAAGCCGCCGGTGGAATGGGGGATCGTGCTCGACGTAGAGGAGCCGGAATCGGTGGGTGCCGATCGCGCGCTCAACGTGATCGCGGCGCATGCGCTGCACCCGGGCGACCTCATCATCATCGATTTCGGCACCGCGACGACGTTCGATCTGGTCGATTATTCGGGCGCCTACAAGGGCGGGATCATCGCGCCGGGGATCAATCTGTCGCTCGATGCGCTGTTCACCGCCACCGCCAAGCTGCCGCGGATCGCGATCGAGGCGCCGGAGGACGGCAGCGTGATCGGCCGCAACACGGTCGATCAGATGCATATCGGCATCTATTGGGGCTATATCGCGATGATCGAGGGGCTCGTCGCGCGGATGAAGGAGGAGGTCGGCCGGCCGGTAACGGTGGTCGCAACCGGCGGGCTCGCCATATTGTTCGAGAAGCACACCGGCGTATTCGATGCGATCGAGCCCGATCTCACCATCCAGGGGCTGGCGATGATGTGGGAGCGGGCCCATATCGATTAGGTCGTCACCCCAGCGGACACTGGGGTTTCTTCATATTTTCCGTGCCGCTTGTGGTACGCGATCCCGGCTTCCGCCGGGATGACGATGGGACTTGAATGACACCAGGAAACGAACTGCTCTTCCTCGCGCTCGGCGGATCGGGCGAGATCGGGATGAACGTCAATTGCTACGGCTGCCGCGGCGAATGGCTGATGGTCGATTGCGGCGTCACCTTCGCCGACCCCGATTATCCCGGCATCGACGTGATCCTGCCCGATCTCGGCTTCATCGAGGATCAGCTCGACGGGCTCACCGGCATCGTCGTGACGCACGGGCATGAAGATCATATCGGCGCATTGCCCTATCTCGCGCTCGATCTCGGCGTGCCGATCTATGCCACCGCCTTCGCCGCGGGGCTGATCCGCGGCAAGCTGGAGGAGGAGGGGATCGAGCAGGACGTGACGCTGCGCGTCATCCGCCCCGGCGATCCGTTCGATCTGGGGCCGTTCCGCTGCACCTTCGTGCCCGTCTCGCACTCGATCCCGGAGGGTAACGCGCTGCTGATCGAGACACCGTTCGGGCGCATCTTCCACACCGGCGACTGGAAGCTCGACGAGGCGCCGGTGCTCGGCGCGCCCGCGACCGCCGAGGCGCTGACGGCGATCGGCGACATGGGCGTGCGCGCGTTGGTGTGCGATTCGACCAACGTGTTCAACGCCGAGGCGTCGGGTTCCGAAAGCAGCGTGCGCGCGGGCCTGCTCGATTGCGTCGCCAGGGCCCCGGCGCGCGTGCTGGTGACGACCTTCGCCTCCAACGCCGCGCGACTCAAGACGCTGGGCGAGGTGGCGCGCGAGACGGGGCGGACGCTGTGCGTCGCGGGGCGTTCGCTCGACCGCATCCTGCGCGTGGCGCGGCAGACCGGCTATCTGCGCGATTTTCCGGAGGTGGTGGATGTCGACACCGCGATGCGGCTGCCGCGCAAGGAAGTGATGATCGTCGCGACCGGCGGGCAGGGCGAACCGCGCGCGGCGCTGGCGCGGGTCGCGGACGGCTCGCATCCGATCCAGCTCGACGCGGGCGACCGCGTGATCTTCTCGTCGAAGCAGATTCCGGGCAACGAGGTCGCGATCGGGCGGATCATGAACCGGCTCGCCGCGCGCGGGATCGAGACGGTCACCGAGCGGCAGGCGCATATCCACGTCTCCGGCCATCCGGGGCGGCCCGAGCTTGCCGCGATGTACAAGTGGATCCGGCCCGAATTGCTGCTGCCCGTCCACGGCGAGATGCGGCACCTGATGGAGCAGGCACGCTATGGGCTTTCGTGCGGCATCCCGCGCGCGCTCGTCCAGACCGACGGCGATATCGTCCGCCTCGCGCCGGGCGATCCGGAGAAGGTGGGGCATGCACCGGTGGGACGGCTGGTGCTCGACGGTGACGTGATCCTGCCGGCCGACGGCGGCACGATCAACGAGCGGCGCAAGCTGGCGGCGAACGGGCACATCTCGGTCGCGGTGGCGATCGCGCCGGGCGGGCGGCTGATCGGCGCGCCCGAGATTCGGTTGCTCGGCGTGCCGGTGGAGGAGGAGCGCGAATCCTTCCTGGTCGAAGCGGTCGATGCCGCAGTGGACGCAGTGGCGGACGGCGGGCGCGACCGCGAGGATCTGCGCGAGAAGGTGCGGCTGGCGGTGCGCCGCACCGCGACGCGCTGGACGGGCAAGAAGCCGATCGTCGATGTGCTGATCGTGGAGGGTTGAACGCACATGGCCTGGACGTCGTTCGTCGCGATCTATTTCCTGATCTGGGTCTTCTGCGTCTTCCTGGTGCTGCCCTGGGGCGTGCGCACCACCGACGAGGTCGATGGCGAGCGCATCCCCGGCCAGGCGGACAGCGCGCCGCACGAGTTCAGCGTCGGCCGCACCGCGCTGCGCGTCACGATGGTCGCGACGGTGCTGTTCGGGCTGTTCCTGCTCAATTACGAATATGGCTGGGTGACCGCCGAGACGCTCGATTTCTTCGGGGGGACGGCGCCGGTCTACGATCGGGCGAAATAGCGCGCCTCATCGGGCCGCTTCCTTGTGCTCCTGCTGCTCTCGCAGGAGCCATGAATAGGTTCAGGTCCGCAGGCGCTCGATCGCCTGGGCGAGCGCGACGTAAAGCTTGCCCATGTCGGAGGAGAGCAGCGTAATTCCGAGCGGGGAGCCGTCGCGCTGGGTGAGGATTGCGCGGAGCATCGCCTCGAAATCGTGGATGTAGCGGTTGACCTGCTCGCGGAAGTCCGCGTCGTCGTCGTAGAGCGTCGCGATCTCGCGCGCCTGCGTGCCGTCGAGCAGCCGCACCGCGCGGCGGGTGAAGACGCCGCGATCGCCCTTGAGATAGGCCGCCCAGGCGCTGTCCGACACTTCCTGCGACAGCGTCTTGGAAATGTCGATCGCGTTCGAGTTGAGCGCCTCGATCAGCAGCGAGGCGCGGCGGGCGAAATTGTTCTGCTCGGACTCCTCGCGCTCTGTGCGCGCGTCCTCGATCTGCGCGTCGATCGCGGCGGTCGCCTCGGCGATCTGCGCCATCTGCTGGGTGAGCCGGTCGGTGGCGCGCCCGGCGGCCGCCACCGCGGCATCGGCCGCATCGGCAAGCTCGGCGACCTGGCGCCCGACCGATGCGTCGGCGGCGCGCTTCATCGCCTCGGCGCTCGCGGTCTCGAGCGATTTCGCCGCCTCGGGGATGACGGCGGCGAGCGTTTCGCGCGCGCGCTCGGCGGCGGCGCTCGCGGTGTCGCGCACGCGGATCAGCGCCTCGACCAGCTTGGGCGCGGCATCCTCGGCGAAATCGTTGGTGCGGCCGATCGTTTCGTCGAACATGCGGCCGAGCGCGTCGGCCTTGTCGCGGCCCGAATCGATCGTTTCGAGCAGTTTCGACGAAAGCGCGTCGAGCGTGGTGCGCTGGCCCTGGATGACCTGCGCGATCGCCTCGATCGCGTCGTGCGTGCTCTCGGCCGCGGTGACGAGCGCAAGCAGCTCGGGCTTGGCGCCCGCCACCACCTTGCGGCTCTCGCCGATCCGCATGTCGAGCCGGGCGAGCGCTTCGGGCAACGTCTCGTCGATCTCGCGCGCCGAGGCGTCGAGCGCGGTGAGCAGATCCTCCGCGGTGCCGATGACGCGGCGCGCGGTGTCCTCCCCGGCCTTGAGCGATTCGGTCATTGCATCGGCCGAGCTGCCGAGCGCCGTGATCGAGCCGGCCAGCTCCTGATTGCGCGCCATGCCGTCGGCATGGAGCGTCGTCAGCCGACCCTCGATATGATCGATCCCCTCGCCAAGCCCGCCGAGCAGCGTTTCGCTCGTTGCCTGCTGCTCGCCGAGCCGGCCCGCGAGCCGGTCGATCATCGCTTCGATCCCCACGATCCGCTCCGACAGCGCCTCGACGCTGTCGCGCGTCGCGCGGTCGAGCGCGGCCTGGTTGGTCTCGAGCATCGCGAGCATCGCCTCGCCCTGCGCGGCGATGCCCTTGCGCGCCTCGTCGACCGCGCCCGCGGTGCGATCGAGCAGGCCGTCGACCGCGTTCGACATCTCACCCGTGACGGTTTCGAGCCGCGCGCCCGCGGTCTCGCTGGTCGCCTCCATCCGCGCGATATGCGCGGCGAGCTTCTGCGCGGCGCCGCCGGCGACATTGTCCGCCTCGCGGCCGCGCTCGGCGAGGGCCGATAGTTGCGCATCGAGCGCCGCCGCCTGCTCGCCCGCGGAAAGCCCGACCGCCTCGATCGTCGTCTTCATCTCGCGCGTCTCGTCATGCGCGCGGGGAAGCGAGGCGAGGAGCACGTCGAGGCTCTTCTGCGCCGCGCCGGCAGAGGTTTCGAGCTGTCGGCTGTGCAGGCTGACGCTGGCGATCTCATCCTCGATGTCGCCCCGCAGGCTGCCGAGGCGGCCCGACACGCCTTCGCCCATCGCCATCAGCACGTCGATCTGCTCGGCGAGCTTTTCGCGATTGTCGTCGAGTTGGCGAGAGAGGATCGCGATCGTGCGTTCGAGGCTCGCCGCCTCGGCGCGCATCGCCTGCGCGCTCTGCCCGAAGCGCCGCGCCTCGGCGCGGCTGGTGCGCATCGCGAGCAGCCAGATGATGCCGATCAGCGCAGGCGGGACACACAAGGCGGCGAGAAATTCGACGAGTTCGATCGGCGGCGGCGGCGCAGCGAAGATGCCGCGCGCGATCCAGAGCATCCCCGCGAGCCACGCGACGATCGCGATGACGGCGAGCGTCGGCCACAGCCACGCGCCGCCGGAGGGCTCTTCCTCTTCCTCCGCGACCCAGGCCGGATCGGCGTCGAGCACGGGCTCGGCCTCGATCGACTGCTCTTCCTCGACGGTGATGTCGTGCGATTCGGCTTCCGCATCCTCGCGATGCAGGCCGACAATGTGCGAACCCCCGGTCATGGCCCATGTTTTCCACCATCCATCGCCCGGCGTCAAAGCCAATCGCGCAACCTTGCCTTAAACAAGTCACGGTAGAACGCAGACGATGGCGTACGATCCCGGTGCAATCGATGCGACGCTGGCGGCGGCGGTGGGCGACGAGCCCGCGCTGATCGCCGAACTGCGCGAGGCATTCCTGGAAAGCGCCAAGCGCGCGCTCGCCGCGCTCGAATCGGCCGACGATGCCGAAAGCTGGCGCGCGGCCGCGTGGCGGATGAAGGGGCTCGCCGCGAGCTTCGGCGCGGTGCGGCTGATGGCGCTCGCCGAGCAGGGGAGCACGGCCCCGGTGCGCGATGCGGCTTATCTGCGCAGGATGCGGCAGGCCGTGGCGCGGCTATAGCGGACGCAGCCCCTTTGCCATTCGCCTGACAAGCCCGTAACAGCACGATTATGCTGGCTGGGCTGATCTTTGCGACCGAGGACGCCGACGACCGGCCCGACAAGCTTGCCGCGACGCTGCCCTTCGGCGGCGGGACCCTGCTCGAATATCAGGCGCGGCTGCTGATCGCGGCGGGGGCGGCACAGCTTCTGGTGGCGGTGACGCGGCTCACCCCCGAACTGATCGGCGCGGTCAACCGGATCGGCGGGCGCGTGTCGGTGGATATCGTGCGCTCGGCGCGCGAGGCGGCGGAAAAGATTCATCCGCTGGCGCAGATCATCGTGATGGCCGACGGGCTGGTGACCACGGGGACGATCGTGGGCCTGATCGCCGACGAGGGCAACGACGCGGTGCTCGTCACCAGCGAGGGCGACGCGTTGCCGGACTTCGAGCGTGTCGATTCGAGCACGTTCTGGGCGGGGCTCGCGCGGATCGGATCGCGGCGGCTCGACGATGTCGCGCGCTTTCCGAACGATTATGATTTCCAGTCCACGTTGCTGCGCGTGCTGGCGCAGGGCAAGGCGATGCGAATCGCGCTTCCCGCCTCTGCGGCGCGCGAGGGGCACGGCATTCAGCGCGATTCGCGCGCACTTGCCGATCGCAGTCGCGCCGTGCTGTCGTCGATCGTCACCGCGCGGCCGGGCTGGTTCGACCGGATCGTGCTCGCACCGCTGGCGCGCTGGGGGCTGCCGCCGCTCGTATCGCGTGCGGTGCCGAGCGTCGTCGTTGCGGCGAGTGGCGCGATCGTGGCGATCGCGGGTTTGGCGGCGCTCGTTCTCGATCTGCCGTCGACGGGGCTTGCGCTTGCCGAGATCGGGATCGTCGCGATGGCGCTCGCGGCGGTGCTCGGGCGGCTGCGCGGCGAGGACCGGCTGGTTGCGATCCAGGGCTGGGCGATCGGCGGAACGGCGGCGCTTTCGGCCCTGCTGCTCGGGCGTATGGCGAGCGTCGAAGCGATGACGGCGACCGGCTGGGCGCTGGGGATCGTGCTCGTCGGCACGGGTGCGCTGCTCGAACGTGCCGCGCGTCGCCGCCGCTTCTGGTGGGCGAGCCCGCCTGTCTACCCATTGATCCTGCTCGCCTTCGCGGCAGGCGGGCATCCGCTGCTGGGGCTCGCCGCCGCCTGCCTCTATGCCGCCGCGTCGCTTGCCGCCGCGATCGAGCGGCTGATCAAGACGCCGGACGCCTGACAAGCTTAGTGTCGCTTTAACGACATTCCGGTAACGCGTGCTTCATGTCGGTCGATACCGATCCTGGCCGGGAGCTTTCCCCGAGCGCCGGCGCGCTGATCGCGCGCGCGGCGCGCGATGGCGCGCGCGCGGATCGCCGGCTGCAGACCATCGCCGCCGATCTCGCCGCGCAGGATCGCGACCGGCTGGACGATCGCACCCGTGCCGCCTTCGGAGCGCTGATGACGTCGCTGATCGAGACGATCGGCAACGAAATCGCGCAGCATGCCGCGCGCACGTTGCGTTCGGATGGCGGCGACGATCTGGCCGACGCGCTGCTCGCCGCCGCGCCCGACGACCGCCGGCTGATCGCATGCCTGATCGAAGACAAAGCGGTGCTGCGCGAAATCGACGGTCGCGTGCGGCAGGATCTGCTTGCCGCGGCGCTCGTGCCTCGGGAACGCGACGATCCCGATCGTCCGAGCCTGCTTCCCCGCCTCGCGAGTGAACGCGACCCGATGATCGCCGGCCCCGCAATGGCGATGCTGCTCGCGCTCAGCCGCCGCACCGCGCCGCTCGACGGCAGCCAGCTCGCACGGACCGATCTTTCCGCCGAGGCGCATCATTGCTTCGTTTGGCACATTGCCGCCGAACTCGGCGCCCGCGCGGGTGCGCCGGACGTCGCGTGGGCCGCGATGCTCGATCGGGCGCTCGTCGGCGCGGCCGAGCGGAGCCTTGCCGCGCATGACGAGGGCATCCGGCTGGAGGCGACCGCGATGAAGCTCGCGGCGGCGCTGGCATCGACGGGGCGCGGCGGCGCGGCGACGGCGATCGAGGCGCTCGACGACCGGCTGCTCGCCCTGTTCATCGCGCTGGTCGCCGAAGAACTGGCGCTCGACTACGACGCGGTGCGCGACGCGGCGCTCGATCCCGACGGCACGCGCCTGTGGCTGATGCTGCGGGCATCGGGCATGGAACGCGACGAGATCGGGCGCGTCGGCGTGGCGCTCGCGAACGCCGATCGCCGCCGCTCGGCCGACGGCCTGGCCGACGTTCTGGATTCGGTCGCGGGGCTCGATCCGCAGGCCGCGCGGGGGACGTTCGTCGATGATCGGCTGCCGCACGCCTATCGCGCCGCGCATGCCGCGCTGGCGAAGGCACCGTCGTGACCGCGGCCGGGCGCGACTTGTCTCCGGTCCATGGCCGCGTCGATGCCGAGAACCGGCTGATCGAGGCCGATGACCGGCTCGCGGCGCTCAACATCGCTGCGGGCGGCGCGATCGGCGAATTGCTGGCGGTGCCGCCGCTCGCGACGCTCAGCCGTCTCGCGCGGCGATTGCGTATGCTGATCTCGCGCAAGGTGACGGTGGCCGACGGCATGCGTGATCTGGAATTATGGGTGCGCGCCGAGCCCGATGCCGACGGCGTGCGATTGACGCTTACCGGCTGGCGCGCCCGTCCGGCGGCGACGCCGCGGCTCGACTTCGATTCGACGGCAATTCCGATGGGCGGCGGCGGATGGCGTTGGGAGACCGATTCGGCGCTCCGGCTCGTGGCGCTCTCGCCCGAGGCGGGGCCGTGCGACGGTTTTCATCCGGCAGCGATGCTCGGCGAGCCGCTGACCGGCCTGTTCTCGCTGGTCGAAACGCCGGACGGCGTGCTGCCGTTGCTCGGTGCCGTGGCCGCGAACGCATCGTTCGACGATCAGCAGGCGACGGTGTGGCCGTCGGGGCGTCGCGTGCTGCTCGCCGGCAGACCCCGACGCGACCGAATCGGCGGCTTTGCGGGGTTTGTCGGCACGGTTCGCGACGCGGCGCCGGCCGAGACACCCGCGCCGGGCGACCGAGTAGATCTGTTCGCCGCGCGGCTGAGCAGCGCATTGCGCGCGCCGCTGGGGCGCATCGTCGCCAATGCGGACAGTATCAGCGCAGGGCCCGACGGGCCGGTGGACACCGCTTATGCCGGCTATGCCGCCGACATCGCGACCGCCGGTCGGCACCTGCTCGAACTCGTCGACGATCTCGTCGATCTGGAGACGGTCGAGCATCCCGATTTCGCGGTCGAGCGCGAGCCGATCGATCTCGCGGACCTTGCGCGGCGAGCGGCCGGATTGCTTGCCGTCCGCGCGAGCGCCGCCGAGGTGACGATCGAGCGCCCTCCTGCGCACGTGGCAACGCCCGCCTTGGGCGAATTCCGCCGCGTGCTTCAGATCCTCGTCAACCTGATGGGCAATGCGGTGCGCCACGCGCCGCCGGGATCGGCCGTGACGGTGACGACCTCGGCAGAGGAGGGCGGCGCGATGGTGACCGTCGCCGATCACGGCCGGGGAATTGCGCCGGGGGACCAGGCGCGCATCTTCGAGAAGTTCGAACGGATCGACCCCGTCGAGCCCGGCGGCAGCGGGCTCGGCCTTTACATCGCGCGCCGCCTGGCGCGTGCGATGGGCGGCGACGTCACGCTCGACAGCGCGCCGGGCGAGGGCGCGCGCTTCACGTTGCGCCTACCCGTCGATTGAGCGTTGCTGGCGCTCGCCGGGCCCCGCCGCTAGGCTGCGTCGAAAAGCGCGGGGAAGGGGCGATGGAGCATGACGTGAGAACGGCCGGCGACGGCGATCGCGGCGCGGTGGCGGCGATGCTCGCGCGGGCGTTCGCGGACGATCCGGCGATGCGGTTCATCTTTCCCGACCCCGACGTCCGCGCGCGCCGGATGCCGCGGCTGTTCCGGCTGCTCTACAAGGCCGACGGACCGGTCGGGATGCGGCTGACGACGGCGGGCGGCGAGGCGGCGACCCTGTGGCGCGCGCCCGGCAACGCGCACACCGGCACGCTGGCGATGCTGCGCGAGGCGGTCCCGATGCTGCACGCGCTCGGCAGTGCCGTCCGCCGGGCGCTGCGTGTCGCCGACTCGATCGAGGCGCACCAGCCTGGCTTTCCGTTCTGGTATCTTCACATCGCCGGGTGCGATCCGGCGCATCAGGGCAAGGGGTTCGGCGCCGCCGCGGTGCGCGCGGGGTTCGATCGCGCGGCGGCGGACGGCGTGCCGATCTATCTCGAAACGCCGCTCGAAAAGAATGTCGGCTTCTATCAAGGGCTCGGCTTTGTGCTTACCGCCGACTGGCAGGTGCGCGGAGGCGGGCCGCGTTTCTGGTCGATGCTGCGTAAGAGTTGAGAAGGGCCCCGCAAAAGCGGGAGCACGTAGCTTAAACCCCAATCGACACCGGCGTGTCGGGCAGCCCTGGCACCGCGACCTCGAACGCGAACAGCCCGCCCGCGAGCGGTTGTTCCTTCAGGTCTTCCTCGCTTAGCCCCTTGGCGGCAGTGGTGGCGTAAGCGGTCTTGAGGTCCGCGCCGCCGAACGAAATCTTGGTGACGTTCGACACCGGCATGTCGACATGGTGGAGCAGTTCCCCACCGGGCGAATAGCAGCGCACGCCCCAGCCGCCGAACAGGCCGATCCAGATATTGCCTGCCGAATCGCAGATCGCGCCGTCCGGGTGCCCCGCGCCGTCCTCGATCTCGATCAGCACCTCGCCGGGGCCGAGCGTGCCGTCGGCGCCGATCGGGTGCCGCCAGACCTTCCGGGCGAGCGTGTCGACCGGATAGAGCGATGCCCCGTCCGGGCTCGCCGCCGGGCCGTTGGTGATGCAGCAGGTGACGTCGGTGGGCACCGCCCGCGGCCCGTCGGCGAGGCTGTAGAGCCGGCCCGTCGGCGTGCTCTCGCCGTCGTCCATCGTGCCGAACCACAGCCGGCCGTGCGGGTCGACGACGCTGTCGTTGAGGCGGTTGTCGGGCTTGTCGGGTTCGGGATCGAGATAGGGGGTGAAGGTCGCCGCGTCGGGATCAAACCAGTGGATCCCGGTCTTCAGCCCCGCAAGCCAGCGGCCGTCGGCGGTGGGCTGCACCCAGCCGACCTGGTCGGGCGCCTGCCAGCGGCCGCGGCTGCCGTTCGCGGGATCGAAGCGGTGGATATAATGCCGCTTGATATCGACGAACCACAACGCCTTGTCGCGCGCGACCCAGAGCGGCCCTTCGCCGAGCGTCGCATTCAGGTCCCACACGCATGTCGGCGTCATTCGTCGCTCTCCCTCACATTGTCTCGGCGGCGCACCATAGCTTCGTCGCGCGAGAGCGCTACCCCGCGAATTCGGGTGCGGTTGACCGCGCGCGCCTGCTGCGCTGTCATGGCGTGCGATGGCCATGCTCCTTTCAAAACGCTGGCTGCTTCCGATTGCGGCATTGCTTGCGGCGGCGGCGGCCGACACGCTGCTGCCGCCGAGCCCGCAACAGCTTTATGGCCCACTCTTTGCCGCCGTGCAGCGCGCGCGCATCTTCGACGATTCGAAGACCTTCGCCGATGCGATTCCGAAGCGCCCGCCCGCCGCGATCATGGCGGATTACCGCGCCGCTTCGCCCCAGGGCAAAACCGCGCTCGCCGCCTTCGTCACCGCCAATTTCGACGTGCCCGCACCGCCCGCGCCGCCAAAGCCGACCGCGCAGCGCCTGCCGCTCGTCGCGCATATCGCGCATTTGTGGGACGTGCTGCGCCACCCGCCGCTCGACCCCGTCAAAGGCTCGTCCGCGCTGGCGCTGCCCGAGCCCTATGTCGTCCCCGGCGGCCGGTTCCGCGAAATCTATTACTGGGACAGCTATTTCACGATGCTCGGGCTCGTCGAGGACGGGCGGCAGGATCTCGTCGATTCGATGGTCGCCGATTTCGTCAGCCTGATCGAACGTTACGGCCACATCCCGAACGGCACGCGGACCTATTATCTCAGCCGCTCGCAGCCGCCCTTTTTCTCGCTGATGCTCGATCTCGCTCGGCCCGGCGACAAAGCGACCGAAAAGCGGCGGCTCGCGGCGCTGCGCACCGAATATGCCTTCTGGATGGACGGCGCGACCTGCGTGAGCACGGCCGTGATCGCATGCGAGCATGTCGTGCGGATGCCCGACGGCAGCCTGCTCAACCGCTATTGGGATGCCCGCGATACCCCGCGCGACGAAAGTTTCGCCGAGGACGAGACAACCGCGGGCGCCGCCGTGAATCGCTCGGCCGCGGACGTGTATCGCGACCTGCGCTCGGCGGCCGAAAGCGGCTGGGATTTCAGCTCGCGCTGGCTCGGCGACGGCCGTAGCCTCGCGACGATCCGCACGACGAAGATCGTGGCCGTCGATCTCAACAGCCTGCTCTGGGCGGCTGAGCGGCGCATCGCCGATCGCTGCCGCGCGCTGGCGGACGTGACGTGCGACAAGCGCTTCACCAAAGCCGCGGCGGATCGCAAGGCGGCGATCACCCGCTGGCTGTGGGATGACGAGGAGGGGCGTTTCGGCGATTACGACATCGAGAAGCACCGAATGACGCCGGTCGTCTCGGCCGCAATCCTCTACCCACTCTTCGTCGGCCTAGCCGGCGACGGGCAGGCCGGCCGCACCGCCGCGCTCACCCGGCGCATGCTGGTGGGGGCAGGGGGCCTGCGCACCACGCTGACGCGCACCGGCGAGCAATGGGACAGCCCCAACGGCTGGGCGCCGCTCCAATGGGTCGCGGTCGCGGGGCTGCGCCGCTACGGCGAGACCGAACTGGCGCACACCATTGCCGCGCGCTGGATCGCCACCGTCGCCCGCGAATATCGTGCGAGCGGGCGGATGCTCGAAAAATACGATGTCGAGGAACGGCTCCCCGGCGGCGGCGGCGAATATCCGACGCAGGACGGCTTCGGCTGGACCAACGGCGTCACGCGCAAGCTGATCGCGCTCTATCCGGCGTTGAACCCGGCCGGGACGGCGAACTAGACGTCAAGATCAGGATGTCCGGCAAGGCTTCGTCGAGACTGCAAAAGGGCCCCCGCCGCGCGACCGGGAGCCCTTCTCCCCCCGCTCTTCAGGTTAGAACTTGAAGCCGAGCGCGACGCCGTAGCGGCGCGGTTCGATCGTGAAGACGTTGGTGAACAGGCCCGACGACTGGTCGGTCACATATTGGCCGGTGATCGCATCATTGTCGGTCAGGTTCTGCACGAAGGCGCGCAGGAACCAGCGATCGTCGGCGCCGTTGAGTTGGAGCTGCGCGTTGACGACTTCATAGCCGGGCAGCCGATCGATATTGTTGTTGAAGATGCTGGCGTAGCTGTTGCCGGTATAGTTGAGGTCCGCGCGCGGGACGAGCGTCATGCCGCCGCCCAGATCGAACGAATATTGCGCGCCCACAGCGAACTTGTAGGTCGGCGCCTGGGGCAGGTGGTTGCCCTTGATGTTGACCTCGACCCCGCTGCCGAGCACCTCGACGGGAATCGCGCTCGCTTCGGCGAACTCTGCCATGCTCGCGCAGATGCTGTAGGCGCCCGTCGTGTTGGTGCCCGGCACCGGCACCGGGCCCGGCAGGCCGACCGCCTGATTGAAGGCGGTGACGAAGCCGTTCGACACCGCTGCGCCGCCCGCCAGCGGCACGACCGCGCAGTTGGACGCGTTGGTGATGTCCTTGATGATAACGGTGTCCGACCGCCCGCCCGACGGATCGCGGGGGTTGGCGAGGAACTTGTCGTCGGATACTTCAGTGTGGAGATAGCTGAAATTGGCGTTGACGACGAATTCGGGGACGGGGCTGATCACCGCCTCGGCCTCGAAGCCGTAGATCTTCGCATTGACGTTGTCGTTGACGGCGGTGCGCGCGACGATGCGCGCGAGCTGGAGATTGCCGTATTTGTAGTAGAAGCCGGTCAGGTTGAGCCGTAGCGCGCCGTCGAGGAAGGTATTCTTCGAGCCGATCTCGAAGGCGTCGACCTTCTCGGGCTCGAACGAGATCGGCACCGCGAAGATCGGCGACAGCGGCGGGTTGATGCCGCCCGATTTGTAGCCGCGCGAATAGGAGATGTAGATCAGATTGTCCGGTGTGATCTTGTAATCGAGCACCGCGCGGCCCGTGAGCCGCTTGAAGGTCACCTCATGCTCGGCGAAGGACTGGATGCCCGGCGTGCTCGCGTCGTAATCGAGCGCCGCATAGTTGAGTGCCTGATCGAGATTGGTCGCGCCGTAGGGCAGCAGCGGGTTGTCACCATTCGAATCGACGAGATAGGTGGTGCGCGCCTTCAGATACTTGTTGTCGTGATTGTAACGCAGGCCGAGCGTGAGCTTGAGCTTGTCGGTGAAATCGAAATAGGTTTCGCCGAAGACGCCCCACGACTTCAGCCGGAACGTATTCTCGTCGTTGCGGTAATAGGGCGTGCCGAAGAGGATATCCGGGGCGGCAGCCGGAATGGCGCCGCCCGCCTTCGCGAGCGCGGGCAGGAGGCCCGCCGCATAATCCAGCCCGAATGAGGTCACGTAATAGCTGTTGTCGCGGACCTTTTCGTCGAGATAGATGCCGCCCAGCAGGAAGTTGAACATCCCGTCGAACGAACTGTCGATGTGCGCTTCGCCGGTCCACTCCCGGAAATGGCCGTTCGACAGGTCGAAATCGCGGCTCTGGTTATAGCAGCCGGCGCTCGCGCCCGAATAGACGCCGCCGTCATTGGGCGTCGGCGCCGACTGGCAAACAGGGCCGCCCGCGCCGTCGGGAATGAGCACGTTGGCAAGCGGCGTGAACGGATTGACGCCGCCGGCCGCCGGGAACAGGAAGTTGAAGACCGGGCCGGGCAGGCCCGCGACCGTCTGCAGCGCAGTGAGACCGGGATTGCCGTTCAGCGTGCTTTCGACGCCCTGGATATAGTCGGTCGTCGATTCGACCTCGTTACGGGCGTAACCACCCGTCACGTTGAGCGCGATGCTACCGAAATTGTGGTAGAATTTGCCCTGATAATGCTCTTCTTCGGCGAAATAGGTCGGATTGTAATCGATGTTGACGGTACGGTTGTCGTTCGGAACGTCCGCGTTCGCGAACACATCCGGCCCGAAGATGCTCTGAAGCCCGAACTGCGCCGCCGCCGGGCTGCCGGTCGCGATCGCGAGGAACTCGCCCGATGACTGGATCGCGCCGAGCGTCGCGTTGCCGTTGGCGATCTCGTAGGCGAGCCGGTCGGGCTGACAACCGAGGATGCCGGTGGGATCGCGATGGCACAGTTGCTTCTGGATGCGCGAGCGGTCGTCGTCCTCATGGAAATAATAGGCGATGAGATCGAGCCGCGTGTCGCTGGTCGGCTCCCATGAAAGCGTCCCGCGCAGCGAATAGAGATCGCGCCCGTCGATGCGGCTGCCGTCGTAGAGGTTCTTCGTATAGCCGTCGCGATTCAGATAGATGCCCGCCACCCGCACACCGAGCGTGTTGCCGATGGGGAGGTTGAACATCCCCTTCACCTTCTTCGAATCGTAATTGCCATATTCGAATTCGCCCGCGGCATGGATGCCCGAAAGATCGGGCTTGGCGGTGATGAAGTTCACCACACCCGAGGTCGCGTTGCGGCCGAACAACGTGCCTTGCGGCCCGCGCAGCACCTCGACGCGCTCGAGATCGTAGAACTCGCTCTCGAACAAACGGGTCGAGACGAGCGGCATGTCGTTGACGTGGATCGCGGTCGCCTGGTCGCAGGCGGTGCCGGTGCACAGATCGCCGATGCCGCGGATCGTGAAGCTCGATCCGGTAAAGTTGGTTTTGGTGAAGGTGACGTTCGGCAGCGTCTGCTGGAGCGCCGCGGAATTGACGATCTGCTGGCGCTCGAGCGTCTCGGCGGTGAAGGCGGAGACTGCGATCGGCACGTCCTGGAGGCGTTCGGTGGTGCGCTGCGCGGTGACGATGATGTCCTGGATGCCGCCCGCTTCATCCTGCGCGGTCGTTTC
Source organism: uncultured Stakelama sp. (assembly GCA_964639855.1). Taxonomy (GTDB): domain Bacteria; phylum Pseudomonadota; class Alphaproteobacteria; order Sphingomonadales; family Sphingomonadaceae; genus Sphingomonas. Next base: position 60,213 of record CAZXFY010000008.1, on the reverse strand, counting down.
GGCCGAGGCGGCGGGCGCGTCTTGCGGCGAGGCCGGATCGGTCTGCGCGAAAGCGGGGCCGGCCGGCAGGAGCGCAATCGCCGAGGCCGCGAGCAGGTCGAACTTCGTCATGGCAGTCATCCCCTCTGCGCACCGACTGCCGCTCTTGAACGCCGGCTGGACGGTGTTCGTGATTCAGGTATGCAAATCTAACGAGTGAAAAAGGCACACGTCAAACAGATTCATCTAGGAAAACTGCGGGGTTGAGTGGATGTTGCCGAAATGAGACAGTTTCAAAATCGAACTTACGTTGTGCAAATGGGCGCGTGACGTAGCGTCCGCCTGAAAACGGCCTTATGGGAGACCGCATGACCGCACTCCACGATACGCCCGACGACGGCGAGACCGTCGATGATCCGTTGCCGATCGACGTGCCGGAGGATGTCGCCGATGCGGTGCGGACGCTGATCCGCTGGGCGGGCGATGATCCGACGCGCGAGGGGTTGCTCGATACGCCGCGCCGGGTGGCGCGTGCGTGGCGCGAATATTGCGCGGGCTATACCGACGATCCTGCGCACCATCTGTCGCGCGTGTTCGAGGAAGTGGGCGGATATGATGAGATCGTGCTGCTGAAGGGCATTCCCTTCCAGTCGCATTGTGAGCACCACATGGCGCCCATCCACGGCACCGCGAGCATCGCTTATCTGCCCAAGGATCATGTCGTCGGCATCTCCAAGCTCGCACGCGTGCTCCATGCTTTCGCGCGCCGGCTCCAGGTGCAGGAGCGGCTCACCGCCGAGGTGGCGGACTGCATCTGGAACGGATTGAAGCCGCTGGGCGTCGCGGTCGTGATCGAGGCGACGCATGCGTGCATGACGGCGCGCGGCGTGCGCACCCCTGGCGTGAGCATGGTCACCAGCCGGATGATGGGCGTGTTCCGCGACGACGAGCGCAGCCGCCGCGAGGTGCTCGCGCTCATGGGCTATTGAGCGCGGCGATGGCCCGGCCGCGCAGGGTGATCGTGACGGGAGGCGCGCGGCGGCTGGGCGCCGCCATCGTCCGGCGTGTCGCCGACGAGGGACACCGCGTGGCAATCCATCACCACCGGTCGCGCGACGAGGCGGCGGCGCTGGCCGGCGAGATCGACGGCGCGGTCGCGATCGAGGCGGATCTTTCGGATCACGACGGCTTGGACGCTTTTCTCGCATCCGCGGGCGAAGCGCTGGGCGGGCCGATCGATGGGCTCGTCAATTCGGCATCGATGTTCGCGTTCGATTCGCCGCCACTCGGCTCGGGCGCGCTGTTCGAGGCGCTTGCGCGCGTCAACCTGACGGCGCCGGTGCTGCTCGCCTCCGCGATGGCGCGCCAGCCCGGCCTGGCGGACGGGGCGGTCGTCAACATCCTCGACCAGAAGGTCGCGAACCTCAATCCCGACTTCTTCTCCTACACGCTCACCAAGGCGGCGCTCGACGCGGCGACGACGATGCTGGCGCAGGCGCTCGCGCCGAAGATTCGGGTCAACGCCGTGTCGCCGGGGCTGACGCTGCCCAGCCTCGACCAGACGCCCGACGAATTTGCCGCGGTGTCACGCGAGAATCTCCTCGGGCGCCCGATCGCGGCAGAAGGCATCGGCGATGCGGTCGTCTGGCTGCTCGGCGCAGAGGGCGTGACCGGACAGAATCTGTTCGTCGACAATGGCCAGCGGTTCCTGACGCGTTCGCGCGACGTGATGTTCTCGACGCGCGAGCCGGAGGCGCGGTAATGGGCGCGATCTATACGACGATCCTCGACAGTCTCGAACTGACGATGCGACTCGGAATCCATCCCGGCGAGGTCGACACGCCCCAGCGTGTCCGGCTCAGCGTGTGGATGGAGGTCGATTACGGCGCCAGGGCACCCGCCGATCGCATCGAGGCGGCAGTCGATTACGATTTCATCCGGCTCGGTATTCATGAGCTGGCCGAACGGCATTTCGCGCTGCAAGAAACGCTGTGCGAGGCGGTGGCGGCGCTGTGTTTCCACGATCCGCGCGTGCGATCGGTGCGTGTCCGCTCGATCAAGCCGGATATCTATCCAGACGCGGCGATCGGCTGCGAGATCGTTCGCGCCGCGCCGGGCTCCTGACGGGACGGGCCGTGCCGTTCAAACGCCATTCAGCGCGCTGCCGCTAATGGTTTGCCGCTTGTCGGCTTGAACGCCGGCCGGTCGCCCATTAGAGCGAGCGACCGCCCGATGAGGAGAGATTCCAGTATGCTGAAGATTTCGAAGGCCGCCCTGGCCGCGGCCCTGTTGGTAGGTGCGGGCGGATTGATCGCGACTCCCCCGGCGTTCGCCAAGGACAAGAAGCAGGACGAGCAGAAGGGCCCGCAGCTCAAGCTGAGCGATGAGGTGCGCAAGGCGGCCGTCGCCGCACAGGATGCCCTCGCCGCGCAGGATTTCGCGACGGCCAAGACCAATATCGACGCGGTGCTCGCGACCGCGACCAACGACGACGAACGTTATATCGGGCAGGCGCTCCAGCTTCAGCTCGCCGCCAAGCAGGCCCAGATCGAAGGCGTGGGCGATACGGCCGCCAATGCGCGCCATGATCAGGCATTGGTCGCGCCGCTCGATGCGCTGCTCGCCAATCCGAGCACGCCGCAGACGGAGATCGGCCGCTACGCCTATCTGCGCGGATCGATCGCGTTCAACCAGCAGAAATATGCGGACGCACTGACCTATTACCAGAAGGCACAGGCGGCCGGGTATCACGACGATGATTTCGCCCTTCAACTGGTCAAGTCGAAGGTCGAGAGCGGCGACGTGGCGGGCGGGGTCGCGCAGCTCGGCCAGCTCATCGAACAGGAAAAGGCCGCGGGCCGGACGCCGCCCGAATCGTGGTATCGCTATGGCATCGCCAAGCTCTACAAGACCCCCGATCATGCGACGACGCTCGATTGGGTGCAGCGCTGGCTGACCGCCTATCCGACCTCGAAGAACTGGCGCGACGCGATCATCGTGTTCGGTTTCCAGGGGCCGACCGCGGCGCGGATGGGCAAGCCCGAGCGCGTCGACCTGTTCCGCCTGATGCGCGCGACCAAATCGCTGGCCGATCAGGGCGACTATCTCGAATATGCGCAGCTCACCTTCGATCTCGGCCTTCCGAGCGAAACCAAGACGGTGATCGCCGAGGGCAAGGCCGCGGGCAAGATCGCGAGCAGCAGCGCCGATGCCACGGCGCTCGCGAAGAATGCGCAGGATGCGATCGCGCGTGACGATTCGCTGTCGTCGCTCGCCACCAAGGCAAAGGCCCGGCCCGACGGCAAGCTCGCGCAGCAGACCGCCGATGCCTTCCTGGGCGCCGGCGATTATGCGAACGCGATCGAGCTCTACCGCCTCGCGCTCCAGAAGGGCAGCGTGGATACCGATGCGGTCAACACGCATCTCGGCATCGCGCTCGCTCTGTCGGGCGACAAAGCGGGGGCGAAGGCGGCGTTCGACGCGGTGAAGATGGCGCCGCGCACCGAGATTGCGTCGTTGTGGGAGACGTGGCTCGCCGCCGGCACCGGCGGCGCGCCGTCGGCGGCGCCCGCCGCAGCCGCGACGCCTGCCGCTCCGGCCACGGGCGATACGCAATAAGCAATCCGGACGACGCCGGTCAGAGGGCCGGCGTCACCGGAATGCCCGGCTTCAGCTTCGAGGTCCGGATCGTGAGCGACGTCTTGACGCTGGCGACGTTGGGCGCCGGTGTCAGGTGCGTCGTGAGGATTTCCTGAAATGCCTTGAGGTCGGTCGCGACGATCTTGAGGATGAAATCGATCTCGCCGTTGAGCATGTGGCATTCGCGTATCTCGGGAATCTCCGCCATGTGCTGCTCGAACTCGGCAAGATCGCGCTCGGCCTGGCTCTTGAGGCTCACCATCGCGAAGACGGTGATGGGATAGCCGAGCGTCGGCGGATCGAGCTCGGCATGATAGCCCTTGATCGCGCCTGCTTCCTCAAGCGCGCGCACGCGGCGCAGACAGGGCGGGGCGGTGAGCCCGACGCGTTCGGCCAGTTCGACATTGGTCATCCGGCCGTCTTCCTGGAGGTATCCGAGTATCTGACGGTCGATCCGGTCGAATGCCATTGCGGTGCTTCCCTGTGATTCGATGTTTCTGATCGGTGATCCCCATTTTCAGCATAATATAATTGCGGGGGAACGCAATTGTCCCACAATGCAACGTCCCGATTTGGGCAGTTCCGACGCTGCATCCGAGGCGATAGGGAATCGCGATGCGCGCCGTCGCGCGCAGCCTTGGGGGCCCGCAATTGCGCTTCGACGACAGCCTCGACACGGTGCTTTCCGCCGACATGTCGACCCCGGCCGGGGTGCAGTCGGCGTGGCGTCAGCTCGTCGATCTGATCGGTCGGGGACGCGTGCCCGCGAGCGAGGACATGCTCGGGCGGCTCGCGATGATCCGCGATGCCGTGCCGGCGCCGGTCCGCACTGCGAGCGCGCGTGCGATCGCACCGGGCAACCCGCCGGCGGCGCTCGTCCGCTTCTTCGCGGCGGATGATGCCGCGGTTGCCGCGCCATTGCTCCGCACGGCGCAGCTCGCCGACGATGCATGGATCGCCATCCTGCCGGTCCTTTCACCGACGGGGCGCTCGCTGCTGCGGCACCGCCGCGATCTCGGCGCCCCCGTGGTGCGCGCGCTCGAAAGCTTCGGCCGCGTCGATTTCGTGCTATCCCAGGGCGAGCATGTCGGCGACATTGAGGCCGTGACGCCCGATATCGCCGAGTTCCCGTCATCCGCGACCGGATCGTTCGTATCGCTGGGCACCGCGGCGAAGGGGCTGCCGATCGTCGCCGAGGCGATGCGCCGGCGGCGCGAAGGCGCCCCGCCCGAAGAGGCGGGGGGCGCATTCGAGATTGCGGACCTCGTTGCCCGGATCGATGCCTATAAACGGCGGCGGGGGGAGGCGCGTCCGGGGGACGAGGCCGGGGAGCGCGAGGCACCGGCGCCGGCGGCGCTGACGGGATTCGACTTCGAAACCGACGAGGGCGGCGTCGTCTGCTGGGTTTCGGGCACCGAGCGGGCACCGATCATCGGGCTGTCGCTGCTCCACGGGGCGGCGACCGGATCGCGGGTCGACGGCGTCGCCGCGGGCGCGTTTCGCCGCCGCGCGCCGTTCGCCGACGCGCGGCTGACGATCGAGGGCCGTTCGTCCGCCGCCGGGGCCTGGCGCATCTCCGCGACCCCGGCGTTCGAGCCGCTGACCGGCCGCTTCGCCGGCTATCGCGGCAGCGCCCGACGGCCGCGCGCGGACGAAAGTGCCGAGCCGCGCGGCGGACGCGGCGGCGTTTCCGATTCGCTGCGCCAGCTCGTCCACGAACTGCGCACGCCGACCACCGCAATTGCGGGCTTCGCAGAAATGATCGAGGCTGAGATGCTGGGCCCCATCGCCGCGCCCTATCGCGTCCGCGCGGGCGACATCCGGCAACAGGCGCGTGCGCTGCTCGCCGCGATCGAGGACCTCGACACGGCGGCGCGGATCGAGAGCCGGGCGCTCGAGCTGCGGCCGACGTCGATCGCGCTCACCCCGCTGATCGAGACGGTCGCCGCCGATCTGGCGCCGCTCGCGGGCCTGCGTGGCACAACGCTCGCGATCGACCCCGCCATGCCCGCGCTCGATGTGCTGGGTGATGCGGCCGCGCTCGAACGACTGGTCGGCCGACTGCTCGCGGCGCTGGCCGCGGCGGGCGCGCGTGGCGAGCGGATCGACATCGCGGGCGCCGTCGAGGACAGGCAGGCGGTGGTGACGATCGATCGGCCGGCGGGGCTTGCGGGCTATTCGAGCGACGCGCTGCTCGCGATCGATGCCGAGCGGGAAGCGGGGATCGAAGGCGCGCCGCTGCTGGGCACCGGCTTTGCGCTGCGGCTTGCGCGCAACCTCGCGGCGGAACTGGGCGGCAGCCTGACGATCGGGGCCGAGCGCTTGACTTTGCGGCTGCCTGCGGCTCGAAACGGCGATGTGGGGCAGGCATCGAACCATTGACCGGCGGGGCGGACGGCGCCGCGGCCGGCAGGGCGGGAGGCTGGCGCGTGCCGCCGCCGCCTGCCGACGCGCATGTCGCGTGGGCAGAGGATTTCGGCACGCGCTTCACATTGTTCGTCGATACCGAGGAGGAGTTCGACTGGCGCGCACCGCTTGTCCGCGAAGCGCGCGCGACTAAGGCGATCGCCGCCCTGCCCGAGGGCCATCGCCGCTTCGCCGAGCGCGGCGTGCCGGTCACCTATCTGGTCGATCATCCGGTCGCCGCGAGCACGCGGGCGGTCGACATCATCCGCCGCCTGCTGGAGGACGGCCGATCGAGCGTCGGCACGCAGCTCCATCCCTGGGTCAATCCGCCCTATGACGAGGCGCTGACGCCCGCGAACAGCTATCCGGGCAATCTCGGTGCGCTCGAAGCGGCAAAGCTTGACGTGCTCACCGAGACGATCGCCGACGCCTTCGGCACGCGGCCGCGCGCCTATCGTGCCGGGCGTTACGGGATCGGGCCGAACACGGCGGCGCTGCTGGAGGCGCGCGGCTATCGGATCGATAGCTCGATCCGGTCGCGATACGATTATACGCGCGACGGCGGGCCCGATTTCGGCGCGGTCGGCAATGCCGCCTTTTGGTCCGGCCCCGGGCGCCGGCTGATCGCGCTGCCGTTGACGACGGTGTTCACCGGCGCCGCGCGGCGGGGCGGGGCGGAACTCTATCACGCGCTCGGCGCTGTCCCGCGCGCGCGGGGGGCGGCCGCGCGGCTGGGGCTGCTCGCGCGCGTCGCGCTGACGCCCGAGGACATGCCCGTCGCCGACGCATGCGAGGCGATCCGCGTGGCGGCGGGCGAGGGCGTGCGCGTGCTCAATTTCGCGTTCCATTCGCCCTCGCTCGCGCCCGGCAACACGCCCTATGTCCGCGATGCGACGGACCTTCGCGCGTTCTTCGGCTGGTGGGACGCGGTGCTCGACCTGCTCGACCGCCTCGACGTGGCGCCGATCGGGGCGGACGCGCTGATCGCGGCGGCCGACGCGACGCTTGCCAGCGCGTCCCCGCGCCCGTAACGGCAAGGGCGCGTGGGCCTGTAGCTCAATCGGTTAGAGCTGGCCGCTCATAACGGCTAGGTTGCGGGTTCGAGTCCTGCCGGGCCCACCATTCGGCTTGCGCGCCGCCTGCGGGACGGGCAAAGCGCGGGCCGCACGTCGGGGAGTAGCGCAGCCTGGTAGCGCATCTGCTTTGGGAGCAGAGGGTCGCAGGTTCGAATCCTGTCTCCCCGACCATGCACCAAAAATGCCGGTACAAGATCGAAGCGGCGCCAAGACCCGCACAGAACTCTTCTGCGACGCCGTCGCTCTATCGCCAGCCGAGGCTGACGATATATTCTTCGATTGTTCTACCCCGCCGTAAAGGCCAACATCCCTACAGCGCCGCCAGCGCCTTCGATACGCCGTCCATCGTGAAGGGCTTGGTCAGCATCGGGCGGTTGCGGTGGGGTTCGGCGACGCCGTCGGTGGTCCCGCCGCTCGCGAGCATGAAGGGGATGCCCGCCTTCGCGAGTGCGTCGGCGATCGGCCAGCTCTTCTCGCCGCCGCGCAGGTTGATGTCGAGGATCGCGACGTCGAGGCCGCCCTCGGCGACGATCGGCAGGGCCGCAGCGGTGGAATCGGCCGTGCCGACCACGCGATGGCCAAGCGCGTCGAGAAAATCCTCGAGCATCATTGCGATCAGGGGTTCGTCCTCGACAATCAGGATACGGCGTGCGGTCATGCGTATTTCTCTAGCGGCGAGCCGCGCGGGTCGCCAGCGCTATCGTTCCGGCAGCGCGTCACGCGCTGCTTCGGCGAGCTGCTGAACCGAGAAGGGCTTGGCGATGAAGGCGACATTGTCGAGATCGATCGAGCGGCGGAGCTGTTCCTCGGCATAGCCCGACATGAACAGGATCGGGAGATCGGGATAGAGCTTGCGCGCCTCGCGCACCATCGTCGGGCCATCCATCAACGGCATGACGACGTCCGAGACGAGCAGATCGGGCCGCTCCCCTTCGGCGAGCAGCTCGAGCGCGGCCTCGCCGTTCTCGGCGGTGACGACCGTGTAGCCCTGCCGCGTCAGCGCACGTTCGGCGACCGCGCGAACCATGTCCTCGTCCTCGACGAGCAGCACCTTGCCCGAGCCCCACAGATCGGCCTTCTTCTCCTTCGGCGGCGGAGCGGCGACGGCGGTGCCGGCAGCGTGCACGGGGAAATAGATCGAGAAGGTCGCGCCCTGGCCGGGCTTCGATTCGGCGAAGATGTAGCCGCCCGATTGCTTGACGATGCCGTAGACGGTGGAGAGGCCGAGGCCGGTGCCCTTGCCGGTTTCCTTGGTGGTGAAGAAGGGCTCGAAAATCTTCCCGAGATGCTCGGGCGCGATGCCGGTGCCGGTGTCGCTGATCTTCAGCGCGGTATAATCGGCGACGGGCAGCACATCCGTGCCCATCCGGCGGACCTCGGCGCCCGAGACGGCGAGCGTCTGGATCGTCAGCGTGCCGCCGCCATGCGGGTTCGCCGCCAGCATCGCATCGCGCGCGTTGACGGCAAGGTTGACCACCACCTGCTCGAGCTGCCCGGGATCGGCGCGCACCGGGCCCAGGTTGCGGCCGTGCTTGACGGTGAGCGTCACCGTCTCGCCGAGCAGGCGCTTGAGAAGGTTCGAGACCTCCGAGATGACGTCGGGGAGTTGGAGGACCTGCGGGCGCAGCGTCTGCTGACGCGAGAAGGCGAGGAGCTGACGCGTGAGGCTGGCGGCGCGATTCGAGTTGGCGCGGATCTGCTGGATGTCGTCGTAATCGCTGTCGCCGGGAGCGTGGCGCATCAGCATCAGATCGCAATGGCCGATGATCGCGGTGAGGATGTTGTTGAAATCGTGCGCGACGCCGCCCGCGAGCTGGCCGACCGCCTGCATCTTGGTTGCCTGCGCGACCTCGCGCTTGAGGCGATCCTCCTCGCTATTGTCCTTGAGGCTGAGGAGCACCGCCGCTTCGCCGAGCCCGCGCGCGCCGGCGAGCGAGAGCACCACCGGCTCCTCGGGACGATCGCCGAGGCGGACGGCGAGGTCGCTCGCGCGCGCGGTGCCGCCGGTGAAGCGGCGGATCGCGTCGGCGATGGCGGTCTTGTCTTCGCGCACGACGAGGTCGCCCGGATAAACGGGCGGTGCGGCCGGATCGATGCGTGCGGCGCGAACGAAGGCGTCGTTCATCTGGAGGAAGCGGCCCTGCCGATCGACGAGCGCGGTGCCGAAGGGCATCATCGCGACCAGGCTGGCGAGCGTGGCGGCGGCGTTGGCGCCAAGCGCCGGCCCCGTTTCCTCCTCGTCGATCAGCGCGACGAGCATCGGCACGCCGTCTCCTTCGAGGAAGGGGATCTGGAGCACGCGCACGGGGGTTCCGGTCAATCCTTCGCGCTCGAAGCGGACGGCCCCCTGTGCGTCGGTGATCAGGAAGCGCGCGAAATCGCGGCCGACGATCGCGCCTTCCTCATGCCCCAGCGCGCGTGCGCGCAGCACGCGGTTGGCGGCACGGATGCGGCCCTCGGGCGAGACGAGCGCAACCATGATGCCGGCTGCGGCGAGCCGGTCTCCGGTCGGTCCGCCGATCAGGTTGGCGACGTCGCCGACGAGATCGAGCCCCTCCACTCCATGAAGCCGCCAGATGAGCATGTCGTCGGCGGTGCCCGAGCGGGAGATCTCGGCGGCGAGCGGGGTGCCGTTCGACACGAGCCGCGCGACGCTTCCCGCGCCGTCGCGCCACGCCGCCCGGCCGGCCGCGGCGAGCGCGGAAACGCCGTCCTCGCCCACGGGCAGGCCGGGGGGCGTGGGAAAGCCGCCGAACAGCGCTTCGTACCGGTCGTTGGCACAGACGAGACGGCCGGCGCGGTCGGTGATCGCGACTGCATCGGGGCTCGCCTGGGCGAGCGCGCGGGCGAGCGACCAATCGACCTCGACATCGTCGGTCGTGCTCTTGGCGGGCAGCAGGCGCCGCGCGGCGATCAGCAGCCCGCCGACGACGATCGCGGTCGCGAAGAACGCCGCCGCGACGATCGCGTCGCCCAGGACCCAGAGAATGAGCGCCGCCGCCGCGATTCCGGCCGCCGCGGCGATCAGGCCCGCGCTGCGCGCCGGCGAGAGACGATCGGGGGAGGGAAAGGGACGCGTGGCCATCGCCGCCCTTCATGGCAGCACCCCGCGGCCCGTCAAGCACGGAGCCGGCCGGTCCGTCGCGGACGCGCGATCAGCGTCCGATGCGCGGCGTGCCGGCGGGCGCTCGCGGTTCCGATCCGCCCGCCATCACCGCGAGCAGATCGTAATAGTCCGACAGCGCGATCGGCGAATCGAGCTCGCAGCCGATCCGGCCGCCGAGCGACCAGCGGACCTCGGCTGCGATCACGCCGACGACGGGCAACGTGATCCGCAGCCGATCGCCGACGGCATAGGCCGCGTCGCACCGGGCCATCAGCCCGAGCGCGGAAATGTTGACGATGAGGATGCCGACCGGCCGGGCATCGGGGCCGAATGCCCGCGCGCGATAATGAACTTCGTCGCGCGATACGGCGCGATTGTCTTTCCTGGCCAGTGCACCCATCGACACGGTCACGCCTCCCCGCTGGTGTGAACGCTATCGAGGCTATGGCCGGGGAATGAATCGTCCGGCAACGAAGCTGGTTTATAAAAGATTGCGCGGCTTAGCGGATCAGCAGGCCGTGATGTTTCTTGCCCGCCGAAACGCGCACCGGCGCATCGGCCACCCGCACGACCAGGCCCTCGTCCGCCACTTTCTGCCCATCGACGCGCGCGCCGCCGCCCTTGATCAGGCGGCGCGCCTCGCCCTTGGACTGGACGAGGCCGAGCGCGACGAGCGCATCGACGATGGGAATCGCGCCATCGGCCACCGAATGGCTGGGGAGCGCCTCGCCCGCGGCGCCTTCCTCGAAGGTCTTGCGTGCCGTCTCGGACGCTTCCGCAGCCGCCTCCACGCCCCGGCACATCGCGGTGGCGGCGTCGGCGAGCACTTTCTTCGCCTCGTTGATCTCGGCGCCTTCGAGCGTCTCCAGCCGCGCGATCTCGTCGAGCGGCAGATCGGTGAAGAGACGGAGGAAGCGGCCGACGTCGCGATCGTCGGTGTTGCGCCAGAACTGCCAGTAATCATAGGCCGGCAGCGCATCCTCGTTGAGCCATACCGCGCCCGCCATCGTCTTGCCCATCTTGCCGCCGTCGGCGGTGGTGATGAGCGGGGTGGTGATGCCGAACACCTCGGTTCCGTCCATTCGGCGGGCAAGCTCGATGCCGTTGACGATGTTCCCCCATTGGTCGGAGCCGCCCATCTGAAGGCGGCAACCGGCGCGTTGCGAGAGTTCGCGGAAATCGTACGCCTGGAGGATCATATAGTTGAATTCGAGGAACGAGAGCGACTGCTCGCGATCGAGCCGCAGCTTCACCGAATCGAAGCTCAGCATCCGGTTGACCGAGAAATGCTGGCCGACCTCGCGCAGGAACGGGATATATTCGAGCGCATCGAGCCATTCGGCATTGTCGAGCATGATCGCATCGGCGGGGCCATCGCCGAAGGTCAGGAATCGCTCGAAGATGCGTCGGATCGAGGCGACGTTGCTCGCGATCGTCTCGGCTGTCATCAGCCGGCGCGCCTCGTCCTTGAAGCTGGGATCGCCGATCTTTCCGGTGCCGCCGCCCATCAGCACGATCGGTTTGTGCCCGGCCTGCTGGAGCCGGCGCAGCAGCATGATCTGGACGAGGCTGCCGACATGGAGTGAGGGCGCGGTGGGATCGAAGCCGATATAGCCGGGGACGACCTGCCTGGCGGCGAGCGCATCGAGCGCAGCCGCATCGGTCACCTGATGGATGTAGCCGCGCTCGTCGAGCAGGCGGAGGAGATCGGATCGGTAGTCGGTCATCGCGCCGCGGCGCTTAGCATGGGCGAATTGAGCCGTCATCCCAGCGGAAGCCGGGATCGCTGCGAATTGGGGGACTGGCTTCGAGAGACTCCAGCTTTCGCTGGAGTGACATTAATCCGGCAGCTTGCCGAGCGGGTTCACCGGATCGCGGCCCTTGCGGATTTCGAAATGCACGCCGGGCTGGGGCGCCGAACCCGATTGGCCGGAAAGCGCGATCCGTTGCCCGCGATCCACGGATTGGCCGCGGCGGACGAGGAGCTTGCTGGCATTGCCGTAGACCGTCACCCAGCCGTCGCCGTGCTTGAGGATGATGAGACCGCCGAGCGCAGGAATGCCCGTGCCCGCATAGGCGACGACGCCGTCCGCGGCGGCCGCGATCGGGGTGCCGACGGGGCTCGCGATCTGAATGCCGTCGTTGCGCTTGCCGGCGCCGATGGAGCCGAACTCGGCGACCACGGGCCCGTGCACCGGCCAGGAGAAGCCGCCGATCAGCTTGGCGGGCGCGGCGACGGGCGTGGTCGGGGCGGGGACGCGCGCAGGGGAGGCGGTGGCCTTGGCGGGCGCCTTGTTCTCGGCGAGCGCGGGTTCGCTGCCGGTGACGAGATCGTCGATATCGAGCGTGAAGGCGGCGGCACGTTCTGCCGCGGTGCTGCGCCCCGGCACCTCGCCGCCCGGAATCAACAGCCGCCAGCCGGTGCGCAGCAGATAGGGCTCGGCAAGGCCGTTCGCGCTCACGATCCGCGACCATTCGACGCCATAAGCGCGCGCGATCGCGATGCCTGTGTCGCCGCGCCGGATCAGGTGATAGCGGCCGCCGGGGATAGTGAGCGTTTGCCCGGCACGGATGACGTAGGTTTCCTCCAGCCCGTTCGCCCTGGCGATGGCCAGCGCCCCCGCGCCCGTCCGGTCGGCGATGCCGTGCAGCGTGTCGCCCGGACGAACCACATAGGTCTGTGCCGAAACGCTGGTTGCGTCGGGCGTGACCGGGTTCGATTCCCACGCGGGCGGCGGCGAGGGTGGGGCGGTGACCTGCTCGGTGCCGGTCTGGTAATCGGGATATCGGACGGTCTGGCTCGGCGGCGGCGCGTAGCTGGGCGGCGCTACGCTGGGGATGCAGCCGCCGAGCGCGACCAGCGCTACGAGCGGTGCCCTGGTGCGAATGCTGGCGTGCGCCCCGATCCTCATGCGGCCCCCGTTCACCGATACGCTTGATCCAGCATAGCGAGCGATTCCCGGTGCGTCAGGTCCAGATGCAGGGGAGTCACCGCGATATGGCCATCGGCGATCGCTTCGAGGTCGGTCGAATGCGCCGGCGTCTCCACCGTGGGGCCGAGCGCGAACCAGTGGTAATCATAGCCGCGCGGGTCGGTGTTGGTGACGATCCGGAGACGGCCATAGTCGCGCAGCCCCTGGCCGACGACGCGGATGCCCTTCACCTCGCCGGGCGCGAGCGCGGGGAAGTTGACGTTGACGAGCGTGCGCGGCGCCAGCTCGGCCTCGATCAGCGGGCGCAGCACCTTTTCGCCCCAGGCGGCCGCGGCGGCGAAGGGCACGGTGTCGCCCATCCCCTCGCGCGCATAGACCTGGCTGAGCGCGACCGAGGGCACGCCGGCGAGCGCGCCCTCCATCGCCGCCGAGACCGTGCCCGAATAGGTGACGTCCTCGGCAAGGTTCGCGCCGCGGTTGACGCCCGAGAGGATCAGGTCGGGCGGGCAATCCTTCATGATCTTGGCGAGCGCCATCATCACCGCGTCGGTCGGCGTGCCGCTGACGGCGTAGCGCCGGTCGGCGAACCTGCGGATGCGCAAGGGGCGGGTGAGGGTGAGCGAATGCCCCGCGCCCGATTGCTCTTCGGTCGGCGAGACGATCCAGATGTCGTCGGAAAAGCGCGCCGCGATCTCCTCCAGCACCGCGAGGCCGGGGGCATGATAGCCGTCGTCGTTGGTCAGCAGGATGCGCATGCAGTCAGATCCTTCCGCCGTCATCCTGAACTTGTTTCAGCATCCAAGGTGAAGCCGGCGTATCGCTTCATTGTCGAGCGATCGGCCTGGTCCCACCTTGGACCCTGAAACGAGTTCAGGGTGACGGTCGCTGTTGGTCAGCCGGCTCGATGCGGTCGAGGCCGTGGATATAGGGTCGGAACGCTTCCGGAATCGTCACCGATCCGTCCTCGTTCTGGTAATTCTCGATCACCGCGACCAGCGTGCGGCCGACGGCCAGCCCCGATCCATTGAGCGTGTGCACGAATCGCGTCGCCTTCTCGCCCAAGGGCCGATAGCGCGCGTTCATGCGGCGGGCCTGGAAATCGGTGCAGGTCGAACAGCTCGAAATCTCGCGATAGCGGCCCTGGCCGGGCAGCCACACCTCCAGATCGTAGGTGCGCGCCGCCGAAAAGCCCATATCACCGGTGCACAATTTCACGCGGCGGAAGGCGAGGCCGAGCCTGGTCAGCAGGTCCTCGGCGCAGGCGGTCATCCGCTCATGCTCGGCCTCGGATTGGTCGGGCGTGGTGATCGAGACCATCTCGACCTTGTCGAACTGGTGCTGGCGGATGAAGCCGCGCGTGTCCTTGCCCGCCGCGCCCGCCTCCGAGCGGAAGCACGGCGTCAGCGCGGCGAAGCGTAGCGGCAGTTCCTCCTCGCGCAGGATTTCCTCGCGAACGATGTTCGTCAGGCTCACCTCGGCGGTGGGAATAAGCCAGCGTCCATCGGTGGTTCGGAACAGGTCTTCGGAGAATTTGGGAAGCTGCCCGGTGCCGTAGACCACCTCGTCACGCACGAGGAGCGGCGGCACGACCTGCTCATAACCGTGATCGCGCGCGAGGCTGGTCAGCATGAACTGGCCGAGCGCGCGATAGAGCCGCGCGACGGGGCCGCGCAGCAACGTGAACCGCGCGCCCGCGAGCTTCACGCCGGTCTCGAAATCCATGCCGAGCGCGGGGGCGATCTCGTCATGCTCTTTCGGCTCGAACGCGAAATCGGGCGGCGTGCCGTGCTCCGCGACCACATCGTTGTCGTTCTCGTCGGCACCCTCCGGCACGTCGGCGAGCGGCAGGTTCGGAATCGTCGCGAGGATGCCGGTGAGCTCGTCGCCCAGCCGCGCCTCTTCGGCCTCGAGCGTGGGGAGCGTCTCCTTGAGCGCGCCCACCTCGGCCATCAGCGCCTGCGCCGTCGCCTCGTCCTTCGCCGCCTTGGCCGCGCCGATCGCCTTCGATGCCTCGTTGCGGCGGGCCTGTGCGGCCTGCATCTCGGTGATGACCGACCGGCGCCGCTCGTCGAGCGCGATCAGCTCGGCGGCGCGCGGGTCGAGGCCGCGGCGGGCGAGACCGGCGTCGAAGCCTTCCGGATTCTCTCGGATGAAGCGGATGTCGTGCATCCACGCGGCTATGGCTTCGGCGGCGGCGGCGCGCAACCCTGCGCCCGACGGGGGCGTTTAGATAGGGATACCGACAAGAGGAGATCCCCCATGCAGCTTCCGCACGACGCCTTCATTCTGGTCGCCGACGGGCGCAAGATGCTCTTCTTCCGCAACGAAGGCGACGGCGAATATCCGCATCTCGTCGTCGAGCATGCCGAGGCGCGGCCGAACCCGAGCGATGTCGAGCAGAAGACCGACACGGCGGGACGCGCCTCCTCGGCCTGGGGCGGCGGCAGCCAGTCGAGCCCCGGCGTGCAGAATCCGGGTGGCGGCGGCGCCGATATCAGTCGCGGGCAGGGCGGCGGGTTCGCGCCTGCGCGCAGCTCGATGCAGGAGGTCGATTTCCATCAGCAGGAGGAGGATCGCTTCGCGGCGGACACGGCGGACCTGCTCAAGAAGCGCGCGCTCGCGAACGAGTTCGAATCGCTCGTGATCGTCGCGCCGCCCCGCACGCTCGGCGAGCTGCGCAAACACTATCACAAGGAAGTGACCGACCGGCTGATCGGCGAGGTCGACAAGGATCTGACCGGCCATCCCGTCGATCAGATCGAAAAGGTGTTGGCGGGGGTTTGAGGGTCCGTTCGGTCGAAGAACGCCGTCCTCACAGACCTTACCGTCACCCCGGACTTGCCTGCCCTCGCGAAAGCCAGGGTTCCGGGGTCCACTGCTGCGCTGGACGCAGCGCACCGCAACTTGGCGATTCGCCTGGCCCACAGCGGATGCCGGAACAAGTCCGGCATGACGGAAGAATCGCGGCTAGGCTGCCGCCTCCTTCTTGCGCGCCAGGCGCTTGCGGACGACCAGCGCCGAGGCGGCGGCGCCGAACAGCAGCACCATCGGCGGCCCCGGAACCGGCGTAGGCGGCGGGCCGCCGCTGGAGGTCGAGCCGCCGCTCGACGAGCTCGTGCTCGACGAGGAGGAGGTCGATGACGAGGTCGACGAGCTCGACGACGTGGACCAGTCGATATTGCCGCTCGACGAGGAAGACGTGGAGGACGAGGTCGATGACGACACGTTCCCGCTCGACGACGAGGAGGTCGAGGACGACACGTTGCCCGACGAGGAGGATGAGACGTTCCCCGACGAGGATGAGGTGCTCGACACGCCGCCCGTGCTGGACGAGGTCGAGGTGGAACCGCCGCTCGAGGTCGACGAGATCACGATGCTTCCGCTCGAGCTGCCGCCGCCGAAGAACCCGCCGAAGAACCCGCCCCCGAATCCGCCGAACCCGCCGCTGCCGCCGACGATGATGGGGGCGCTCGATTCGCCGCTGGACATGGGCGGGAGCGGAGGCAGCGGCACGGGTGCCGGCTGATTCATCACCGTCACCGTTGCGGGCGGGCATTCGGCCACTTCGGTCTTGCGCACGACCTTGCTCGGCCGGTGGACCGTCTTGGTCTTGGTCCTGCGCACGACCTTGCTCTTGGACGCGACCTTGGACGGGCGGTGAATCGCCTTGCCCTTGCCGTCGAAGGCGGCGAGCGGCTCGTCCCCCTGATGCGCACGCACGACCTTGTCGGTCGGCCGCACGATCGGGCGGTCCTGCTCGGCCAGATGCACCGCGCCGCCGCCTACGAGCGCGCCGCCCGCGGCGCATGCGCACAATTTCGCCAAAGCCATCCGCACCGACATAGCGTTGTCTCTCTCTATTGCTGGCAACGACCGTGCCAGCGTCGGCTTCGCGGCAACGGTTCTTTGCTGCCTGATGACGTAAAGTGAGAAACAAAGAATTAAGCGCAAGCGCGTTAACCATGGATCGCCGTCCCGAGGCGGGAAAATCCGGCTTCGTCGCGTGGACATCATGATTAATGTCCTGCCGCGGGACAGAAGCCGCGCGAATTACTGTCGAACTCTTGACGAGATCGGCCGGCCCGGCGGTTCCGACTGTGACGACAGGCGCATTGGCTGCGCGCGACCGCGACTCGGGCCGAGGTTCATCCGATTGCAACATCGGCGGTGTTAGGGGCCGCACCGGCGACCATCCGCGACGCATTCGGGCGGCGTGCGCGCAGTCGCTTGTGGAGCGTGCGGTGCGTGGTTATAGCGCGCGCCAATATCGGGATCGGCTTGGAGATGCGAGAACGCGCCCGGGTGCCGATCTAGGGGAGAGTGGGGATGGCTAGCGTTTTGAAAAGCATAGACGATATCGCGAAACTGGTTCCGCCGCCCGCAAATGACGGGGACGGCTATCGGCCCAGCCCCGACGAACCCTTCATGAACGAGCGCCAGCAGGCGTATTTTCGAGACAAGCTTCAGGCGTGGAAGGACGCGATCCTGCGCGAGGCGCAGGGCACGATTTCGCAGCTCCAGACCGATTCGTTGCGCGAGGCCGATCTCACCGATCGCGCCTCGAGCGAGACCGACTGGTCGATCGAGCTCCGGACCCGTGACCGCCAGCGCAAGCTGATCGCCAAGATCGACGCCGCGATCCGCCGCATCGACGAGGGTGAGTACGGCTATTGCGAAGTCACCGGTGAGCCGATCTCACTCGCCCGGCTGGAGGCACGCCCGATCGCGACGATGACGGTCGAAGCGCAGGAGCGCCACGAGCGGCAGGAAAAGATTTCGCGCGAGGATTGAATCGGTCTTAACCTCTTGGACATCGGATCGGGTCTAAGGGACGACCAAGAACGCAACCGCAATTTCCGGGACGTGAGATGGACCGGCTTTTTGACGATTCCCGCTTTCCTGTAGAGGCGGCCGATGGCGCCGCCGGCCGCGCCGAATCGCGCGACAGCCTGCTCCTCGCCGCGCGCTTTCGCTGCGTCGGAAGCCGGCGTGAGGATCGGGTGCGCGTCCGCAATCTTTCGGCAGGCGGCCTGATGGTCGAATTGCCGCATGACGTGCCCGTCGATACCGCCGTCGAGGTCGAGATACGCGGGATCGGCTGGGTCAGCGGCCGGATCGCGTGGAACACGGTAGGCCGCGCCGGCGTCGCCTTCGACGCGCCGATCGATCCGATGCGCGCGCGCAAGCCGGTGGGAACGCGGGGGAATCCGAAGACGCCGGCTTGATGTCGATGATGGAGCGGACCTGGCGGCACCCGCGCGATGCGGGCTGCCGCCGTCCGTGATGCCGCGGCTAGATCGCGGCCATTTCCTCTTTCAGCTTGAGCTTCTGCTTCTTGAGGTCCGCCAGCGTGCGCGTGTCCGGAAGGGGACGCTGCGATTCGGCCATGATCTGCCGTTCGAGCCCGGCATGCTTCGCCTCAAGTGCCGAAAGATGCGCATTGTGCATGGAAGCAGTCCTCCTGGGTTGCTGAGGGGAGATCGAGTAAACCACCTTTGCGCGCAAATGTCGCCACCGAAGATGGTTGAATTTCGATGATGCGTGGCATTTGACGCATGATCGGCAACACGCGAATCATGGGGAGGCGGCGGCGTGCCGGAAGAGCGGGGATCGGCGGTGTCTGAAGGACAGATGAGCGAGGCGGAGATGCGGCGGCGGCTCGAGGCGTTGCGCGTCGAGCATCGCGATCTCGATTCGGCCATCGCCGCATTGGGCGAGGCGAGCTCGGTCGATGCGCTCCAGCTCGCGCGGCTCAAGAAGCGCAAGCTCCGCCTGCGTGACGAGATCGCCCGGATCGAGGACGCGCTGATCCCGGACATCATCGCCTAGAATCGGGATTGGCCTGGCTGGTGCCGCTTCCATGTGAGTTCAGGCTGCGCCGGATCGAGACAGCGATCAACGGTGTCGCGTCGGGCGCGATTGTGGCACGCTTGCGCGCATGCAGGGCAGCACGGACGATTCGCCGATCCATCGCAAGCTGATCGACTCGCTCTATGTCGAGGCGATGCTGCTTGCCGACGAGGCGCGCGCCTATTTCGACGATGGCGGCCGCAGCGAGCGCGACGCGCTCGATCCGCTCGCGCGTGTCGCCTTTTCGTGCGAGTCGCTCAAGGTGACGACGCGGCTGATGCACGTCATCGCCTGGCTGCTCACCCAGCGCGCGGTTGCGGCGGGAGAGCTGCCGCCGCGCGACGCGCTGCATCCGTCGCGGCGGCTGGGCATGGCGCCCGTCTCCGACGATGCGGCGATCGAGGCCATGCCCGCTGCCGCCCGCGAGCTCGTGGCATCGAGTGCGGACCTCTATCGACGCGTCGCCCGGCTCGATGCGGCGCAAGCGGCGTCGGCGGCGCCGACCAGCCCGGCACGGCGCATGCTCGATCGGCTGCAATCGGCCTTTTGAGCTCCTGCGAAAACAGGAGTCCAGAGTCACAGGCGTTGGCGCCCGTAACTCTGGATTCCCGCTTTCGCGGGAAGAGGATTCCGTTTCGAGGCCCGGCTCAGCCCAGCAGCTTCGCCCGCGCGGCCCGATATTCCGCTTCCAGACGATCCACCCGCGCCGCCACCGGCTCGACCGCATCGATCGCGCCGATCCCCTGGCCCGAGCCCCAGATGTCGCGCCAGGCCTTCGCCTTGCTCGAATTGCCGCCGCCGAAGTTCATCGTCTTGAGGTCGCCCCGCGGCAAATCGTCGGGGTCGAGCCCCGCCGCCTCGATCGATGCGCGCAGGTAGTTGCCGTGGACGCCGGTGAAGAGGTCCGAATAGACGATGTCGCGCGCGCGGCCGACGACGATCGCCTGCTTGTACGCATCGACGGCATTGGCCTCGTCCGTGGCGATGAAGGGCGAGCCGATATAGGCGAGGTCCGCCCCCATCGCCTGCGCGGCCAGGATCGCCCCGCCCGTCGCGATCGCGCCCGACAGCGCGAGCGGGCCGTCGAACCATTGCCGGATTTCCTGCACCAGCGCGAAGGGGGAGAGCCGCCCGGCATGTCCGCCCGCACCGGCCGCCACGGCGATCAGCCCGTCGGCGCCCTTTTCGATCGCCTTCCTCGCGAAGCGATCGTCGATCACGTCGTGGAGCGTGATCCCGCCCCAGCCATGCACCGCATGGTTGAGATCCTCGCGCGCGCCCAGCGAGGTGATGACGATCGGCACCTGCCATTTGGCGCAGGTCGCAAGATCCGCCTCGAGCCGGTCGTTCGAGCGGTGGACGATCTGGTTGACCGCATAGGGCGCCGCGGGGCGCTCGGGATGGTCGCGATTCCATTGCGCCAGCTCCTCGGTGATCCGGTGGAGCCATTCGTCGAGCAGCGCCTGCGGCCGCGCATTGAGCGCCGGGAACGCGCCCACGATCCCCGCCTTGCATTGCGCGATGACAAGATCGGGGGCCGAGATGATGAAGAGCGGCGCGCCGATGGCCGGCAGGCGCAGATTGCCGAGGATGGAAGGCAGGCTCATGTGAGTTTCATAGCGAAACGCAATCGGCTGTCCAGCGGCGTTGCCGTTTGCGGGAGCGGGTCTTAGGACGGCGCCATGTCACAAGATTCCGGAGTGGTTGCATGAAGTTCCTTGCCTCGCTCGGCCTGCTGCTGACGGCCTCGACACCCGCGCTCGCCGCCGGTCAGTTGCCCACCAGCGTCGTGCCCGTCGCCTACGACATCAAGGTGCTGCCCGATGCCAAGGCGATGACCTTCTCGGGCAGCGAGGACGTGACCGTCCGCGTCGAGGAGGCGACCCGCACGATCACCCTCAACGCCGCCAATCTCGCCATCACCGCCGCCACCTTTGACGGCAAGCCGACGACGCTTTCCTATGACGAGACGCAGCAGCAGATCACGCTGACCCTGCCGAGCCCCGCGCGCGTCGGAAAGCACACGCTTCACTTCGCCTGGACGGGCGAGATCAACCGGGCGGCGGCGGGCCTGTTCGCGATCGATTACACCAATCCCGACGGCAGCGCCGCACGCATGCTGGCGACGCAGTTCGAGGCGCCCGATGCGCGCCGCTTCGCGCCGATGTGGGACGAGCCCGCCTTCAAGGCGCGCTTCACGCTGAGCGCGGTCGCGCCGGCGGGGCAGACGGCCTATTCGAACATGCCCGCCGCCGAGATCGTGAAGCAGGAGGACGGCAGCACGCTCTATCGCTTCGGCCAGACGCCCGTCATGTCGAGCTACCTCCTGTTCCTCGGCATGGGCGACGTCGAGCGCAAGACGGTGTCGGCGGGCGATACCGAGATCGGCGTGATCACGCGCCGGGGCGTCGTCGATCAGGGCGATTACGCGCTGCAATCCGCACAGCGGCTGCTCACCTATTACAACGATTATTTCGGCCAGCCCTATCCGCTGCCCAAGCTGGATATGATCGCCGGCCCCGGCTCCAGCCAGTTCTTCGGCGCGATGGAGAATTGGGGCGCGATCTTCTATTTCGAGCCCACCCTGCTGTTCGATCCGGCGCGTTCCACCACGAGCGACAAGCAGGGCATCTTCAGCGTCGTCGCGCACGAAATGGCGCACCAGTGGTTCGGCGATCTCGTCACGATGCGCTGGTGGGACGATCTGTGGCTCAACGAGGGGTTCGCCTCGTGGATGGAAGGCAAGGTCAGCGCCGAACTCAATCCCGAATGGAAGGGCGAGGCGCAATATGTCGCCGGGCCGCGCGAAGCGGCGATGTATCTCGACGCGCAGGCGAGCACGCACCCGATCATCCAGAAGCTCGAAACGGTCGATCAGATCGGCCAGGCGTTCGACGGCATCACCTATTCGAAGGGCGAGGCCGTCATCAACATGCTCGAAGCGACCGTCGGCGCCGAGCCGTTCCGCGAGGGCATCCGCCGCTACATGGCGAAGCACAAATATTCGAACACCGTCACTGACCAGCTCTGGGCCGAAATCTCGGCCGCGTCGGGGAGGCCGGTCGCGACGTTCATGCACGATTTCACGCTCCAGGGCGGCGTGCCGCTGATCAGGATGACCGCGGCGCGGTGCGAGGGCGGCAAGACGCAGGTGACGCTGACGCAGGGCCGGTTCGGGATCGACGAGGCATCGAAGCAGCCGCAGACCTGGCACGTGCCCGTACCCGTCAGCGTGATCGGGGGCGGCACCGCCGATTCGATCGTGCAGGGGTCCAAGCCGCAGACGATCAGCGTCGAGGGTTGCGGCACGGTGGTGCTCAACCCCGGCAAGGACAGCTATTTCCGCGCCCAATATGACGCGGCCTCGCATGCGGCGCTGGTGAAGGGGTTCGACGGGCTCTCGTTGGAGGACAAGCTCGGCACGCTCGGCGACGATCTCGCGCTCGCGACCGGGGGCTATCAGCCGCTCACCGTGTATTTTGAGACGCTTGGCGCGGTCGATGCCGATGCCGGTCCGCTGATCTGGTCGATGGTGTCGCGGCAGATCGGCGGCATTGCCGGCCTGTTCGAGAACACGCCGCTCGAACCGGCGCTCCAGGCGCGGATCACGAGCATCTTCGAGCCGGTGCTCCAGCGGATCGGCATCGAGCAGCAGCCGGACGAATCGCCGCTCGTCACCAATCTGCGCGAGGATCTGGTCGGCCGCCTGGGCCGCAGCGGCGATGCGCGCGTGGCGGCGCTCGCGCGCGATTATGTCGCGAAGCTGGCCGGCGATCCCGACGCGATCCCGCCGGGCATTCGTGGGCCGATCCTCAGCACCTATGCGATCAACGCGACCCCCGCGGAATGGGAGGCGCTGCTCGCGCTCACCCGTGCGGAGCGCAATCCGGTGGTGAAGAACAGCTATGTCCGCCTGCTCGGCGCCGCGAAGGACGACGCGCTCGCCCGGCGCGCGCTCGACCTCGTCAAGAGCGACGCGTTCACCGCCCCGCAGCGCGCCTCGCTGCTGCGGGCGATCGCGGGGCGGCATCCCGACATGGCGTTCGATTTCGCGGTCGCCAATCTCGATCTGGTGAACGGTTTCCTCGAGGCGAGCACCTCCTCCACCTATGTGGTCGGGCTGGGCGGCGGATCGAACGATCCCGGGATGCCCGCCAAGATCAAGGCGTTCGCCGAAAAGCATCTGCCGGCAAGCTCGCGCGCGGGCGCCGAGGAGGTGCTGACGCGGATCGCGAACCAGAAAGCGAGCGCGGATCGGCTGCGGCCCGCCGTCGAGGCGTGGCTGAAGACGCCTGCACGGTGAGGCGGCCCTCGTCAAAGCCGCTGGTCGCCCTCACCCTTCCGGCGCTTCCGGGCCCCATGAAAGTAATACCGCGCCTCGCTCCCTCTCCCGCTGGGAGTGCGAAGGGGGAGGGTGGACCTGATTGACGATCCGCTCAATCGATCCGCTTGAGCCCCACAGCGAAACGACGCTGCCGGTCCGCATAATGCTGCGCGGAAGCTTCGAGCATCGCCCGCGCGCTGTCGTCCAGGCTGCGCACCGCGCGCGCGGGGCTGCCGACGATCAGTGTGCCGGGGGCGAACTCCTTGCCCTCGGTCACGAGCGCTCCGGCGCCGATGATGCAGCCGTCGCCGATGACCGCGCGGTTGAGCACGATCGCGCCCATGCCGACCAGCACGCGGTCGCCGATCGCGCAGCCGTGCAGGATCGCGTGGTGGCCCACCGTGCAATCCGCCCCGATCGTCAGCGGTGCGCCCGGATCGGAATGGAGCATCGCCGATTCCTGGATATTGGTGCGCGCGCCGACGAGGATCGGCGTGTTGTCCGCGCGGATGACGGCGCCGAACCACACGCTCGCATCGTCGCCGAGTCGGGCGTCGCCGATCACATCGGCGCTCGGCGCGATCCAGACGCGGTTGCCGAGTGCGGGGCGCGCCCCTTCGAATTCGTATTGCGGCATCCCATATTCCTTCCTGTCGGCATGGCGGGCGTGAAGCCTGCCAGCCTGCTTGCTGTCTCGCCATGGAAAAGAACCATTTGCAGGCGCGTCCGCAAATTCTACCTTGGGGGAAGAGACGCCGCGGCGTAGAGGCGCCTAAACACGTGGTTTGCAGGAACATTCTATGGCTACCGCCGTCCATCAGGTGACGCCCGAAGAGGCGAACGCCGCTCCCCCGTCCGAATCGATCGTCGTCCGCTTTGCGGGCGATTCGGGGGACGGGATGCAGCTTACCGGCGGCCAGTTCACGCTTTCGACCGCGCTCGCGGGCAACGATCTTGCGACCTTCCCCGACTTTCCGGCCGAGATTCGCGCGCCGCAGGGCACGTTGTTCGGCGTCTCGGCGTTCCAGATCAACTTCGGCTCGGCATCGATCCACACCGCGGGCGATGCGCCCGACGTGCTCGTCGCGATGAACCCGGCGGCGCTCAAGGTGAATGTCGAGGCGCTGAAGCCGGGCGGGCTGATCATCGCGGACGAGGGCGAGTTTTCCGACCGCAACCTCGCCAAGGCGAAATACGAGGCGAACCCGCTCGAGGACGACAGCCTCGCGACATGGCGGTTGATGAAGCTCAACATTTCGCAGCTCACGCTCGACGCGGTGAAGCCGTTCGGGCTGGGCAACAAGGAAGCGCTGCGCTGCAAGAACATGTGGACGCTGGGGCTGGCGCTCTGGATGTTCGATCGCGAGCGCCGGCCGATCGTCGATTGGCTCAAGGCCAAGTTCGCCAAGGCGCCCGAACTGGCGGAGGCGAATATCGCCGCGCTCAATGCCGGCCATGCTTATGGCGAGACCGCCGAGCTTGGCGGGCAGGTGGGGCAGATGCACGTTCCCGCCGCGCCGGTCGCGCCGGGGCTGTATCGCACCGTCACCGGGGCCGAATCGATCGCGTTCGGGCTGGTCGCGGGGGCGCAGCTCGCGCATGTGCCGATGTTCTTCGGCGGCTATCCGATCACGCCGGCCTCGGCGATCCTCCATCATCTGTCGCGATTGAAGGAGTTCGGCGTCACCACCTTCCAGGCGGAGGACGAGATCGCCGCGGTCGCCGCGTCGATCGGCGCCTCCTATGCGGGGCAGCTCGGCGTCACCTCCTCCTCGGGGCCGGGCATCGCGCTCAAGACCGAGGCGATCGGGCTTGCGATCATGACGGAGCTGCCGCTCGTCATCGTCAATTCGCAGCGCGGCGGCCCCTCGACCGGACTCCCCACCAAGACCGAGCAATCGGACCTGTATCAAGCGGTTTACGGCAGAAACGGCGATGCGCCGATGCCGGTGATCGCCGCGCGCTCGCCAGCCGACGCGTTCGAATGCGCTATCGAGGCGTGCCGGATCGCGACGCAATATATGACGCCGGTGATGCTGCTCACCGACGGCTATATCGCCAACGCCGCCGAGCCGTGGAAAGTGCCCGATATGAGTACTTTCGAGCCGTTTCCCGTCACCTTCCTCGAACAAGCACCCGAAGGCGGGTTCCTCCCCTACGCCCGTGACGAAAAGCTCGCCCGCCCGTGGGTCAAGCCCGGCACGCCCGGCCTGCTCCACCGGATCGGCGGTATCGAGAAGCGCGCCGGCACCGGCAATATCGACTATGACCCCGCCAACCATCACCGCATGACCGAGCTGCGCCGCGACAAGGTGGCGGGCATCAGCGTGCCCGACCAGGAAGTCGCGCTCGGCGAGCCGGGCGGCAAGCTCGCGGTCGTCGGCTGGGGCTCGACCTTCGGGCCGATCCACCAGGCCGTCCGGCGCGCGCGCAGGAAGGGGTTGGACGTCAGCCATATCCATCTGCGGCATATCTGGCCGATGCCGAAGAATCTCGGTTCTTTGTTAGAAGGTTACGAGAATATTCTTGTGCCGGAAATGAACACCGGCCAGCTCAAGACGGTGCTGCGCGACCAGTTCCTCGTTGATGCGAAGCCGCTCAACAAGGTCTCCGGCCAGCCCTTCCGCATCGCCGAGATCGAAGCCGCGATCGACAGCATGTAACAACCTGATCCGTCACCCCAGCGAACGCTGGGGTCTCTTTGATTGAGAGATGCCAGCTTTCGCTGGCATGACGCGGAGAAGACGAATGAACGAGATGACCCCCATCAAGACCACGCTCAAGGACTGGGAATCGGACCAGGAGGTTCGCTGGTGCCCCGGTTGCGGCGACTATGCGATCCTCAAGGCCGTCCAGCGCACGCTGCCCGAGATCGGCGCCGACCCGGCGAAGACCGTGTTCGTCTCCGGCATCGGCTGCTCGTCGCGCTTTCCTTATTATATGGAAACCTACGGCTTCCATACGATCCATGGCCGCGCGCCCGCGATCGCGACGGGGGTGAAGCTTGCCAATCCCGAACTCGACGTGTGGATCATCACCGGCGACGGCGATGCGCTCTCGATCGGGGGCAACCACACGATGCACGTCCTGCGCCGCAATCTCGATTGCCAGATCCTCTTGTTCAACAACGAGATTTACGGTCTTACCAAGGGCCAATACTCGCCGACCAGCCGCGCGGGCACGCGCAGCCCCTCGACCCCCTATGGTTCGGTGGACAGGCCCGCGCGGCCGTGCGCCTTCGCGCTGGGATCGGGGGCGCGGTTCGTCGCGCGGGGGATCGACGTCCACAAGAAGCTGCCCGAGGTGCTGAAGGCGGCGCACGCGCATCGCGGCGCGGGGTTCATCGAGATCTTCCAGAACTGCATCGTCTATAATGACGACGTGTTCGCGCCGTTCACGGCCAAGCCCAATGCGGCGGCGAACCAGCTCTGGGTCGAACACGGCAAGCCGCTGCTGTTCGATAACGGCACCAAGGGGCTGGCGATGGACACCCAGAAACTGGTGCTCAAGGTCGTCGAGGTGGCGGACGGTGATTGGGAAAGCGCGGGCGTGATCGTCCACGACCAGACCAATCGCGGGCTGGCGCACATGCTCGTCGAGATGCCGGCGGAAGGATTTCCGGTCGCGCTGGGCGTGCTCTACGACAACCCTGCGCCGACCTTCGACAGCGCCGTCATCGAGCAGAACCGCGCCGCCAGCGAGGGTAAGATCGCCGACCTGCAAAAGCTGCTCGCCAAGGGCCAGACCTGGCAGGTGGACAAGGCGCCGCACGCGCTCTGATCGCACGCGAAGAAGGTGGCCCACGCGGAGCCGCGGGGAAATCGTCATCCGGGCGAAAGCCGAGATCTTTCCATGACGGGCTTACGGTCAGCCATCGATCCGTTCGAAATAGCCCGTCTCGAATCCGTCGACGACGAGATCGGCGATGCGCTCGCCGACCACGGCGGGGGATTTGAGCGTCGCGGGGTCTTCGCCCGGGAAGGCGCGCTCGCGCATCTTGGTGCGGGTAGCGCCGGGATTGATGATCGCGGTGCGGATGTTGCTGATGTTCTCGACCTCGTCGCCATAGGCGGCGACGATGTTCTCCAGCGCGGCCTTGGAAGCGCCGTACATGCCCCAGAAGGCGCGGGGGCTGCGCGCGACCGAGGAGGTGAGCGCGATCACGCGCGCGGCATCGGAATTGCGGAGCATCGGATCGAATGCGCCGATGAGGGCGGCTTGGGCGCTGACGTTGAGGGTGAGCACCTTCGCCAGCTCGCGCGGGTCGAAAGCGGGGACGGCGGCGAGCGAGCCCAGGGTCGCGGCGTTGAGGACGAGCACGTCGAGCGCCTGCCAGCGATCGGCGAGCGCGGCGGCGAGGCGGGCGATGCTGTCATTCTCGGCAAGGTCGAGCGGCGCGATCGTCGCGCTGCCGCCGGCGGTGAAGATCGTTTCTTCGACCGCCTCAAGATCGGCGGCGGTGCGCGCGGTGAGGACGACATGCGCGCCCTTGGCGGCGAGCGCCTGCGCGGTGGCGGCGCCGATCCCGCGGCTGGCGCCGGTGACGAGCGCAAGGCGCCCGGAAAGAGGCTTTTTGGTCATCTTCAATTCCGTTCGGGCTGAGCTTGTCGAAGCCCACCCTTGCGAGGGAAAGCGCCCTTCGACAAGCTCAGGGCGAACGGCGGGGTTAGTTCACGCGTTCTTTGAGCAGCGCGAACTGATCGACCTCCACGGCATCGTCCTGATCGGTGAGCGTCGTCGGATAGTCGCCGGTGAAGCAGGCGTCGCAATGCGACGGGCGGATGTCGGCGCGGTGGGTGTCGCCCAGCGCCTTGTAGAGCCCGTCGATCGAGACGAAGGCGAGGCTGTCGGCCTGGATGTATTTGGTCATCTCGGCCAGATCCATCTTGGCGGCCAGCAGCTTGGCGCGCTCGGGCGTGTCGACGCCGTAGAAGCACGAATGGCGCGTCGGCGGGCTGGCGATGCGCATGTGCACCTCGGCCGCGCCGGCCTCGCGCATCATCTGGACGATCTTCAGGCTGGTCGTGCCGCGCACGATCGAATCGTCGATCAGCACGACGCGCTGGCCCTTGATCAGCGCGCGGTTGGCGTTGTGCTTCAGCTTGACGCCGAGATGGCGGACCTTGTCGCCCGGCTGGATGAAGGTGCGGCCGACATAATGCGAGCGGATGATGCCGAGCTCGAACGGGATGCCCGATTCCTGCGCATAGCCGATCGCGGCGGGGACGCCCGAATCGGGGACGGGGATAACGAGATCGGCCTCGACCGGCGCCTCGATCGCGAGCTGCGCGCCGATCGCCTTGCGCACCGAATAGACCGAGCGATCGTCGGCGATCGAATCGGGGCGCGAGAAATAGACATATTCGAAGATGCATGGCCGCGCGGGTTGCGTGCCGAAGGGCCGGAGCGAGCGGACCTCGCCGCCCTGGACGATGACGAGTTCGCCCGGCTCGACCGCACGCTCGAAGGTGGCGCCGACCACGTCGAGCGCGACGGTTTCGGAGGCAAAGATCACCGCGTCGCCGAGCCGGCCCATCACCAGCGGGCGGATGCCGAGCGGATCGCGGCAGGCGATCATGCCCTCGGGCGTCATCGCTATCAGCGAATAGGCACCCTCGACCTGCTTCAAGGCGTCGATGAACTTGTCGAGCAGGGTGCGGTAGCTCGACGTCGCGACCAGATGGATGATCGTTTCGGTGTCGCTGGTCGACTGGAAGATGGAGCCGCTGCGCACCAGATCGCGCCGCAGCCGCATCGCGTTCGAGATATTGCCGTTATGCGCGATCGCGAAACCGCCGGTCGCGAGATCGGCATAGAGCGGCTGGACGTTGCGCAGCGCCGTCTCGCCGGTGGTCGAGTAGCGGACATGGCCGACGGCGACATTGCCGGGGAGCGCCCGGATCACCTCGTCCTTGTCGAAATTGCCCGCGACATGGCCCATCGCGCGGTGAGTGTGGAAATGCGCGCCGTCGAAGCTGGTGATGCCGGCGGCTTCCTGGCCCCGGTGCTGCAGCGCGTGCAGCCCGAGCGCCACGAGCGCGGCCGCCGAATCGGCAGCGCCCGATACACCGAAAACGCCGCACTCCTCGCGCAGCTTGTCATCGTCGAACGGATTGGTGGTCAGCATTGCGGCCCTGGGGGTTGCTGGTTGCCCGGCATATAGGATGCCACGCACGGTTTGTCGCCCTCCGTCTCGAAAATGTCATGATTCGCCGAACGATTGCCCGGCTGGGCCGTTGAATCCCTCGAAAACGAAGGAGGCGATCATGGCCAGGCAACACGGATCACAGATCAAGGACGACGACACCTACGAGGCGCTGCGCGAGGAAGGCGCGTCGAAGGAGAAGGCGGCGCGAATCGCCAATGCCAAGGCGGCGGGCACGCTCGACCATCGCGGCACGGATCTGGAGGACCGGACCAAGGAGGATCTTTACGACGAGGCCAAGGAGATCGGCATCGAAGGCCGGTCCGAGATGAGCAAGAAAGAGCTGATCGACGCGATTCGGGATCATTGAGCGCGACATGGGAAACGATGGCGAGCCCCGGCGACGGCGACGCAAGCGTGCCGCGCTCTTCGCCGTGCTCATTCTGATCATCGTGGCCGTCATTTTCATCGGATACAACACGTTCTACGTCGTCCGGCCCGGCTGATCGCGGGCCTGCGACGGGCATCCGAAAGTTCCGAAGGTTCCGGGAAAACGACACGAAGGCTATTTCCGGCGCTTGAAGCGGCCCGCCGGTTCGCCATAGCAGGCGGCGTAGAACAGGCGGTTGTCGAAGCGGTGGCGATGGCCGACGATCCTGCCGTTGCGCTTGACCGCCACGCGATAGCCCTCTTTTCCACGCCGCAGTGCCTCGTCATACGAGCGCAGCCGGCCTTCCTCCAGCGCTGCATCCCAGGCGCGCACGAAGCCCTCGGCACCCGCGCGCTTGCGCAACCGATTGGCGGATTGCCGCGTCATTCCCACCGCACGCGCCGCGGCCGCGACCCCGCCGTGGCTCGCGAGCGCGGCGCAACTTTCTCGAACCGTCCCACTCCTCGACCACAAGCCGGGCGTGCGTCGTTTGCCATGGGGCTAGCCGTCCGGCGGTTTGGCCATCGATCGCCACGTTGGTGCACTGCGAGTCATCAATCTTTCATCGTTGCCGATCTCGCAACAGAGTCCCCGTTGTCCTCGCGTCGCAAACCACGCTAGTCCCGCGTCATGGCCGATCACCGCGACACCGGGCTGACGCTCGACCCGAAATTCGACGACAATGGCTTGATCACCGCGGTCTGCACCGATCGCGCCTCGGGCGAGGTGCTGATGGTGGCGCATATGGATGCGGAGGCGCTCGCGGCGACGGTGGCGACCGGCGAGGCGCATTTCTGGTCGCGGAGCCGGAAACGGCTGTGGAAGAAGGGTGAGAGCTCGGGGAACGTGCTGCGCATCGCCGACATTCGGATCGATTGCGATCAGGATGCGGTGTGGCTGATCGTCGATCCTGCCGGGCCGGTCTGCCATACGGGCGCGCGGAGCTGCTTCTTCCGGCGGATCGAAGGCGACCGGCTGGCGCCCGTCGAATGAGAACGGCGTTGCTGGTCGCGCTGGCAGTGCTCGGCGGATGCTCCGACCGGGCGCCCGAGCGCGACACGGCGGCGGCCACCGGCGCGGGGGCGGCGCTGGAGGCGGCGGCGATCGCGACGGGGGTGATCGCCGATCCGAACAGCACCGATCCGACGGGGCTCTACGCGCGCGGCGGCGATCGGCTGTGCATCTTGCCGGCGACGGAGGATTTCCGGATCGGGGTCGATGTCGATTACGGCGACGGGCAGCAATGCTCGGCAAGCGGGATCGCGACGCGCCAGGGCGAGCGGCTGCGCGTGCGGTTCGACGGCAAGGACGACTGCGATTTCGATGCGCGGTTCGAGGGCGATCGCGTAGTGTTCCCCGGGAAATTGCCGAAGGGCTGCGCGGCCTATTGCACCGGCCGCGCATCGCTTTCGGGGCTGGAAGTGGAGCGGCTGAGCGATTCGGTATCCGAGGCGCGCGCGATGCGCGGCGAGCGGGGGCCTCCGCTGTGCGGCGGGTGAGCGCCCCAACTTGACGTTCACGTAAACGTCGTTAGACATGCGCTCATGTCGAGCATCGCTGCCTATGCGCCGATCGAGCCCCGGCCGGATCGGGAGCATTTCTCGATTTCCGATCTTTCCGTCGAGTTCGGCGTCACCCCGCGCGCGCTGCGCTTCTACGAGGACGAGGGGTTGATCGCGCCCGAGCGGCGCGGCACGCAGCGCATCTATTCGCATCGCGATCGCGCACGGCTCGCCTGGATTTTGCGGGGCAAACGGGTGGGATTCAGCCTCGCCGACATTCGCGAGATGATCGACCTCTACGATGTGGGCGACGGCCGGCGGGTGCAGCGCGACGTGACGGTTGCGAAATGCCGCGAACGCGTTGCGACGCTCGAGGCGCAAAAGCACGATATCGATGCCGCGATCGACGAACTGAACGACTTCATCGCGCTGGTCGAGGAGACGCGCGCGCAAGACGCCAGGAAGGACTGAGATGCCGCAATATACGCCGCCGGTGCGCGACACGCGCTTCGTGCTCGATCACGTCGTGAAGCTGGGCGCACACGCCGACGTGCCGGGGTTCGCCAATGCCAGCGCCGATATGGTCGAAGCGATCCTCGATGAAGGCGGCAGGTTCGTCGCCGAGGTGCTGTTTCCGCTCAACCAGACGGGCGATGCGCAAGGGTGCACGCGGCACGAGGACGGCAGCGTGACGACGCCCGAGGGGTTCAGGCAGGCTTACGCGCAGTTCGTCGAATCGGGCTGGGGCACGCTGGCGGCGCCGGAGGACTATGGCGGGCAGGCGATGCCGCATGCGGTGGCGACGGCATTTCAGGAATATATGATCTCGGCCAACATGGCTTTCGCCATGTATCCGGGGCTGACCCACGGCGCGATCGCGGCGTTGCTGGCGAAGGGATCGCCCGAGCAGCAGCAGATGTATGTCCCCAACATGGTGTCCGGGCGCTGGTCCGGCACGATGAACCTCACCGAGCCGCAATGCGGGACCGATCTTGGGCTGATCCGCACCAGAGCCGAGCCGCAGGCGGACGGGTCTTACGCGATCACGGGGACGAAGATCTTCATCTCCTCCGGCGAGCATGATCTGACCGAGAACATCATCCACTTGGTGCTCGCGAAGACGCCCGGCGCGCCGGACAGCTCGAAGGGGATCTCGCTGTTCGTCGTGCCCAAATTCCTGGTGAACGAGGACGGCAGCCTCGGCGAGCGCAACGCGGTCACCTGCGGTTCGATCGAGCACAAGATGGGGATTCACGCCAATTCGACCTGCGTGATGAACTATGACGGCGCCACGGGCTGGCTCGTCGGCGAGGAGATGAAGGGGCTCGCGGCGATGTTCATCATGATGAACGCAGCGCGGCTCGGCGTCGGTTTGCAGGGGCTCGGGATCGCCGAGGTGGCGTATCAGAACGCCGTCGCCTACGCGGGAGAGCGGCGGCAGGGGCGCGCGCTCACCGGGCCGAAAGACCCGGAGGAGAAGGCCGATCCGCTGTTCGTCCATCCCGATGTGCGGCGGATGCTGATGGACTCGAAAGCGACCATCGAGGGGCTGCGGGCGCTCTGCCTGTGGGCGGCGCTTCAGGTCGATCTGGAGCATAGCGCCGAAACCGAGGAAGCGCGGCAGGCGGCGGGCGATCTGGTCGGGCTGCTCACCCCCGTCATCAAGGGGTTCGGCACCGATGCGGGCTACCGGGTCGCCACCGACGCACAGCAGGTGTTCGGCGGGCACGGCTACATCGTCGAAACCGGGGTCGAGCAATATGTCCGCGATGCGCGGATCGCGATGATCTACGAAGGCACCAACGGCGTGCAGGCGATGGACCTGGTCGGGCGCAAGCTGGCGCTCAATGGCGGGCGCGCGGCGCAGGCGTTCTTCGCGCTGGTGCAGCAGGAGGCCGCGGCAGCGAAGGACAGCGAGACGCTCTGCGGGATCGCGGGCAAGCTGGAAAAGGCACTGGGCGAGCTACAGGCGGCGACGATGTGGTTCGTGGCGAACGGGATGAAGAATCCCAATGATGCCGGCGCGGGGGCCTATCCCTATATGCACCTGACCGGACTGGTCGCGCTCGGGCTGATGTGGCTGCGCATGGCGGCGGCGGCCGGAGACCGGCTTGCCGCGGGCGACGGGGACAAGGCGTTCCTCGAGGCCAAGCTGGTGACGGCGCGCCATTTCGCCGATCGGATGCTGCCCGAAGCGGGCGCGCTGCGCCGCGAGATCGAGGGCGGCAGCGACGCGATGATGGCGCTGACGCCGGAGCAATTCGCGCGGGGGTGAGAATTGTCCACCGTTTTCCCTGAGCCTGTCGAAGGGCCGGTGATGCGGAAAGCCGTGCTTCGACAGGCTCCGCACGAACGGATGTTGGAGCACGTCGAGGTCAGCGCCCGCCGGAGATCATCGGAATCGGCGGCGGGGCGATCTCGACCGCCACGGGCGCCTGTTTGCGGCGGACGCCGGCAAACGGGGCGGGGCCGGGTTGCGGCACGGCGAGCGTTGGCGTTTCACGCTTGGCTTGCGTCGGCGGCGCGGCGGCGAGAACCTGGATCTTCATGCATTGCGACGGGTCGGGACGATCGAATCTCGTGCAATTCCACAGCGCCTTGTCGTAGCCGCGCGCGCTGTCGCGTAGATAGCTGAACGCCATCGCCGAGATCTGGCGCGCGTTGAGCGGGAGCGCGGCGGGGGTATCCGCGGCGTCGGTCCAGGCCATGAACTTGCAATAGGGACGACTGCCGCACGCGCGGTCGGCGAGCGTGGGCCAGGTTGCGGGCGCGATGCTATCGTCGAGCGTGACGAGAAAGCTGTCCGGGTCGCCGGCGAGCGGGCTGGGCAACGTGGCGTTGGAGAGGTCGGCCGCATCGACGCTGCCCGGCGCGCCCATCGCAAGCCCGATCGCGGCGCGGTGCGCGTCCGAGATCGGCGCGAGCGCGGCAATGGCGGGCTCGTCCGCCGAAACGGTGCGGGTGAAGGCGGGCGGGGTGCCCCACCAGCCGGCCCAGCGGAAGAAAAGATGGCTGCCGACCGCGGCGACCTTGTCGAGGCTCGTGCTCCAGTAGGGCACCACCCAATCGGTGTGATAGTGGGTCGAATAGCCGACCTTCTTGTCGACATGGCCGGTAAGCGCCGCCTTCGCGATGTCGCGCGCGCGATCCCATGCGGCGTCCGAATAGCGCCGTGAAAGCGCGCCGTCGCAGGTGAAGGTGAACTGGCAGCCGGTGTCGCGTTCCGAGCCCTGGAAGACGACGCCGCAGATCGTTTTGGGGAAGGCAGGATGGCGCACGCGGTTGAGCACGACCTGTGCCACTGCCTGCTCACCTTTCGCATCGTCGCCGGCTTCGTAGAGCACGGCGGCGGCGAGGCAGTCGATGGCGCGCGCGCGCTCGGCATCGGTGGTGGCTTTGGGGAGGTGGAAGGGCTTCGCCGCGGGATTGGGCTCGGTCGAGAAAGGGATCGCGGCGTTGATGAGGCGCGCGTCGTCGGGCGTCACATCGACGAAGGCGACCGGCTCGACCGGCGGCAGCTCGGCGGGCGAGACGACGCGCTGGCGCTTCGTCAGCGTCTTCGCGATCTTCGCGGGAGTCGGCGCGGTGAGCACGATGGCGGTCGGCGCGGCGATCGCGATAAGGCCGACGAGCGCGAGCACGGCCGCGAGCAGCGGGTGCGCGCGCGCGAAACCGGCGGGCCGGGGAGCCTGCGGAGGCGAGTCGGCGGTCATGGGGGCGGCGCTTTAGAGCAAAGCATGAATAACTGGAAACAGCACCCGTTCGCCCTGAGTCCTTCGTCCTCGCTCAGGAGAGCCTTGTCGAAGGGCCGCTTTTCTTCGCGCGGGGGCAAGAAAGAACGGTGCTTCGACAGGCTCCGCACGAACGGAAACAGGGTCGTCAGCTCTCGGGCAGGAAATCGGGGACGGAGAGATAGCGCTCGCCGCTGTCATAGTTGAAGCCGAGGATGCGGGCGCCGTCGGGCAGGTCGGGCAGCTTCTGGCGGATCGCGGCGAGCGTCGCGCCCGAGCTGATGCCGACGAGCAGCCCTTCCTCGCGCGCGGCGCGCAACGCCATGTCCTTCGCGTCGTCGCCCTCCACCTGGACCGTGCCGTCGAGCATCTGGGTGTGGAGGTTGGTCGGGATGAACCCCGCGGCGAGGCCCTGGATCGTGTGCGGGCCGGGTTTGCCGCCGGAGATCACCGCGGATTGGGTCGGCTCGACCGCATAGACCTTGAGGCCCGGCCAGATGGGCTTGAGCGTTTCGGCGACGCCGGTGATGTGCCCGCCGGTGCCGACGCCGGTGATGATCGCGTCGATCGGCGTGTCGCGGAAATCGTCGAGGATTTCGGTCGCGGTGGCGCGCGCGTGGATTTCGACATTGGCGGGGTTGTCGAACTGCTGCGGCATCCAGCCGCCGTCGGTCTGCTCGACCAGCTCGAGTGCGCGTTCGATCGCGCCCTTCATGCCCTTTTCCTTGGGCGTGAGATCGAAGGTCGCGCCGTAAGCGAGCATCAGGCGGCGGCGCTCGAGCGACATGCTCTCGGGCATGACCAGGATGAGCTTGTAGCCCTTCACCGCCGCGACCATGGCGAGGCCGATGCCGGTATTGCCGCTGGTCGGCTCGATGATCGTGCCGCCGGGCCTGAGGCTGCCGTTCCGCTCGGCCGCCTCGACCATCGCCAGCGCGATCCGGTCCTTGATCGAGCCGCCGGGGTTCGCGCGTTCGGACTTGATCCATACCTCGGCGCCCGGGAACAGCCGCTGGATGCGGATGTGCGGGGTGTTGCCGATCGTCTCCAGGACCGTGTTTGCCTTCATGGCTGCGTCACTCCCTTTTCCGGCTCCAGATTGACCATGTCGGGCGGGTCGAACGTCTTTGCAAGCCTGAGCTCGGGGAACAGCCGCGACCAGACGAGCGTGATCGCGATCGCTCCGACGGCGCCGGCCGCCACCGCGCCCACCGGGCCGAGCAGCGATGCCATCAACCCGGTCTCCGCCTCGCCGAGCTCGTTCGAGGCGGAAATGGTGAGTTGCGACACCGCGCCGACGCGGCCGCGCATCTCGTCGGGCGTGTGGAGCTGGATGAGCGATTGGCGGACATAGACCGAGACGATGTCGGCCGCCCCCGCGACGATCAGGGCGCCGAGGCTGAGCGGGAACCAGGTCGACAGGCCGAAAGTGAGGATCGCCGCGGCGAAAACCACCACCGCGGCGAGCATCTTTACGCCGACATTCGACTTCATCGGCCGGAACGAGAACCAGATCGAGCCTGCGGCGGCGCCGATTCCCATGCCCGCGGCAAGCACGCCCAGCCCGGTCGCGCCGACATGGAGGATGTCGCGCGCATAAACGGGCAGCAAGGCGGTCGCGCCGGCGAGCAGTACCACGAACAGGTCGAGCGTGATCGCGGCCAGCACCAGCCGGTTGTTGCGGACATAGGAGAAGCCGTCGACGATCCGCTGGAGCGGATGGCGGTGCTTCTGCACGGGCGGTTGGTGCACGGTGCCGATGAGGAAGATCATCGCCAGCGCGAAGACGAACATGCCCGCAATCGCGGCATAGGCGACATCGGGATGGATCGCATAGAGCACGCCGCCGACGCTCGGGCCGGCGATGGTGCCCGTCTGCCACGCGATCGAGCTGACGGCGATCGCGGTTGGCAGGCTCTCGCGGGGAACGAGATTGGGGGCGAGCGCCGAATAAGCCGGGCCGGAAAAGGCGCGCGCGACGCCGACGAAGCCTGCGGCAAGGAACAGGAAGGGCAGCGTGAGATCGCCCGAGCGGGTGAGCAGGCCGAGCATCGCCGCGTTGAGCGTGAGCAGCGCGGTGGTGCCGCGGACGATCCAGCGGCGGTCGAACGTGTCGGCGATCAGGCCGACCACGGGCGTCAGCAGGAACAGCGGCACGAACTGCACCAGCCCGATCATGCCGAGCAGGAAGGCCGATTCCTTGATGCTGTGCGTCTTGCGCGCGATCTCATAGACCTGCCAGCCGATGATGATCGCCTGCGCGCTGATCGCGATGGTACCCGAAAAGCGCGACAGCCAATATGCGCGGAAATTGGCGATGCGTAGGGGGTGCGGAGCCGCGGACATGCGGGCGGCTTTAGGGGCGGCAAGGGCCAACCGGCAATATGCGATAACTTGGTTGCGGGAAGATGCCGCTATCGCCCGCCGCCGCCCGCGCATCCGTCACGGGCTGGCGCTCCCGCCGCCGACCTGCCAGCATCGCGTGCAAGACGAATCGCAGGGAGAGGATGATGCGCGCACGGTTGCTCATGGGGATTGCTGTGGCAGCGCTGGCGGCGTGCTCGCCGGCCGGCGGCGGAAACGAGACGGCGGGTGCCGATGCGGCGGCGCAGGTGCCGGGCGATCCCGAATGGAAGCCCTTCGTCGACGATTTCATCGCGGGCTGGTTCCAGCTCGATCCGTCGTTTGCCGTCTATCAGGGCAAGCACGAGTTCGACGGGCAGCTCCCCGACTGGAGCGCGGCGGGGCTGGCGCGGCAGATCGCCTATCTGCACCAGGCGATCGAGAAGGCGCAGCATTTCACGCCCGAGACGCTCAACCCCCAGCAGCGGTTCGAGCGCGACTATCTGATCCAGGTTGCCAAGGGGAAATTGTTCTGGCTGGAGGATGCCGATCAGCCGCACCGAAACCCGGCTTTCTATGTCGGCGGCGGGCTGGACCCGAACGTCTATATCGCGCGTCCCTATGCCGACAAGCCGACGCGGATGAAGGCGGTGATCGCGATGTTCGAGCGCGTGCCCGAGGCCGCGAAGAACATCCGCGCGAACCTGAAGACGCCATTGCCGGAAAGCTTCATCGATTACGGTGTCGCGGCGTTCGGCGGGTTCGCGGATTTCTACGCGGGCGGCGCGAAGGATGCGTTCGCCGAGGTGCAGGATGCCGGCCTCCAGCAGCAGTTCGCCGATGCCTCCACCAAGGCGTCGACGGCGATGCGCGCGCTTGCCGACTGGCTCGAGGCCCAGCGGCCCAACGCCACCACCGATTTCGCGCTCGGGCCGGAGCTGTTCTCGAAGATGCTGAGCGCGACCGAGGGGGTGAACATCCCGCTCGACCAACTCGAGGCGATCGGGCGGGCAGACCTCGAGAAGAATCAGGCGGCGCTCAGGAAGGCGTGCGCCGACTATGCGCCCGGCGCCACGATCCAGGCGTGCACCGAGAAGATGCAGGCCGACAAGCCGCCCGAAGGGCCGGTGATCGCGGCGCGCAAGCAGATCCCGAAGCTGCGCGACTTCGTCGTCAGCCACGATCTCGTCAGCATCCCCGGCACCGAGGAAGCCAAGGTGGAGGAGAGCCCGCCCTATAACCGGCAAAATTCGGCCTATATCGATCCGCCGGGGCCGTTCGATAAGGGCATTCCGTCGGTCTATTACATCTCGCCACCCGATCCTTCATGGCCCAAGGATGTCCAGCAGGGCTTCATCCCGGGCAAGGCGGACCTGCTCTTCACCACGATCCACGAGGTGATGCCGGGCCATTTCGTGCAGTTCCTGCACGCCAACCGCTCGCCTTCGATCTTCGGGCGGTTGTTCGTCGGTTATGCCTATGCCGAAGGCTGGGCGCATTATACCGAGCAGATGATGTGGGATGCGGGCTATGGCGCGGGCGATCCCGAAATCCATATCGGCCAGCTATCGAACGCGCTGCTGCGCGATTGCCGTTTCCTGTCGGCGATCGGGCTCCACACCAAGGGGATGACGCAGGCGCAATCGAAGGCGATGTTCGTCGATCAATGCTATCAGGACGAGGGCAATGCCCGCCAGCAGGCGGCGCGGGGCACCTATGATCCCGCCTATCTCAACTATACGATGGGCAAGCTGATGATCATGCGGCTGCGCGACGACTGGACGGCGAGCCGCGGCGGCAGGAAGGCCTGGAAGGCGTTCCACGACCAGTTCCTGAGCTATGGCGGCCCGCCGATTCCGCTGGTGCGCCAGGCGATGATGGGCGAGCCGGAGGCGCGCGCGGTGTTTCCGGGGCAATAGAGCCACAAACCGCGTCGGCAGGAAGCATCCCGTATTCCCGCGAATGCGGGAATCCAGAGTTGCAGGGGTGTCGTTCGCGGCCCTGGATTCCCGCTTTCGCAGGAGTACGGCTTTCGTTACGCACTTCCTTCCCGCGTCGCGTTCCAGCGCGTGAGATTGACGAGAGCCTCCTGGACGAAGGCGGAGCGCCTGGCTCGGGTGAGGAAGAAGTCCGCGATCCACTTGCCGGGCTGGCGCAGCGGCCGCGCGACCTGGAGGACGAGGACGACACGAGCGCCGCGCGTGTCGTTCCAGATTTCGTGATCGTAGGTGTCGTCGAACACCAGCGTCTCGCCCTCGGCCCAGCGGACGATGCGGTCGCCGAGTCGCATCCGCACGTCGCCGTCACGTGGGACGATCAGGCCGAGATGGCAGGTGATAAGCCCTTTCGTGACGCCACGGTGCGCCGGGATATGCGTACCGGGCGCGAGAATCGAGAAGAAGGCGCTGTTGAGGTTCGGGATTTGGGCGACGAGCGTTGTCGTCTTGGGGCAACGCGCGAGGTTCTCCGCGATCGGATAACCGTAGCCGTGAAGGAAGAACGAGCGCCACATGCCGGGCGCGGCGATCGCGCGGTGATCGGGCGAGATCATGGACAGCGACGGTGCTGCGCCTTCGGCGAGCGCAACCGCGGCGGCCTCGTCGCGGATGTCGCGCCAGTGCGTGCGCAGCGCCGTGGTCCAGCCGAAGTCGCGCACGTCGAGCACGGGGCCGTTCGAGACGAGCGACGAGGCGGCGATCAGCCGATCGAACACACCGCGCAGGCGCTTGCCGGCCCGAACGATGAACGGGCGGTCGAGGTCGGCGCGCAGCGCCGGCGTGACGGCGGGATCGGCGCGATGTTCGCCCTCCGAGCACGCACCCATGCCCGAATTGCGCCATAGTCTCGGTGGCAAAGGTTCGGTCTCGACGCGTACGCTCACACTCTCGTCAGTCCCTCCGCCGCGCTTGTGCCGCGATTCGGCATTGCTGCGGCCACTCCCGACCGCGCCCCTACGCCTGTTGTTCGTCCAAATGATGGCGGAGCACGGCTTGGCGGGGGCGGGGCCTTCGGGGTAAATGACGGCGATGAGTGCTTTTGCCCGCGCGCTGCGCCTGCTTCTTCTCCTGTTCGCTCTGCCCGGCGCGCTCCTCGCGCAATCCACGGCACCGGCACCGCAAAGGCAGACCGCGGGCGCCGACGTCTTCCAGCAGCCCGGATGGCTCTACGAAGGCAGCGACATCACGCCCGATCCCGATTGGCATTTCGGGACGCTGGACAACGGTCTGCGCTATGCGGTGCGGCGCAATTCGGTGCCGCCGGGGCAGGTCGCGATCCGCGTGCGGATCGACGCGGGCTCGCTCGCCGAGCGCGAGAACGAGCGCGGCTTCGCGCATTTCATCGAGCATCTCTCGTTCCGCGGATCGAAGGGCGTGCCCGACGGCGAGGCCAAGCGCATCTGGCAACGGTTGGGCGCCACGTTCGGCTCGGACACCAACGCGCAGACGACGCCGACCCAGACCGTCTATCAGCTCGATTTGCCCTCGGCGACGGTGGCGTCGGTCGACAAGAGCCTCGAATTGCTGGCGGGCATGATGGCCGCGCCCAATCTCAGCCAGGCGGCAATCGATGCCGAACGGCCGGTCGTGCTCGCCGAGCAGCGCGAGCAGCCGGGGGCGCAGGTGCGCTTCAGCGATCTGATCCGCGAGACTTTCTTCGCCGGGCAGCCGCTCGCGGAACGCTCGCCGATCGGCAATATCAAGACGCTGGAAGCGGCGACGCCGGAGGCGGTGCGCGCCTTTCACGATCGCTGGTATCGCCCCGGCCGGACGGTGGTGATCCTTGTCGGCGATATCGATCCGGCGGTTGCGGGCCGCCTGATCGCGGAGAAGTTCGGCGGCTGGAAGGGCGTCGGCCCCGATCCCGCCGACCCCGATTTCGGCACCCCCGATCCATCGCAGCCCACGGGCGCGGCGCTGGTCGAACCGAGCCTGCCGCCGCTGGTCGCGATGGCGGTGATCCGGCCGTGGCACTTCAATCAGGACACGGTGGTCTTCAATCAGAAGCGCATGGTCGACATGCTCGCCGCGCGGATCATCAACCGGCGGCTCGAATCGCGCGCGCGGGCGGGGGGCAGCTTCATCCAGGCGCAGGTCGATCTCGACGACGTGTCGCGATCGGTGAACGGCACCTTCGTCAACATCATGCCGATCGGCGACGATTGGGAGGCCGCGGTGCGCGATGTGCGCGCCGTGATCGCGGATGCGATGGCGAACCCGCCCGCGCAGGCGGAGGTGGACCGGGCGGTCTCCGAGTTCGATTCGATCATGAAGAACGGCGTGCTGACGGCAGCGGCGGAGCAGGGCGCGGATCTTGCCGACACGATGGTCGGCGCGCTCGACATACGCGAGACGACCGCCTCGGCCGAGACGAGCTACGCGATCTTCACCGGCGCGGTGGAAAAGAAGATGTTCACGCCCGCCTCGGTGCTTGCCTCGACGCGCAGGATTTTCGACGGCATCCGCCGCGCCGTCGTCACCACGCGCGAGGCCGATCCCAACACCGCCGCCAAGCTCGCCGCGGTGATGAAGGAGGACGTCTCCGGCCTCGCGGGCAAGCGCAAGCAGCTCGCCGACATCGCCTTCTCACAGCTTCCGAAGCTCGGCAAGCCGGGAACGGTGGTCAGCCGCGAGGCGATTCCCGACCTCGATATGGAGAAGGTGGTCTTTTCCAACGGGGCACGGCTGCTGCTCTTCCCCAACGATGCCGAGGACGGGCGCGTCTATGTCAACGTGCGGTTCGGGTGCGGCTACAACGCGCTGCCCGCGGATCGCGACGTCCCCGCCTGGGCGGCCGACCTCGCGCTGGTGTCGAGCGGGATCGGCACGCTGGGGCAGGACGAGCTCGACGCGCTCACCGCCGGGCGGCGGATCGGGATGACGTTCGGCATCGACGACGACGCCTTCTCGCTCGCTGCGATGACCTCGCCCGCCGATCTGGCGGACCAGCTCAAGCTGATCGCCGCCAAGCTCGCAGATCCCGGCTGGGACCCCAATCCGGTGATCCGCGCGCGTGCGGTGATGCTGGCGGGCTATCCCAGCCTTGCCAGCGCGCCCGCGGGCGTAATCGCGCGCGACCTCGAAGGGCTGCTCCATGACGGCGATCCGCGCTGGACGACGCCCGACCCCGAGACGATTGCCGCGCTGACGCCGGAGCGCTTCCGCGCCCTGTGGGAGCCGCTGCTCGCACAAGGCCCGATCGAGGTGCAGGTGTTCGGCGACATTCCCGCCGACGAGGCGATCAAGGACGTAGCGGCGACGATCGGCGCGCTCGATCCGCGCCCCGCCGACACCGCGCCGGCCCCGCCGATCCGCTTTCCCGACCATGTCGCAACGCCGGTCGTGCGCACGCATACGGGGCCGGAGAATCAGGCGGCGGCGGTGATCGCGTGGCCGACCGGCGGCGGGATCGCGAATATCGCCGAGGCGCGGCGGCTCGAAGTGCTTGCCGCAGTGATGAGCGACCGGCTGATCGATCAGCTCCGGTCGCAGGCGGGGATGAGCTACAGCCCCCAGGTCGCGAGCCAGTGGCCGATCGGGCTCGACGGCGGCGGGCGATTGATCGCGATCGGGCAGGTGCCGCCCGATAAGGTCGATTTCTTCTTCACGCTCGCGCGCAAGATCGCCGCCGATCTCGTCGCCACGCCGGTGAGCGACGACGAGCTTCAGCGCATCGTCGCGCCGCTGACCCAATATGTGCTGCGCGCTTCGACCGGAAACCAGTTCTGGATGCAGCAATTGGGTGGTGCATCCTATGATCCGCGCCGTATCACCGCCGCGCGTGCGATCATCCGCGATCTGAAAAGCGTGACTCCGGTGATGTTACAGGCGACAGCGGCCAAATATCTGCGGCCCGACGCGGACTGGACGATGAAGGTGGTGCCGACCGACATCGCGGAACGGAACAACGCGGGAGAAAAGGGGAGCAAGTGAGGCCCGCCGTCGGCAAGTTGTGCTCGGCCGGCGCCAGCAAAACGCTACCCCTGATCCTGGGCCCGACTCTCGACGACGGTTACGGATGCCGGAGGAAAATGCACGGCTGCGTCCGGCGATTGTGCCCGGGACGTCAGCGTCATCGGATCCTCCTCGGCGGAGATGATCCCGGCGAACGGATCGGCCGCCATCATCTGGTGCACGCGCACCAGTCGCGCTCTCACGCCGCCGATCGTCACACGGGAGGAGTAGCTGTCGGTGAGGCTGGTATTCACGACATGAAGATAGAAATCATTCCCGGTGCGGCTAGCGACCGCGTCCAATCCGGCAGGAATGCCCGAAACCGCGATCGCCCTTGTGCCGGTATGCGCGCGATATAGCGCCGCGACCTTGCCGACCGGCATCAGATAGGCCTGGCCGCGCGGTGTGGGCAGCATCACGACGTTGGTCTGCCAGCGCGTCCCGCAGAAATCGCCGAGATTCGCGATCTCGAGGACATCGCCGTGGCGCTGGTGCACATTCTGCAACCGCGCGAATGCGACGCCCGCGGCCCAGGTCGAATTCAGGTCGCCGCGATTGCGGCCGACGATCTGATAATGCGCTTCGGTAAGCGCGAGCGGCGTCGTGCCCGTCTGGCTGCGCATTTCGACGATCTTGCGCTCGTGGGTCGCAGCGCTCGCCATCAGCGCCTCCCAGGCGGCTTCGGGGTCGCGCTGGAAATGGGTGTCGCTGCACGCGGCGCCGGGATCGAACAGGTGGTGGAATGCCAGCATGTCGATAAGGTCGCCGGCCTCGTGCAGCATGTCCGGTGCCCAGCCGCTATGCCCCCAGGCGATGAGCTTGATCGTCGGATCGACGCGACGCATCGCGCGGGCGAATTCGATCGTCTTCGCGATCGCGGC
This sequence comes from uncultured Stakelama sp., assembly GCA_964639855.1. Taxonomy (GTDB): domain Bacteria; phylum Pseudomonadota; class Alphaproteobacteria; order Sphingomonadales; family Sphingomonadaceae; genus Sphingomonas. Next base: position 15,917 of record CAZXFY010000008.1, on the reverse strand, counting down.
GGCCTTGCCGAAGCGCCTTTTGCCGTACGAGGTTTCGTTGCCGAGCTGCCAGTATCGAACGGGTCGGGCGACCGGATGACCATTGGCAGCCCGTTCGGCATGCCGGGGTGCGTTGCAATAGGCGACCCAGTCGGCGGCTTCCCGGGCATTCCCGGCGCGGGCCTCGCCGAGCGCGTTCACCGCCCATTTCGGATCGCCCTCGCTCTCGAAATTGACGCACATGAGCGGTTCCGCACCAACCAGGCCGCAGAAATCGAGGAACTCGTCCGTGCCGATCTGATTGGTTTCGACACCGCCCCACATCAGATTGTGCATCGGGCGCCGTCGATCGCGCGGGCCGACGGCTTCGCGCCAGCGATAATAGGCACTGAACAGCCCGCCCCATCGCAGCATCGGCGGCGCGAGGCGCTTCGTCACATCGACGAGATCGGGGCGCCACGCCCGCATCATATGATCCCACGATGTCTCTACCGAGCCGTCGGTCGTCCCCAGCGGTTCCATGAACTGCATGTAGAGATGGGGAGACAGCGCGAATCGGGGCGTCGGTTGAAGATCGATCGCGCCGTCGCGAGGCGCGGCCAGCGCGCGTCCGGCGATCGTCGTGCTCGCGGCGAGGGGGATCGCGGCCTGGAGCAGCGCACGCCGTGCGATGGTTGGCGGTGACGGCTCGGGCATGGTCGCTCCCGTAAAGTGATCGAGTCGCATCCCGACGGAACATTAAATAGGATAAATATAATGGAGCGCGTCGATGCAAGCGTGTCAACTGACGTTCGGTGTTCGATCGGGCATTCCGCGACTGCGGACGGCCAGCCCGGCTATCCCCGATAGAGCGCGTCGAGCCGCTCGCCATACGTCTTCTTGAGCACGTGGCGTCTGATCTTCATCGAGGGCGTGAGCTGCTCATTCTCGATGGTGAAGGGCTCGTCGGCGATCATGAAGCGGCGGATGCGCTCGATCTGCGACAGATCCTTGTTGACGCGCTCGACCGCGGCGCCGAGCGCGGAGCGATATTCGTGATCCTGCGCGAGCCTGGCGAAGTTGCAGGGATCGCCGTTCTTCGCGCACCATTCGGCGGTCCATTCGGGATCGGGCACCAGCACTGCGACCATGTAGGGCTTGCGGTCGCCCGCGATCATCGCCTGCATGATCTCGGGCTGGAGCGTGAGCATGCCCTCGACCTTCTGGGGCGCGACATTGTCGCCCTTGTCGTTGATGATGAGGTCTTTCTTGCGGTCGGTGATGCGGATGCGGCCCTTGGCGTCGATCTCTCCGATGTCGCCGGTGTGGAGCCAGCCGTCGCGGAGCACGCGCGCCGTCTCGGCGTCGTTGCGCCAATAGCCATGCATGACGAGTTCGCCCTTCACCAGGATTTCGCCGTCTTCGGCGATCTCCACCTCGGTATTGGCGAGCGGCGGGCCGACCGTGTCCATGCGCAGCCCGGCTTTGGGGCGGTTGCACGAGATGACCGGGCCTGCCTCCGTCTGCCCGTAGCCTTGAAGGAAGGTGAGCCCGAGCGACTGGAAGAAGATCCCGATCTCCGGGTTGAGCGGCGCGCCGCCCGAGACCATCGCCTTCATCCGGCCACCGAAACGCTTGGCGATCTTGGGCTTCAGGGTGCGCCCGAGCAGCAGCTTCATCGGCAGGTCGATCAGCCGTGACCGGCCTTCGTAATCGCGGGCGCCGACATCCTGCGCCCGGTCGAGCAGCCAGCCGGGCAGCTTGCCCTGCTTCTCGATCGCCTTCGCGATGCGCGTGCGGAGCACCTCGAACAGCCGCGGGACGACGACCATGATCGTCGGGCGTACTTCCTCGATGTTCGACGCGAGCTTTTCCAGCCCTTCCGCATAATAGATCTGCGCGCCCAGCCCGATCGGGAAGTGCTGGCCGCCGGTATGTTCATAAGCGTGGCTGAGCGGGAGGAAGGAGAGGAAGATCTCGTCATCCCAGCCGAAATCCTCGGCGATCACCGCCGCGCAACCGGCGACATTGTGGAGGATCGAGCCGTGATGCTGCATCACGCCGCGCGGCGCGCCGCCGGTGCCGCTCGTATAGATGATGCAGGCGAGATCCTCGCGCGTGAAATCGGCCTCGGCGGCGACCGTGACGGGGTCCGCCGGGTGCTCCTCGATCAAGGCGTGCCACGAATGCACGGCATAGGCGCCCGATTGGGCGGCACGCAGATCCTCCATCCCGATCACGATCCGCGCGTGCGACGAGCGGATGACGGCAGGGAGCAGCGCTTTGGCGAGCTTCGCGTTCGAGACGATCACCGCGGCGGCGCCCGAATTCTCGATGATGTGCGTGTGATCGCGCTCGGTGTTGGTGGTGTAGGTGGGCACCGTCACGCAGCCTGCCGCCATGATCGCGAGATCGCTGATGCACCATTCGGGGCGGTTTTCGGAAACGAGCATCACGCGATCGCCGCGCTGGAGGCCGAGCGCCTTCAAGGCGGCGGCGAGGCGCGCGACCTCGCGCGCGGCCTCCGCCCAGCTCGTCGCGATCCATTGGCCGCCCTGCTTGTGCCAGAGGAACGGCTTGTCTCCGCCCTGCGCCGCGCGGGTGAAGAACATCGTGACCAGATTGGGGAAGTGTTCGAGCGTCCGCATCGTCTCTCCTGGGCCCGGCCGACGCCGTTTTCCTCGAGAGCCTAGCGCGGTTTGCCGCACTGGCAAGACGCTACGTCGCGGCCGTGCCGACGGCGGCGGCGACGGTCGCGAAGCCGCCGCGGCGCAGGCGCTCGGCGAGGCCGCGCGCAATGCGGACGGGCAGGCCGGGACCTTCGTAGACGAGCGCCGAATAAAGCTGGACGAGGCTGGCGCCGGCGCGGATGCGGGCATAGGCCTCTTCGGCGTCGCCGATCCCGCCCGCCGAGATCAGCGGGAGCGCGGCGCCGGTCGCGCGGCGGAAATCGGCGAGACGGGCGCGGGCGAGCGGCGCGAGCGGCGCGCCCGAAAGGCCGCCGGTTTCGCTCGCCCGGGGGGAATGCAGGGCAGGGCGGCTGATCGTGGTATTGGCGACGATCAGCGCATCGACGCGATGATCGATTGCGGCGCGGGCGATCGACTCGATCGCGGCCGTATCGAGATCGGGCGCCACCTTGAGAAAGAGCGGTGTCTTGCCGCGCGCCTCGTCGGCCGCGGCGAGCAATTCGGCGAGCGCTTCGCCGTGCTGGAGATCGCGCAGGCCGGGTGTGTTGGGCGAGCTGATGTTGATCGTGACATAGTCCGCGAGCGGCGCAGCGCGGGCGACGCCGGCGCGGTAATCGGCGATCCGGTCCGCCGACTCCTTGTTCGCGCCGACGTTGATGCCGAGCACGCCGCGGCGCTTCGCCTTCGCGACGCGGGCCAGCGCGGCGTCGATCCCGCCATTGTTGAAGCCCATCCGGTTGATGACGGCGCGGTCCTCGGTCAGGCGGAAGAGGCGGGGGCGGGGATTGCCCGGCTGCGGCCGCGGGGTGAGCGTGCCGATCTCGACCGCGCCGAATCCCAGGCCGAACAACCCGTCGATCGCGCGTCCGTCCTTGTCGAGCCCCGCGGCGAGCCCGATCGGATTGGCGAAGCGCAGCCCGGCCATCTCGGTCGCGAGCACAGGATCGTCGAACCGGGCACCGAACGGCGCGCCGAACGCACCCCAGCCGGCGAGCGCGTCGATCGCAAGGCTGTGCGCGCGCTCGGGATCGAGCACGAAAAGAGCGCGGGAGAGGGGCAGCGGCATGCCGTGCCCATGGCATCGGCGGACGCATGCGTCAAAGCGCGACGGCGCGCACCGCCGCCGCGTCGGATTTTTCCAATACAATCCTGCTCATGGCGATCATGAAGCGGGTGCGACCCGAAGAACACCCGCATGGGGGTTCTCACCTTTCGGCCCGGGCGGACATTGCCTGTCCGGGCCGCTTTTCTTTGCGGCCGAATCGGCCTAAACTCCGCGCCTTAGGTCGGGGCGCGAAAAAAATGTCGAACATCGAGCTCGAATATGCGGTCCCGTCGGCCGATGTCGCCGATTTTGTGACGCTGTTCTATCGGTTCCGCGCCGATGTGGAGCGGTTCGAGGATACCGAACGCGCCGACCATGCGCAGCTTCGCTTCCGCCTTTCGGGCGGCATCGCAACCTATCGCATGCCCGATGGAACCGTGCAGGATTCCGCGTCGATCCATATCATCGGCCCTACCACGGGCGCGATGAAAGTGTCGGTTGAAGGACCGGTTCACGCCTTCGGCTGCGGCATCACGCCGGCGGGCTGGGCGGCGATGCTCGGTGTCGATGCCTCGGGATTGATCAATCGCGTGGTCGATGCGCACGACATATTCGGCCACGAACGGCTCCGGCGCGCGGAAAAGGCATTAGGCCGGGCGGGGGGTCTCGCCGACATGGTGACGATCGGCGAGGCGTTGGTGCACGATCTCGTCTGTCGGCACGACGGCGAAGCGCTGGCCTTCGTCCGGAATGTCGATGCCTGGCTTGCGGGCAGCGTCTCGCCGGCGATCGAGCAGCTCGTCGCTGCGACGCGGCTGTCGCGCCGTCAGGTCGAGCGCAAGTGCAACGCGCTCTATGGCGCGCCGCCCAAGCTGCTCGCGCGCAAATATCGGGCGTTGCGCGCGGCGGTCGCGCTGGTTTCGGAAAATGCCTCGCTCGACGACGTGCTCGAGCGCGGCTTTTACGATCAGTCGCACCTGATCCGCGAGATCAAGCAGTTCACCGGCCTCACCCCGCGCCAGATCAAGGCCGAGCCGACGGCGCTCCAGCGCCTCACCATGGCGCAACGGCATGCGCTGGGCGGGCGTGTCAACCCGATCATCAGCGACACCTGAACTGCGAACGATTCGCAGAAATCCGCGGTTGACGCGCGCCTCGCGCGCCCCCATCTGGTCAATCGGAACGAATCGATCCGATTAGGAGCCCATGCGTCTTTCGAGCCTCGCCGACTATGCGGTCGTCATCCTGAGCGCCGCCGCGCGTCACTGCGGCGCGCGCGGGCGATTGAACGCGACCCTGCTCGCCGAGGAAACCGGCGTGCCGCTGCCGACGGTGCAGAAGCTGGTGAGCCGGCTTTCCGCCGCGGGCCTGATCGAGACGGTGCGCGGCACCGGCGGCGGGCTGCGGCTCGCGCGGCCGCCGGCGGCGATCAGCCTGCTCGACATGATCGAGGCGGTCGAGGGGCCGATCGCGATGACGACGTGCCTCGAACAAGGGCGCCACGATTGCTGCATCGAGGACAATTGCCGGGTGAAACCGCACTGGAGCATCGTCAACGATGCCGTGCGGGGCGCGCTGGCCGATGTGAGCCTCGCGTCGCTCTCCTCATTCCCCGAAGGCCGAAGCCCCGTCGCGAATGGCCCGAACCTTGCCCCCGGCCTTCGCCGGGGAGGCGCTATGGGAGTCGCGTAAGTCATGGCCACCCGCAATGCAGAGGCGCTCGCCGCCGCGAACAAGAAGTACGAATGGGGCTTCTCGACCGAGCTCGAGCAGGAGTTCGCGCCCAAGGGACTGAGCGAGGATACGATCCGCTTCATCTCCGCGAAGAAGGGCGAGCCCGAATGGATGCTCGACTGGCGGCTCAAGGCCTATCGGATGTGGCTGGAGATGGAGACGCCCGATTGGGCGAAGCTCAACATTCCGCCGATCGACTATCAGGACGCCTATTATTACGCGGAGCCCAAGGCAAAGCCCAAGCTCGCCTCGCTCGATGAGCTCGATCCCGAAATCCGCCGGACATACGAGAAACTCGGCATCCCGATCGAGGAGCAGAAGGTGCTCGCCGGCGTGGAGGGCGCGCGCAAGGTGGCCGTGGATGCGGTGTTCGACAGCGTGTCGGTGGCGACGACATTCCGCAAGGAGCTGGCGGCGGCGGGCGTGATCTTCCTCTCGATCTCCGAGGCGATCCGCGAGCATCCCGAGCTGGTGAAGAAGTGGCTCGGCAAGGTGGTGCCGCAGCGCGACAATTATTTCGCGACGTTGAACAGCGCGGTCTTTTCCGACGGCACCTTCGTCTACGTGCCCGAGGGCGTGCGCTGCCCGATGGAGCTTTCCACCTATTTCCGCATCAACGCCGAGAATACCGGCCAGTTCGAGCGCACGTTGATCGTCGCCGACAAGGGCGCGTACGTGTCGTATCTCGAAGGCTGCACCGCGCCGATGCGCGACGAAAACCAGCTCCACGCCGCGGTGGTCGAGCTGGTCGCGCTCGACGATGCCGAGATCAAATATTCGACCGTCCAGAACTGGTATCCCGGCGACGAGCAGGGCAAGGGCGGCATCTACAACTTCGTCACCAAGCGCGCGCTCTGCCAGGGCAAGAACAGCAAGGTGAGTTGGACCCAGGTCGAGACCGGCAGCGCGATCACGTGGAAATATCCGAGCTGCGTGCTCTCCGGCGACGGATCGGTGGGCGAGTTCTATTCGGTCGCCGTCACCAATAATTTCCAGCAGGCCGATACCGGCACCAAGATGATCCATATCGGCAAGAACACGCGCTCGACGATCGTGTCGAAGGGGATCAGTGCGGGGCGTTCGGACAATACCTATCGCGGTCTGGTGCGGGTGAATGCGGGCGCGGAGAACGTGCGCAACTTCACCCAGTGTGACAGCCTGCTGCTCGGCGACCAATGCGGCGCGCATACCGTGCCCTATATCGAGGTGCGCAACCCCAGCGCGCAGATCGAGCACGAGGCGACCACGTCGAAAATCAGCGACGACCAGATGTTCTACGCGACGAGCCGCGGGCTCGACAGCGAGGCGGCGGTGGCACTGATCGTCAACGGCTTCGCGCGCGAGGTGTTGCAGCAGCTTCCGATGGAGTTCGCGGTGGAGGCGCAGAAGCTGCTCGGGATTTCTCTGGAGGGGAGTGTGGGGTGAGCCTGACGCCTACCGACGATGCGAAACGCCTCAACACCCCTCCCCTTCAGGGGAGGGGCCGGGGGTGGGGCCTCACAGCAGAGCGCCTCGCTCAATTGCATGAACGCGCCGCCGAAATGCGTCGCAACCCGACCGAGCCTGAAAAGCGGCTATGGCGGGTGCTCTCGAACGGGCAGGTGGACGGGCATAAATTCCGCCGCCAATCGGCGATCGGCTGGTTCATTGCTGATTTTCTGTGTCCCCAAAAGGCGCTGATCGTCGAAGTCGATGGGGACACGCATGATGCGACCAAGGATCGGCTGCGTGACGATGTGTTGGCGGATCAGGGTTATCGTGTGCTGCGCGTCACCAATCTTGACGTGATGGGCAATATCGAAGGCGTGCGCGAGGCGATCCGGCTTGCCTTGAAAGAAGCGTTGCCGCGTTGGCCGAGGCCCCACCCCAACCCCTCCCCTGAAGGGGAGGGGCTAAGAGAATGAACATGCTCAAAATCACTGACCTCCACGCCGAAATCGACGGCAAGGAAATCCTCAAGGGCCTGTCGCTCAAGGTGAACGCGGGCGAGGTGCACGCGATCATGGGGCCGAACGGGGCGGGCAAGTCGACGCTCGGCTATGTGCTCGGCGGGCGGCCCGGCTATGAGGTGACCGCAGGCTCGGTCACGTTCTTGGGACGCGATCTGCTGGAGATGGAACCGCACGAGCGGGCGGCGGCGGGGATGTTTCTCGGCTTCCAGTATCCGGTCGAGATTCCGGGCGTTTCCAATGTCCAGTTCCTGCGCGAAGCGCTCAACGCGCAGCGCAAGGCCCGCGGCGAAGGGCCGCTCTCCGGCGGCGCGTTCCTCAAGCTCGCGCGGGCGCAGGCCGATTTGCTCGGCATGAATCAGGAGATGCTCAAGCGCGCCGTCAATGTCGGCTTTTCGGGCGGCGAGAAGAAGCGCAACGAGATGGTGCAGATGGGCATCATCGCGCCGCGCTTCGCGATCCTCGACGAAACCGACAGCGGCCTCGACATCGACGCGCTCCGGACCGTCGGCGAAGGCATCAACCGCATCATGCGCGCGCCCGACAAGGCGGTGCTGCTGATCACGCATTACGAGCGGCTGCTGGAGATCGTCGCGCCGGACTTCGTCCATGTGCTGTCCGAAGGGCGGATCGTGCGCACGGGCGGGATCGAGCTGGCGCGGCAGCTCGAAGCCGAAGGCTATGCGCAGGTGGCGGCGTGATTGGGGTGACCCAAATCCTCCCCGGAACGGGGAGGGGGACCAGCCGAAGGCTGGTGGAGGGGGCCCCGAACGAGGCGGCGCGCTTGTGGTTGAGCCCCCTCCACCACCGGCCTGCGGCCGGCGGTCCCAGCATCGGGTTGATCACGCCCCGCGTGATCAAGGATCGTCCGGGGGACGATCCGACCCGATGCTCCCGTTCCGGGGAGGAGTTATGAGCGTGCTCGAACTTCCCTCCCGGCGCGAAGAGGCGTGGCGGTGGTCGCGGCTCGATGCGTTGCCGGAACTGGCGCGTGGACCGCATGGGCATGCCGAAGATGTCGCGCGCTATTTCATCGGGCTGGGCGGGCCTCGGTTCGTGTTCGTCGACGGGGTGCTCGACGAGCACGCGAGCGAGCCCGGCCGCGTGTCGATCGGGGCGCTCGACCTGGCGACCGATCATCCGCTCGGGCGGCGGGCCACCGGCGCGGGCTGGTCGCTGACGCTCGATACCGAGCAGGCGTCGGAGCCGATCGAGATCGTCCATGTCGCGACCGGCGGGGCCAATCATCTGCCGGCGCGGATCGCGCTCGGACAGGACAGCGCGGCGTCGATCGTCGAGACCTATGTGGGTGAGGGCTGGTCCAACCGGCTGACGCGGATCGAGCTGGCACGCTCGGCGCGGCTGATGCGGTCGGTGCGGATGGTGCAAGCCGCCGGCTTCATCTCGCTGCGCGACGAGGCCGAGCTTGGCGAAGGCGCCAGCCTCGTTTCGATCTTCCTCGGCGCCGGCGGCATGGACAGCCGCATCGACGGCGCGCTCGCCTGCACCGGCGAAGCAGCCTATGCCGAAATGGGCGGCGCCCTTCTGACCGAGGGTGAGCAGCGCCAGGAGTGCGCGGTGTCGCTGCGCCATGACGCGCTCGACGGGCAGAGCCGCCAGCTCTGGCGCGCGGTTGCCAAGGATCGTTCGACCGCCAGCCTCGCCGCCCGCGTCGAGGTTGCCCGCGGCGCGCAGAAGACCGACGGCGAGCAGTCGCTCCGCGGCCTTCTCCTTGATCGCACCGCGACGGTGAACCTCAAGCCCGAACTCGAAATCTTCGCCGACGACGTGAAGTGCGCCCACGGCGCCACTGTCGGCGAACTCGACCGGGCGGCGCTCTTCTATCTCACCAGCCGCGGCATCGCCCCGGCCCGCGCCAGGGCGCTCCTCACCCGTGCCTTCGTCGCCGACGCCCTCGACCGTATCGGTAACGAGGCTGTCCGCGATGCCTTCACGGCGGATGCGGATCGCTGGCTGGAGGCGGCGTTATGATCCGCTCGTTTGCAATGTTGGGAATGATTTGCTGTGCTGCCGGCGATGTCGATGCCCTCCGATCGCCTGCTGCATCGCGCGGCGGCCGGACGAAGGGGCAAAGTGAAATGATTGGGCGCACTTGCCTTCACTTTGGGGCATCGGCATGAGCACCCTTCTCGCCGCCGCGCCGCTTGATGTCGTGGTCGATTTTCCGGCGATTCCCGAAGGTTGGGCCTATCTCGACAGCGCCGCCACCGCGCAGAAGCCGCGCGCCGTGGTCGATGCCGTCACCCGCGCCTATGGCGAGACCTACGCGACGGTCCACCGCGGGGTCTATCAGCGCTCGGCGGATATGACGCTGGCCTATGAGGCGGCCCGCAAGCGCGTCGCGGGTTTCATCGGCGCGCCCTCGGCCGACGAGGTGGTGTTCGTGCGCGGGGCAACCGAGGGGATCAACCTCGTCGCGCAATGCTGGGCGGGGACGCAGCTCGGGGCGGGCGACCGCATCCTGCTCTCCACGCTCGAGCATCATTCGAACATCGTGCCATGGCAGATGACGGCCGAGCGCGTCGGCGCGGCGATCGACGTGGTGCCGCTAACCGCCGACGGGCGCATCGATCTCGATGCGATGGAGCGGATGCTCACCCCCGCGCACAAGCTGGTGGCGCTGGGCCATGTTTCGAACGTGCTCGGTTCGGTGCTCGATGCAAAGCGGGCGGCGGAGCTGGCACATGGGGTCGGCGCGATGCTGCTGCTCGACGGCTGCCAGGCGGTACCGCGGATGCCGGTGGACGTGGCAGAAATCGGCTGCGATTTCTATGTGTTCTCAGGCCACAAGCTCTACGGACCGACCGGGATCGGCGTGCTGTGGGGCCGGGCCGAATTGCTCGACGCGATGCCGCCCTATCAGGGCGGCGGGTCGATGATCGATCGGGTGACCTTCGAAAAGACAACCTACGCGCCGCCGCCGGGGCGGTTCGAGGCGGGGACGCCGCACATCGTCGGCGTGGTCGGGTTGCACGCGGCGATCGATTACGTCGAAAGCATCGGGCTGGAGCGCATCCATGCGCATGAGACGGCGCTGGTGCGCGAGACACGGGAGGCGTTGGCGACGCTCAACAGCGTGCGGGTGTTCGGGCCGGCGGATTCGGCCGGGATCGTCAGCTTCGCGGTCGAAGGGGTTCATCCGCACGACGTCGCCACCATATTGGACGAAGGGCAGGTCGCGATCCGTGCGGGGCATCATTGCGCGCAGCCGCTGATGGATGCGCTCGGCGCGCCGGCGACCGCGCGCGCGAGCTTCGGCGTGTATAGCGGCCCGGCGGACGTGGCGGCCTTGGTCAAGGGAATCGAGCGGGTGACGAGGATTTTCGGGTGAACGAAGAGCGCAGGATTTCGGTTGAGGAAGTCGACGCCGTCGAGGCGCCGCCCAAGGCGCGCGTCGATGGTGCGCGGGAGACGTTCGAGCGCAAGCGCGACTATCTCGAAGGCTTCCTTGCGCAGAAGCCGCAGGCGCTCTCCGGTGCGGAGCCGGGCGGGGCGCTCTACGAGGCGGTGATCGAGGCATTGAAGGACATCTACGATCCGGAGATTCCGGTGAACATCTACGATCTCGGGCTGATCTACGGTGTCGAGGTGACCGAGGACGGGCATGTGGCGATCACGATGACGCTGACGACGCCGCATTGCCCGGTCGCGGAATCGATGCCCGGCGAGGTCGAACTGCGGGTCGGGTCGGTGCCCGGAATTTCGGTCGCGGACGTCGATCTCGTCTGGGATCCGCCTTGGGACCCGCAGAAGATGAGCGACGATGCGAAGCTCGAACTGGGGATGTTGTGAAGCCGCCGAGGCACAAGAGGAGCTGAAACGGCTGCCGCCGAGGGGTGGGAAAGCACCGCCGCCCCAGCTCCTCCGCCTTGGGGGCATGGAGAAGACGATGACGGACGCGAAAACCCGTAAGCGCCCCGCCGCCCTGTTCCTGACGCCCGGTGCGGAGGCGCGAATCGCCGAGCTGATGGCGAAGGCGCCGGAGAGCGCGATCGGCGTGAAGCTCTCAACCCCGCGGCGCGGCTGCTCGGGGCTCGCTTATTCGGTCGATTTCGTGACCGAGGCGAATCCGATGGACGAGCGGATCGATACGGAGGGCGGGACGCTGTTCGTGGATGGCGGCTCGATCCTCTATCTGATCGGCTCGACGATGGACTGGGTCGAGGACGATTTCGCGGCCGGGTTCGTGTTCAACAACCCCAACGCGAAGGGCGCCTGCGGGTGCGGCGAGAGTTTCATGGTCTAACGTCATGCCGGCGAATGCTGGCATCTCTCCGTTACTGCGAGACCCCAGCTTTCGCGGGGGTGACGGCCTTTTTCAGCAGCGCCGTTCTTAGGCACTCGCACACCACCTCGTCGCGCTGGTTGCGCATGCGGTGTTTCCAGGTGACGAGGCCCGCATTGGGGCGCGACTTGCTCTCGCGCATCTCGACGACCTCGCTGGTGGCGCGCAGCGTGTCGCCTAGGAAGACGGGCTTGGGCATGACGAGCTTGTCATAGCCGAGATTCGCGACCAGCGTGCCCATCGTCGTCTCGGCGACGGTGATCCCGACCATCAGGCTGAACGTGAAGGTGCCGTTGACGAGGACTTGCCCGAACTCGCTCGCGCGCGCGGCCTCGGCGTCGAGGTGGAGCGGCTGCGGGTTGTGGGTGAGCGTGGAGAAGAGCAGGTTGTCGGTCTCCGTCACGGTGCGGCGGAGCGGGTGGTCGATGATCTCGCCGATCTGCCATTCGTCGTAGAATTTGCCGGGCATTCCTTTTCCCTCATTCGTCATGCCGGGCTTGATCCGGCATCCCGCTTCCTTGTTCCCGCCGCGCGAAGGCAGCGGGACCCCGGATCAAGTCCGGGGTGACGGGTCGGCTATTCCTTCCGCTCCACCCGCACGAGGAGCGCGCCTTCGCTGACCTGCGCGCCTTCGGCGGCGTCGAGGTCGGTGATGGTGCCGTCGAAGGGGGCGGTGAGCGTGTGCTCCATCTTCATCGCCTCGAGCGTCACCAGCTTCTGCCCCTTGGCGACCGCCTCGCCCGCCGCGACCGCGACGGCGATGATGCGGCCCGGCATCGGCGAGAGGATCGCGCCGTCGGCGGCGGTGCCGGCGGCGGTGCCCGAAAAGCGCGGTAGGGATGCGAGGAACGATAGCCCGTCATCATTGATCGCGACACCCGCGGCAACTGGTTCACCAACGATTGGCTTGGTTGCCCAATCGGAGGGCAGCTCGGCGTCGTATACCTTACCTTCTGCGGCGACGGAGACCCGCAGATTGGTCTCTCGGTTCAGCCTGAATCCAAGAGCACCGCGCCAAGGATTGGGTTGCGATGCGGATAGAAGGTTATCGTCCCAGAAGGAGAGCATCGTCGGCTCGCCGTAATATTCCTGCACCAGAATGGCAGCCGCAGCCTGGTTGATCATGTCCTCGGTTGGTTCGCTCGGCGGAAGCAGGGCGCCCCCCTTGGCAGCGATGAAGCCCGTGTCGATCCTACCAGCTCGGAAATCCGGATCGTCGAGCGCGCGCCAGAGGAAGGGCGCATTCGTTTTCACGGGGAAGATATCCGTCGAGGCACATGCCCCGGCGAGTTGTTCACAGGCCATTTCGCGATCATCGGCATGGACGACGATCTTTGCGATCATTGGATCGTAAAAACCTGTGATCTCCGCGCCCTCGTAAACACCGGTTTCCAGTCTAACATCACGGTGCTCGCGGAAGATTTCGAGTCGACCGGTGCTCGGCAGGAATCCTTTGGCCGGATCCTCGGCATAAAGCCGCGCCTCAATGGCCCAGCCGTTGATCTCCAGCTCGTCTTGTCGCTTGGGCAGCTTTTCGCCGCTGGCGACCCTCAGTTGCCATTCGACCAAGTCCTGCCCCGTGATCTCCTCCGTCACCGGGTGTTCGACCTGAAGGCGCGTGTTCATTTCCATGAACCAGATGCGGTCGGCGCGGAGGCCCTCGCTTGCATCGGCGATGAACTCGATCGTGCCGGCGCCTTCATAGTCCACCGCTTTGGCGGCGCGGACGGCAGCGGTGCAGACGGCCTCGCGGGTCGCTTCGTCCATGCCGGGGGCGGGGGCTTCCTCGATCACCTTCTGGTGGCGGCGCTGGAGCGAGCAATCGCGCTCGAACAGGTGGACGACGTTGCCGTGGCTGTCGCCGAAGACCTGCACCT
>CAZXFY010000008.1:0-2348 GCA_964639855.1 uncultured Stakelama sp. | reverse complement strand
ATGTGGCGCGGCGAGAGGATGTATTTCTCGATCAGCACCTTGTCGTCGCCGAACGAGGAGGCGGCCTCGCGCTTGCACGATTGGAGCGCGTCCAAGAAGTCGGTTGCCGCATCGACGCGGCGCATGCCCTTGCCGCCGCCGCCCGCGACCGCCTTGATGAGAACAGGATAGCCGATCGCGTCGGCCTCGGCCTTGAGGTGCTCGGGCGTCTGATCCTCGCCGAGATAGCCCGGCGTCGTCGGTACGCCCGCCTCCTGCATCAGCTTCTTGGCGGCATCCTTGAGGCCCATCGCGCGGATGCTTTGCGGCTTGGGGCCGACCCAGATCATACCCGCGTCGATCACGGCCTGCGCGAAATCGGCGTTCTCGGAAAGGAAGCCGTAGCCGGGATGGATCGCCTCCGCGCCGGTCGCCTTTGCGGCGGCGATGATCTTGCCGGAGTCAAGATAGCTTTCGCGCGCCGGGGAGGGGCCGATATGGACCGCCTCGTCGGCCTGGCGAACGTGGAGGGCGTTCGCGTCGGCGTCCGAAAACACCGCGATGGTGCGGATTCCCATGCGGCGCGCGGTGCGGATGACGCGGCAGGCGATCTCGCCGCGATTGGCGATGAGGAGCGATTTCAGCATGCGATCGATGACTGCGCGAAGTTGACCAAGTTGACTGTCCCGCGCACGTGCGGCGACCGGTTCGGATGGGGGTGTCGAATGGGAACGTGGCGGTTCGGCGGGACGGCTGATCGCATGCGTGTTTCTCTAGCAAATCCGGGGCGTGTAGGACAGCGCGGGTGTCGGAACGACGAGACCCCGGCTTTCGCCGGGGTGACGACGAAGAATCATGCTGCGCAGCCTGTGGTGCGCTGCGACCAGGTGACGTTGAGCACCTTCCACTGTCCGCCCTCGCGGACGAGATCGAAATGATCGACGCCGCAATGGTGCGGCTTGCCGTCGAGGAAGAAGGTGTAGCGGCCCCAGACCATCGCGATATTGCCGTCGATCTCGACCGCGGGGGCGCCGATGAAGCGCTCCTCGAACATTTCGGGGCCGGGCTTGATGCCGCTCGTGAACTCGTCCCAGGTGAGGTGGCGGATGGCGGTGGTGCCGTCGGGCTTCTCGATCGCGACGGTGGCGCCGCCCTCCGGGCGCAGCTCGGCGCGGATGGCGGCAGCATCGTGCGCGGCAAGGCCGGCGAACATGCGCTCGATCGGTGCGAGCACGGCGGCGGTGTCGCGGTCGGGCGGGGGAAGGGCGGTGCCCTTCACGATCGGCGCAACCGGGGTGGTCTGGAGGAGAAGCGGGAGGAGGAGGGAGAGCATGGGGGTGTCCTACAATTCCTCCCCGGAACGGGGAGGGGACCGGGACGCGAAGCGTCACGGTGGAGGGGGCCCCGCTCACGGCAGGCGTGAACGATGGCGGTTATAACGGAGTCGAGGTCTTTCAGGACCGCGGATGCGGGAATGCGGAGCGTGGCGAAGCCGCGTCGGTTCAACTGCTCATCTCGAACGACATCGCGTTGGGGGCGATCGCCACGGTTATGTGCTTCGCCATCCACCTCGATCGCGAGACGCGTTTCCAGGCAGGTGAAATCGAGCTTGTAGCCGGCCTGCGGAGTCTGGCGGCGGAATTTGAAGCCGCCGGGTCGTTTTCTCAGTTGCTGCCAGAGGAGGACCTCGGGGAGCGACATCTGACGGCGTAGCGCGCGGGCTTGCTTTGCATCCTTGATGGGCGCGCGGAGGATCGGGGGCGGGGCCCCTCCACCACGACGCGTCGCGTCGCGGTCCCCCTCCCCGTGCCGGGGAGGTATTGAGGTGCGCTCCTCCATCACATCCGGAAGACGCCGAAGCTCGGGTGTTCGGGGATTGGGGCGTTGAGGGTGGCGGCGAAGGCCAATCCCAGGACATCGCGGGTCTGGGCGGGGTCTATGATGCCGTCGTCCCACAGGCGGGCGGTGGCGTGCCAGGGGTTGCCCTCATCCTCGTATTTCTGGCGGATGGGGGTTTTGAAGGCCTCCGCCTCTTCCGGGCTCCACGAATCCGCATCGCGGTGGACGGTTGCCAGCACGCTGGCGGCCTGCTCGCCGCCCATCACGGAGATGCGGCTGTTGGGCCAGGTGAAGAGGAAGCGCGGGGAATAAGCTCTCCCGCACATGCCGTAATTGCCCGCGCCGAAGCTGCCGCCGATGAGCAATGTGATCTTGGGGACGGTGGCGGTCGCAACGGCCGTCACCAGCTTTGCGCCATGTTTTGCAATGCCTTCCGCCTCGTACTTGCCGCCGACCATGAAGCCGGAAATGTTCTGGAGGAACAGCAACGGAATGCGGCGCTGGCAGGCGAGCTCGATGAAATGGGCGCC
>CAZXFY010000007.1:0-89371 GCA_964639855.1 uncultured Stakelama sp. | reverse complement strand
TCTGTCAGGGCCGGACTCTAATCCAACTTGGAGGAAAATCAGGGGGTCACGTCAATTGTCCATGAAGCAGCGGCGATCCCCGACCGCATTCTCGTGCAGGTCGCCGAGATGCCGGACAGTGTGCGTTATGTGTCAATGGCAAAGGGACTCGTCAAACCGACGTCAAGCTATCGACGGCTACCCCGGCGCTACGCGGTCGCGCTGGGCTGCGAGATCGAGCATGCTTCGAGCTTTGTTTATGCTGATGGCTTGGATCTGAAGGGCCATGACAGCGCGACACTGATCGGTCCGTCGTGCCGCATTTGTCCTAGGCATGATTGCGAGCAGCGCGCTTTCCCGCCAGCGGGAAGCACTATCGTGGTTGACCCGAGCATGCGGGGCGTTGTCCCTTACTCCTTCGAATAACGCGCGAAACGCTCAATTTGTGTGGTAGCGATTAACCCGGAAATGTGGATGAAGACTCTTGCTGTTACAAAGCGTCAAACTTGTGCTGTGAGCCAGTTATGATAGCGTCCGATTCCCTTCACCCGCTCCAGCGTTATCATCCATAGATCGCCGAGGGGCTGTCCGGTAGCCGGCTCGACGTCGGCCTTAACGGGCCGATGGGCAGGTGCCGAGCTTCTGACCAAACGGCCCCATGGCATACGCGATCTCCCGTCGCGGCGTTTTCGCTATGGTGTAGCGCAGGTCGATCCGGTGCCAGCCTTTAGCGCTTCGATCTGCCATGCCGATGGCTGCTCGGCCAGGGCAGCAAGCAGTTGAATCATCTGTTTCGAAGGGCGGCGGCGACGTTTCACGCCGACAAAGCAGTATATGTAGATTCAAGAGTCAAGCCGCGCTCTTCGTTTCGTTAGCCTCCTCTCGCTCTCGACCTGAGCTTGACCATGACATCACTCATTCCGCGAATTGTACGACAATCGGCATATCATTGTCCGATTGAGGGTTGAGCGCCCCCGGTGCAGGTCCTAAGGATCGCCTCGATGGGAAATCGCTCAGCAAAGCCGAAGGATAGCGCCCCGTCCGACGGGAAGGCATCGCCCTCGCACGCGGCAGCGCCCGCGCGCAGATCGCAGGTATCCGCCGTTACGGCCACTCAGATCGCGGATGCGTTGCGGCATTCCATTCAGGCCGATGAGATCGCTCCCGGGGAATGGCTGCGCGAGGCGCGGGTGTGCGCGGACTTCGGGGCCGGACGGTCGGTGGTGCGGCGGGCGCTGCGGATGCTCGGCGATGACGGATTGGTGGAGATCAAGGAGAATCGCGGCGCGCGCGTATCGGCGACGACGGTGGAAGAGGTGTTCGATCTCTACGAAGTGCGCGCCGCGCTTTACGGGCTGGCGGCGCGCTTCGCCTGCATGCGCGCCACGGACGACGACATCGCCGACATGATCGTCGATATCGATCGCCTGTTGAACGATGCCGCAGCCGGCGCCCCCGCCGGCAAGATCATCGAGCTGAGCGAGGAGATCTTCAGCGCGATGGCGACGAATGCCAGTGTCGACGCGCGCAAGATGATCGAGGCGATCCGGCGCAAGACCAGGTTCCATTTTTCGTACGTCGCGCTGGCGCTCAACGGAAATTCGGCGGGGCCGTACAGGTTTTGGCGGGAGGTCCGTGCGGCGCTGATCAGGCGCGATGCCGACGCCGCGAGCCGGGCCGCGCGCGACATATTGTATTTCATGCAGGGCGAGGTCGCGCGCATCATGCTTTCCCACGGGCCCAGGGCGCGCGAGGCGGCGCTCGTCACGCCTCTTTGACGACCCCGGGCGCGCAGCAACCTCAGCGAAAGGACTGCTCCGATGCCGGATCGATCTTCGGAGCGGCCAGCTCGGAGAGATCGGACGTCATCAGGAACCTGGCCAGTTGGCAGAACATCGCGATCTGGCGGCAGAACGAGCGGGCGTCGAACCGGTTCATCTTGCCGGATTCGGCCCAATAGGCTCCCAGGTCGCCCTGCATTCCATATCCCGGAATCCCCATATATCGCGCGGCGCGCCCCATTCCGTACCAAGGCCCCTGCGATTCGTGGTGAACACCGGGACGTCCCGGGGATCGGATGATGGCGGATCGCACGTCGTTGCTCTCGGCGGCGTCGAGCGCGGCGGTGATGACGCGTTCGTTTCCCGTGGCGTACACCCAGGTCGGAAGCGACCGTCCGCTGGGCTTTATCTGCTCGCCTGAAAAGACATATTCGATCTGGCCCAAATGCTCCATCGCGATCTCGGCGACGAACTTGTCCTTGGCCCGCGGAAACTTCTCGAAATAATCCTCCTTCGCCCAGGCGCGTTCGGCTCCCGGCATGAAATGCCTGCAATCGAATTCTAGAAGGATGGATCGCGGGCGGCTCTCACGAGCATAGCGGCTCATATATTTGGCGACCGCCAACAGCGCGAGCGCGCCGTCTTCCTGGCTGATCGACGGGCCGTCGGTATGGGTTCGCATCCAGATCTGCTCGTCCGAGGACGTCCCATAGTCCTTTCCAGGCAGCACCCCGACGAGCTGGAACGCCTGACTCTCGGCCTTCTCCCCCTCGACGCGAATATTGGCGGACTTGCCCGCCAACGCATCCTGAATGACGATGTCGCCCTTGGATTTGCTGACGTAGACCGAGGGGAAATCGTAGAGGGTCGGAACGGGAAAGGTGTAAAGCCCCTCGGTCGCCGCGTCGTTGAGGTTCATCGCGAAGATGATCCCGGCGGGTTTGCGGTCTCTCATCTTCTCGATGAACTGGGACGAGCTCGTCATATCGTCCCAGACGGTGCTGGAAATCGAGTGCGTTCCCTCTTGGCTCTGGGGAACCGGGCGCCCTTCGTCGGGCCAGCTGTCGAACGGCAGCATATGTTCGTAATCGCTGCCGCTGAAGGCGTGCCTGACCTCCGGACGGGGTACGGGTCGAAAGACGACGATCTTGCCTTGGACGTCCTGCTCCTTGTCCGGATCCCACAGCAGCAATTCGGCGCTGACGCCATCGGCGCCGGTCGTCCCGCAATTGGCTCCGAAATTGGCCACCGGAATTGGAACGCCGTTCGAGACCAGACCCAAGCCCGATTTGTCCGGCCACACGCTCGACGTCATGCGCGTAAACGTCCAGGGCGATTTGTGGATGTCGACGCAGCCCAGTTCGCGCATCTTCTGTTCGATGAAGGCCATGTAGGAGAGCCAGGACGGGCTGCCGGTGATCGTGGGCCCGCCCTTGTCCTTGAGCTCGTGCCATGCCGTCGCTTCAGCCTCGGAAATCACCCAGGACGGGTTGACGGGCGCGAGGGCGACATCCCGCCGATCCGGATTCGCGGAGGCGCAGCCGCCGAGCCCCAGATAGCTCGCAAAGATGCCGGCGTTGAGGCCCTGAATAAATGTCCGGCGGGCAAGAACCCCTTTCATCTCTTTTCCTCTCCTTCTTTTCTGTTGTCGTGCAGCCCGCCATTTGCCCCGCACCCGCGCTGCCTTTCTAGAACCGGGCTCGCACGCCGATGCTGAACTGGCGGCCGAGAAGGTCGTAGACGGTGCCCGCCGTTCCCGGCGTGTAGTAGACGGTCGGCGTATAATAGGCCTGGGGCACCGGCGGAGGCGCGGTATCCAGCAGATTGTCGATCGCGAAATAGAACTGCCAGTTCCCGGTCACGTCATACGAACCGCGCAGGTCGATATAGCCGATCCACGGGACATGGTTGTCGTCGACGTCCTTGCTCGTCCATTCCCGCACCAGCTTGCCCGGCCCGATCAGCCGCGTCTGCACGGTTCCCGAGATCGGGCCCTGCGCATAGGTGGCGGAAATCAGCGCCTTGAATTTCGGCAGACCCGCGCCGCCGACCGTGGACCGGCTCAACGAGCCGGCATTGTCGATCACCACGCCGTTCTGGACGATCTCGTTCTGGAACGTGTAGTTCGAGCGATAATAGAGGCTGAGTCGGCCGCGCCCGAGATCGTGGGCGTATTGAGCGTTGATATCCAGGCCGGACGTCGTTTGGGCGGCCGTATTGGTCGGCACCGAATCGATCTCGGTCAGAACGCCTGCTGAATTCCGGTGAACCAGATCGCAATAATGCTGCTCTCCTTCGAAGCAGTATCGCAGCTCGTCCTCGGCCGAGACCGCCGCGATCGCGCCCTTGATCTTGATATAGTAATAATCGACGGAGCCGCTGAACCCGGAGAGCCAGTCGGGCGTGACGACGATCCCGCCGGAAATCGTCGTCGCATCCTCGGGCTCGAGGTCGGGGTTGCCGCGCGTCGTGGCGAGAATCGTCGGGGTCTGGCCCGGGTTGAACGGGTCCGCGACGGCGCGGCCGCCGGAGATGGCCTGCGTGAACAGCTCGCTCAGGTTGGGCGCGCGGATATCCCGGGACCACGTCCCGCGCAGGCGGTATTGGCCCGCAATGTCATCGGTCAATCCCAGCTTCCAGGTGACGACCTTGCCCGATGTCGAATAATCGGTCAGGCGCACCGCGCCGTTGAGGTCCAGCTCGCGCGCCCATGGCTGATCGCGCACCAGCGGCACGACCGTTTCGCCATAGGCCTCGTAGACGTTTACCGAACCTTCGAAAGGCAAGGCGTTGCCGTAGGCGAACTGGCGCGTGTAGGTGAGCTCGTCCGAATAGGACACGCCGTTCTCCGTGCGATACTCGCCTCCCACGGCCACCGAGACGGGGCCGGCCCAGTTGGAAAACGGCTCGCCTTGCAGCGAGAAGGCGACCACGTCCTGCTTGAGGTCCACCTCTGTAAACGGAACCGGGGTGACGTAGTCGATCGCTTCCTGCGACGCGGTGCCGACACCGAAAAGGTTGAGGGGCTTGCAGCCATTGGCGGGATCGGTGAGGGTCGATCGACAGACGATGGTGCCCGGCGCAATGCCCGCGGCGTTGCCCGGCGGCGCCACGACCGCATCGATCGCGAGGTTGTAATAGGGCTTGTAGACATCGTTGAGCCAACGCTCGCGCGTGTCGACCTTCCCGTGCTGATAATAAGCGTCCCAGGTCCAGCCCTCGCCGAACCTGCCGTTCAGGCCGGCCGCGACGCGCAAGAAGGTGCGGTCGTTGGGATAGATGACGCCGCCGACCCGGGGATTGCCCAGATTGATGTTGTTCGTGCCCAATTTGAACGATGTGATGCCCAATTGGGTCATCTGGGCGCGTATCGAATCGGGTATGAACGGGTTGTCGGCGGTGATGGTGATGTCGCCCGCCCGCTGATATTCGCCGATCTCGGTTTCACCGCCGCCCTTGCCGTAGCCGACCTCGACATGCGCGGTGATAGTGTCCGTAATATCGTAGCTCGCATAGGTGTATGCGTTGAAGCCGTGCTGGGTCAGCCCGATCGGCGAGTTCAGCAGGAAGGATTGATCCGCATTGCCGCCATAGGCGATGACGCCGGATACGTTTCCGGGATCATAGGCCGTCGGCGTGGCGTCGGGACCGACGAAGACGATGCCGGCAAGCGGACCGGAGGTGATGACACCGCCCTGCGCCTGCACCGCCTGGCCGATAAAGTCCGCGTGGATGAGCATCGGCTCATCGTTGGTCGGTGTGTAGGCGGGATTCTGGACGAGCGCCGTCCCTCGGTTCCACGGCGCCTGCCGGATCAGATAGAAATCCGGATTATCGAAATAGGATGCGCTCGCCACGACGTGCCCGCGGTCATCGTCGAACCCGAACCCCAGCGCGCCTTCGGCTTTGTAGCCGGGATATTCTCCCTGCCAGTTGTCGCTATACTGAACATTCGCCTTGAAGCCTTCGTATTTCGTGTCGAGAATGAGGTTCACGACACCGGCGACCGCATCCGAACCATATGCGGCGGATGCGCCGCCGGTCACGACGTCCACCCTCTTTATGAGCGTCATCGGCAGCGTATTCAGATTCACGTCGTTGGTGAGCGTCGTGGGAACCACGCGTTCGCCGTTGAGAAGAACCAATGTGCGGTCGGAGCCGAGATTGCGCAGGTTGATGAAGTTCGCCCCGCCGGCCGCCCCGCCCTGAAACCCTGCGCTCGAGGTTGTGGCCGCGCCGAATTGCGGCAGCTGATTCAATTCGTCCGCGATCGTGATTGCGCCGCCCCGCTCGATTTCGTCCGCCGACAAGCTCGTCACCGGCGTCGGCGCCTCGTAGCCTGAACGATCGATCCGCGTGCCGGTTACGATGATGGCGCCGGCTTGATCGTCCGGGGGTGCTTGATCTTCGACATCTGCCTGGCTGCCGGTGCTCCGATCAGGTGCGATCTCTTGCGCCGATGCGGAGGTCGATGACAATGCCGCCAACGTCGAGCTGCACAACAAGGCCATCAGGATGTGTCGAGAAGTACGTCTCCGTTTCATGTCTCTCTCCCATCGACGTGTTTATTGTTGAATCACCTGTGCAATCGGCCGGTTCGGCAAATCAGTTCTACGAAAGAGGACGTATTGCGGCGCGAGGAGCATGCGCCGACCAGCCGAAGGCCGAGGTGCCGCAAGGGCCGCACGACGAATGGCGACCCGCCGGCAGGGGGAGAAGGCTGGAAATAGGGCGGCCGGAGGGCCCGCGGACGACGAAGGCGCACCGTCCGACGGCACGCGCCGCCGGACCCATCATCGGGCCCGCCAGGCCGGAAGCGGTCGCTGATGCCGTTCGTGGTCGGACCGACATTTGCTCTCCCCTGCTCTCAATCGGAGCTTGAGGCATGTATCATTCACTCTGACGAGAGTGTCAATAGATTGTACGACAATCGATCGATCATTGTCCGATCTTCTTGTGGATTGCGGAATCGGCACCAGGTGCGGTGAAACCCGCATGCAAGGAACCGGAGAGAGAGCCGGCAGATGAACTCGTCGGCGCCTGCGCGCAGATGAAGGGCATCCACGCATGTAATCAATCGGACGCCTCGGCTCCTCTGCCGGTGCTGAACGCCCTCGCGTCGAGATAGAGCGAGATGCGTCCGCAGTCCGCGGAGCGACACCCGCAATATGACGATCTTCAAATGTTAACGCACAGGAGAGTGAGCATTGACACTGCCCGGCGTTGCGGCCACATTCGCCCCCGGCATCGAGAACGACAGCCGCGGCATGATCATCGCGAGGGGAAAATCCGAATGAACACACCCTGCCCGGCCTATCTCGGGCCGCTCGGCTCCTGCGTCGTGCCGCCGCAGCGCATGGGGCCGGCGGCGTGACGCATTCGCCTTGCAGGGGCATGAGCGGCCGTGCGCCGGCGCGCGTCGCCGGGCATGCCGCCCCGCATCGGCCCGGCTCCGCAAAGACGGCGCGCGCATGACGACCGACGGGACGATGCAGGACGTCGCGCTCACGCTCGACGCGTTTCTCGATCATGCCGCCAAATGGCACCCGGGTGCGCAGGTGGTCACCGCCCGCGAGGGCGCGGCGCCGTCGCGGATCGGCTATGCCGCGCTAAGGGATCGCAGCCTGAGAGTGTCTGCGGTGCTCGACGGCCTGGGTGTCGCGCGCGGCGACCGTGTCGCGACGCTCGCCTGGAACACGCAGGCGCATGTCGAGGCGTGGTTCGGCATCATGGGCATGGGCGCCGTCTGCCACACGCTCAATCCGAGGCTGGAGGTCCTCGATCTGGCGCGCATGGTGGCGCCGACGGCGTGCCGCGTCATGGTCGTGAGCGCCGATCTGCTCCCGCTCGCGCGCGCGATCGCGGCGGAGGTGCCGACGCTCGAGACCCTGCTCGTCATCGACGCGATTGCGGCGGCCACGGAATCGATCCAAACGTCCGGGCCGCACGGGCTGGCGATCGAGCCGGCATTGGCTGCGGCGCAGCCGCACGTCGCCTGGGGCGGCTTTGACGAGCGCACGCCCTCCGGCCTGTGCTTCACCTCAGGCACCACCGGCGCGCCCAAGGGCGTGACCTACACGCACCGCTCGACCTTCCTCCACACGCTGCGCCTTCTCCAGGCGGACATGCTGGCGATCGGTGCGGACGACAGCGTGCTCGTGGCGGTCCCGATGTTCCATGCCAGTGCCTGGGGCCTGCCCTTCGCGGCGCCGGCCGTGGGCGCAACGCTGGTGCTGCCCGGCCGCCGCCTGGACGGCGCCGACCTGGCCGACCTGATCATCGCCGAGGGCGTCACGCTGGCGGTCGGCGTGCCGACGGTGTGGCTCGGGCTGGTCGATCATCTCGAGGCCAGCGGCCGCGACGTGCCGTCGCTCCGCCGCATCCTCATGGGCGGAGCGCCGCTCGCGCCGGCGCTCAAGGAGCGCATCGAACGGCGCACCGGCGCCGCCGTCCAGCTGAGCTGGGGAATGACCGAGCTGTCGCCCGCCGGCACCTTCGTGGCCCCGGCCGAGACTGCCGATCCGCGCGCCGCATCGGGCCGGCCGGCGCTCGGGATCGACCTGCGGCTCACTGATGCCGCAGGCACGCCGCTGCCCGATCAACGCAACATCGAGGGCCATTTGCAAGTGCGCGGCGCGAGCGTCGTCGAGCGCTATTTCGGACAAAGCGAGCCTGCCACCGATGCCCAGGGCTGGTTCGACACCGGCGACCTCGCCATGATCGACGACGACGGACACCTGGCGATCACCGGCCGGGCGAAAGACCTGATCAAGTCGGGCGGCGAATGGATCAACCCCGCGAAGATCGAAGATATCGTCGCGGGCGTGACCGGTGTGGCGCAGGCCGCGGTGATCGGCCGCGACGACGAGAAATGGGGCGAACGGCCGATCCTGCTCGTCGAGCTCAGCGACGGCCGCAACCCGAGCGACGAGGAAATCCTCGCGCCGCTACGCGATCGCGTCGCCTCATGGTGGATTCCCGACGTGGTCATCCGCGTGGACGAGATGCCGATCGCGGCGACCGGCAAGCTCGACAAGCGCAGCCTGCGCGCGCGCTATGGCAACGGCGCGGCTGCAACCGCCCCGGCCTGACCGCGACGACACCGATGCACCGATTCACGAAGGAGACGACATGCTGAACGAACGAGTGGCGGTGGTGACCGGGGCGGGTGGCGGATTGGGGCGCGCGCATGCGCTCACGCTGGCGCGGTACGGTGCGCACGTCGTCGTCAATGACCTCGACGCCGGGGCGGCCGAAGCCGTCGTTCGCGAGATCGACCGGGCCGGCGGCAAAGCCGTCGCCGCCGCCGGATCGGTCACCGACGAGGCGCAGGTCGCGAAAATGATGGCGGGCGCCAGGCAGCGCTGGGGCCGGATCGACATCCTCGTCAACAATGCGGGCATCCTGCGCGACAAGAGCTTCGCCAAGATGGATCTCGCCGATTTCCGGCTCGTGCTCGAGGTTCATCTGATGGGCGCCGCGATCTGCACCAAGGCGGTGTGGGAAACGATGCGCGAGCAGCGTTACGGCCGAATCGTGATGACCACCTCATCCTCCGGCCTGTACGGCAATTTCGGCCAGTCCAACTATGCGGCGGCGAAGATGGGGCTGGTGGGCCTGATGCAGACGCTCGCCATCGAGGGGGAGAAATACGGCATCCACGTCAATTGCCTGGCGCCGACCGCGGCGACGCAGATGACGGAGGGCGTGCTGTCGGACGACGGACTCGCCGAGCTCGATCCGATGCTGGTCAGCCCCGGATTGGTGGCGCTGGTCGCCGAGGACGCGCCGACGCGCACGATCCTGTGCGCGGGCGCGGGTCATTTCGCGCAAGCGCACGTCACCCTGACGCGCGGCACCTTCATCGGCGCGCGCGACGATACCGCCGAGCAGGTGGCCGAAGGCTGGGCCGTGATCGGCGACCGTGCCGGGGAGATCGTGCCCGCTTACGGTTTCACTCAGGCCGAGCAGGAGCTTGCCAGCGCCGGCAGTGCGGCCCCCGCGCTGGCGGGCGCGACCTGACCAGCTGCCGGTCGGGCGGCGCGCCTGCGGTTGAACGGTCATCCCCCCTGCGTACCGGAACGCGGCGCTTACGCAGCGTTCCGGTACGGCTTTGTCCTGACCGCGGCCTCCCGTCCGGGTTCTCGACAACGCGCGCACCACATCCCGGAGCGATAACGAATTGCACGATTCGCTGCCGATCACCTATGCTCGGGCCCGTCATCGATAAGGAAAACCCCGTGGAGTCACCGCCCGCCAAGCCGCGTCGCCGTTCGGTCAAGGCCGAACAGCGCGCCGAGACCATGGAGC
This sequence comes from uncultured Stakelama sp., assembly GCA_964639855.1. GTDB lineage: Bacteria > Pseudomonadota > Alphaproteobacteria > Sphingomonadales > Sphingomonadaceae > Sphingomonas. Next base: position 79,301 of record CAZXFY010000007.1, on the reverse strand, counting down.
AGATCCTCGATGCGGCCGAATATCTGTTTTCGCGGCACGGGCTGTACGGCGTCACGCTGAAGGATGTCGCGAAGCGCGTCGGTGTCCACCACACGCTGCTCAACTATTATTTCAACGACAAGGAGAACCTCTTCAACGCGGTGTTCTCGCGTCGCGCGGCGGTGACGAGCGAACGGCGGATGAAGATGCTCGACGATTACGATCGGCAAAGCGGGGGCAAGCCGACGGTGGAGGGCGCGCTGCGCGCCTTTCTCGATACCGATCTCGATCTGTATATCCAGGGCGGCGAGGGGTGGAAGAACTATGCCGCGCTCAGCGCACAGGTGGCCAACACCCCCGAATGGGGCGCCGAGATGATGGACCAGCATTTCGACCCCGTCGTCCTGCGCCTCATCGAGCTGCTCAAGAAGGCATTGCCCGACTGCGCCGAGGAAGACGTGTTCTGGGGCTATCATTTCGTTACGGGCGCGCTGATGCTCACGCTCGCGCGCACCGGGCGGATCGACAAATTGTCGGGGGGCCTGTGCAAATCCGAGGATTTCGGCGCGGTGAAGGAACGCATGGCGACCTTCATGGCCGCCGGCTTCCATGAGGTTTGCCAACGGCGCACGGCCGAACGCGGCGACTGAGACCCGCCGCCGATCGCCCCGCTCGCATCGTTGATACTCACTGTCCCGTGAGTTTATATACTGCAAACGGTGCGCGGGGAGGCGGATGTGACGACGGCGTGGCTCAGGCTCTTGCTGATGTCGATCTCGGCCCTGATCGGCCTGGCGGCCATCCCGGCTGCCGCATCGCCCGGCCCCCGCCCCGCGGTCGATCTGCAGCAAGGGCGGCTGGCGGGTCGATACGAGGGCGGCCTCGCCGTCTTCAGGAACATTCCCTACGCCGCGCCGCCGGTCGGCGACCGCCGCTGGAAGCCGCCCGCGCCGCCGATTCCCTGGCAGGGCACGCGCGATGCCGGTGCGTTCGGCCCGAGCTGCATGCAACCGCCGCTGCCGCAAGGCAGCCTATACCAGGACAATCCCGAGCGAATGAGCGAGGATTGCCTGACGCTCAATATCTGGGCACCGCCGCATGCGGACGACGCGGCCGTGATCGTATGGATTCATGGCGGCTCGCTGCGCATCGGCGGCAGCAGCGAGCCGATCTATGACGGCGCCCGCTTTGCGCGAGAGGACGTGGTGTTCGTGTCGATCAACTATCGGCTCGGCGTGTTCGGCTGGCTTGCGCTGCCCGGCCTGGCCGCGGAATCGCCCCGCCATGCCGCGGGCAATTACGGGCTGCTCGATCAGATTCAGGCGCTGCGCTGGGTGCGCGATCACATCGCGACCTTCGGCGGCGACCCCGACAACGTCACCGTGATGGGCGAATCCGCAGGCGCGCTCAGCGTGAGCTATCTGCTGACGAGCCCGCTCGCGCGCGGGCTGTTCCAGAAGGCGATCGCGGAAAGCGCGAACACGCGGGCGGTGCCCGCGCTGCACCGCTCGGTCTTCGGCCTGCCGTCGGCGGAGACGATCGGCGCCGCGGTCACGACGGCAGCGGGCACCGACGATCTCGCGGCGCTGCGCGCGATGGACGCGGACAGGCTGATCCGCGCGGGCGTCGCAGCGCATTTCGCGCCCCAGGCCACGATCGACGGCTGGTCGCTGCCGCACCAGGTCGTCGAGATTTTCGATCGCGGTGAGCAGGCGAAGGTGCCGCTGCTTGCGGGCTTCAACAGCGCCGAATTGCGCTCGCAGCGCGCCTTCGTGCCGCCACCGCCCGCGAGCGCCGCAATCTACGAGCGCGAGATCCGTGCGCGCTACGGCGATCTCGCCCCTGCCTTTCTGAGGCTCTATCCCGCGTCGAACCTTTCCGAGAGCATGCTCGCGACGTTGCGCGATGCGATCTACGGCTGGGCGACCGAGCGGATGGTGCGCAAGCAGACGGCCGCCGGGCTGCCCGCGTACCTCTATTATTTCGACCACTGCTATCCCGCCGCCCGCGCGCGCGACCTGTGCGGCTTCCACGCCAGCGAGCTGCCCTATGTGTTCGGCCAGGTCGGCGCGGACGCCGCGCTGCCGCCGAACTGGCCGCGTCCGGATGATCCGCACGACCAGCCGCTGGCGGACGCGATGACGCAGTATTGGGTGAGCTTTGCAAAGACGGGAACGCCGCGCGCGCCGGGCGCGTCCGCCTGGAAGCCCTATGCCGCCGATCAAAGCTACATGCGCTTCGCCGATCGGCCCGAGCCGGGGCACGATCTGCTACCGGGCATGTTCGAGATGCAGGAAGAACTGGTTGCGCGCCGCCGTCGGGCGGGCGTGCAATGGTTCGTCAATGTCGGCGTCGCCGCCCCGCTGCTGCCTGCGCGCCGCTAGACTCTCCACGGCACGGGCGGCGCATCACGCCTGCGGCTCGGCGAAGCCGGTCGTCGGCGGCCGCACCGTCAGCAGCGCGACCGAGACGAACGAGATCGCGCACATCGCGAGCAGATAGACGGCGATCGCGTCGTTCGAGCCGAAGCGCGCGTAGAGCGCCGTCGCGATGATCGGCGCGAAACCCCCGCCGACGACGGCGCCCAGCTGATAGCCGAGCGAGGCGCCCGAATAGCGCATTTCGGCGGGAAACAGCTCCGCGAACAGCGCCGCCTGCGGGCCGTACATCAGGCTGATGAAGCCCAGCTCGCCCCCGATCGCGGCGAGCACGCCCCAGAAGGTGCCCGTCTCGATCAGCGGGAAGAAGGCGAACGACCATAGCCCCGTCAGCACCGCGCCGAGCATGAACGGCGGGCGTCGGCCCCAATGGTCCGAAATCCAGCCGCACAGCATCAGCACCGGGCTCATTGCCGCGCTGGCGATCAGCACCCCGGCCAGCATCATGTCCCGCGACAGGTGCAGCGTCGCGGTGCCGTAGGCGACCGCGTAGGTGATCGTGACGTAGAAGCAGGTGTTGTTGGCAACGAAGGTGCCCCCGGCGAGCAGGATTTGCCGCGGGTGGCTGAGGATCACCGAGATGATCGGCGACCGGCGGCGCGGACCGGCTTTCGCCGCGCGGGTTTCGACGGCGCGGAATTCGGGCGTCTCCTCCAGGTTGAACTGGACGTAAAGCCCGATCGCCACCAGCGCGAAGCTGAGGAGGAACGGAATCCGCCAGCCCCAGCTCACGAAGCCCGCATCGGACATCGTCGCGCTGCTCGCGAGGAACACGACGTTCGCGAGCACCACGCCCAGGGGCACGCCGATCTGGACGAAGCTGCCGTAAAAGCCCTGGCGCGACGGCGGCGCGCTTTCGATCGCGAGCAATGCCGCGCCGCCCCATTGGCCACCGATTGCGAGCCCCTGCACGAAGCGCAGCAGCACGAGCAGCAGCGGGGCGACCCAGCCGACTGCGGCATAGGACGGCAGCAGGCCGATCAAGGAGGACGACAGCCCCATCAGCACCAGCGCCGCGGACAGCGCGCGCTTGCGCCCGATCAGGTCGCCGAAATGGCCGAACAGCACGCCCCCGATCGGCCGCGCGATGAAGCCGACTGCGAAGGTGCTGAACGCGGCGATCTGCGCGGCAAAGGGCGGAATGTCCGCGGGAAAGAACAACGTCGGAAAGACGAGCGCCGCCGCGGTGCCGTAGATGAAGAAATCGTACCACTCGATCGCGGCACCGGCCGCGGCGGTCAGCGCGACCTTGTAGGGCGCTTTTTTGGGCGGCGCATCGACACTCACAGGATCACCTCGCATTCGGTTCGGGACGGCCCGCGCGACATCACGGCGCCGACCGCGCCGCGTCATAGGCCTCGGCCTGCCTGGCCACGATCTCGATCAGCGTGCCGATCGAATGGTCTATGTCGAGGATATGCAGACCCCAGGAATAATCGATGCCGGAGGGGCGCACGACCTCGCCCGCCAGCCGGTCGTTGCGGCCGCCGCCCGGATTGGCGTTGACGTGGAGCGAGAGATAGGTGGTCTCGCCGTTTGACACGCATTGTGTCGTCACCAGCCCCGGGGTTTTCACGAACGGCGTGGTGATCGCCTTGGGCTTGCGGGTCCAGGGTGGCTGCGTCGGGCCGCCGGCGTCGTTGAGGAAACCCTTGGTCAGGAAATAGGAGATCGGCTCGCCCGGCCCGCCCGACAGGTCGGCGGGGTTGGTGCAGGCCGCGCGCATCCCGTCGCGGCCCCGGCCGAAGATCGAGTCGGCGGGCGGCGGATTGCTGTCGCGGAAGGTGGAATAGGCGATGACGCATCCTACCTGATCGTCGGCGCGGCACAACGGGATCGAACGGAACGAGCCGCCGACATCCTTGCCGGGCGGCACCTGCACCAGGCCGCCGATCACGAGCGCGGAAATCAGCCGTTTCTGCGCGGGCTTGCCGTCGATTTCCTCCTTCAGCAGCCGCTCGACCATCACCGCGCCCTGGCTGTGGCCGATCAGCACGACGCCGCGGCCGTGGTTTTCGTGCGCGAGATACCAGTTCCAGGCATCGCGCACGTCGCTATAGCCGCCGACCCCCGGCGGGGGACGCTCGCCTGCCGGCTGCGGGCCGCCCGCATTCCGGCGCAGCGCGGTCAAGGTGTGCTGGCGATACATGGGCGCGAACTGGCGGCAGACCTTGCCGAAGCGCGCGAACTGTTCCTTGATGTCGTCTGTTTCCATCGCGTCGGGCACGAAATCCGATTCCCAGCCCGGATCGCGCGACACGGTCGGATAGACGAAAAAGCAGTCGAACGGCGCATCGCTTGCGGGCGTGTAATGCTCGATCCGCGTTGCGCCGTCGGGCGTGATTACGGTCGCGTCCAGATCGACACGGCACCAATTCTTCTCGAGGTCGGGGCGGCACAGCCAGAGCGCCGGATCGGCATAGTCGGCATGCGCGACCGTCGCGTCGGGCGCAGCCTGCGCCGTCGCGGGCACCGGCGCGAGACCGCCGGGCACCAGCGCACCGATCGCAAGCCCCGTGACAATCCTGCGCATCCGACCGGATATCGGCATCCTTCTCATCCGGAACTCCTCTTCGAACATTCGCCCGCTATTGCGGGGATCGTCGGTCAGAAGGTCTTCTTGACGCCGAGCTGGATCGTGCGCCCGATCGGATTGGCCGTCCACGGATCGTAGCCCAACTCCTCCTGCGCAGGCGGCGGATCCTGATCGAACAGATTGTCGACGTCGAGGGTGAAGACGAGGTCCGGATTGAGTTCGAAGCGGTAGACGGCATCGACGGTCACCCAGTCCGCGCCGTTCTCTCCATATTGGATGCCGGCCCGCTCGTCCTTGACAGCGGAGACGTAGTTCACCCCGACGCGGATGTTGTGGCGATAGAGATGATAGTTGATGCTGGCATTGGCGCGAAGCTTCGGCGCGGCCTGCGCGAAGGTCGCGAAGTTGAGCTTGCCCAGCCGGTCGTCGCCTTCGGAGATGATCACGCCGTCGAGCGACGTGGCGCCGGTCTTGAGCTCGGTGATCCGCGTCGCGGTGAGGTTCAGCCCGAGCTCGCCCGGGCCGAGCGGCAGCGTATAGAGCGCCTGGATGTCGAAGCCGTTGGTCGTCTGGCCGGGGCCGTTGCCGATAACGGTCGAGATCGACGAGAACGCGCCCACCGCGCTCATGCCGACGACGCATCCGCTGTTGAAGGTGACGCGATCGAGGAGCGGCTGCTGGTTCGGATCGCAGGTCGTGATCGTGCCGCCAGGACCGTTGAACACCAGGTTCGCGATCTGGTTGGGATCGGCGACCTGCCCGATCTCGTCCTTGGTGCGGATGTCGAAATAATCGACGATCAGGCGGAAACGGTGGCCGCTCCCGAAACCCTTGCCGTCCCAGATCACACCGACGTTCGCGGTCTTGGCGGTTTCGGGCTTCAGGTTCGACGCGGTGATGAACTGCGCGCCGAGCCAGTTGCCGCCGGCAACCGTATAGTTGCGCGCGGCGTTGGTGATCATGCCCGGCCGGGTGCCCAGCGGCGGAGTCTGGTAATTGGTTCCGTAAGACCCGCGTAGCGACAGCGGACCCCAGACGTGCCATTTGCCCGCGACCTTGTAGACCGTGGCAGCGAGACCGCCGGAAAACTCTTCGTGCCGTGCGGCAAGCTGAAGGTTGACGCTGTCGAGCACGGGCACGTCGATCTCGCCGAACACCGAATATTGGTTGCGGTCGTTGGCGGTCGGCACCATCGGCGCGAACAGGACGAACGGCCCCGGATTGTCGGGCGTGCAGCCGCGGAAGTCAGGATCGGTGGTCGGCAGCGGGTTCGCCTCGAGCGGCGGTGTCCCCGCGCCGTTCGTGCTCGTCGTGCCGTGCGGCCATTCGCACAGTATCGAGCCGTTATAGATCGGATCGGGGATGTTCTGCCGCGTATCGAACCAGCGCGCCTGGCCGCCGACCGCCCAGCTGACATCCCCGCCGGGCAGAACGATCCCGCTCTCGCCGCTGAAGACGAGATCGACGGTCAGATCGCTGGATGTCGTCTCGGTCGCGCGCGGATCGAAAAGCCAGCGCGTAAGCTCGTTCGAATTTTCGCTGCCGGGCACGTAATTGGGATTGTCGAGGTCGAGCACGGGCTGCTTCGCAAAAGCGCTCGAGAAGGGATTCCACCACATGCAGCCGTTCTGGCCCGCAGCTCCCGGATTCTGCGTTCCGAAGCGATTGGGATCGAGATCGGGCGCGGTGCAGCCGGCGCCGCCGAATCCGTTGAGCGCCTGCTGCAGCCGATAGCCTATCGTGTCCGCGTGGGTGGTGTAGGTGCGCGCATGATTGTAGGTCATCGCGAAATCGTACTTCACGTCCTTCGCGAATCCGGCCCAGTCACCCAACCGGCCGTCGATGCCGCCGGAAACGCGCCACACCTTGTTGTCGATATCGTCGGGAACGCCGTAGCCGTCGTCGCTCAGCGCGTAATTGCCGCCATGCGCCAGCAGACGATATGTCACCGGCGTGAAGCCCTGCGCGCCGGTGATGCCGTGATCGGCCGCGAAGGCGGCGGCGTAGGGATTGGTGATCGGCACGTAGAGCTGGTAGACCGCGCCCGTCGCCATCGCCGGGCCGCGCACGATCGGCTGCGCCGGTGAGCCGAACACCTCCGGCACCTTCACCCGTCCATAGGACGCCTCGGCATGGAAGTGCATGTCCTCGGTGACGTCGGCGTTGAGCTGCGCATAGGCGCGATAGGTGTCGGTCGGCGAGACCAGGTCGTAATAGGGAATGTAGTTATAGGCGCAGGTATAGCTGTTGTCGTAGCGCCCGCCGACCGCGGCACAGCTTCCCGGCGTGAAATCGGAGACGATGCCGCCGACGGGCGCGCCGAACTCGCCGTCCGCCGTCGCGCTCGGAAAAGCGGGCAGCGCTCCGCGAGGCACCCAGCCCGCGAGGTTGGTCAGCGTGGACCATGGCGCGGGATTGTAGTTCGGATCGGTGGGATCGAGCGATTTGCGGGCGAAGTCGCGATCGATCACCTTGAGGCGCGAACGGTGCTCGTATTCGGCCGAAACCATCAAATTGACGTTGCCCGAGCCGACTCCGGCGAGGAGCCCGCCATAATAATCGCCGTCCGAGCCATCGATATATTTGTAACGTGCATCGGCCTCGAGGCCGACGAAGTGATCGCGGGTAATGAAGTTCACCACGCCGCCGGTCGCGTCGGCGCCGTAGGTCACCGCGGCGCCGTCCTTCAATATCTCGGTTCGGGACAGCGCGATGAACGGAATGTTCGAGGTGTTCTCGTTCATGCGCCGGCCGTTCAGCAGCACGAGCGTCTTGTCGGCGCCGATCCCGCGCAGGTTGTACTGCACCGATCCGGCCGTGGCGGGGCCGCCGAAATAATAGGATTCGCCGGTCGTCGGCCCTGACACAGTCAGGCTCTTGGCGAAGTCGAGCGCGGTCGGCGAGCCGCGTCGTTCGAGTTCGTCGTGCGAATAGACCTCCACCGGCAGCGCTGCGTCGACCGGCGTGCCTCGGATCAGCGATCCGGTAACCACGATGTCGGGCAGCTGCTCTTCGGTCGCGGCGGGCGTTGCGCCCGCCGTCGTCAGATCCGCCGCGGAGGCTTCCTCTTGCGGCGATGTCGTCGCGGCCGGCACGCTCTGCTGTCCGGGCGGTGTCTGCTGGGCTGAGGCCGGTTTCGCCAGCGCGATGCCCGCCAGGCAGATCGAAATCGCAGCGTACGACGTCCCGCAGAATGCTCGTGTCATTCTCCCCTCCCACGTTTATTCATTATTACGAGAGTGAATATCTTGACAGGCTGCGCTTGTCAAACGTTCATCGCGGCCCTGTCGTCACCGCGACAGGACACCATCCAGGCAATTGATTGCATGCGCTAAATCGATCGGGCACCGTTCACCGCGCGACGCGTTCCCGCAGCACGCAACTTGGCCTGGTCGGGGTCAGGCCTGTCCGGCATCGGGCGGCAATCCGCAGACCAGAGCCGTTTGCGAACGAACCGACGCGCCGTTCGGGCCGAGGCGAAACGGATCGGTGTGTTCACAATTCGCAAGCGCCGCGACGATCGCTCCTGCCCCGGTAAAATCTAGGCACCGATTCGACGTGCCCGCGGTCAGCTACGCTCGCGGATCAGGTGCGCGAGGTGCCGGGCACTCGGCTTCGGCGTGCGCGCGAAGGTGTCGCGGTCGACCGACACCAATCCGAATTTCTGGCTGTAGCCCTGAGTCCATTCGAAATTGTCGAGAAGCGACCAGTAGATATAGCTCTTCACGTCGATTCCTTCGCCAAGGCATTTTTCGACCTCGGCCACGCACGCGTCGAGCCACGCGATCCGCCGGGTGTCGTCATGGGCGGCGATCCCGCTTTCGGTGACGTAGATCGGCTTATCCGTCCTGCGTGCGGCGAGCCGGATCACGCCGCCCAGCGCCGACGCGAAACCTGGAATATGCCTGCACGCCGACAAAATCGCTTGCATTTACCGCGCCCCACCAGCGGCCGTAGAGCACGTCCTCGATCTCGTCAGCGATACTGCCCTCCCCCATCGGCTCGACCGCCTGGGTCGTGAGCGTCACGCCGACCGGAAAATCGCCCGGCCCCGCCTTGATCGCCCGATAGGCCTTGGCGTGCGCGTCGAGCAGGTGTTCGTCGATCCTGTCGGGGTCGGCGAAAAGGATCGAGGAGAAAGCGGGCGAATTGGTCGCGCGCGCGGCCGCAGCGATCATCGCCGCGCGCTTGCCGCGCGCCTCGGGCGTGGAGAGCGGACGCATCACCTTGATGAGCAGCTGAATGTTCGCCTCGTTGAACGGCGCTGCCATGCCGATCCGGTCGCCGAACGCGCGCGTCACCCGATCGCAATAGCGGGCGAAAAGGTCGGCGCTGTCGGCCGCTTCCCAGCCGCCCCGCTCCGCGAACCAGCGCGGCACCGTGAAGTGATTGTATGACAGGATCGGCATCAGGCCATGCGCCCTGCACGAGTCGAGGGCATAATGGTCGATCTCGGCTCGGGAAAACCGGCCGGGCTCCGGCTCGATGCGCGCCCATTCGATGCCGAAGCGATAGCAGTTCATGCCGATCGACCGGGCGATCGCGAAGTCCTGCTCGTATCGATGATAGCTGTCGCAGGCGTCGCCCGACGCATCCTTGAAGACCGTTTCCGGCAGGTTCTCCAGCAGCCAGCTGTCGGAATTGACGTCGTTGCCCTCGCTTTGGTGCGCCGAGATCGCCGCGCCCCACAGGAAACCCTGGGGCATTGCTCGGCGTGGGACGGCATATCCCCGCGCCGCGCTCACCGCCGTGGCCGCCGCGACCCCGGCCAGCACGCTACGTCGCGTCGTCCCCATCGCCTTCTCTCCTCTCGGCCGCGGTTTCGCCCGCTGCCGTCCTGCTTCGGCAGATCGCCTTGAACCCCCCTGCCATGAAGGTCGCCATATGCTGCTTGATCGACGCGAAATCGTCGGACGAGCACAGTCCGTGCGACAGCTCGTCGAGCCGGCCGGTCCGCGCCATGTTGTGCGTCATCGCGCCGGAAACGAAGTGATAGCCCCAGAACACGGTCTCCTCGTCGCAGTCCGGCATCGCCTTCTTGAGCAGGTCGATCAGCGCCAGGACGACCGGATTGAAATATTTGGTCATCTTCTCGGCGCCCCAGCCCGCCGCGCTGTTCGCCTGGGCGGCGATCTTGCCGAACGCCACCCATTGCTCCTCGTCGTCGATCTGCGCGTCGAGGTCTGGATCGATCCACGCCGCCAGCGCGCCCTCCACGGTGACGTCGTCGCCCACCTCCTCGGCGTATCGCCGCATCGCCTCGAGCCGGTTCCGCGCGGAGAGCGGCGCCTTGCGCGCCCACACCGCCTCGTAGATGCTTTCCTTGCCGTTGAAATGATAGTGGATCAGCGTGGGGCTGACGCCGACGCGCTGCGCGACGTCCTTGAGCGTGAAGCCATGATAGCCGAATTCGGCGAACAACTGCTCGGCAGCGTCGAGGATGCGCTCGATCGACGCTTCGCGAACGCGCGCCTTGTGGTTGCGGGTGCGGGGGCGCTGCGGTGCCGGCACGGTCGGCTCGGCTGGGTCGGTGCGGGTCATGAGATTTCCCGTATCGTCATGCAGCCGGTTCGTGCAATTGCGCATAGGCGCGGCGCAGCTCGGTCTTGAGCACCTTGCCGATGCCGTTGCGCGGCAGCGCGTCGATCAGCACGACGCGCGCCAGCCGCTGGACCTTGCCGACGCGCGCGTTGACGAAATCCCGGATCGCCTCGGCCTCGATGCCCGGCGCGACCGCAAAGGCGACCGGCGTCTCCCCCCAGCGCGCCGAGGGCACCCCGACGACCGCGACGTCCTTCACCCCCGGGCAGCGCATCGCGACCTCCTCGAGATCGCCGGCATAGACGTTGAAGCCGCCCGAGATGATCATGTCCTTCTTGCGATCGTGGATGGTCAGGAAGCCGTCCTCATCGAGCTTCCCGATGTCGCCGGTGCGCAGGAACACGGCGCCGTCAGGCGCGGTCCAGCGGATCGCCGCAGTCGCCTCGGGCAGCTTGTGATAGCCTTGCATCGCGATCGCGGATCTGCCGACCACCTCGCCGCTTTCTCCGGGGGGAAGCTCGTTGCCCTGATCGTCGATGATCCTGAGCTCGTGCCCCGCGACCGGACGGCCGACCGTGTGCAGCTTGTCGGGATGCCTGTCGGCGCGCAACGCGCACACGCCGCCGCCTTCCGTCAGTCCGTAAAATTCGGTCAGCGCGCCGGGCCAGCGGTCGAGCACCTCGCGCTTCAGGCTCGCTGCGAAGGGTGCCGACGTCGCGAACTTGTGGCGGAAGGCGGAAAGATCGCGCGCGTCGAACGATGCGCTCGCCAGCAACCGCTGATACTGGACCGGCACCAGCATCGCGTGGGTCACGCGATGGCGCTCGGCGAGCTCGAGAAACGCCTCGGCCTCGAAGCGCCGCATCAGCACGACCGTCCCGCCGAGCCCGAGCGCCGGCAGCAGGCTGACCAACGTCGTATTCGAATAAAGCGGCGTCGAGATGAGCGTGACGGCATCCTCGTCATAGCCATGATCGGCGCCCGTCAGGATGTGCAGGTCGCGCATGCCGTGGCTCTGCACGATCCCCTTGGGACGGCCGGTGGTGCCCGACGAATAGATGATGTTGAAGGGCTGGTCCTGCGCGACGTCGTGCGGCGGAGGCGGAGGGGCGGCGGCGTCCTCGATGGGATCGATCGGCACGACCGGCACCAGGCAGCCCGCGTCGGCGAGGCGGCGGGCGTTCTCGCGATCGGCGAAAACCAGGGCGGCGCCGCTGTTTTCGAGCAGCATCAGCATCGTTTCGGCGGCGAGGCCGGGCGCCAGCGGAGCGACGATAACGCCGGCTGCGGCGGCGCCGAGATAGATCGTGACGTAATCGATCGAGTTGGCCGCGGCGATCGCGACGACCTGACCGGCGCGCACCCCGCGCGCCGCCAGCATCGCGGCGGCGCGGTCCATCGCCTCCGCCAGGCCCTGATAGTCCAGCACCTCGTCGCTCTCGACGATCGCCGCACGGCGCGGCCGTTCGGCCCCCCAGCGGCGCATGCGCTCCCCGATCGATATGAATGGCGCCGCGTCGGTCATTCGCTCCTGCTTCGTCCGCCTGTTAAAATTTCCTTGTCCCGGACGGGTAGTGCGCAGCGTCGCTTCGCTTGTCAATATTGACTGTGCCGTCAGTCAGTATTGACTTGGGGCCCGGCTGCTGCGATCGTTGTCGTCCCGAGATGGCGCGCCCTGCGACGCGTCCACGGGTGGGGAGAGGAACATGAAGAGCATATTGATCGCTTCGTCGTCGCTCGGCGCTCTGGCGCTGACGGCCGTTCCCGCACTGGCGCAGACCTCGTCCGCGCCGACCGACGACACCGCCGCGGCGTCGCCCCGAACGGCCGATCCGCAAATCGCCGATTCGGACGGGCAGAACGAGGAAGCGGCCGCGCCGCAGACCGGCGAGATCATCGTCACCGCGACGCGCCGCAACGAATCGCTGCAGGACGTGCCGCTCAGCGTCACCGCCTTCTCGCAGCACGAGCTGACGCAGAAGGGCATCGTCGGCTATGAAAAGCTGGCGCGCGAGACGCCCGGCGTGATCGTCAACAAGGCGAGCGAGAACTTCAACAACTTCACCGCGCGCGGCATCAGCACCAACGGCTACAGCGCCGGGCTTCAGACGACCGTCGCCATCTATCTCGACGAGCTGCCGCTGAGCACGATCGGCAACACCGTGACGCTCAACCCCAACCTGTTCGACATCAAGCGGATCGAGTTCCTGCGCGGGCCGCAGGGCACGCTGTTCGGCTCGGGATCGCTGTCGGGCGCGCTCCGCATCCTCACCAACGATCCCGAACTCGACGAGTTCGACAGCTCGGCGCTCGTCGATATCGGCGTCACTCCGGAGGGCGGCGGCGTGCGCCAGCGCTACAACGCGATGGTCAACCTGCCGCTCGTGACCGACACGCTCGCGCTGCGCGTCGTCGGCTATTATCGCCACGAGGACGGCTATGTCGACAATCTCGGCACCGGGGTGAAGAACGCCAACACGCTGAAGGACTGGGGCGGGCGCGCGATCCTGCTGTGGAAGCCGACCGACCGGCTCGGCGTGCGCCTCGAAGGCTCTTACGAGGACAGCTATCCCGAGGATTCGAGCCTCACCAACCCCATGCTCGGCAAGCGGCTGCGCTATTCGGAGAAACCCGATATCTTCGCGTCGAAAATGGCGATCTACAACGGCACGATCGACTATCAGTTCGACGGCGCGCACCTGACGAGCTCGACGACCTATTCGCACAGCCCCGGCAAATTCTACGTCGATCTCGCGGGCACGTTCAACACGCCGGGAACGTCGTCGCTCCCGATCCCCTTCTTCCTGATCGACGACGCCAACTACAAGACCTTCGTCGAGGAAACGCGCATCGTCTCCGATCCGGGCGGCAAGATCGACTGGGTGATCGGCGGCTATTACCTGCACCGCGAGCTGGACCTCAACGGTCAGGAACGGTCGAGCCCCGCCTATCTCGCGGCGCACGGCATCACCGGCCTCCCCGCCGATGCGACCTTCTACCAGTTCGGCAGCGATACGCGCGCCTACGAGCTCGCGGGCTTCGGGCAGCTCACCTATCATTTCACCGACAATTTCTGGGCGACCGGCGGCCTGCGCTACGGCAAGTACGGAACGACGGTGGACGTGTATCCCGGCTACAATTCGAACTATTTCACGCTCGCGCTCTTCGGGCTGAGCGGCCCGGCGACGATCACCCCGATCGCAGCCTCGACCACCAAATATCCTTCCGCTGCACGCCTGTCGTGGAAAGCGAGCGTCTCGTTCAAGCCCTCGCCCGCGCTCACCGCCTACGCCACCGTCGCCACCGGCTATCGCACGCCCGTCTATAATGCCCGGGCGGGCAGCGTGAGCATCGTCGATCCCACCGATATCATCATCCCTGAAGGCGCGGGATCGGACAATCTCACCAACTACGAAGTCGGCCTCAAGGGCCGCTGGTTGAACGGCAAGCTGACCGCGAATCTCGCGGCCTATTTCATCGATTGGCGCAACATCCAGGTTCAGGCCAACCGCCCCTCGGATTCGGTCCAGTTCGCCACGAATGTCGGGCGCGCGATCAGCAAGGGCATCGAGTTCGAGCTCACCGCGCTGCCCGTGCGCGGGCTATCGCTCAGGCTGAACGGGTCGTTCAACGACGGCAAGGTTGTCAGCCTGACCGATTCGGAGGCGCTCATCTCGGGCGCGGTCGACGATGCCCGGCTGGCGGCGCCGCACTTCCAGGGGGCGGCCTCGGCGACCTACACCTACGATCTGCCCTCGGAGGCGCACGGCTTCACGAGCGTCGCTCTCCAGCACGTCGGATCGTTCCCGAACACCTTCCCCAACACGCCGGGGACGGGCGCGCCGAGCCGGCTGTTCGACTATACCGACAGCTACGAGAATCTGGACATCCAGACCGGCGTGCGCATCCGCAACCTGACGGCGACGCTCTACATGGAGAACGTCACCAACAATCAGCCGGTGACGTACATCCATCCCGAGAATTTCATCTACAACCGGTATTTGCGCCTGCGCCCGCGCACCTTCGGCATCCGCGTGGGCTGGAATATCTAGCTCAGCTGCAAGCGCCGAATCGTGTCACCTCGGTTGGGGAGTGGACGGACAAGATGAACAGGATTGTCGCCGGCCTTTCGACCCTTGCCTGCCTCGCCGCCGCGCCCCTCCCCCAAGTCGCCGAACGCCCGCAGGTGACGATCGACACCGGTGCGCTCGCGGGCACCGTCGAGGGCGATGTGATCGCGTTCCGCGGCATTCCCTATGCCGCGCCGCCGGTCGGCCCGCTGCGCTGGCGCCCGCCGGCGCCCGCAGCGCATTGGCAGGGTGCGCGCGACGCGGGCCATTATGGCGCCGCCTGTCCGCAACCGCAGGACCATCACGAAGCCTGGGCGCGGGTCGGCCCGACGAGCGAGGATTGCCTGTTCCTCAACGTCTGGCGACCGGCCCGTGCGGGCACCTATCCGGTCATGGTCTTCCTGCACGGCGGCAGCTTCACCTACGGCGCCGCCGGGGTGCCGTTGTACGACGGCGCGCATCTGGCCGGGCGCGGGGTCGTGATCGTCACGCTTAATTACCGGCTCGGCCGGCTGGGCTATTTCGCCCATCCCGCGCTCACGCGCGAGAATCCGGACGGGCTGCTCGGCAATTCCGGGATCATGGACCAGATCGCGGCCTTGCGCTGGGTCCGGCGCAACATCGCGCGGTTCGGCGGCGATCCCGGCAATGTCACGCTGTTCGGCGAATCGGCGGGGGCGGGAACGGTGCAGGTGCTGATGGGATCGCACGCGGCGCGGGGCCTGTTCCAGAAGGCGATTTCCGAATCGGGCGCGGGCGGCTCGGTGCTCGCGCCGATCCGCGGCGCCGCCAATTCGGCCGAAGCGCGCGGCGCGCAATGGGCGGAGAGCATCGGGCTGCCGAACGCGACCGCCGATCAGCTGCGCGCGCTTCCCCTCGACACGCTTCAGGGGCGAGCCTTCCCGTTCATCGACGGCATGATCGTCACGGCCAGCCCGGGCGCGCCCTTCCTGCACAACCGGGAGGCGAAGGTGCCGCTGCTCATCGGCGCCAATTCCTACGAGGCATCGCTCGCCGGCAACAACGCCGCGGTCACGCGCGCGGTGCTCGGCACGCGGTACGAGAGCCTGGTGCAGGCCTATGCGGCGGAGCGGGACGAGACCGCCGACGCCGCGGCGACCGATCTCGCCGAGGACACGCTGTCGATCCTGCCGTCGATGTCGATCGCCGCCATGCACGCCGCCAACGGGGCGCCGGCCTACAGCTATTATTTCACGCAGGTTCCGGCCAATCTCCGCGCCGGATCGCCGGGCTCCCCGCACGGCGGCGAGCTCGAATATGTGTTCGGCAATCCCTATGAGGGATCGACCTGGGACGAGGCCGACCGCAAGGTCTCCCGCGCGATGCAGGACCTTTGGGTGAGCTTCGCGCGCACCGGCCATCCGGTGACGGGCGCGATCGCCTGGCCCCGCGTCGGCGAGGCGCCGTCGCTCCACACTCTCGTGATCGGCACCCCGATGCACGCCGCCACGCTCACGCCGCTGCGCGAGAAGGTGCGCAAGGCGTCGCTCGATGCGTCCGCCGCCCGCTGGCCCGCCGCGTCCGCATCCGGAACCCGCTAGGCGATGGCAACCGCCGACGTCACCGCCATCGCCGCGCGCCGCGACATCGACGCTCCCCGCCGGGCGGATACGCGCGCGTGGATCGTGCTCGCTACCTTGTCCGTCGTCTATGTATTCAACTTCCTCGATCGCTCGCTGCTCGCGATCCTCGCCAAGCCGATCCAGGACGAGCTGCACATCACCGATGCGCAGTTGGGGCGCGTCGGCGGGCTCTATTTCGCGTTCTTCTATTGCTTCATCGCCATCCCGATCGGCTGGCTCGCGGACAGGACCAGCCGGGTCAACGTGCTTGCGCTGGCCTGCGGCATCTGGAGCGCGGCGACCGCATGGTGCGGGTTCGCGCGGAGCTATCCGCAGCTCGTCGCCGCGCGGATGGCGGTGGGATTCGGCGAAGCCGGGGGCGTGCCGCCCTCCTACGCGCTGATCACCGACTATTTCCCGCCGGGCCGGCGCGGCACGGCGCTCGGCATCTACAATCTGGGGCCGCCGGTCGGCGCGGCGGTGGGGATCGCATTCGGCGCCTCGATCGCCGCCGCGTTCGACTGGCGCGACGCCTTCATCGCGATCGGCGCGGTGGGGCTCGGCATCGCGATCCTCGTCCGGATCATCGTGCGCGAGCCGCCCCGCGGCGGCGTGGACGGCACCGCGCCCGAAGCGGCGACGCTGCGTTCGGGCTTTTGGAAAACCGTCCGCGGCTTCTTTTCGCGCCCCGTGCTGGTGCTCGCGGCGCTCGGCAGCGGCGCGACCCAGTTCATCACCTACGGCACGAGCAATTTCACCACGCTGTTCCTGATGCGCGAAAAGGGCATGACGCTCGAGCAGGTCGCCTTGTGGTATGCGCTGCTCGTGGGGATCGCGACGAGCGCGGGAATGCTGGTTTCGGGCCGCGTGATCGACCGCTTCACCCGACGCGGCCGAAGCGTGTACGCGCTCGCGCCCGCCTTGTCGCTCGCGCTCGCAATTCCGTTCTATCTCGGCTTCGTCTATGCCTCGACCTGGTCGGCGGCGCTGCTGTTCCTGATCGGGCCGATGTTCCTCAACTATTTCTACCTGTCCTCGTCGATTGCGCTGGTGCAGGAAGAGGTTCGCCCCGATCAGCGCGTGATGGCGGGCGCGCTGCTGCTCCTGGTGATGAACTTCATCGGGCTGGGGCTGGGCCCGACCTATGTCGGCGCGGCGAGCGATTACTTCCGCGCCAGCCATCCGGAGCATTCGCTCCAGGTTGCGCTGGCGACGCTGACGCCCTTCTATGTTGTCGCCATCCTGATTTTCCTGGTGCTTGCGCGCGTGTTGAAGCGCGAGGACGCCGTCAACGCGAGGATCCTGCCATGACCCTGCTCCGCCCGTTCGCCATCCTGGGCAGCCTCGCTGCCTATCTGCTGTGCGTGCTGCCTGCCGCCGCGGCGACGGGCCCGACGGTCGACACGCCTGCGGGCAAGCTTCAGGGAACGGTCGAAGGCGGGCTCGAGGTCTTCAAGGGCGTGCCTTTCGCGGTGCCGCCGGTGGGCGCGCGCCGCTGGAAGCCGCCCGCGCCGCTGCCGCGCTGGAGCGGGGTGAAGAAGGCGACCGATTTCGGGCCGGCCTGCGTCCAGCCGCATTCGGACCAGAAGTCGGTCTATTGGCGCGGGCCGATGCCGATGAGCGAGGACTGTCTGACGCTCAACATCTGGGCGCCGGCCCATGCGGAAAAGGCGCCCGTTTTTGTCTGGATTTACGGTGGTGCGCTGTGGAACGGCGCCAGCCGCGAGCCGATGTACGACGGCAGCGCGCTCGCAAAGCGCGGGATCGTCGTGGTGTCGATCAACTATCGGCTCGGCGTGCTCGGCTGGCTCGCGCATCCGGGGCTGAGCGCCGAATCGCCGGACGGGATTTCGGGCAATTACGGCCTGCTCGACCAGATTCGCGCGCTCAACTGGGTAAAGAAGAATATCGATGCGTTCGGGGGCGATGCCGCGAACGTCACGATTGCCGGCGAATCGGCGGGCGCGCTCAGCGTGATGTACCTGATGACCGCGCCGCAAGCGCGCGGGCTGTTCGCCAAGGCGATCGTCGAGAGCGGCTATATGGTGACGACGCCCGCGCTCAAGGAAGAACGCCACGGCATGCCCGCCGCCGAGCAGGCGGGCGCGGCCTTCGCCCGATCGGTGGGCGCGGCCGATATCGCCGCGCTGCGCGCGATGGATCCCGAAACGCTCACCGACGCCGCCGCGGCCGCCCATTTCCTGCCGTTCGGCGCGGTCGACGGCCATGTGCTTCCCGAACAGATGGTGACGGCGTTCGACGAGGGGCACCAGGCGCACGTGCCGGTCCTTGCCGGGTTCAACCAGGGCGAGATCCGCTCGCTCCGCATGCTCGCCCCGCCGGTCCCCGACAGCGCCGCGGTCTACGAGAAGACGATTCGCGCGCGCTACGGCGATCTCGCCGACGATTTCCTCGCGCTCTACCCGGCGAGCGACCTCGCCGAGAGCGTGATCGAGACGACGCGCGACGCGCTGTACGGATGGACCGCCGAGCGCCTGGTCCGCAAGCAGACCGCGCTCGGCATCCCCTCCTATCTCTACCTGTTCGATCACGGCTATCCCGCGGAAGAGGAAGCCGGGCTCCACGCTTTCCATGCGAGCGAGCTCCCTTATGTGTTCGGCACCGCGGACAAGGTCGGGCCATATTGGCCGAAAATCCCTTCGACGCCTGACGAGCAGGCATTGTCGCGCGCAATGACCGATTACTGGGCGAGCTTCGCAACGACCGGTACGCCGACCGCGGACGACGCGCCGGCCTGGCCGCCCTATGACGGCGACGCCGCGTACATGCACTTCACCGACGCGCCGCATCCCGCAACCGACCTGATGCCGGGCATGTACGAGCTCAACGAGGCGGTGATGTGCCGGCGATTGGCTGCCGGGGACGTCGCGTGGAACTGGAACGTCGGGATGGTCTCGCCGCCGCTCCCGCCCAAGGCACCCGGCTGCGACTGAGGGGCAGGCCTCGTCGGACCGATGGCTTCTATGCCTTTGGCCATGGATGATCCCGACGGATTCCCTTCACCTGCTCCAGCGCTATCATAAACGCGTTCTACGCCATTCCTTCCGTAGTTCGGCTAGCGGTTTGCTCGAAGCCAAACACCCTCCGCCCCGAAGTCGCGGATGCGAGAGTCAACCTTTTGAGATTCTCGACAGCGAGCAGCGATCCCATCCCAACCTTTTACCTTATGGCTGCCATCCGGCCGGGTGACAGCCGGAGATATCCGAATATGCGGGATTTACGACAGTTTGGTATGAAGCTGTCGAGACGCCAAAGGCAGGTGACGATGCCGATCCTCGCGGCAGGCGGAACGCAATCGAGTAGCCTTGGCGGTTGCTTAGAGGATGCAGATCAGGGACACCCAATGCCTCCGCCACACCGGCACGTTGGGCGATGGTGGCAATTTCTTGTTCCCATTTCAGGAACCAAGCCGCCTTCTCTTCTTCTAGCTCATAGCCATCGTAGATTCGCTCCATCCCGGATCTCAGATGGTTCATCATCGCTTCCGCCGTCTCGAAATCGACCTTGAGGCGTTTGGTGTTGCTTCGTGCCGTGCGCCGGAAATCGTGCGGTACGAACCGTTCGATCGGATGGCCCGCGATTACCGCCATGCGTGCCCTCACCCGATCTCGAGCCTTGTACCAGACGGAATTGTTGCGTGGACCGTCGATCCTTGGGGCGGGAAAGACCCACTCATGGTTGCTGAGAATCAACGAACGGCCCCAAGGGCCAAGCGCAATGTTGTGCGCGAACGCGTTCTTCACGCGCGGGCTGGGAATCGTCCAGACGCCGTTGACGTACTCGGCGCTTTTCGCCTGGGCTACTTCGGAGATGCGCGCCGCGGTCAGCAGCCAGAGCAACATGCCGCGCTGCACCCAACGCTTCTCGTCGACGAGCGCTTTCAGGAACCATTCGATCTCTTGCAGGCTGAGCCTTCGCGAGCGGGGGTTCTCAGGAAAGCGCAAGTCGCCGAGACGCCGCGAGGGATCGCTTTCCAGCCCGATCTCCAGACCACGCAACGACGCGGCCCAGCCGAAGAAGACCTTCAACTCGGCCGCGAGGCGATTGGCGCGGACCTTGGCCGTCTTGCCCTTCGCTTCGACGAGCTTGATCAGGTCCGCTTCGGTGACCTCGTAGATGGTGCGCTTCGCCAGCTTTGGTGCGATATCGCGCTTGTAGATGGCCCGCTTGTCCCTGATCGTGCGGGGACCGTTCGGCTTCTTCGCGCGTGACGATCGCCCTTCGCGGACCGCGACCATGTAGCGTTGGTGCGCCTTGGCGACCGTCATGCTGGCCCGTTCCCTGCGTGCCTGTTCTTCGGCCTCTTGCGCCCGCCGCGCCTCGCGCGGATCGATCCCCGCTTCGAGCTGATCGTTCAGCGCGGCTGCCCAGGTGCGGGCGTCCGCCATTGTGTTCGCAGGAAACAGGCCGAAGGACAGCCGGACAAGCGCGCCGTTGCCGGGCATGCGCCGTTCGTATTTCCAGACCTTCTTGCGGCTCGGCAGCACCTCGATCATCAGTCCCGGTGTGCGGGGATCGCGAAGATTGCCTTTGCTCAGTATGTCAATCGACGCGGGGGTAAACGTAACACTCCTGGCCATTGCCGACTCCTTGGTCGGCTCCCCGGAGGCATAAAATCACGGAACGGATCGTTGAACAATTACCGTCCAATCCGGTCCAACCGAGTCCAACCCGGTCCAACTCGACTTGACGGCACGCTCGCAGCTTCCCTCGTGATTTCAACTCCTTGAAGCCGAATCACAAGGGCCTGCTTGGCTGGGGCGGCAGGATTCGAACCTGCGAATGGCGGCACTAAAAGCCGTTAGTCCACCGATTGGGCGCGCCTCAACGCCTTCCGAGACCCGCAGAAATCTGCGGATTTCTCGATCATAACGGAGAGTGGTCCCGGGTCAAAGCAAAAATCCGTCAGAAATCCATGCAGATTTTCTGGCCGGACGAATTGCCTGGCAACCGCCCGATTTCAGAATGTTTTTGTACGCGCAGGTAAGCATTTTCTGACCGGTGGGCGCAGATGCCCGAAGCACTCATGCGCGGGGCAAGGCACCGTCGACGTCCGGGTTGCAAAAGACGCGGCTTGGCAGCCGCTGCTAATCGTGCCAACTCCACGCTGATGGCACTCACGCGGAAAATGCACCGGCAATATGTCCGGTTCGCGCGGCGGACGCGTCTTATCTGGCACCGGTGATGTTGCCGATGCCGCGTCTCGCTGAACTGCTCGACAAGGCCAGGCGCGCGGTAATCCGGCATGGCGTGGCCGATCAGGATGCGGACGAACTCGTGCATGATGCTTTCCTGAAGGTGGAGCAATATCAGCAGATGCATCCGGCGCGCGTGCCCGAGGCGCTGCTGGTGAAGGCGGCCGTCAATCTCTCGATCGATCGCCACCGCCGCAAGGCGCGAGCGCCCTTCATCGATGTCGAGAATCTGCACAACGTCGCCGACGCGATGCCCGATCCGGCGGAAATCGCGGAGCAGCGCGCACGATTGCAGCATGCAGCGCAGGGGATCGATCGGCTGCCGGCGCGCACGAGGCGCATCCTGCTCAAGCGCCGGATGGAGGGCATGAGCTATGCCGAAATCGCTGCGTCGGAGGGCATGAGCGTTGCGGCGGTGGAAAAGCAGGTCGCGCGCGCGACCTTGCAGTTGATGAAGTGGATGGACGGATGGTGAGCCGGACGTCCTCGGCCGACGCGATCGACGCGCAGGCGGCGGCTTGGGTCACGCGATTGCAAGGAGATACGCGCAGTGCGGGGACCGAGGATGCGCTGCGCCGCTGGCTCGACGCCGACCCGGCGCATCAGGACGCGTTCGAGCGCGCGACCGACATCTGGACGATCATTCCCGGCGCGATGCTTCACGGCGCCACGACGGAAGCTGCGCTGCCCTCGCGCGCCCGAGGCCGGATCGGCGGTGCGCGTGCAAAGGCGTTGGCAGTGGCGGCCGCGTTGCTCCTGATGATCGGCGGGGGCGGATGGGTCTGGTGGCTCGAGGCGCCGACGGTCTATTCGACGGAGCCGGGCGAGCAGCGCATCGCAACGCTGGAAGACGGCAGCCGCATCGCGCTCAATACGGGCAGTGAGGTCGACGTCCGTTACGACGCCGATCGGCGCGCGGTTCGGCTCGAGCACGGCGAGGCGATGTTCGAGGTCGCGCACGATGCCGACCGGCCCTTCGTCGTCACCGCCGGAGACAAAAGGGTGCGGGCCGTCGGAACGATCTTCATCGTGCGGCGCGAGGGCGCCGACGTGACGGTCACGCTGATCGAGGGCAAGGTCGCCGTCACCGACACGAGCCGCGCGGACGGACCCCGCACGCCGCCGCCGACCTACCTGACGCCGGGCGACCGGCTGACCGCATCGGCGACCGGCGCGGCATCGGTGGATCACCAATCAATCGAGGCCGCCACGGCCTGGCGCCGCGGCCAGGCGGTCTTCGACGACACCCCGCTGGCCGCAGCCGTTACCGAGCTCAACCGCTACGGCGGGCCGCACATCGTCATCGACGATCCCCGCCTGGCGTTCCTCCCCGTATCGGGGGTGTTCGCGACAAACGACACGGAGGAGTTCGCCCGCGCGGCGGCGGCGCTCCATCATCTTCATGTCGCCGCGCGCGACGAGACATTGCACATCATACGCTGAGTTTCCCCTGCGCGACATTTTTTTGCAGAAACGATGTCGGTTTTGCGCCGCGCCATCGTCTAGCCTGATGTAGGGGGCCGCGGGGGCGCCCCTTCGCGGGGGGAATCGATGTCACGAAGACTTACCTGTGCGCTGCTGATGGCGGGCGTTGCCGCCGTGGCCGCTCCATCCGGCCGCGCCATGGCGCAGACCCAGGCGGAGGGTTCTTATTCCTTCGACATGCCGTCTCAGCCTTTGGAGCGCGCGCTCCGCGCGGTCGCGACGCGGACGGCGACGAACATCGTCTTTTCCGGCCGGGCGGTCCGCGATCTGAATGCGCCGCCGCTCCACGGCAATTATTCGCCGCACGACGCATACAAGGCGCTGCTCAAGGGATCGGGGCTCCTGCTGCGCACCACGGCGGGCGGATCGTATGTCGTGTCGTCGCCCGACGATCCGGAGCAAAGGGGCAAGACGGGGTCGATCAGCGGCCACGTGATCCAGGCCGGCGCGAACCGCAGCGTCGCGGGGGCGCTGGTGCGTGTTCGCGAAACCGGCCAGACCACTGCAGTCGACGATAGCGGCGACTTTCGCCTCACCGGATTGCCGCCCGGGGCCTATACGATCGAGATTTCGTTCCTGGGCTTCCACCCGCTGGTGCGGACGGTGACGGTGGCGCCCGATCGGCAGACCGCGCTCGACCTCGCCATGGAAAAGGGCAGCGAAGAAGGCGAGACCATCGTCGTCTACGGCCGGCAAAGCGCGCGCGCCAACGCGCTCAATCTCCAGCGGACGGCGGACAACAATGCCGACGTGATCGCCGCCGACGATCTCGGCAATTTCACCGGCACCACCTTTTCCGACGCGCTGCGCCGGGCGCCCGGCGTATCGTTCCAGCGCGACGCGCTGACCGGCGACGGCACCAACGTGATCATCCGCGGGCTCGATCCCGACATGAACAACGTCAAGCTCAACGGCCTGCAACTGCCGGTGGGCAACGGCACCGGCCGCTCCGCCGACCTCAGCAATCTGCTCGCCGATTCGGTCAGCAAGATCACGATCAACAAGAGCCTGCTTCCCAGCCAGGACAGCTCCGGCACCGGCGGTCTGATCGAGATCGAGACGATGTCGCCGCTCGACCGGCCGCATCGCTATGCCAATGTCCAGATCGAGGGCGGCGGCAGCGGCAAGGATTTCAGCAGCGACTTTCTCGCGTCCGGCACGATCGCAGGGCGGTTCGGCGCGGACGACAATTTCGGATTGAGCGCCTCGGTCCAGTATCGCCGCAATTCGGTGCGCAACATCTCGTACAACGCGATCACCAAGTTCGGCGCCTTCCTGCCGAATGACGCAAACGGCCTGCCGACGCTCTCTTCGGGCGATGCGGTCGATCCGCTCGCGACCTTCCCCTTCGTGCCGGGCGATGATGAGGCCTATGTCACCCAGGTCGAGACGAGCTTCAACCATGTGAAGCAGACGACGCTCGCGGCGACGCTGTCGGGCGAATGGCAGATCGGGAGCCACACCAACCTGAAACTCGATGTTCAGCACGCCGAGGCCGATCGCACGACCTATTCGTTGACCGACGTGTTCGCCGCATTGAGCGACTATTCGGATGTTCCGGGCGGCGAGGCGATCTCGGCGCTGCACCTCGATCTGACGCCGGGCAATGCCGCGCTCCAGCGCCAGCAGAAGTATCAGTATGATCCCGACGTAAAGACGATCACCGATACCTACAGCTTCAACGGCAAGACCGACATCGGCGCATTCACGTTCAAATATCTGCTCGGCTATGCGCATGGCAGCGAAGAGCACAAGCGCTATACTAGGCTGGACCTGCGCATGCCCGACAGCGATGCCGAGGCTGGCTATTTCCTGCCGGGCGCCACGGACGATGCGCTCGGCTACATCATCTCGCCCTTCGGCCCCCGCCACGGCGACACGATCCCTGTGCCGCTGCTCAGCAATGCGGGCTGGGCGTTCGTCAACGACCCGTCGCAATTCACCATCGACAACGGCACCGGCCAGATCGACCACATCACCGGCCGCAACGATCGCTACACTGCAAGCCTGAGCAGCCGCTGGACCATGAACGCCGGCTTCCTGAGCTATATCGAGGTCGGTGCCCGCTACGAACGCGCGACGTTCAGGAACAATCTGGTGCGCTCGCAATTCGGCGGCGGCGCCACGATCATGTCGCTGGGCCTGCCCTCCGAGCCGACCGATCTCGGCCGCATCGGGATCGACGATGCCGGGTTCGCCGCGATCGGCGAGGGAACGCTGATCGATTTCCTCGACAATTTCGATCGGTTTGACGCCGAGCATGACGATCTGACGCTGCTGCCGATCATCCCCAATCCCGATCAGGACGAGCAATCGACCGAAGAGGACAATTACGCCGCCTATGTCCAGGCGGAGCTGAAGTTCGGCAAGTTCGAGGTGATCGGCGGGGTACGCTACAACCGCACCGACCTGTCCGCAAAGAACCTGATCTTCCCCACCTATATCGGGCCGATCCTGCCCGAAAACGGCGGCGGCTTCGGAACCGACCTGGTGTTCCAGAACGCGTTCACCAAGCTCGTCTCCGAATCGGCGACGTCGGAGGATTTCCTGCCGCGCGTCCTGTTCAACTATCGCCAGAGCGACGATCTGATCTTCCGCGGCGGCTATTTCATGTCGGTCGCGCGACCGCAGATCGGGCAATTGTCCACCCAGACGCGGATCACCTTCATCAACATCCCCATTCCCGGCCCCGACGGGGTCAAGCCGATCCTCCAGATCAATTCGGGCAATCCGAACCTGAAACAGGCGACGACGCACAATTTCGATCTCAGCGCCGAATATTACCACAAGGTCGGCATCATCAAGGTGAGCGCCTTCTACAAGCGAATCAACAATTTGCTCCAGGCGAACCAGACCAACGGCCCGGCAAATCTGGCCAACGTGACGCTGCCCGACAGCCCCTATTTCCAGGGACCGCCCTATTTCGATCCCGCGCATCCTGAGAATTTCTTCATCACCGGCGGGCAGCCGATCAACAGCGATCACGTGGCGGAGATCTGGGGCCTGGAAGGGCAGATCGAACGGCGGTTCGATTTCCTTCCGGGCGCGCTGGGTGGGCTCGGTATATTCGCCAACTACACCTACACGCACAGCTCGCGTGCGCAGCAATATAGCTGGGCCTATGCGCCGCCGGGCGAGGAGATCTACGAATTCTACGGGATTCCGTTCAACCAGCAGCCCGCGCATTCGGGCACGGTCGCCGCGACCTACGCCAAATACGGGGTGGATGCGACATTGTCCTACAGCTTCCAGTCGAAGGCGCTGTCGCAATTCTATCCGCGCGCGCTGAGCGTCTATACCGACAGCATCCAGACGCTTGATTTCCGCGGGGCCTATTATTTCGATCCGGGTTTCGGGAAGATGCGCGTCTATGTCGAGGCGTCGGACATCCTCAACGGCACCGCGAGCCCCGACGTTCAGGAGCTGATCGGCACCGCCTATACGCGCGCCACCTATCTGGGCGGCCGCAAATTCAAGATCGGTCTCGCCGCCACCTTCTGATCGCATGACCCGGCCGGCCGGTCGTTTGTCGCCGGCGGCCGCCTTTCTCCGAGGATTTCAGATGAACGTCAGCACCTTGTTCGTCGCAGCGGCGGCGCTCGCCCTCACCGGCATTCCGTCGGCGCATGCGCAGGACGCGATTGCCTATCAGCAATTCACGCTCTCCAACGGGCTGCGCGTGGTCGTGCATGAGGATCACAGCACGCCCAAGGTGGCGCTGACGGTCTGGTATCACGTCGGCTCGATGAACGAGCCTGACGGAAAGACGGGGTTCGCGCATCTTTACGAGCATCTGATGTTCAACGGATCGGAGCATCACGACGCCGAATATATGCCGCCGCTGCAGGAGATCGGCGTTTCCGGCGTCAACGGCGCGACCTCGCTCGATCAGACCTATTATTACGAGGTCGTGCCCACCGGCGGGCTGGAACGCGCGCTGTGGCTCGAAAGCGACCGGATGGGCTATTTGCTCGGCGCGGTCACGCAGGCCAAGCTCGACGAGCAGCGCAAGGTCGTCAAGAACGAGAAGCGCACGCGCGAGAACATGCCCTATGCGCTGATGGACCAATATGAGGCGGCGGCGCTGTTTCCGGTCGGGCACCCCTATCATCACCCGGTGATCGGTTCGATGGCGGATCTCGACGCGGCATCGCTCGAAGACGTGAAGGACTGGTTCCGCGCCTATTACGGCGCCGCGAATGCGGTGGTGGTGCTGTCCGGCGACGTTACGCCCGAGCGCGGCAAGGCGCTGGTGCAGAAATATTTCGGTAGCGTGCCCGCCGGTCCGCCGGTGAGCCGGCCCACCGCCTGGGTGCCTGTGCTAACGCGCGACCGCGCCGAGGTGATGGCCGACAACGTCCCCGAAACGGCGATCGACTGGAGCTGGGCGGTGCCCGGCCGCGGCGCGCCCGAATCGCAGGCGCTGCAAATGGCGGCGCGTATCCTCGGCTTCGGCAAGACATCGCGGCTGTATCGGGCGCTGGTCCATGACAAGCAGATCGCGACCTATGCGAGCGCGAGCTACGCCGCCCATGCGATCGCGGGCATCTTCTCGGTCGACGTGCGGCTCAAGTCCGGTGTCGACCGTGCGGTCGCCGAAGCGGCCGTAAAGGATGTGGTGCAACAATTTCTCGCCGACGGGCCGACCGCCGACGAGCTTGAGCGCGCCAAGGCGAGCGCCTTTGCGGACAGCGCACGGGCATTGGAATCGATCTACGTTCGCGCCATGGCGCTGGCGGACGGCACGGTGTTCGCCGACGACCCCGGCCGCTACGCCAGGAACGATGCGCTCTTCCAGGCGCTCGATGCGAGCGAGGTGCGCACGATTGCCAGCGCGTGGCTCACCAAGCCCTCCTACGAGCTGACGGTGCTGCCCTATGGCACCTATCAGGTCGCCGCCGACGGTGCCGATCGCGCCGCCATGCCGCCGCTCGGCCCGTCGCCCAAGCTCACCCTTCCGACGCTACAGCACGCAACCTTGTCGAACGGCATCCGCGTGTCGCTTGCCCCGCGAGAAGGCGCGCCGATCGTCGAGCTGACGATGGTGTTCGACGCCGGCAAGGCAGCCGATCAGCATATGAAGCCAGGTCTGGGCGATTTCACGCTCGGGCTGATGGATGAGGGGACCGAGGCGCTGACCGCCGAAGAATTCGCCGATCAGGAGGCGAGGCTCGGCGCGCGCATCTACGCATCGAGCGATGTCGATACCACGACGATCGCGCTGTCGGCGCTCGCCCGTTCGCTGGATGCGTCGGTGGCCCTGTGGGCGGACTATATCCGCAACCCCGGTTTTCGCGCCGCCGATCTCGAGCGCGACCGCGCGCTCCACCTGTCGGCGCTGTCGCAATCGCTCGCCGATCCGGCGGCGATCGCACAGCGCACCTTCACCAACCTGATCTACGGCGCCGACCACGCTTATGGCGTGCCGCTCGCGCATCGCGCCGAAACGCTGCGGTCGATCACGCTCGACGATGTCGCCGCCTTCCACGATCGTTGGATACGGCCCGACAATGCCGTGATCTACGCTGCGGGCGACACCGATCTCGAAGCGCTGGTGCCCGCGCTCGAAAAGGCGTTCGGCACCTGGTCCGCGCCTGCGGTGCCCGAAGGCCGGAAGACGCTCGATCCCGTCGCCGCGCAGACAGCGCCGCGCATCGTGCTGATCGACAAGCCCGGCGCGATCCAGTCGGTGATCCGGGTCGGTCAGATCATGCCCCCCACGACCGATCCGCGCACCTTCGATATCGACGCGATGAACGCAATTCTCGGCGGCAACTTCACCTCGCGGCTCAACATGAACCTGCGCGAAGCCAAGGGCTGGACCTACGGCGCCAACAGCTATGTCGGCGAGGCGCTGGGGCCGAGCGTGTTCGGCGTGGCGACGAGCGTGCAGACCGACAAGACCGCGGAAGCGCTCGCCGAAATCCACAAGGAGATCGCCGCGATCCAGGAGGCGAAGCGCGTCTCGCCCGACGAATTGCAGTTGATGGAGAAAGGCGAAGTGCTCGCGCTGCCGGGGCGGTTCGAAACCAATCGGGCGATGGTCGGCTATCTTCAATATGTCGCGCGGTTCGATCGCCCGTACGACTGGATCACGACATTGCCCGAGCAATATCGTGCGCTCGATCCGGCGGCGATCACCGAGGCCGCGCAGATGCTGCGCCCCGATGCCTTGACCTGGGTCGTCGTCGGCGATCTGGCGAAGATCGAGGACAAGGTGCGCGCGCTCGCCCTCGGTCCGGTCGAAGTCCGGGATTCGGAGGGGCGTCGTGCGCACTGACGATCGTCAGCGGGCGCAACCGATCACGCGCGGCCGCAACACGAATCTGGGCGTGGCTGGAGCGCCATGAAAAAGGCCGGTGACATCGCCGATGTCACTTCGCCAGGACGATCTTTCGATCAACGGCAAAATTGGCCGATTGGCTTGCCATCCCGGAGGCGGGCTGGCCGGAGCCGACGCTCACCGTATAGCGCCCGGTCATCACCATGCGGGTGCCGTCCGGCGCGACGGCGCTGAGATCGCGCGGTGAAAGCGAGAACCGAACCGTCCGATGCTTCAAGATTTGTGGCTGCCGAACGGCAATAATCGCAGACGTTCGCTCTAGAGCCTGCCGGACCGCCAACGGCTCAGTTCCAGCCGCCCCTCGATTCCTGGAGCAATGTCTGATTTTGGCCCGGAACGAATAGATCGCCTAGGGACGGGGTGCAGCGTTGTCGGTCATTCCGCTCGAGGGTCGTTAATGTGCCGCACGACATACCGGCATGAGGTACTTTGCAGCTGACCTCGGACGGTAATCACAGCAAGCGGCGTTGAGGCGAAGTTGCATTTCTCCTGTAGCGAATCGGACCGCTAACGGCACTCAAAGTTTGCAGGGGCCTCGGTCGATCCAATCCCGACGTAATGGGCTTGCTTCGGATACGGGCAAAGAGGGCGCTGCATTTCGACTTCCGACGGCTCCGATGGTTCGAACTTCGTAGCGATGATGCTCGCCGGCGCACCCCCACCCTCGGTCCATTCTATGAGAGCGGAAAACATGTCGTGGCGGCGATCGAGCGAGGGGGGCCTGGGCGGGATCCCGAGTGTAGCATTGAAGGAGTCAGGCCCCGTACCGCCACCGCAATGCATCACACCCGGGGCGAGGTACAAACGCGCGGATTTGGACATCGCATCCTGACCGGTTTCCGCAGTGTGACGCTCGAAGAAGTCGACCGATTGTGCGGGCGGGACGAGCGTATCCGCCAGCCCGTGGAACATCATCAGCTTGCCGCCACGTGCGAAGAATTCCCGCAGACTTCCACTGGTCGCGTCGTTGACGATGTCGCCGAGCCGATCGTCGACGACAGGCATGTCGCGGTCGAAATCGAAATCCTGCCATTCCCAGTCAGGCCCGAAGACCCATTTGAACAGGCCGGCGAACGGCGGCTCGCCGTTGATCGGCGTCTGGAGGAATGACCAGCCGAAGAGGCCTGGAACTTCGCTGCCGGGCAACCAGCCGTAGTAGCTGGGGCGGCCGGCGCGGTTCGTGGGGCCGGAGTAGAACGCCCGGGCGGTTGCGACCTCTTTGGCGGTGAGACAGGCTTCCGAAGCCTCAGTCTCGCACTGGAGGACGGCAGGATCGAATTTGCATGCCATGGGGTCGGAGATGAACGGATCGCCTGCCAGGGCGTAGCCCTGTTGCCAGCACGTCGCGATCGCGGCCCGGTTGAGCAGTGCGAGCTTCGCCGCGCTGAGCGCACTGCCTGGTGTACGATGGGCCGCTGCATAGTCCCATAGCACCGCAGCATGGCCCCAGGTTCGGTTGATGACCGGTGCACCGACGAGGATCCCGTCATAGTCGGCCGGGTAGTACAGCGCTTCGATCAAGCCCTGTTGCCCACCCGTGGAGCAACCCGTGTAGAATGATTGTTTGGCTTCCCGACCGTAGAACGCCTTGGTGATCGCCTTTCCCGTAACCGTCATGACGTGAGCCGAAAGCCGTCCCCAATCGCGCCATTTGCGTGGATGCCCGATGAGTGCGTCGCCTTCGAGAGGTGTAGCGGGCGCGGTCCCCGTATCGGTGGTGCCGGTTGCGAAACCGCGCCGCAGGCCGTCGGCCATTCCCGCATAGCCGGTTACGAACGTTCCCCCGAAGCCGCCACTGCCATTGCCGTGGAATACGCCCGTCCAGCCCTCTGCGGGCAACCATAGCTCGACGCCGATATCGGAGTCCGGCGCCGACATGACATGCGCGACGACACGACAGAACGCGCGATGGCCATCCACCGGACCGGCCATGGTCGATGTAGCGGGCTTTTCCGCAACGAAGGTCGCATTGGAGATCGTCGTATCCGGAAGGCGGAGGCCCGCCAGGGCTTCGCAGCGCGCGGCTGCATCGCTCTCGGCGCTTGCAGGGGCAGCGAAGGCCGCTTGCGGCACCATTGCCGAGCCCAGCATCATCGCGAGCCCCGCGCAAAGAGCTGTCTTCCTGTTCATCGCACCTCTCCTGGTCTTCTTTCCGGCGGCCGATAGCGCGCGGTCAACGCCGAACAGCGCTGGACGGCATCTGTTCTGGCCGGTTGCTGTTCCTTGACCAATTCGCCGCTTGTGCGACGTACCAATCCAGTACGTCGGCATTCTGCGTCAGGTTCGGGTCGATCACCTTGTCGACCGGCCAGCCGAGGAACAAGCGCTTGATCGGCAATTCCTGCTTCTTGCCGCTCAGGGTCCTCGGGATTGCCGGCGCTTCGACCACATGGTCCGGGATGAAACGCGGCGACAACGTGGTGCGGATAGCGCTCGATATGGCCCTGGTCAGCTCGGCGTCGAGCGCATGACCTTGCGAGGGGACGACGAACATCACGAGCTGGCTGTCGCCATTGCCATCGTCCAGATCGACGACCATGCAATCCGCCACGGCGGCGAGGTCTTCCACCGCAGCGTAGATATCGGCGGTTCCCATTCGCAGCCCGTGGCGGTTGATGGTCGCGTCGCTGCGACCGGAAATGATGCAGCTGCCGTCGGGCTCGATGGTCAACCAATCGCCATGTCGCCAGATGCCCTCCCATTCGCTGAAATAGGTCGCGCGGTAGCGACTGTCGCCTTCGTCTCCCCAGAAGAACAGCGGCATGCTGGGGAACGGCTTGACGCACACGAGCTCGCCCACCTCGCCGATGACCGGCTGGCCATCCTCGTTCCATGCCTCGATGGCGGCGCCCAAATGGCGGCACTGCAATCGCCCCGGAGCGGGAGGGAGCTCGCGATTGCCGGAGAAGAACGCGGCGGCAATGTCGGTCCCGCCCGAAATGTTGCACCACCAGATATGCGGCTTCCCCAGCCCGGCGAATTCTTGCGTTCCCCAAAGCTGTGTCTTCGCGTCGAGCGGCGAACCGGTCGTGCCCAACGCCCGGATGGCTTCGAGATCGCCGGTGTCTTTCAGGCGGAGGCCCGACTTGCGGCAACTGGCGTAGAATGCGGCGCCGGCGCCGAACCACGTTATTCTCTGCTGCGCAGCGAAAGACCATAACGCGTGCCAGTCGGCAGCACGGTCCGACCCGCGCGGGGAGCCGTCATAGAGGCAGATCGTGGTCCCGGAGAGCAGGGCGCCGACCTGAACATTCCACATCACCCAGCCGGTGGAACTGTACCAGTGAAACCGCTCGTTCCAGGTTTCTGGCTCGTAACTCGGCCCGAGATCGAGGTGCATGTTGCCGACGAGTGTCGTGAGCATGGTCCCGCCGTGGCCGTGGACGATGGCTTTCGGCAGACCGGTCGTTCCGCTGGAATAGAGAATCCACAGGGGATGATCGAAAGGAAGCGGCGCCGGCTCGAACGCCGTGACCGCGGCATCGGTGCGCGAAACGGCGTCCGTGAAATCGAGTGCGTCATCGGTCGATCCGGCAGCATGGGCAGAGCGAACGACGATCACCGTTTCGAGGCTCGGTAAGCCGCGACGGATATCGGCGATGACCGCCGATCGGTCGAGCGACTTTCCCCCGTAAAGAACGCCATCGGCCGCGATCAGCGCCTTCGGCTCGGTCTGGCGGAACCGGTCGAGCACCGCAGGGGTGCCCATGTCGGGGGCGCACATCGTCCAGATGGCGCCGATGCTGGCGCAGGCGAGCAATGCGACAACAGCTTCCGGTGCATTGGGAAGATAGGCGGCGACCCGATCACCGCGACCCACTCCGTGATCGGATAGCGTGAGCGCGAGCGAGGCGCTCCGGCGGTGCAGCTCGGCCCAGCTCAGCGTCACCGTGCGACCGGTCTCGTCCTGCGCCACGATCGCAGGCTGACCGGCGGAATCCGCCTCCGCTGCATGGCGAAATACCTGCGCGGCGTAGTTGACGGATGCTCCCGCGAACCATCGGGTCGCGGGCATGGTGCCTTCCACGATCGGGCCCAGCGGGGTTGCTGAGCGCAGCTCGAAATAGTCCCAGACGCTTTGCCAGAATGCTTCCAGGTCGCTCGTGGACCATTCCCACAGCGCGGCATAATCGGTGAAATCGAGACCCCGAGCGTGGCTGAGCCAATGTCGGTACCGGGTCAGCCGTGGTTCGCTCTCACTCTCGCCTTTGCGCATCCAAACCTACCTGAAGAAAACTGTGTGGCCGCCCCGGGACGTGGGCCGCCGCCGATCGCGCGCCCTCACGGGTAGAACATGGCGAGTTCAGCACCGCCGGGCGGGTAAATGAATGACGCGTCTGACAGGGCGATTTGACGCGAATGACGTCGCTTCAAGGCGTGACGATCCGCAGCGGGCGGCGCTCCGCCAGCAGCGCGCTGGCGGCTGCCGTGGCGTGCGCATCACCGATGTGCCCCGCGCGATAGTCCGAAGGGCAGGTCCCTGCCCAGGCGATGAAGTGGCGGGAAAAGCTCCCCGGTTCGCTGAAGCCCAGAAGCGTGCCGATCTCCTGGATCGGAAGATCGCTGGCCAGTAGATAGGCGCCGGCGGCTTCGCCGCGAAGGCGCGTGCGCAAATGCTGAAAGCTGTCCCCTTCCTGGGCAAGCTGATAGCGAAGCTGTCGCAGGTTCGAAGACAGGCGCCTGGCAACCTGCTCGATCGTCGGAAACCAGATGCCGCATCGTTGCAGATCGATGATCGCCTTGCGTGTCCGCGTACTCCAATCGAGCGGTCGGATATCCGAAGCGAACCAATCGAACTCGTTGGAATAATAGTCCTGATACTCTTCCGCCGAGCGACGTGTCAGCGGCCGGGTAAGGTCCTCGACATCGTAGGTCAGCGCGTCGCTCGACGCATCGTGTTCCACCGGGCAACCGAGCACGTCGAAGCCGCTCGGTCCCATATTCCCGAAGGTCTGGATGGTAGCGCCCCGGAGTTTGAGCGGACGATCCACCAGCCAGCCGAAAAAGCGGTAGATCCACACGAAACGGAGCCATACGAGGAGAGAACGGTCCACGCCGGCGACCGTGCGATAGGCGCACGCATGCCGCAGCCCGCCGCCGGGCGTCGTCGAAAGCTCCGCACCAACGTCGGGCGCCATGGCGTTGGTGAACCGCACGCTGATGCGAATTGCCTCGCCCAGATTGGCCGCTTGAAGGAGACAGAGGATCCGCTCGGTCTCGAGCGCCAGCCGGCATCCTTGAGGCAGGAAGCCGAGATAGATGTCGTCCAGCGCGAACTGAATCTTGCGCACCAGTCGGGCCAGTTCGCGGCCGCCGATCGTTGCTCCCGGTCTTCCATAGACACCGGCATCGATCTCCGCCGCCTCCAGCATCCGGAAGGGATCGAAGCCCCGGACCACCGCGCCCTGGAGCAGTCCACGGACTGACAGCCCGTCGAGACCGGGCAAATTGCGATCAGCCGCAGCCGGCGGATCACGGAGCAAGGCGGATGCCTTGGCGCTCACGTCGCATCCTCGCGTATATCAGGACGATCGCAGGTGTGTGCCGCGGTCATGGATTGGCTCCGGCCGGCACGGCATCCGCGTGGCGGGGCCGGCGCGCGTGGAGGAACGTTACACAGATCGCAGAAAGGAGGCAGCAACCGGCCATGAACAGTGCGACGGCGAAGCTGCTGGCGAAATAGGCGAACAGGGCCGTGGCGATCATGGGTGTGAAACCGCCACCTAAAAGCACGCCGACCTGATAGCCCAGCGTCGCGCCCGAATAGCGGGTCTCGGTATCGAACAGTTCCGCGAACAACGCGGCCTGCGGCCCGTACATCAGTGCCACGAAGCTCAGCGCGATGGCGATGGCGGCGCCGGCAGCCGCCGGCGATCCCGTCTCGAGCAGCGGGAAGAAGGCGAAGGACCAGAGGCCGGTCGTGATGCACCCCAGGCGAAAGATCCCGAAGCGGCCAACCCGGTCGGATATGTGGGCGACGATGATCAGTGCCGGGATCATGCAGGCGCTGCCGAACATGATGGCAGCGAGCATTGCGTCCTTGGACAAGCCGAGCGAGGCCGTGCCATACGATATCACCCAGACGATGATGACGTAGAAGCAGGCGTTGCTGGCGATGAACGCGCCGCCGGCGAGGAGAATCTGCCCCCATCGCTGCGCGACGACCTCGAGAATTGGCGAGCGGCGGGGTGCCGCCCCGGGCTGGTTTGCCGAGCGGGCGCGGTTTTCGGCGATCGCCTCGAAATCGCGTGATTCTCCCAGGTGGCGCTGCACGTAGAAGGCCAGCCCGATCACGACGACGCTGAGCAGGAACGGCAGCCGCCACCCCCATGTCGCGAACTGTTCGGGCGACATCAGCCCACCGAAAAACAGAAACGCGACATTCGCCAGGATGACGCCGGCAGGCACACCGATCTGGACGAAGCTGCCGAACAAGCCGCGGCGCCCCTCCGGCGCGTTCTCGATCGCGATCAGTGCAGCCGCGCCCCACTGCCCGCCTACGGCGAACCCCTGCACGAAACGAAGGAGAATGAGGAGGAGCGGGGCGAAAACGCCGATCGTCTCATAGGTCGGCAGAAGCCCGACCAGGAGTGTCGACGCACCCATGGTCAGGAGCGCCGCGAAGAGCATGCTCTTGCGTCCGTGCAGATCGCCGTAATGCGCGAAAACGACCCCGCCCAGGGGGCGGGCGATGAAGCCGACCGCAAACGTGCTGAAGGCGGCCAACTGCGCGATTAGCGGCGAAAGATCGGGCGAGAAGAACAGGTGCGGGAAAACGAGCGCCGCCGCCGTCCCGTAAACGAAGAAGTCGTACCACTCGACGCCCGAAGCCCCCATCGACGTGAGCGCAAGACGAAGCGTGGACCGCTGATGCTGGGAGCTCGCATGCGCCATCAGACGGGATTTCCCAGCAGCGGCGCACAGGCGGTTACTACCGCGACAGGCATTTCTCTCTCCTCTTTGCGGAAAAAACCGCTGCCGAAACTCCGACGGCTTGATGCAAGGCATACGCTCTGGCAGACCGGATGTTCAGCGCTTTGGCGGACAACGCTGTGTCTTTGGCGGACAAGCTCGCCGGCACCGGCCGAGTGCAAAAGGCAAGAAGGAACGACGCGTGAAATCGGCATCCAATGGCCGCATCGGCTTCCCGTCGCTCAATCAGCGCATGTTCGCGCCGTATAAGCTGACCACCGTCATCGATGCGGTTGCGGAACGCGGCATTCGGGCCGAGGCGGTTCTCCATCGCACCGGCCTGACCGTGGAAGAGGTGCGCAACCCGCACACCATGACGTCGATCGGCCAGTATCTCACCGCTTGCGAGAACATCGTCGCGGCGGGCGCCGAGTTCGGCGATGCTTTCACCATCGGCTCGCGCCTCCACCTCTCGGCCTATGGAATGTACGGCTATGCGCTGATGTGTTCCCCCACGATGCGCGAGTTTTTCGACTTCGCCGTACGGTACCAGCCGCTGGCCACCCCGGCCCTGCGCCTTGGCTGGCGAGTCGAGGGAGAGCTAGCGATCTGGGAATTCGGTGAAATCTATCGGGATGTGATGAGCAGTGAACTGCGCACCTTCCTGGTGCGTCAGCAGATGAAGATGACCTTCACCCATATCCGCGACACGGCGGGCGTGGATAATCTGCCGATACGCGCATTGTTCGGTTTGCCGGAGGACGACTATTCCGCCCAGGATCAGCGCGAGCTGTCATGTCCGTGTCTTTACGATCAGCCTGCGCACGAACTGCATTACCCGATACGAATCCTCGATCAGACGCCAGAACTCGGCAATCGACTCACACGCGCGATGCTGGAGGAGACCTGCGAGCGTCTCATCGGCCAATCGACAGCGAACTCGGGTCTCTCCGGCGAAATCTATCAACTCCTGCTTCTGGCGCCCAATCGCTTCCCGTCGATGGCGGCAATCGCCGGGCAGGTCGGTGTGCACGAGCGCACCCTGCGTCGGCGCCTGGCGGACGAAGGCACGAGCTATGCGGATATTGTGGACGATGTCCGCCGCAAGCTCGCGCTGGAATATTTGCAGACGACGCGGATGAGTGTCGAGGACGTGGCGTGGAAGGTCGGTTTCAGCGACGCCGCAAACCTGCGCCGGGCGATCCGCAGGTGGACCGGGCAGACGATCGGCAAGATTCGCAAGGGATGATTGGTCGCGTGACGCTCGATTCATCCAGGGTGCCGGACCCGGTCTCTGTCACTTCCGTCAAGTAACCGTGTCAGCCGCGTCATGGCCATCCGACCACCGATGGGACATCCATGCGCAATGACCGTCCCTGCGCCACCGCCCGTCCCGACAGGCGGTGCCTGGCGCAGTGATCGGGAAGGCCTTGAAGATCACACCGCAAAAAGCGGGAAACGGTTTCGGGAGGGACTTGAATGGCTGCTTCTTCCAATAACAGAGCGCGCCTGGCGCTTTTCGGGGCCTCGATGGCGGCGCTGGCGCTTCTTCTGGCCACCCCCGCTCACGCGCAGGATACCGCTCCTGGCCTGTCCGAATCCGATACGGAGCAGCAGAGCGATGATCCGACGTCGCAGTCCGGCGATGACGCGCAGGTCGGGCGCGAGATTATCGTCACGGGATCGAGCATCCGGGGCGTTCCGCCGACGGGTTCGAATCTGATCAGCGTTTCGCG
The DNA here is from genome assembly GCA_964639855.1 of uncultured Stakelama sp. Classification (GTDB taxonomy): domain Bacteria; phylum Pseudomonadota; class Alphaproteobacteria; order Sphingomonadales; family Sphingomonadaceae; genus Sphingomonas. The sequence goes on along the minus strand of CAZXFY010000007.1, from coordinate 41,462 downwards.
TGAGGACATCGAGACGATCGGGGCCAGCACCACGCCGGAGCTTCTCGCCGCGGTGCCCCAGCTCAACAGCTTCAACACCGCCCCCAGGGCGGCGGGCGGCGGCCCCGGTGCGTTCGCGCCCGGTCTTCGCAGCCTGCCGGCTTCAGCGACACTTCCGCTCATGAACGGTCACCGACTGGTCGGCGCCGCGGTGAACCAGACCAATCCCGACTTCCCGTTCATTCCCGAACTCGCGATCGAGCGGGTCGAGATCGTGGCCGACGGTGCGTCCGCGATCTACGGATCCGATGCGGTCGCGGGCGTCGTCAATTTCATCACCAGAAAGCGCGTCTCGGGGATCGAGACCTCCGTTCGCTACGGAATGGCCGACGACTACCACACCTTCAGCGCAGGCGCTCTCGCGGGGCAGGAGTGGGACAGCGGCTCGATCCTGGCGGCGTACCAATATTCCGAAAACGGCAACATCATTGGGGCCGACCGCGACTATCGCGTCGTGGATCATCGGCCCTATGGCGGCGTCGACACGCGAACGACCTACTGCCCTTCGCCGAACGTGCTGGTCGACACCACCGGCTTTGCCGTCAACTATGCGGCGCCCGCGCTTGCCCCCAACACGACGAACAAGTGCGACAACGGTGCCGTGGCGGACCTCGTCCCGGCCTCTCGGCTGCACAGCGCGTTCGTAACCGCTCGACAGGATTTGAGCGAAGGCGTCAGGCTGTGGGGCGACCTTCTCTATTCGGATCGAAAGGACACGGTTCGCGCAGCACCACCGGCGGCCACTGGTTCTTCGGGCGGGGTAATTCTCTACAACCTCCCCGGCTTCGCGAACCCGTATTTCCAGGCACCGCCGGGCACGGGCGCCACGACCGAATTCGTGCAGTTCCGAACCGACAATCTCTACGGCGCGGATCACATCGACAATCTCTATCGCGTGCGCGCGCTCAATTCGACGGCGGGAATCGACGCCGATCTGATCGGCGACCTGACGCTGAGCGTTTACGGCACCTACGATTCGGCGAGGAACGATTCGTATCTTCCGGCGATCGATCCCGCGGCGCTCGATGCGGCGGCGCTCGGAACCACACCAGAAACGGCGCTCGATCCATTCGGCGACGGTACTTCGCCCGACGTGGCGGCGGCGATCACCGATTATGCGGGCGACCTGACGATCCACCAGCGCACCTATCTGGGCGCCGCGAAAATCGACGGCCCGGTGGCAGACCTGCCGGGCGGTCAACTGAAAATTGCGGCGGGCTTCGAATACCGTCACGAATCCTTCCAGCAGGCGGGCATCTATGGCGGCAGCCCGGTTCCCGAAGACCTCGATCGCAATATCAAGTCGGTCTATGGCGAGATTTTCGTGCCCATCTTCGGTCCGGGCAACGAAGTTCCGCTCGTGCGCAGCCTCGAGCTGTCGGTGTCGGGCCGCTACGACGAGTACAGCGATTTCGGCTCCACGACGAACCCGAAGATCGGGCTCAACTGGGATCCTTTCGACGGCCTTACCGTTCGCGGAACCTATGGCACCTCCTTCCGGGCGCCGGGACTGCGCGACGTCGGGGCTACCGTGGGCGCATATTATTTCAACGCTGCCGCAATTGCGGGAAGCATCTATCGCGACCCGACACGCGGGGCGGCGCAGGTCGATACCGTCTTCCTGCTGGGCGGGAACAGGGATCTCCAGCCGGAAGAGGCACGAACCTATTCCGTCGGGGCTGACTGGCAACCCGCGTTCCTGCCCAATTTCCGGATCAGCGCGACATATTACGACATCCACTACACCAACGTGATCGGGACTCCGGGCGGCAGCATCGCCTTCACCGATCCTACATTCTCATCGGTCGTCTATCGTAATCCAACGGCCGCGCAGCTCGACAGCTTGTTGTCGATTGCCGTGCCCGTCAATTTCGTGCCCGGCACGCTGCCCCCCATCGGCAATCTGCTCGACTTCCGGCAGGGCAATTTCGGGGTCCGCGACACCAACGGCCTGGACTTCGATGTCAATTATCGCCTGCCGACGGGTTTCGGCGCCGTCTTCGCCGGCGTGGCGGGCAATTATATCTTCAAATTCGACACGCAGCTTTCCGCCACCGCCCCCGAATCGGATCAGTTGGTCCAAGGAATCCCCAAGGCGACCTTGCGCGGCACCCTGGGGATCCAGGCCGGCCCGGTGAGTGCCGTGGGCTTCGTGAATTACCGCGATGGAATAACCGCCCAATATGCGACGCCGACGGGAACCGCCGAGTACAGTGCCGACGCTTATACGACGGTCGACCTGCGCCTCACCGTCACTCTGCCGGACGTCGGCCTGGCCGAGGGAACGCAGCTCGCGATGCAGATCAACAATCTCTTCGACCGCAATCCGCCTTTCTTCCCCGGCGGGGACGGAATCGGCGGCAGCTACAATCCGATCGGACGATATGTTGCGCTGAATCTGCGCAAGAAATTCTGATCGTGCGGCGGATGCTTGTCGCAGGGTGGAGCTCACCGGGTTTCGCAGCTGATTGTCGCGTGCGAGCGGGAGAAGTCTCGTGACTGCTGTGCCAGATGGTGCGGGCAAAGGAGACATCGGAGTGGTGGGCGCCGGCCTGATGGGCGCCGAGATCGCGCTGGTATTCGCGCTGGCCGGCAGGAAGGTACTGCTCAACGACTGTGATCCCGCCGAGCTGAAAACTGCCCTTGCGCGGCTGGAAGAGCTCCTGGAGCGCGGCGTGTCGCGCGGACAGTACACGAGCGCGCAGAAGGACGAGGCGCTCGATCGAATCCGCCCCGCGCCCGATCTCGCCGAATTCGCCGGTTGCGCGTTGGCGACCGAGGCGGTGTTCGAATCGCTCGATGTCAAACGAGCGGTGCTGCAGGCGCTCGACGAGGCCTGTGCGACCAAATGCATCATCGCGTCGAACACGTCGACGCTCCCCATCTCGACGTTGAGCGCAGCGCTCTCGAAGGCGCGCCGACCGAACTTTCTCGGCACGCATTATTTCTCGCCGGTGTCGCGGATGCGATTGGTGGAAGTCGTGGCCGCGTTCGAGACCGCGCCAGAAACCGTCGCCTGGACCACGAAACTGCTCGCGGAAATCGGGAAGAGCCCGATCGCGGTGAAGGATGTCGCGGGTTTTGCCGTCAACAGGATGCTGCATGCAATGCTGATCGAAGCCGTCCGACTGGTCGATGAAGGCGCCGCCACGCCCGAGGATCTCGATACCGCCTGCCGTCTCGGCCTGGGGCATCCGATCGGCCCCTTCGCGCTGATGGACAATGTGACCTCGAGCCTCTGCTTGCAGGTCCAGGAAATCTTGCAGGCAAGCTATGGGGAGCGCTTTCGCCCGCCCGCCCTGCTCAAGCAGCGTGTGGCCGCCGGATATGCCGGCGGGCGCGGGAAGCCCGGTTGGCTCCCCCGAAAAGAGAGCTGAGCAGACGAATAGTGCGCAAGGAGTCCATGATGAAGAGCCTGTCCCGCCTGGTGATTGCTGCGATCATGGCCTGCACGGCGGTCGTGAGTGCCGGCGGCGCAAGCGCGTCGGCTCGCGATGCGGCGCCGATCGTTGATGCTCCTGCCGGTGCGGTGAAGGGCCTGCGTGAAGGCGATGCGAACGTGTTTCGCGCGATTCCCTATGCGATGCCGCCGGTCGGTCCGCGCCGCTGGCGCCCGCCGGAGCCCATGCCCCGGTGGAGCGGCGTGCGCCCGACGCAGAAGATGGGCGTCGCCTGCATGCAGCCGCCAATGGCTCCCGGGCCCTATGATCGCGGCAAGGTGCCGATGAGCGAGGATTGCCTCACGCTGGACGTCACCGCCCCGGTCGATGCGCACAATGCGCCGGTGATGGTGTGGATTCACGGTGGGACGCTGATCTGGGGATCGGGCCATTCGCCGATGTATGACGGCCGGGAGTTCGCCAAGCGTGGGGTCGTGCTGGTGTCGATCAACTATCGGGTCGGCGTGCTGGGCTATCTGGCCCACCCCGAACTCAGCAAGGAATCTCCGGACGACGTTTCGGGCAATTACGGACTGCTCGACCAAATCCGGGCGCTCGAATGGGTGCGCAAGAACATCGCATCCTTCGGCGGCGAAGCGCATAATGTGACGATCTTCGGTGAATCCGCCGGTGCGCTGAGCGTCGAATATCTGCTCGCGTCCCCCGCTGCCCGGGGCACGTTCGACAAGGCCATCGTCGAAAGCGGCTATGCGTTCACCACGCCTGCGTTGCGGGGCAAACAGGGTGAGGAGCCTTCGGCAGAGGCGCTCGGCTCCTGGATAGCGGGAAAGCTGGGCGCAGCGAACCTTGCCGCGCTGCGGGCGATGGACGCGCGCAAGCTGGTCGAAGACGCCGCCGCGGTCGGCTACGTGCCCTATGGAACGATCGATGGCAAAATCCTCACGCGTCAGATCGTCGATACGTTCGATCGGGGCGAGCAGGCGTCGGTGCCGCTGATCGCCGGTTTCAACAGTGGCGAAATCCGCAGTCTGCGCTTTCTGCTGCCCCCGTTACCTGCCGATGCTGACGCCTATACGCGTGAGATCCGGGCGCGGTACGGCGATCTCGCCGACGCATATCTGCAGCTGTATCCAGCGCGGGATTTCGAACAGACGCGCTTGGCGGCTACACGCGACACAGTGTTCGGTTGGGCTTCCGAACGGCTCGTGCGCAAGCAGGCGGCGATCGGTCAGCCGTCGTTCCTGTATTACTTCGACCATGGCTACCCGAGCGAGGACGCTGCGAACCTCAGGGCGATGCACGCCAGCGAGGTGCCCTTCGTGTTCGGCACGATCGAGGATACGCCTCCGAACTGGCCCGCCATTCCGCCCACGGCGGACGAGCGCAGGCTTTCCGGCGAGATGCTCGACTACTGGACCAGCTTCGCGCGCAATGCGGAGCCGACCGCCGCGCATGGCCCCGACTGGAAAACGTTCGTGCCGGGCCACACCGCAATGGTCTTCACCGACGGGCCCCATCTGGAAACAGGTTTCATGCCCGGTATGTATGCGTTGCACGAACAGATCGTATGCCGTCGGAGGAAAGACGGCTCGCAATCCTGGAACTGGCGCACCGGGAGCATCGCCCCGGTGCTCCCCACGCCAACAGGTAAATGTTCGTCTATGCAGTAGAATCGTAACCGTCGATCGGGCGAGCTTTCCTCAAGTCCAAAACAGCGAACAGCTCCGGTCATCATGAACGACGCGCCCGTCATCAACCCGCATGTTGATAGTCGCCTTTCACCAATATCGGCCGTTACGACGGTCGGCTACCGCCGGCCGAACGAACTACCGCTTTCAGCGTCTGCAAGCCGTGCCTCAATCCGTGGATCGCGGATGCCGGCAGTTCCTCAAGCAGATAACGCGGCCGCACTCGCACAATCATCTCGGATGCTTCTGCAACGAGCGCCGCCTACAAACTCTCCATCGGCCGACTACCAAAGAGCACGAGCGCCCAGCCAGGCATCAACTTCGGAACGACGGAACCGGGGGCAGCGCCGAAACTTGCTCAGCCCGCTGCCAAGTTCATATTCGGGGAAAACCTGGCGGTCGGCGTTTGCGCAAACGATCGATCTGTCGTCTCGACAGACGTGCCAAACGCGCGAATTCGTCAGCCGTAACGAAATCCGGGATTCGGTCGGCGTGCACTTCGGACCGGTCGAAGCAGCTATGCGGTTCGATCGGTTGCATTCCGACACCAACGAACGAACGCTCTGTCGCTTTCGAGATACGCTCTCACGATCGCCGGCAACAATTCTGCGGCGGATTCTTCCTGCTGGTAGGTTGCACGATAAAATTCGGCATAGTCATCGAGGGCTCGCTTGAGATCAGGCGGCACGCTGACCGTCAGCTTGGCCGGCGTTCGCTCAGGCAGGCGCGCAAGCGTTATCTCAGGCATCGGCTCGTTCCTTCCAGGGCGCCAGAACGAGATCGCTGTCGCCGGCGAGGGCAAGCTCGGAACCGACCCCAAGCAATGTCGAGACGGCCACGCCGTTAAGCAGCGTCCAGGTATGAAAATCGACCTTGTCTCCGAGCCCGGCATAACCCGCGGCATCGGTCGCCGGCACATTGTCGAGTAACGATCTCGTCGCATGTCCTCGAAGGAACTGACCTGGCGCGTAATGCCGGTCGGCAGTGCGCTCATGTTCGGTCGGCCGGCGCGGAATTTATGCTGAAGGCCGAGCTTTGCTCGCGCGCTATCACGCGCTCACAATTGGCGACTGGAAGGCGATAATGTTGTGAAGCCGGTCCGTTATCGCTCCGGCTTTTGGGTATCCCACCGCTCGAAATGCGGTTTCAGCGCGCCTGGAAGCGCGTCGTAAAAGGCGGTGTCGAGCGGATAATGGGGCATGGTTTGCGAGACGGCGTTGAGCAGCGCGATGCCCTGCTTGCGATCCTTCGGCTTCTTCTGTGGATTGCGCTCAGGCTTCTCCGCCATCCAAAGCTTCTGGAGCGCAAACCATCGCGGATCGGGAACCACCAGTCGTGCCGCCTCGCCGTCGCGCACGCCGACCACGCGATCGACGGGTCGGCCGTTAAGCAGCCATTCCTGCTCGGGCAAGGGAATTGGGCGAGGCTTGTCACGCTCAGTCTGTCCGCCAACCCGGCTCGGTGCGGACAGGATTTCGATTTCATACGCCCTGGCATTGCGCGCCTGGAAGGGTCGTTCGGCATTGACCGAATAGGTCATGTCGACCTCCTTGAGCACCTTCCATAATGTCGGGCGTTGCTCATCGGCCTCGATCGCCGTCAACGCCATGTCGAAGTCCACCGTCTCGCCCGGAGCATCCCGGATGAACCCGTTGGCCTCCAACGCATAGGCGACCAGCGCATTGGTGCCTACGACCATGGCCTGCGTGCCAAGGAAGCGCATGCGATCGGCCTCGCGCAAGATCTTACCTGCTTCTATCGGTAGCATCGGAAGCCGCAGCGCGCGGTATAGGCTGGCCTGCTCCTTGAGGGCAGACCTGCTCTGAGCGAGCCGATCTTTCAGCTCGGCCTTCTCCGTCTTGTAGTGATCGAACTCATCCTGCTTGTCGGGGTCCAGCGGCCCTTTGCTTTTCATGTTCCCGAGCCGGTCGGTCACTTCGTAGAGATATTGGCGGCCCGACACCTCCTTGACGCGCATATTGTAGGGCAGATCGTTGAGCATGCGCAGGCTGTCCATCCAGACCTGATACGCCTGTTCGAGGTTGACGATTACGCGCGATTGTTCATCCGAGAAGGGCTGGACTGCCATGATTTTACCCTGCGAACGCCGATTTCGCTAGTATGCAGGGTAAATTACGAAAGCTCAACGGCTACCCTGCGAATCCCATTCCTCGGAAATCGCAGGGTAATGCCTATATCGGATGATGGGCCGGAGACTGCCCTCTGGCGCATCCAGGTCGAAAGGGACGGCGGTTGCGCTCATGGTCCAGAACATAATGGAACGAGAGTGAGTCGCAGCGCGAAGGAGGTCGGTCGGTCTCAGTGCAATGACTATCGTCTCGAGGTCGAGATCGCCTCGATCACCGCCGGACAGGAAGCGGACGCGCGGGCTATGATCGCTCGCGCGGCTGACAATGCCCCAGGACATGCGACCTTGATTGCGCTCGAGGCGAGTTTTGACCTCAAGGTACCGATTATCTGGCGCGACATACTCCTACCTAAGGACGCGATCAGCGCCCAATCCTCATCCGAAACACCAATCCGCTCACCCGACGCCGCCTCCAAAAGGCAGCCTTGGATCAGCCCCGAGTCACCGCCTCGACCTTTGTCCACGTGGCCTGGTGCGGCGCCCCGCTGCCGACCATACGATGCTAAAGCTTGCGTAGATCAACATGTTCGGCGGGCAAACCGGACGCAGGGCCTTGGAGAATGGCGGGTTTCGGGTGAGACGATTACTCCCCCCCAACGACCGCAAATGGACGCCTTGCAGCCAAAACGGCGAGATCCAGACGGAGCGCCGGCTACGAACTTTGTGTCTACCCGGCTACCAAAGAGCACGGGAATCCAGCCATGCATCGACTTCGGAACGACGGAACCGGGGGCAGCGCCGAAACTTGCTCAGGCCACTGCCAAGCTCATATTCACGGGGAAAGCCCGGCGGCCGCGCTTTACGCAAACGATCGATCTGTCGTCTCGACAGACGCGCCAGACACGCGAATTCGTCAGCCGTAACAAGATCCGAGATTCGTTCGGCGTGCAATTCGGACCGATTGGAGCCGCTGGCCGATTCAATCGGTTGCATTCCGACACCAACGAACGAACGCTCTGTCGCTTTCGAGAAAGGCGATGACACGTTCAGGCCGGTCGTGGCGCAGATGGCGATCGCCGAGACGGCCGAGGAAGACGCCCGCATCGCCGAACAGCCCGGCGCGGCGGATCTCGCGCGGCTCGGCCCAGCGGGCCGAGCCGTAGGTCGTGACATGCCGCGCCTGCCGCGCGCGCCACAGCGAGCCGGCAATGGCGGCAGCGCACCCCGCAAACCCGCTCGCCCCTGCCACCATCCCGGCCCGGTCGAAGATGTGCGGTGCATAGGCATCGTAGTGATACCACCAGCCGAACAGTGCCCAGGGCCGATAGATCGGAACATCGCCAAGGTGGAACCAGGCGGGCCCGAGCTCGGGCTGGAAGGCGAGCGCGGCGGCGGCCCATTGGGTCGCCGCCCACACCCCGCCGATGACGATGGCGAAGACAAGGAGAATCTGGCCGATCAGCAATCTGGTGGGGGTCACACCGAAGCTCCCGCGCGCCGGCCGACAGGGCCGCACCTGAACGAGCGCCATGCTCTGTCGGCGCGGCGTCAGAGGGAACGGTGCTGATGGGACCAGAGGAGGCGAACTCGGCTGGGCGCAGCCACCATACGGGGCGCGGCACGGAAGGTGGGAACATGCTCGAAACATGTGCCGGCGCCTTGAGTGGTCCGGCTGGCGACGACGACAGCGGCTAAACACACGATCGGCGGCGACGGCGTCGGTCGCCTCCCGACGTTTCGTTGGCTCTCCTTCGACGTACGCTTTCCGACGTTCGGCCGCTCGCCGGTTGCGAACCCTTGCTCAAGGGCAGCGATATGCGGACCGTCAGGTCGCGTCCATTTATGCTCCGCACGACGCGCCCCCCGGTCGAGGTAACAATTCGGTCGATCAGCTTCAGCCCCTGGCCTCCGTCGCGTTGACCTTTGAATTCGGTCTGCTCCGACCAGACGAGCGTGCATAGATCGTCCTCCACCTCGGCGTCGACCTTGACCTTCGCGCCACTCGCGAGGGCGCCATATTTGAGACTATTGGTGCATAACTCGCCGAAACTGAGGGCGAGGGCCTGGAGGGCGGAATCGTCGAACTCGGCATCCGGGATGACACCGAACTCGAGCTGGGTTCCGTCGCCGTACGCAGCGGCGAGCATGGATACGATCTCGGCGAACTTCTTTCTCACACCGGGGTCGAGAATGTATCCTTGCACGCTCGAGAGTTGGCCGAGGCGTTGCGTGATTTCCGCCGCGAACGCTTGAACCTCGGGCTTTCCCCGAGCGCTCATGTTGACCAGCGCGGCAGCGATCGACAGCGCGTTGCGGAGGCGATGCCGCATTTCAGCGCTGATCGTCTGCACGCGGTCGCGCTCTACGACTTCCGGTGTGATATCGCGCGCGATCGTCAGAAAATGTGTGAATGACCCATCGGCGGAACGCACGGCCGCGACCATGACGTCCCACCAGCTGGCGCTTGCGTCAGGTCGCGGACGCATTGCTTGAAAGCGTGTCTGCTCACCCGAACGCGCACGGTCCAGTGCCTCCTGGATTTTTGGTTGCGCCTCGAGCGGCCAGCGATCGATCCATCGCTGGCCAATCAACTCTTCCGGCGTGCGCAGATCCATCGCTTCGGCGCCTTGGCGGTTGACGAACTCGATGCGACCGTCGCCATCGAGAATCTTCACGCAATCATGTGTGCCATCGAGCACCAAAGCCAGAAGCGCATGATCATCGGCTCCGAACTTGCGCGCCATAAGAGACATTCAAGCGTCTCCAACCGCGGCGCCTGTCGAGGCGCCGGACAAATTACGTAGCGAACTCCCGATTTCAGAACATTTTCTTACCGGTCGGCAAGTTTTTTCCGACCGATTTGATGGAACGCCATAAGCGCTCGAGCACGGGGGCAGGTACCGCCCGCGGCGACGCTTCCCTTCGTGGATGGAAAAGAGGGCCCGGCCGGCGCCGGGCCCATTCGTGTCCTCAATAGTCCATCGCCGGAGCGGCCGTCGCCTTTTCCTCCTTGGGCAGTTCGGCGACCAAGGCCTCGGTGGTGATCAACAGCGACGCGACCGATGCCGCGTCCTGCAGCGCCGTGCGCACCACCTTGGCGGGATCGATCACGCCCGCCTTCACCAGGTCTTCGTAACGGCCGGTAGCCGCGTTGAAGCCATGGTTATAGTCCCGGCTCTCAAGCAGCTTGCCGACGATGTAGGCGCCATCCTCGCCGGCATTGTCAGCAATCTGCCGAGCCGGGGCGCGCAGCGCCCGGCGGACGATATCGATGCCCGACTGCTGGTCGTCGTTGGCGGCTTCAAGACGATCGAGTGCCTCGATCGACCGCAGCAGCGGGATGCCGCCGCCGGGAAGGATGCCCTCCTCAACCGCCGCGCGGGTCGCATGGAGCGCGTCGTCGACACGGTCCTTCTTCTCCTTGACCTCGACCTCGGTCGCGCCGCCGACGCGGATCACCGCGACGCCGCCGGCCAGCTTGGCAAGCCGCTCCTGCAGCTTCTCGCGATCATAGTCGCTGCTGGTGGTCTCGATCTGCTGACGAATTTGCGCGACCCGGCTGTCGATGTCGCTCTTGGCGCCGACACCGTCGATAATAGTCGTGTTGTCCTTGTCGATCGTCACCTTCTTGGCGCGGCCGAGCATCGAGACCGTGACGTTTTCGAGCTTGGTGCCGAGCTCTTCGCTGACGACGTTGCCGCCGGTCAGGATCGCGATGTCCTCGAGCATCGCCTTGCGGCGATCACCAAAGCCCGGCGCCTTGACAGCCGCGACCTTCAGGCCGCCGCGCAGCTTGTTGACGACGAGCGTCGCGAGCGCTTCGCCCTCGACGTCCTCGGCGATGATGAGCAATGGACGGCCCGCCTGAACGACCTTCTCGAGCAGCGGCACCAGCGCCTGAAGGTTGGAGAGCTTCTTCTCGTGGATGAGAATATACGGATCATCCAGCTCCACTTTCAGCTTCTCGGCGTTGGTGATGAAGTAGGGCGAGAGGTAGCCCCGGTCGAATTGCATGCCCTCGACGGTCTCGAGCTCGGTTTCGAGGCTCTTGGCCTCCTCGACCGTGATCACGCCCTCATTGCCGACCTTGTCCATCGCCTCCGCGATGATGCGGCCGACCTCCGCCTCGCCATTGGCCGAGATGGTGGCGACCTGCGCGATTTCGCTGTTCGCGCTGATTTTTCTGGCGTGCGCCTCGATATCCTCGACGACGGCATTCACGGCCAGGTCGATCCCGCGCTTGAGATCCATCGGATTCATGCCCGCGGCGACGGCCTTGGAGCCTTCGCGGACGATCGCCTGCGCGAGCACGGTGGCCGTGGTGGTGCCGTCGCCGGCCTTGTCGTTCTGCTTGTTGGCGACTTCGCGCAGCATCTGCGCGCCCATGTTCTCGAACTTGTCGGCAAGTTCGATCTCCTTGGCGACGGTGACTCCGTCCTTGGTGATACGCGGCGCGCCGAAGCTCTTTTCGATCACGACGTTGCGCCCCTTGGGGCCGAGCGTGACCTTGACCGCGTTTGCAAGCGTATCCACGCCGCGCAGCATGCGATCACGCGCGTCCGACGCAAACTTCACTTCCTTTGCAGCCATTGCGATTCAACTCCTTTCTGAACGTCCGTCTTGGAAATGATGGGAGACCAGTTGAGGTCAGGCTGCCCGCTTGAGCGGCACGACGTTGTCGATGACGCCGAGGATATCGCTCTCCTTCATGATGAGGAGATCCTCGCCGTCGATCCTGACCTCGGTGCCGGACCATTTGCCGAACAGCACGCGATCGCCGGGCTTGACCGTCAGCGTCACGAGACTGCCCTTGTCGTCGTGGGCGCCGGGGCCGACGGCGACGACCTCGCCTTCCTGCGGCTTTTCCTTGGCAGTGTCGGGAATGATGATACCGCCGGCCGTCTTTTCGTCGGCGTCAATGCGGCGGACGACCACACGGTCGTGCAAGGGACGGAAATGCATGGCAAAACCTCCAGTTGCAAAACATGATGTGATGTCCCTGTCATTCATCTGAGTGACAGGTTTTCCGAAGCTGGGAAGCGGTGTTTTTCGCGTCAAGAGGGCCCGCAAAAATTTTTGGCACTCTTCGCTACCGAGTGCCAAAAAGCGCCCGCCGACGCGTTCCCAAGCCTCTTGACGGTCAGGGCTCGCAGACCAAAATCTCGAACAGCGATTTCGCGAAGAGAGGAGTGACAGCGAGGAAAGGAGGTCGACATGTCGCAGTCAGGCTCTCGGTTTCTTCACCCCTTCGATGTTGCGCGCCATCCCAGCCTCGAACCCGAGGTGAAGCGCGCCATTCTCGCCTCCTGGGCATCCGACCGTGCCGCGGTCGAGGGCAAGCCCGCGTTGCGCCGGCCGCCGGGGGTCCGCCGCGCCGTGGCGTTCGACGACGTGCTTGCCGCGCTGCGCGCGCTCGATGACGACGATGACGGGAGGGAACGGGCGCAATGACGGACCGCGCCTTTCTCGCCCAGCTCGATGGCTATGGGTTGACGACGGCGGAAATCCATTACCACCGGCCCGATGCGCCGTCGCTGCTGCAGCTCTTCGTCTGGCAGGAATATGACCTGGCACCGGACTTTCCGGTGCTCTTCGATTTTCTCGACCATTGGCAGCGTGAGCTCGAGGGCGCGCTTCATTCCGTCAGGATCGCGCACGGCCATTTGGTTCGGCCGGCGGAATGGCGGGCGGCCGACGCCATCATTCCGTTCGACTGAGCAGCGCGGCGGCGCTCACTGCAGAAAGGGGGCTTGCTCAAGTCCATCGAACATGAACTGGATCGCGAGACCGGCCAGCAGCATGCCGGATACGCGGCCGACAACATCGGCGCCGGTCTCACCGAGCATCGCGACCAGCCGTTCGGCTGTGCGCATCGCCCCGAAGGTGAAGCCAAGGCAGATCACGATCATCACGATCACGCCCGCTTTTTCGCCTATCGAACCGGCGCGTCCCATCAGCAGCACGACCGCGGACAAGCCGGCTGGGCCGGCAATGAGCGGAAAGGCGAGCGGAAAGACGGCGATGTCCCCGGGGCGCTGCGCGTCGCGTCGTTCGCTGTCGCTGATGGAGGAAAGGCCCGGCCCCGAGAATGTGAGGCTGAGGGCCTGGAGAAGCAGGAGCAGGCCGCCGGCGACGCGAAACGCCGGCAGCGAGATATGCATCAACCGCAGGGCAAGATTGCCGCCGAGCGCGAACAAGAGCAACACGAGACCGGCGATCAACGTCGAGCGTATCGCCAGACTGAGCCGCTGGTGGCGGTGGATTCCCTTCGTGAGGCCGGCAAAGACCGCCGCCGTTTCGACGGGGCCGATCGTGACCAGCAGCATCACGAAGCTCGACAGAATGTTCGGGCCGAGGTGCATGGCGTCTGTGCCAGGGCGATTGGGCTGGGGCGGGGCGGGTTCGGTCAAAGCCTGCCATTACGCGCCGTAGCGAAGCCGGTTCTGCCGCATGGGTTCGCCGGCACCCGCCGGCGGCTCGGACCGCTTGCAGCCCGAGCGCCGAGGCTGCGCGGCAATAGCGCTCCGCCGTCGCGCAACCGGCATGGCTCGCCGGCGGCCGGCGTTGCGGGCGACGCCGGCGAGCCGATTTGCGGGATCACGCGGCTCGACGCGTCTCGCCCTGGTCTTCGATCTGCCCCCTGGCATCGCCGCCGCCGATCTCGATCTTGCGCGGCTTCATGGCCTCCGGGACCACCCGCCTGAGCTCGATCGTGAGCAGGCCGTTGTCGAAGCTGGCGTTGCCTGCTTCGATGAAGTCGGCGAGCTGGAAGCGCCGCTCGAACGCGCGCATCGCGATGCCGCGGTGCAGATACTCACCCTGCTCCTTTTCCTCGGCACGCTTGCCGGTGACCGTGAGCTGGTTCTGCTGTGCGACCACCTCGATCTCATCTGGGCGGAAGCCGGCCACAGCGAGTGTGATGCGATAGTCGTCCTCACTCTCCTTCACGATGTCGAAGGGCGGATAGCCATCGCTCGCATCACCGCGCATCCCGGTCTCGAGCAGATCGAAGAGACGGTCGAAGCCGACCGTGGAGCGCCGATAGGGCGTAAAGTCGAAATTGGTTCTCATTTCCAAATCCTCCTTGTGAAGCGATCTGGGCATGAGAAGCGCCGGTACAGGAGAGCCGACGCCCCCGATGTCCAGCCGGACCCGAACTCGGCGTCCGGCGACGGAGAAATTTGGTAAGCGAGCCCGGCTCGTCAAGAGGTCCGATATGCAAATTTTTGGGTGGTCGCCGGGCTGGTTCCACGCGGATCAGGATCCGCCACATTCGCCGCCCATGCCCGCCCGTGCCAGCCGCTGCGATCCTCCATAGCGAGATACGACCTGCGGCGAGCTACATGTCGATTTCGCGCTCGCTCCACCGCGCGCCAGGGAAAACGACCGGCGGCGACAGGCTCGCGGATCTTTGCCTTGCCCGGTGACGCGGCGTCTCACATCCGCGAGGCGGAGGTATCGCGCTCCGGCATCTCGTCGAGGTTTATGGTTTTCTCCGTTCGGGCACGCGCCGCCACTGCGCGAAGGCGCGGTCACTCTCGACAAAGCTGGTGAGCATCGCCGGGATGAGGTCCGCCACGGCCTCGTCGCGTCCATAAGTTTCGCCATAGAAGCGGGCATAGTCGAGAAGCGCGGCGTTAAGATCCGGCATCATGCCGATGCTGATCTTGACGGGCGAGCGGTCGGGCAGGCGGGCAAGTTTGATCTCGGGCATCGGCTCATTCATTCCACGGTTCGAGGAGGAGGTCGCGATGGAGGACCAGGCGGACGCGGGCGCCAGGCCGGATCGTGATCGTGGGCTGGATGGCGAGGTTGCGCGAGGTGATCTGGTCACCCGCGCGCGCGCTGCTGTTCTGGGTCGAAAGCCGTATCGCGCGAACCAGATCGCTGTCGCCGGACAGCGCCAGTTCGGACCCGACTCCGAGCAGGGTGGATAGCGCCACGCCCTTGAGCAGCGTCCAGGTGTGAAAATCGACCTCGTCCTCGAGCCCGGCATAGCCCGCGGCATCACTCGCCGGTGCATTGTCGAGCTTCAACGCGCTGCCATCGGGCATTACGATGCGTTGCCAGACAATCAGCGCGCGCCGCTGCCCGAACGCGACCACGCTGTCATAGGCGCCGATCAGCCGGGCGCCCTGCGGGATCAAGAGCGTATGGCCGGTCGGGCTGTCATAGACCCGCTCGGTGACCTGCGCGATGACCAGGCCGGGCAAATCGGAGCGTAAACCGGTGATCAGACTCGCAGGAATGACGCTGCCCGCCGAGAGGAGGTAGGGCGACGGCGCGGGCGTGAGCGAATGGGGATTGCGGTCGTCCCGATCATCGCTGGTGGCGACGAAGGCCGTCTTGTGCTCCTGCGCATTCGGGTCACGCACCGGATCGAGCGATGGTTTGTACCCGCCCGGCACAGCGCCTGCCGCGTCGATCGACGCCGGAGCGAGCGGCGCCGGCTTAGGCTCGAACCCTGGAGGGGCTGCGGCCGGCTGCTCCTCGCGGAACAGGATGGCGGATTGCCGCGCGCTCTGGAGGGCTGCCGCCTCGCGCATGCGCTTGTCGGCCGCCCTCTCGTCAGTGCCCTGCCCCGCCGGTAGTCCGGAGCTTTGCTCCTCGACTGCACGCTGATGATCGAGAATGGGGCGCCCGAGGTCGCCGGGAAGTGGCGGCCCGAGCCTGGGGACATCTCCATAGGTCGAGGGCAGCCGATTCAGCGTGTCGCTTGCCGGCAGCGAATTCGGCTGCGACATGTCTTCGGAAGGAGCCGCGTGCTGAAGCGCAACCGGGCTCAACGCGGTCCAGGTGACCGCGGCCAGCGCGGCGGCGCCCAGGGCGCCTGCCGTGATGATGACGCCGCGGCGGAAGCGAACGGCGCGCGGCGGGCTTGCGCGGAGCACCAGCGTCTCGGGATCGGCCTTTGGCGGTGGCGGGGCTTCGGCCTCGCTCACGAGCCCCTCCCCTGCCGCATGTCCTCGCCGACGCGCGTGATCCGCACGACCTTCTGGTGCCTGGTGCCGAGCCTGAGCTCGGCCGCGTTGAAGATGCGGTCGACGACATAATAGCGCCCGCGCATGCGATAATTGACGAGCGCGGGCTTGCCATGCTCGTCGACGACGAACAGCGGCGGCGCCTCGCCCACCGCGATCGACGCCGGAAACTGAATGAAGGTCTGGCGCCCGTCGTCGAAGGCCCGCAATGGACGCCAGGCAGGATTGTCGCCGGAGATTTCGTAGTTGAAATGGAGCCGCTCGAGCCCGAGCCCAGCCGCGGCAGGTGCCGCGGCCTCGGCGCGCTGCGCCTTCTCGAGCGCGATCAGGCTATCGCGCGGATAGGTCCAGGAAAGCGCCATCATCGCCGGACCCGACGTGCTGGTGAGATCGAGATGATAGCTGCGGCGGTCGGTCGTGATGACGAGGTTGGTCGCGAGACCCGCGCTGAACGGCTTCACCAGGATATGTGTGCGTTTGGCGTCGCCACTACCGCTGGTCGTGTCGCCGATCACCCAGCGCGCGGTATCGCCCGCAGCGACCGCGACGAGCGCCTCGCCGGGCTGAAGCGCGATATCGGTGATGCGCCCGGGAGAGGCGTAGAGGCGATAGAGATTGCCTTTGGCGAAGCGATAGACCTGGACCGCGTTCGTGTACGCGGATGCGGTGGGCTCCTGCGTCGCGTGCCTGTTCGCGGCAGCAACGCTTTCGAGCGAGCCCGAGCGATCCGAAGCGGCGCGCTGCCACGCGGCGGCGTCGGCGTCAGCCGACATGGGGATCGAAACGAGCGACAGGCTGCCGGTGACAAGGAGCATTCGGTTCATGGCTGCGTCTCCGTGGTGGATGCGATGGGTACGCCGGTGCGATCGGCCTCTCGTCCCGGATCGGGGGAGCGTGGCGTCGGTGTGGTGGCGGATGCCGGCGGCTCGAGCTCGCGGCTCCAGTCAATCGCGTCGACATAGAGCCCGAGCGGGTTTCGGCGCAGTATGTCGGCCGAGTTCGGCGGCTTGACGATGACGGTCAGAATCGCGGTCCAGTGCGACCGTCCGGTCTCGGCCCCGCGCTCATAGGCGGTCTCGACCCACGTGACCTGGAACGACCGGTCCGACGCACGCACGACGCTGGTGACCTGTACCGACACCGTGCGCTGGCCGATTTGCGCGAACGGATCGGCCGTGCGCGCATAGTCGCTCAAAAACCGCGCGCCGCGCCGGGTCGTGTGGGCATAGGCGTCGAGCCAATGCGCACGCATGACGACAGGATCGAGCGAGACGGCGCGCACATCGGCAATGAAGCGCGCGAGGTGCCAGGCGATCTGCGGATCGGTCGGGCGGTAGTTGGCCTGGGCCTTGCTGACCGCGCGCGCTTCGCCAAGATGGTCGACCTCGACGACATAGGGCACGACGCGGCTCCGCGTGGATTGCCAGACAAGCCCGGCGCCGAGCCCGGCGCTGACGAGCAGGCTGCCGAGGGCCATCACCCGCCAGTTCTTCGCCTGGACCCGTGCGGCGCCGATCCGGTCGTCCCACAGCTGCCCCGCGCGCTGAAACGGGGTTTCGGGCTCGGGGGTGCGTCCATAACGCTGCACGCCGCGCTTGAAGTGGCCGGTGCCGAACATGGTCATTCCTCGCTTTCCTTGATGTCGGGGGTCGCGGCCGCGCCGCCGCGATCGCCCTCCTTGAGGGTCTGCACCGCGGTGTGGCGGTGGTGGCGCGCCGCCTGCTGGTGCTGGAGGCGCCGTGCCCAATCGGGCATGGCGTCGGACGCGCCGCGATCGGCCGCGGTTGCTGACGTGCCGCCCGCGCGGCCGCCGCCGAGCGCCCGGAACGCAGCCTCCCGTCCGCGTTCGGCGGCTGCGCCCAGGCCGAGCCGGTCGGCGATCGCGCCCTTCACATTGGTGCCCGCGGCGTGTCCGACAGCGCCGATGCCGGCGCTCATGCTCGGTGTCGCGGCGGTGTCGCGGCCGAGCGCGTAGGCGGTCGAGGCGCCGGTTCCCATGCTCGTTCCGGCGCGGACTGCACCGAGTGCGGCGCCGCCCGCCATCCGCGCGGCGCCCAGGGTGGCGCCGCCGGCAAGCATCGCGGTCCCGGCCGCACCGATGCTCGTGCCGAGCGCTGCGCCGGCGCCGAGCTGCGGACCGCCGGCAACGAGGCCGGAGGCGATCGAAGGCCCGAAGATGCCGAGGCCGAACAGCGACAAGGCGGCGAGAACGAGGCTCATCGCATCGCCGAGATCGGGCTCCGGTCCGAGCGCATTGGTGAATTCGGAGAAGAAGCCCGAGCCGATCCCGACGATGACGGCGAGCACCATCACCTTGATGCCTGCGCTCATGACATTGCCGAGCACGCGCTCCGCGAGGAAGCTCGTGCGGTTCCACAAGGCGAACGGCACGAGGATGAAGCCGGCGAGACTGGTCAGCTTGAACTCGATGACCGTGACGAACATCTGCACGGCGAGGACGAAGAAGGCGAGGATGACGATCGCCCAGGCGAACAGCAGCACCGCGATGGGCACGAAATTGTCGAAAATGGTGGTAAAGCCGAGCATGTCGGCCGCCTGGTCGAGGAGCGGCTTGGCCGCGGAAAATCCGGTGCTCGCAAGCCAGCCGGGCCGAAGCAGCTGGTCGGCGCCGATCGTGCCCCCGCCTGCGGTCAGGCCGGCGCGCGCAAAGGAGCGAAAGATGATCTCGGCGAGCATCGAGAAGCTGTTCAGGATGAACGCGAACGCGCCGACATAGAGGATTTTCTTGATGAGGCGCCCGAGCACGTTGTCCTCGCCGCCCATCGCCCAGAACAAGCCGGCGAGCGTGATGTCGATCGCGATCAGGGTTGCGGTGAGAAAGCGGACGTCGCCGCCCAGCAGGCCGAACCCGCTGTCGATATAGCGGATGAAGGCGGCCATGAAGCGGTCGATGACGTTGAGGTCGGTCACGGGTCGATATGTCCTGCTGGGGGAGACCGCGAGGCCCGGCCGGGAGCGACACCGGACCTCGCGGCGGCAGGCGGCACGGGGCTGAATGCCGCCCGCCCTTTCCGGCCGCGCCTATCGAGGGGTGTAGGCGTTGCCGGAATCGAGAAATCTCGAGGTCGCCGCGCGCGCATCGGTGCGTTGCTGGAGGCGCCGTGCGCGCTCGATCGCCTCGGCGCGATATTGCGCGGCCATGAGGTTCTGGAGCTGGAATTGCTGCTTGGCGGCGAGCGCGAGCAGCTGGTTCGTCGCCTGCTGCGCCTGGAGGCCGCCCTCGGCACCCTGGCTGCGCGACACGATCGCACGCAGCGTGTCCGCATCCGCGCCGATATTGTCGACGACCTGCGCCTGAACCTTCATCGTCTGCCGCAGCGCTGCGGTTGAGGTGTCGAGCCGCTCGCGAGCGTCCATGATATGCGCGTCGCTGGTGAGAGCCCAATCGAAGCGCGCCGGGAAAAGCTTGCGGAACTGCTGGTCCACCGCGCCGATCCGGAACTGAACACCCTGCGCCTCGTCCATGAGCTGGTCGATCCGACGCAGCGAGGCCGTGAGTGCCTGCACCTCGGGAAAGCCGATCGTGCTCAGATTCTTCGCCTGGTTGACGAGGCTTTGCGCCTGGTTCTGGAGCGAGCGGATCTGGTTGTTGATCTGCCGCAGCGTGCGGGCGGCGGTGAGCACATTTTGCGTGTAGTTGCTCGGGTCGAAGACGGTCCATTGCGCCGCGGCGGGCGTCGCCGGCACGATGGCGACGAACGAACCGAGCGGCGCGAGGCCGAGACCGAAGGCGATGGCGCGTTTGGGGAACGACGAACAGGACATGCTTCGCTACTCCTTGGAGCTGGGGCTGGTGAATTGGGCGAGAAGGTCGGCGGCCCAGCCGAGACCGGCGCCGCCAAGAAGGCGGCGGGCAAAGTCTTCGCGGGCATGGTCGGCGAGGAGCGCATCGATCCGTTTGTGCGTGTCGGGATCGGAGGCGCCGCACAAAGCGAGCGCGACGGGTCCGAGGCCGAGCTCGAACAAGCGGTTTCCGCGCGCGGACTGGAGGTAATAATCGCGCTTGGGCGTCGCGCGGCCGATCAGCTCGATCTGGCGGTCGTTGAGGCCGAAGCGCGCATAGGCGGCGCGGCTCTGCGGCTCGATCGCGCGGTCATTGGGCAGCAGGATGCGCTGGGGGCAGCTTTCGATAATCGCCGGCGCGATGGCGCTCTCGGCGACGTCGGCGAGGCTCTGCGTCGCGAACAGGACCGCGACATTCTTCTTCCTCAGCGTCTTCAGCCATTCGCGGATGCGCGCGGCGAACAAGGGATGGTCGAGGAAAATCCAGGCTTCGTCGAGGATGAGAAGCGTGGGGCGGCCGTCGAACCGCTCTTCGAGCCGGTGGAAGAGATAGGTGAGCACCGGCGCGACGACACCGGCATGGCCCATCAGCCCTTCGGTCTCGAAACACTGCACATCGGCAAAAGCGAGCCGCTGCTCGGCAGCGTCGAGCAGGCGTCCGTAGGGGCCTTCGAGCGTGTAGGCGCCGAGCGCGATGCGCAGCGCGTTCGAGTGGAGCAGCAGCGCAAGGCCGGTGAGCGTTCGTTCCTCGGCCGGTGCGCTCGCGAGGCTTCCGAGTGCCGACCACACCGCCTCCTTGACGTCCGGACCGACGGCAACGCCCTCGTGCGCGAGCAGCGCGCACACCCATTGGGCGGCCCAGGCGCGGGTCCCAGGGTCGTCGATGTCGCGCAGCGGCTGGAAGGAAAGCGTGTCGCTTTCTCGACCAAGCCCGAGAGCGTGATGCGCGCCGCCCATCGCGAGCGTCGCCGCGCGCGCCGAAAAGCCCTTGTCGAAGATGATGATCTGCGCGCCGCGATAGCGGCGGAACTGGAGCGCCATGAGCGCCAGCAGCACCGACTTGCCCGCACCGGTCGGTCCGACCACGAGCATGTGCCCGACATCGCCGACATGGGTCGACAGCCGGAACGGCGTCGCGCCCGAGGTTCGCGCGAGCAGCAGCGGCGGGCCGTCGAGATGCGCGTTGCGGACCGGCCCTGCCCAGACGCTCGACAGCGGCATCAGGTGCGCGAGGTTGAGGGTATGGACGATCGGCTGACGGACATTCGCGTAGACCTGGCCGGGAAGCGACGAGAGCCAGGCTTCGACCGCGTTGATGCCCTCGCGCACGAGCGTGAAGCCGAGGCCGTTGACGATCCGCTCGACCGCGCGGACCTTCTCCTCGAGGCGCGCGCGGTCCTCGTCGGCGAGCGTGATCGTGGTGGTGAGGAACCCGAACGCGACATGATCGCCGCCGAGCGCCTGGAGCGCGAGATCGGCGTCGACCACCTTGTTGTCGGCATCGCTGTCGAGCAGCGGCGAGGGCTGGTTGTACATGACCTCGCGCAAGAGCTGCGTGACCGACTTGCGCTTGTTGAACCATTGCCGGCGCAGCCTCGTCAGCGTTTTGGTCGCATCGCTCTTGTCGAGCGCGATGAAGCGCGTGACCCAGCGATAGGCGAATGCCTGATGGTTGAGCGCGTCGAGCAGGCCGGGGCGGCTGACATTGGGAAAGCCGAGGATCGTGAGCGTGCGCAGATGCTGCGGACCGAGCCTCGGTTCGAGCCCGCCGGTCAGGGCTGTGTCGGCGAGCAGCCCGTCGAGATAGATCGGGGTCTCGGGACATGCGACCGGATGCCGGCGCGCCGAGATCGTGTTGTGAAGATAGGTCAGCGTTTCGGCCGAGCCGAGCGCGCGCATCTCGGGCATGAAGGCGCCGAACAGGTCGAGCGCGCGGTCGGTCTCGGCGACGAAGCCCGCCAGCGCCCCGCGCCAGTCGCGCTTCTTGGCGGCGTCGGGGCGGTCGACGAGCGAACGCCCGGCGCTTTCCTGGGCGTCGGCCGGGGGAAGCCAGACGAGCGTGAGATAATAATGGCTCTCGAAATGCCTCCCCTCGGCCTCGAACGCGGCGCGCCGCTCGCGGTCGACCAGCCACGAGGCCGCATCGGGAAAATCGCTGTCGGGATAGCCCGGCGCTGCGCGCCGCTCGGCTTCGACGAACAGGGCCCAGCCGCTCCCGAAGCGCTTGAGGACGTTGTTGGCGCGCGCTGAGGCGGCGACCAGCTCGGCCTCGGTCGCGCTGTCGAGGTCGGGGCCGCGGAACGCGAGCGTGCGCTGGAAGCTGCCGTCCTTGTTGAGGATGACGCCGTTGGCGACCAGTGCCGCCCAGGGAAGGTGATCGGCGAGGCGGTCGCAGCGCCGGCGATATTCGGCGAGGTTCAGCATGCGAGATAGCCCCGCTGCCGCAGGTGCCGGAGCAATACGGGCATGACGTCCGGATCGCGCCGCGCCGCCATCACCGCGAGGCTGTGCCCAGCGGCCCACAGGACGATGCCGACGATCCATTGCTGAAGCCCGAGACCGACCGCGGCGGCGAGCGTGCCGTTGACGATCGCGATGCCGCGCGGCGCGCCTGCGAGCAGGATGGGCTGGCCGAGGCTCTGGTGGATCGGCACCTCGACGCCTTCGACAGGATGGCCGGCGGCGCTCACGCGACCAGCGCCCCGCCGCCGAACGAGAAGAAGCTCAGGAAGAAGCTCGATGCGGCGAACGCGATCGACAGGCCGAAGATGATCTGGATAAGCTTGCGAAATCCGCCCGCGGTCTCGCCGAAGGCGAGCGCGAGCCCGGTGGTGATGATGATCAGCACCGCGACGATCTTGGCGACGGGCCCCTGGACCGATTCGAGCACCTGCTGGAGCGGCTCTTCCCAGGGCATGCCGGACCCGGCGGCGTGCGCTCCGGTGGCGATGGTCATCGCCGATGCGGCCGCCGCACCGGCGAGCAGGGTCGAATGGCGGGCTATCCGCTGGGCGGGGTTCATGGCGTCTCTCCTTGGACATGGTTGGGAGGATCGGGGGTGAGATCGACCAGCGCGTAGCCGCCTTGCGCGTCGACGCCGGCGACCCGCGCGATCGTCTCGACACGGCGCGCGAGGCCGCGCCCGGCGATGAACACGATGATGTCGATCGCGTCGGCGATGAGGCGCCGCGGCACGGTGACGACGGCTTCCTCGATGAGCTGTTCGAGACGATAGAGCGCGGCAGCGCCGCTGTTGGCGTGAACGGTCGCGATCCCGCCGGGATGGCCGGTGTTCCACGCCTTGAGCATGTCGAGCGCCTCGCGCCCGCGCACCTCGCCGACGATGATCCGATCGGGGCGCAGCCGCAGCGTCGAGCGAACGAGGTCAGCGATGCTGACCTGGCCGGGGCGCGTGCGCAGCGCCACGGTGTCGGCGGCCGGGCTTTGCAGCTCGCGCGTATCCTCGAGGAGGATCACGCGTTCGTCGAGATGTGCCATTTCGGCGAGCAGCGCGTTGGCGAACGTGGTCTTGCCCGAGCTCGTCCCGCCGGCGACGAGGATGTTCTTCCGCTCGACGACGGCGAGCGAGAGGAGCCGCGCCGCGTCGGCGGACATGATCCCGTCGTCCACATAGTCGAGCAAGGTGTAGAGCCGCGCAGCGGGCTTCCTGATCGAGAAGCATGGGGCCCGGGCGACCGGCGGGAGCACGCCTTCGAACCGCTCCCCTGCCCCCTCGCCATGCGGCGGAAGCTCGGCCGAGACGATCGGCGCGCCGGCATGGGCTTCGGTGCGCGCATGGCTGGCGACGAGGCGGACGATCCGCTCGACCTGCGCCGGCTCGAGCGTGATGCCGGTGTCGACGCGGCCGTCGCCGAGCAGGTCGAGGCGCAGGGCGCCGTCGGGATTGACCATGATCTCGATGGCGCGGGCATCGCCGAGCGCTGCCGCGATTCGCGGACCCATCGCAGTGCGCAGCATCGCGCGGCGGCGCGCATCGGAGACGACACTGCTCATCGCTCGGTCTCCGGCAGAGCAGCGTCGAGCGTGCGGGTGCCGCCGGCAAGCTGGCGCGCGAGCTGGGCCCGGAATTGCTCGAACCGCTCGCTGCCGACGGCGATCGCCGCCGCATCCGAATCGGGGAGCGGCGCGGTCACCATCAGCTGATAGCGCACGAACAGCGACAGGCTTTCGAGCAGCACGTCGATGTCGCGCCGGGCGAGGCTGAGGTCACGCGAGATGCGGTTCAGGCGCACCTTGAGCAGGTCGTCGACCTGGCGCGTCGCCCGGCGGGCCAGCCAATCGGCGAGCGCGTCGTTGACGATCCGCGACTTGTTGCCGCCGCGACGCGCCGCCAGCGCCTCGAGCGCCTCGCCGAGCTCACGGTCGATATAGAGGTTCTGCCGGATCTTCATGTCAGCGTCCCGGCACCAGGTCGGGCGTGTCGTGGTCGCTCGCGTAGCTGCGCACGACCGCGCTGAGGCGACCCGCGCGATTCATCGTGCGCGCATCGGCGGCAGGATCGTCATCGTCGTCGATCCGCGGCTTCTGCTCGGCGGCGGTCTCGCGCCGGCGCGCGGGCCTCTCTTCGATGCCGGGATGGCGCTGCTGCTCGCGGCCATCGGCCTGGGGTCGAGACGGCGCCTCGCTTCTGCCCTCGAGCCTCCGGTCGACCGTGCGGATCTGCCCTGTCCAATCGTCGCTGCGTTGCGGCGGCCGGTCGGCATAGATGCCTGCGCCCGGCGGTGCGGGCGCGAGCAGGCGCGGCGTGAAGTTCGCGTCGGCATAGTAACGCAGCTTGTTCGCGCGGATCGGCGCGAGGCCCGAGACGAGCACCAGTTCCTCGTCGGGCGGCAGCTGCATCACCTCACCGGGGGTCAGCAGTGCGCGCGCGGTTTCCTGGCGGCTGACCATGACGTGCGCGAGCCAGGGCGCGAGGCGATGGCCGGCATAGTTGCGCATCGCGCGTTGCTCGGTCGCGGTGCCGAGCGCGTCGGAGATGCGCTTGGCGGTGCGCTCGTCATTGGTCGCGAAGGCGACGCGGACGTGGCAATTGTCGAGGATCGAATTGTGTTCGCCATAGACCTTTTCGATCTGGTTGAGGCTCTGGGCGATGAGGAAGGCGCGGATGCCGTAGCCGGCCATGAAGGCGAGGCTGGTTTCGAAGAAATCGAGCCGGCCGAGTGCTGGGAATTCGTCGAGCATCATGAGCAGCTGGTGCCGGCGTTTGCGCTCGGCGGGCGGATCGAGCTGCTCGGTGAGCCGGCGGCCGATCTGGTTGAGCACGAGGCGCACGAGCGGCTTGGTGCGGCTGATGTCGGAGGGCGGAATGACGAGGTAGAGCGAGAGCGGCTGCTTTGAGTCGAGCAGGTCGGCGATCCGCCAATCGCAGCGCGAGGTCACCTCGGCGACGGTGGGGTCGCGATAGAGGCCGAGGAACGACATGGCGGTCGAGAGCACGCCCGAGCGCTCGTTGGCGGACTTGTTGGAGAGCTCGCGCGCGGCCGACGCGACGACCGGATGGACGCGCGGATGCTCCTTGTCGCCGAGATGATTGGTCGACATCATCCGCTCGAGCGTCTCGGCGAATGTCCGCTGCGGGTCGGAAAGGAAGGTGGCGACGCGCGCGAGCGTCTTCTCCTCCTCGGCATAGAGGACGTGGAGAATGGCGCCGACGAGCAGCGAATGGCTGGTCTTTTCCCAATGGTTGCGCCGCTCGAGCGCGCCTTCGGGATCGACGAGGATGTCGGCGATATTCTGGACGTCGCGCACTTCGTTGGGCCCACGCCGCACCTCGAGGAGCGGGTTGTAGTGCGCCGAGCGCGGATCGGTCGGGTTGAACAGCAGGCAATGCGAGAACCGGCGGCGCCAGCCGGCGGTCAGCTCCCAATTCTCGCCTTTGATGTCGTGGATGACGGCCGAGCCGGTCCAGGAGAGCAGGGTCGGCACGACGAGCCCAACGCCTTTGCCGGAGCGGGTCGGGGCGAACGCCATGACATGTTCGGGTCCGTCGTGGCGCAGATAGCGATCGCCGAGACGGCCGAGGAAGACGCCCGCATCGCCGAACAGCCCGGCGCGGCGGATCTCGCGCGGCTCGGCCCAGCGGGCCGAGCCGTAGGTCGTGACATGCCGCGCCTGCCGCGCGCGCCACAGCGAGCCGGCAATGGCGGCAGCGCACCCCGCAAACCCGCTCGCCCCTGCCACCATCCCGGCCCGGTCGAAGATGTGCGGTGCATAGGCATCGTAGTGATACCACCAGCCGAACAGTGCCCAGGGCCGATAGATCGGAACATCGCCAAGGTGGAACCAGGCGGGCCCGAGCTCGGGCTGGAAGGCGAGCGCGGCGGCGGCCCATTGGGTCGCCGCCCACACCCCGCCGATGACGATGGCGAAGACAAGGAGAATCTGGCCGATCAGCAATCTGGTGGGGGTCACACCGAAGCTCCCGCGCGCCGGCCGACAGGGCCGCACCTGAACGAGCGCCATGCTCAGCCGGCGCGGCGTCAGAGGGAACGGTGCTGATGGGACCACAGGAGGCAAAATCGGCTAGGCGCAGCCACCATACGCGGCGCGGCGCGGAGGTGAGAACATGCTTGAGACATGTGCCGGCACCTTGGCTATAGCGTCAGCACTCCGCGCCGGCACCGCGGCCGCGCATGGCGGCGGCCCGACATAAGGGCGAGGCACGCAAAGCGGCAAGCAACGCTCCGCGGCAACAGCCAAGAATGGCGAAAAAGGCGCTATGCGCGATCAGGTGGTGCTGCAAGCCGGCGCTCGCAGACATGCTTCACGAGTTGCTGAAGGACACCGACACGCTCGGCGATCCAGCGCATCTCCTCCTCGGTCACCTTGTATTCGGGGGAATAGCGGGCGTTCACGTAGGCCAAACGCAACAGCTCGAAGCAGCGGCGGGAAAACTTGTCGTCGCGCGGCCAGGCATCGATCAGCTCGGGCGCGAGCTCCTCGCAATGCGAGCGCAGGAAATTGAGCTTGTGCGATTTCGGGCTGTAGAGCGTCAACACAAGCAGCGTGCAGTGATAAAGGCGTTCGACTGCTTGGTGGTAAGTGAATGCCGCCTCGTTGTGACTCCCTTCAGCTGCCGCCAAAGCGGCCATTCGCAGGAACGTTCCCGCGCTCGGAAACCATTTATCAAAGTAGGTTTTCGCCTCAATGTTGGCTTGCTCCGGGGGCAGTTCCCGCGGCTGAGTGAAGCAGAACCCCTCCGCCTCATACAACGCGACCCCTTGCCGAACGATATCGAGGAAGAATGGTCGCCCGTGCTCAAGCTCCCTGTTCACTTCCTTGAGGGTGTGGACGATCAGGTTGACGGGCGCGCTGAGCGACTTGGCGATCATCATCTCGCGCATCAGCCGATCCTCGGTCGCCGACCAGTAATCCACGAAATCGGTGAGCCGCTGATAGTTAACGACAACGAGAATGTCGTAGTCGGATTTGTAGCCGCCAATCGGGTCGTCAACCCAATCGCCGCGCGCGTACGAGCCGTAGAGCACGAGCTTCAAAATCCGCGCCTGCTTGCCCGAGCTCCCGCGTGTCGCCGCCTCGAACTCCTCGAAGATGACCCGCACGATATGCGCGAGGTCGCGCTGCTTGGATGGCGGAAGGTGATCAAGCCCGGTTTTCATCTCTCTCATTCCTAACCGGAGGCGGGCGCAGCGCCAACTCGCAACAATGGCCGACGCCTCTCCAATCCAGTTGCCCCCCAGACATGCCGCGGACGCTCTTGCTCTCAGGCGTCCTCGCCAACGCAAAAAACGGGCACCCGCGCGGCAGCGGGAGGAGCAAGGTGCATGGTCGGCGACGCGCAGGCTGCGGCAGCGTCGCAGGCAAGCGTTGCCGGGCGCACCGGCCGAACGCCGAGCGCGAGTGCGGGCGGGGCCGCGATCAAACACCGCGCGCTGCCCGGGAATGCGAAGCAGACCGGCAGAGCGCGTCAGCAGCCCCGCGCCACCAGAACAGCCGAAGGCTGGTCGCGCCAGCGATCGACACCGGAGGACGAGACGCACCGCGGCTCGGCGGCGATGGCATAGCCAAGCCGGAGAGCGCGGTCGCGCCGACCAGGCGCGAGGCGCCGATGCCGATCGGGTCGTTTGCAAGGGCAGCATGCGCAGGACTGTTCGGGCTGTGACAGCCGAAATGCACTTCCGTGCGTTTGCGGTTGTTGCGTTGACGGAGCGGTACGTCGGCTTTTGCCCGAGAGCGGACATCAGGTTGCCGAAGCTGGAATGGCTGCAATGTCGGACAGTCCGGTAAGTCCGCTTCAGGAGCGCAGATTGGGATAGCGGACATTCCATGCGGCGAGCCCGCGTGCCAGCTTCGCGCCTCATTTAAGTCTTAGCTGGCAGCGGGGCGGTCGACCAAAACCTGTCGTTCGCGCATGCTGCAACGTGGCGTGGGCAAAGCCCAAGTGGCAGCCATACGTAAGACCCGCTTGTTTCCCGAAGGGGGGCGTTCATTAAAGAGCTTCTATTCGACAACGGTCAAAAGGGATGGACCGCTTTCATGGTAAGCGATCGGCTCTACATTATTGGCAATGGCTTCGACCTTCATCATGGCATCGCGTCGCAATATAGGCAGTTCGCCGCCTATCTGGCGCAGTCCGATCACACGGCATTCCGAATGGTCGAAGATTATTTCTCGGCGGACGAGGAGTTCTGGGCCGATTTCGAGCAGCGGCTGGCGGAGTTCGAGGCGCATCAGGCGATCGATTACGCGATGCAATTCCATTCGGACGAACGTCATGGCGATTTTCAATATGAATGCGAACAGATCGCCACTGGGCTCTCGACAGGACTTCGCGACCGCTTCTCCGAATGGATTCGGAGCCTGCACATCCCGGCACGGAATGAGGTCACCCGGCCTTTGGTGATCGATCAGGACGCCCTATTTTTGAGTTTCAACTACACGCCGACCCTGGAGCGCATCTATGGCGTGTCGCCTGAGCGCATCCTCCATATACACGGCCGTGCGACCGATCCTGCCGACAACCTGATCCTCGGTCACGGCTGGGAGCGGAGCCCCGAAGACCGCCTCAATTCCAAGGCGCCCGGGCCCGACGACGATTGGCGCGTCCGCGACGGCATCGATCATATCGAAGGTTATTTCGCTGCGACCTTCAAGCCGACCTTCGACCTGATCGCAAAGTACGCCGCCTCCTTCGACGGCCTTGCGCACGTGCGGGACATTCGCGTGATGGGCCATGGCCTATCCGAAGTCGATGAGCCCTATTACAGCGCAATCATGGACCGCGTCGATCTCGCTGCCACACGCTGGACCATCAGCATCTATGGCGATCTCGCCTGTCGTCAGGCGAGCTTCGGCGGCTACGGAATCGCCCCTCATCTGGTGCGCTACCTTGAAATGACAGATTTCGATTAGAGTCCGGCGCCCGGTAACGCCGCGCGACCGTATCGAACGCGCTACGCGTCTTCGGGGTCGGCGGGCCTTTCGCGAACGCGGCGCCATAGCTCGCTTTGTGAAAAGGCGCTGATTCTCGGGCCGATATCGTTGATCGAGAAATCGGCAGGCGCGTAGATCTGGCGCATGGCCGACTGAAACATGGTGAAGTTTACAGCCGCTACGATCTGTTCGGTGACGACATTCGTGCCCCCGCCACGCTCGAAACCGCCGATGACCGCAAGCTCATGGCTTATCGGAAAGGTGATCGTCGTATCTCGGGTGCCGAGGCCGATACCATAGGCTCCGCGGCTCATCGCCGGGTCGTTTCCCTGCAGCGAGAAGGGGCGGTCGCATGTCACGAAGCCGGTCGATCTGGGCGGCGCGATCAGCAGGGTCCATTGGCGTTCTTCGAGCAATGGCAGGATCGAGGGCCACAGGGCAATTTCCTGTTCGATCAGCGCCTCTTGCGCTGCGCCGACAACAATCCCGCCGCGGTCGACTGCGGCCTTCATTTTCGCGTAGGGGATCGGTTCGCCGAGGAGATCATCGCCCACGCTTTCGGTCGCCGCCGCCCAACGTTCGGGCTTAGCGACCATGTTGTGCATCATCATCGTACCGATCTGGCCGATCATCTTGTCACGCTGTTCCCGGAAGAGCGGATTGGACAGCGCGATACGGGCGATCAGCACGAGGACGAACGAAAAGTCGTCGGCGTTGGCGATCGAGCGGGACGCAATGATCCGCCGAAAGGCCTGATCGGCGTCCGCTTCGATCACCGCCAGCTGGGTCTCGACGCTATTCGGGTCCTGCCCTTCGATCTCGATCCGATTATAGTCGCGGCGGGCAGCGACATTGCGCGGCCGCGTCGTGAAGCTCTTGCGCTCCTTGAGATCGAAGACGGTAAGCTTGCCCTCCTTGGAACGCGGCCGCGCGAAGTTCTTGAGATAATGCTGCGGCACGAAATGATGATTGCGTGCACCGCCGTTGGCATCCGATGTCATGCCCGGTTGATAGCGTTACTTCGGGCGCGGTTCACCGGAAATTCCCGGCGAGCTCGTCTTTTCAGCTGGTCCGCAGTGCGCCAATGGTTTCGAGCACGCGGGCGATCCTGTCGGCGCCCTCGGGGGTCTCGTCCCAGAGCTTTCGCAGGCTCGATTCCAGCTTGAGCCAGCCCAGATCGTCGCCGGTTTCGCGGAGCGCGGCGCTCTCCATCTTCAGTCCCAGCGCCTTGCAAACTTGCACGACATTATGGCTGACGGTCTTGAACTCGCCGCGGCAGATCCGCCCGACCTGACTGGGATGAACCCCGGAGATATCGCCAATCGCAGCGTCGGTAGTGGCGTCGGCGGCGCGCGCCGTCGCGATCCTCTTGCGGAGCGACTCAAGCTGATTGGCAGTTGCCTTCATGCAATTTTGCATGTAATATTTCGAGCAAATTTGCAAGAGGGATAAAATGGCCAACGAAATCCGGTTCTATCGAGCCAGCGAAAAACCCTATGGCGCATTCAGCAATCTCTATCGGCGCGAAGTTGTTTTCGAGGGCGAGACGTTCGCGACGAGCGAGCACGCCTATCAGGCCGGCAAGCCGCGGAAAAAGGCGGTGCGCGACTGGTTGATGGCGGCGCCGTCGCCGTCGCTTCTCGCGATGGCTGCGCACGGACTTTATTATTGGGATGTCGCACCGGGATGGTCGACGACGAAGTTCGACCGGATGCGCGACATATTGCGCGCCAAGTTCGAGCAGCATGACGATCTCAGGGAGCTGTTGCTGTCTACCGGCAATGCGAGGCTCGTCGAGAGCGCGACGGTCGACAATGAGGTCAATCGCCTGTGGGGCGAAGTCAACGGCGTCGGAAAGAATATGCTCGGGGTGCTGCTGATGGAGATCCGCGAGGAACTGCAGGGCAAAGCCCCGGTCGAACGCCGGGTCGCTGCCGCTGCTTAAATCCTACAGCTCGTACAGGCTGGGTGCGAGGATCGCCCGGACATAGGCCGCGTCGCGATGCTGGAACAGTCCACGCGCACCCGCGAAGGCGCAATTCTCGGCGGCCAGGCGCTGTCCCGCGACGACGCCGCCCATGAGATCGTGAATCCCGAGGCTTTGTACGCTCCATGACTGCTGGCTGTTCAAAAGCCAGTCGATCAGGCCGACGCTGACCATATCGCCCGAGCCGCAGGTATCCATCACCTCGGCCGCGGGCACGGCAGCGCTCCAGATCTTCTGGTGGCCATGACGGACCTCGAGCCCGTCGGCGCCATAGGTGACGATCGCGATCGCCGCGCTCGAGGCGACCTTGTCATCGATCTCGGGACCGAGCCGGTCCGAGGAATATTTGAGCACCGTGGTCATCGCGAGCGCATCGTCGAAGAGGTCGGGATCATAATCCGACGGCTCGAAATAGACGACCGCGCCGCCGAGATGCGCGCGCTCCATCGCATCGAGAATCGTCGATGACAGGCGATCGGCATAAAAGACCGCGCATTGATCGAGCGCGGGCGACGCCGATTCGACTTCGGCGAGGCTGATCGGCTCGTACCGGGGATATTCTTCAAGCGTGTCACGGCATGTGAAGCTGAAACTGTGCTGGCCCGAATAGGTGTCGAGTTCTTGCCGCAACACCGGCGAGCGGCGCCCCTCGTGGCAAGAGATGTAGGTCGTATGCGCGCCGGCCGAGCGAAATTCGTGAACGAGGCGTTCGCCGATGTCGTCGCATCCGAGCGAAAGGACGGGGGCGACTTGCCGATGCAGCATGGCCAGCGAAAGCAGGACATTTCCGCACGATCCGCCCAGCGCTTCGGCCGCGAAATCCCCATCGGCGTACAGCCGATCAAGCACGGTAAACCCGGTGCCGACGACTTCGATGGAGCTGTGCCTGTTCATTTGTTCTCTATTTGTACTCATTGGGCGGACTTGTCGAGTCCGAGCATGGCCTCTTCGATAACGACTCTTCCCTGAACATCGGGTTTCATCGCCTGCAAAATCTTCAGCAACGCCTCGGGGCCCGTCAGCTCCTTGCCAAAGAGCGACCAGCAGCCATCCCTGCGCCCGCACACCGTTCCTACGCTGATCCCGTGCGGATGCGAAAGGAGCTCATTATCGTTGCCGCCGCGCGCGCCGCTGTCGCCGATGCAGAGAATCGCCGCATCAGCCGCCACGTCGCGCCTGAGACGATCGAAGACGCTCCGTTTCGAGGTTGCAGCCGCGACGAAATCGACGCTGTGGCCGGACAGCGCATATTTCACAGCGCCGCGCGCGATCGCCGGGCAGGCCTGAAGGGCGGCGGGCAAGGCTGTGCAGTCGGCCAGGTCATCGAGCTTGATCGATATCTGCACATTGCTGAATCGCCCCCCTGCGCCGTTGGAGAATAATTCGGGATGAGCCTGGAGCCAAGCGAAGGTTTCCGCAAGCGCATCGTCTTTCGGTGCCGGATTGGCTTCGATGTCCACCGACAGGGTCTGCACATAGGCGCCATTGTAATAGCCAATGATTATAGCATCATGGAGCTCCGTGGGAAGCGCACCGCGAAGCGCCTTTCCGCCCGATCCGCCACGCCCTGTTGCGATGCCGAGCCGGACGCCCAGTCCCGCCAGCCGAATCAACTCGTCACAGATTTGGGCGCGCGGTGCGCCGTAACGCTCCTCGTCGGATATGATCGTCCCGTCATAGTCGAGGATGATCGCGCCGACCGGAGAGTCCAGGAGCCTGGTTCGCCATTCGGCGGCCGCAGTGCAAATCGAACCGGCGGCCGAGCCATCGTCGCGGGCGAGAAGCGCGGCGCGCTTCTGCCGTGTCGACGAAGCGAGCCGGCGCGACAGCGCGAGCAGGCGATCATCGTGATAAAGCGCGCGGCCGAAGTCGTCGATCCCGGGCCTGCCCGGATCGATGTCGACCGCGCCGCCCATCGCCTCGACGATCGTCAGGGCCTCGACGATCCCGATCGCATTCGCCAGCCGGCCGGTATCGCCGAGGGCGAAACCTATCTGCCTCGCGGCTGGCGGAATACGCGAGGCGATCGCCTGCCACATCTCCTGAGTGTCATGGCCGACGAGACCGAGGACGATCGTCTGCGCGGCGCGATGATGGAGCCAGCTGTGCCGCCCATGCGCGAAATTGCGCATGTCGGTCCGCTGCACCGCGCACAGCGAGGCTTCCCATGCCGAGGTCTCGATCAGCTCGCCGACGGTCTTAAGTTGCGGATCGCAGATCAGGAGCAAGAGATCGTCGCGGCGAAGCGAAGCGAGTTTTTCGGCCCACGACGCGCGGGCGGTCGCTGAGAGAATGGCGGCCAAGAGGGGGCGGACGCCGAGCGCGAGCGGCTCGCCGACCGGATCTGCGCTCGCTTTGTCGCTCGCGAGCAGCAAGGCGAGGACCGAGGCCAGCAGCGAATGGGTGGCGAGGAAGCCGTCCTTCATCTCCGCCACCGGGACAGTGAGGACCCTCGCCGCGAGGCCGGCCGCGCCCGACGCCGCAGCGCCGGCGGGATTGCGGGTGACGATGAAAATCCGCCCCGCGCTCCGCGCGCGGGCGGCAAGCACGCAGGCGACGTTGTCGGGATTGTCAGCCCCGGCGCTGAACAGCCACACGTCGCTCGAGGCGAGGTCGCGATTGCCGAGCACGAACTCGGCCGCGGTCACGACCTCGGTCGGCCCGCCGAACAGCGTCTCGCGGCATCGCGCGAAATATTGGGCGGTGATTGCCGATCCGCCCGATCCGATCGCTATTGTCGGTCGGCCTTCACCGGTGCGGATGGCCGCCGCGATGTCGGTGAAATCTGCACCCAAAACCCGGTCGACCGTCTGAAGCAGGCCGTCGAGCTTTTCCGAAAATCGCGTCATTCGGGCACGCTGGCGGCGGGCGGCTCAACGCTTTCGGCGAGGGCTGCCGGCTCCAGCTCGCGATAGGCCGGTCCCGATAGCAGCAGATGGACGATCAGGTCGGGGCCTGCCACGACGCCGGCTTTCGCCGGATCGAAATCATAGCGGACAGTCTCGATATACTGGACGGGAAAGTCATGTTCGACCGCGGCCATCCAGGCGCCGGCCGCCATCACGCGGCTTCCCACCGGCGACAGGACGATCGACGGCGTGAACACATCGGCCATGGTCTGATCATATCGCGTCTTCAAGGTGCTCAATATCCGGTAGCAGTCGAGGGGATTGCGTTCGGACACATAGACCAGATCGCGCGGATCGACCTGCCACTCGTCGACGAGCTGGGTCTCATATTCGGCGATCAGCGAATCCGCCCGGCGCGGGTCGCGCGACGGGAACGGCACTACGGGGCAAATCTTGTAGGTCTCGCCCACCGAGCGGCCGATGTCGTCGAGCGCGGCCGAGCGGCCCTTGGCGAGAAGCGGCACCCAAATGCGCGCGACGTCTTGCGTGCTTCCCGAATGATCGGGTCCGACAAAGCCTCGCACCGCCATCGGGCGATCGCCGGGCTCGCTCGCGATCTCGTCGTCGAGCTCGGGATTCGACGCGATCATGATATGGAAGGCAATGCCTTTCTCCTCGCAATGCGCAAGGAGCAGGCGCGCGGCAGGGAAGCCGACCCCGATCGACAGCGCGGTCATGTCGAGGATAATATCGGTGACGTCGGGCGCAATGTCATAGCCGCCGATGATCGCTGCGATTTGCGAGCCGGCGATCGGCGCATTGTCGTTGCCGAATATATTGACGGCCACGATCTCGCTGAGCGGGACCACATCGCTGAGCGCATCGGCATTCTGGTCTGCCGCATCGACGAGGCTCGCGTCGGGCGTTCCGCGTTCTTCGCGCACGAACAGTCCCGTCAGGCGGTCGCCCATCGATCCGGCCAGCAGCGTCGCGACATGCCGCGAGCGCGGATCGAAACCCGCCGCGGCCACGATCAGGCAGCGCCGGTCGGTGTCGCCAAAATATTCCGCGATGAAGCCGGCCACGGCTTCGTCGAAATGGGCAATGCAATTTTGCCAGTGCGGGCGCGCCATCTCAGCCACTCACTTTCCGAAGATAATCGAGATCGCGTTCGAGAAACCCGCCGCGCCTGAGGGTTAGGCCGTGCGCGAGACAGGCGACTCCGCTGAGTTCGATCAGGCACCAGCTCTTGCTTCCCTGACCATAATCGCGCGTCACTTCGATCGCGCCGTGCGCGACGGCATATTTGAGCACCAGCGCAAGTTCGTCGTTCGAGACGAGCAGTTCGGCGATATCGGTTTCGAGAATGCCTATCGCATTGGCGCCAGGGCCGAGGCGGGCATTGGGCGTCAGCGAGACGTCGCGGCATTCCGCCCCGATCGCGTCGACCATATTGCGTACGCGCCGTGCATAGGGAAAGGCCCAGCCGTCCATGATCTCGACGGCCTTGCTGCGCAGCACATCCTGCTGGGCCGGCGCCGGCAAGGCGAGCGATCGTCCGCGTATCGCCTGCGTCTCCATGCGCGCGACCAGCGCGCCGGCCAACTGGAGGAACAGCTCGGCATTCTCGTTGCTCGCGTCGCAGAGCGTGTCGAACCCGTAGTGAAGGGCGCGCCCCGTCATCTCGTGCAGGTGAAGCCGGGCGCCCTCGGCGATCGGCGCGTCGGCCTTCAACGGCGTTTTCGGCTCGGGGTCATATTCCTCGAACAGCGACACTTGTCTGTCGCTGATCCGGTTCGCGTAACGCGCCATCAGGATGCGAACCATCGCGAGCCCGACTTCGGGTTCGCGGTCGCCCGACTGGGCGCCAGCAAGATAGCCGGCGACAAGTTTTTCGATCGAGGCGCGCCGCGACGCCGTGACTTCGTGCCGCCGCTGGTCGCGCTCGATCTGCGCCTCGAGCTCGTGCATCCGCGATTGCGACAGACGCGGCGGCTCGTCGGGAACGAGACGCTTGAAATTCGTCGCGTTCCGGTTTCGGAAGGCCTGGACGCGCGGCAGGTAACGATCCGCCATATCGGCGGCCATCTCGCGGAACCGGCGTCGCTCCCTGATGCGGCTCTCGCCGCCCTGCATGAACACGTCGACGAAATCGCGATCGGGTTGCAGATTGTGGGTTGCGAGACTTTTGGCCGATCGAAAGACCGCGCCCGGGCTGAGCGCATCGAGGCGCATCATGAGCCAACGTCCGAATTTGATCTCGCGTCTCGCGAGCGCGGTGAACATCTGCTCGAACTGGTCGGGGTGAAGGGCGTGCACGTCGTCGAGCATCGCCACGGGCTTGACCACGAGCGGCGAGCCCATCCAGTCGATCTCGATTTCCTGGATGCATTCGAACGGCTGATAAGGATCGAGCGCTTCGCGCGGCAAGTCGTCGATCTTGGGCGGCAGCAGGCTTGCGCCGATCGAGTAGATGGCGCGTTGCACTTCGAGTGCGCGGTCACGGATGCCCGCCGCGGTCAGGCCGCCAATCTGCTCGATCTGCGCTTCAGATGCGTCGCGCGCGATGAAGCGGATCGAGTCGAGCTTGCGGTGGTCGCCGTTGGTCAAGCCGCGCAGCAGCGCGAGCATCGTGCGCGCCTGGACCAGCCACAGCGCCAATTTGGTCCGGACGCTATCCTCATAAGGCAGCTCCCAGAAGTCCCGATACTCGGACTCCATCGGCACACGCACCGCGGCGACCTTCGGTTTGCCGTCCTCGAGGAAGCCGGCGCCTTCGAGTGCCTGCGCAAGGTCGCGGTTCGTGTCGCTCGACTGATCGCGCAAGATCGCTTCGACGAGGCGGAACTCGGCGAGCATCGCGAGCATCGTCTTACCGCTCCCTGGGGCCCCAAGGATCCGGACGGGAAGATCGAACAAATCTTCCTTGCGGCGATGCTGCGCCAGAAATGTCGTCAGCGGCGCGGGGCTGACGATCTCGAGGAAGGTCGCGTCGTCGCGAATAAATTCGGTGGCGCGCCTGAGGAAGGGATTGGCCATGATCAGCCGTGCCTGTCGCGGCGGCGGAAGAGCGGTTGCATCTGATGGCCGTGCGCGCCGGGGGTCTCGGCCCACAGCAGCGGAATCGCGTTGTTCGGGGTGTTATGCTCGAGCACCAGCGGAAGCGCGCAGTCGGCGTAGCCCATCTTGAAGTCCGTTTGTCCCGCTTCCCCGGCATGCTCCTCGAGGCGCAGGAACAACCAGTGGTCATAATATTTTTCACACAGGGCAATCACCGCGTCATCCATCGGCGACTGCAACCGGAGCGAAGGCGGGAGCAGCATACCCTCGGTGATCGCAATAGAGCCATAAGATCGCTCGTGCCATTCGTGGCTTGCCTGATCGACGCGTTTGACGAGCGCCTCTCGCGCCTGCGACGTCGAAACATAATGATGGATATGAAGCGCATAGCCTTCGGCGATCGGAAACGCGTCGCCTAGTTCGGCGCGCGCCGTCACGACCATGTCGTTGAACTTGCGAAGCTTCCCTTTCCAGCCGTCGCCGTTGTTGCGGATGAAAGTCGTCCCCGACGCCGTGAAATCGTCGATCAGGAAGACATGCTCGAAATGCTCGTCACCCTGATCCAGCTCTTTCAACTTTCCGCCGAGATCCTTCCACTTCTCTATGCCGATGTTCATCATCGGCAGGACCTGTTCCTGCGAAATGCGCCCCGAATTGGCGCGGCGCAGGATGTCGATCCGGCTGCCGTCGCTCATCCCGACGAACAGCGAGCGGCGCAGTATCTGGTTGAACGCGGCGACCGCGTCGCTGTTCCCCCAGACCTCGTGTGGCCGAATTCCTGTCTGTTCGGCCGCGAGACGCCGAAAATGAGGGGTAACCGTCTCGGGGAAGAAAGCGTCGATGACACGGTACATCTCGGCGTTGGAAATATAGACCAGCCGATGCTTCACGAAGTCATAGGCGGTCTGTCTGTCCTCGGGATCGAATTGCTTCAACCAGGTAGCAAGGCTCTCGATAAAACGCGATCCGGCCCGGAAATCGCTGTAGCCGTCATATTTTGCCGAGGCGGCCAGCTGGAGCCAATTATACTCGGCGGTGGCAACGCCGTCGTCGGTCCAGTTCATGATATTGGCAATGAGCCTCAGCCCCAAAAGGTTCATCGATATGTCCGATTTTCTGCGCTCCGCCCTGCGGGCGAAACGTCCCCCAAGAACTCTGATAGCGTTAAGCCGTGAGATCGCAATGATCGCGCCCTAAAATTGTTCGGAAGAATAGACCGATTTGGAACAAAGCGACGGGTGCAGCGCGAACAAAAAGAAAGCGAAATCCGTTCGGTCTAGCCCGATCGCGCGATGCGCGCAGCGGCTGCCTACGTGTCCAGCATATCCCACTCGTCACCTAACGCCCAACGGATCGCAGACAGCTTGCCGCTGAGCATCCCCCACTCGAAGTCGCTCCAAGGTCCGAGTTCGTCAGGGTACTGCTCTTCCGCCCGCTTCATCGCCGCGATCATGCCGTCCCAGATCGTGTCCACAATCATGCCGCGCTGCTCCTCGCGTGTAGCTGCCTCCCAGACCTCTCGCGGTACCTTCTTCTCCCGGCCGCTCTCTACCGCGTTGATGATGCCCCACTTCCGCCCATACCAAATCTGCGTGGTCAGCTTGTCCTCGGCCTCTAGTAGTTCGGAAAGGGCGCGAGACTCTTGACTGTATTCTCGGTCGAACGTGATCTCCTCGATCAGGTCGCTGGCGAATTCGCTGACAAGGGCTCCTAGGTTAGTCGAGTAACGCGAGTGTACCCCGTCGAAAAGAGGCGATAGGTCAGGATGTGGGAGGCGGGTATCTCCTGCCTTTTGGCTAAAATCGTGAATGTTGTGGGTAACGAAGGAGAGTACGTCATCATCGTTCCGCTCAGACAGAGCATCGATATACGTTTCAATGATGATCGCGTCTCCGATACCGTTGATCTGGCGGTGGAACGGCGCAACCTTCGCTATGGCGCGGTCTGCCGCGCGAGCCTTGATGCTGTCACTAACCGGCACGGGTTCGGTCGTGGAGAACAACTTCTCTATCAGCCCTACTGCCTCATTCACCGCCTCGCCACCTGTAGCGATCCGATGGTCAACTTCGTTCAACTGTCTAATGATGTCGTCGCGACCGTCTTCATGCGCAAACTGCACGACCGCGTCCTTTACTCGCTTGAAATGGCTCGACAGGCTAGCCCGGCTGGAAGCCATGACCCGATCACGATTACGTGCGAACTCGTCGAGGATTATCTGCGGGACAATGAGCTGGATTTCATCCGCCTCTGTCATGGCGAACATCGCGTCGAGCAGAGGCAGGTGGCGAGGATCCTTGGTCAGGTCGAGCCAAACGCAGGTGTCGATCAGTAGCAATAGTTTCATGTCACGAGCGTAGCGATCACTACTCGCGGTCGCCAGTCTGCGCGTCACCTTCCTGGTCGGTGGCGGGGCAGGTTACGCTGCGGCAACCATCCAAACCCCAATGACAGCTTAGGACCCGCCTCTCGCCAAAAGCTGCCTGACCAACCGGCCATTTGTCGTCGCATCGAAGCGACTGAACGAACGGCGGCTACCAATGACCGAGCCAGAGGCTGGGAATGACGGCTATGTTCGCGAATGCGGCCGTTGCGACATCGGCACCCTGGCGCGGCAGCTACGCGCCCTCATTGCACTCGTCAGGCAACCTGACGCCGATCCCATAAGCGGACATTGGTTCACGCTGTCGCGGTCAGCACGGTTGGTGGAGCGTGACCGATACGCCCCAATCGCATCATTCATCATCGGCTTCGGCGTGTTTTCCCGCTTTCGCCATAGCCGACCTCATACGAGTTATTCCTGGCCGGCTGCTAACGGCCCGCTTCAAAGAGAAACCAGGCGCGGCGTTCGGCCTCGTCGGTCCATGTGTCGACCATGCCGGAGGTGGCGTTGTCCTTGGCCGCCTCGGCAACGCCCTTTACTGCACGCAGCATTTCGACGAGGTGCAGGTTGTCTGCCCGCAGTTCCGCCAGCATGGCGTGGGGCGGTACGAAATCGACGTCATTGTCCTCGAGCGTCTGGCGCCGGGCGATGTCCCCGATCGAGCGTAGCGTGGTGTTCCCGGTCTTGCGCACTCGCTCCGCGATCGCATCGGTCGAGGCGAAGATCTGTGCCGCCTGCTCGTCGAGCAGCAGGTGATGGTCCCGGAAAGAGGGGCCGGATACATGCCAGTGGAAATTCTTGGTCTTGAGATACAGCGCGAACATATCTGCGAGGTCGGTGTTGAGCGCGTCCGCGACGCCAGCGGTCCCGGCATCGTCCAGATCGGATGGCGTCTTGAGTGCCGGCAGGCTCGCCGTTGTCATTGATGGTCTCCGTGATTGATCGACAGCGGGCCCGCCGCCTTATGCGCCTGGCGCTATTTCTCTTCCTCGAACGTCACCGCGACGTCACCGTTCGCGCTGAGACGCACCTTGTCGCTCTCGACCTCCGCAACGAGGCCGCGCGAAATGAAGTGATGATGACCCTTGTGCGGCCCTTCACCGCTGTCGGTCTTCACCAGCTTGATGCGATCACCCTCGATCCGATCGACGGTGCCGACATGGACCCCATCGGCTCCGATTACCTCCATACGCTCCTTGACGGCTTCAAACCCGGCCATGTGATTCCCCTTTCCTCGGGACAAAGTGAACGGTGCAACCCGCGGACAAAAGCCGTCGGGCAATGCAGCGTCTCTCGTTCCGGGCACGACGCAGGTTACACCGCGCGGGACCGGCTTCGGAAATGCCGGCGACTGTGAAGCCGGCGACAAGTGGGTCCTAGGCTGCGGCGTTGGCGCGATGCGGCAGCACCCAATTCGGACGCCGGAAATGGCAGGTGTAGCCGTTCGGGATACGCTCCAGATAATCCTGGTGTTCGGGCTCGGCTTCCCAGAAGTCGCCGACCGGCTCCACCTCGGTCACCACCTTGCCCGGCCACAGGCCCGATGCGTCGACATCGGCGATCGTATCCTCCGCCTCGCCTTTCTGTGCCTCGTTCGTATAATAGATCGCCGAGCGATAGCTCAAGCCGACATCGTTGCCCTGGCGGTTGCGTGTCGTCGGATCGTGGATCTGGAAGAAGAATTCCAGCAGCTTGCGGTAGCTAATCTCGGCCGGATCGAAATTGATCTCGATCGCCTCGGCATGGGTGCCGTGGTTATGATAGGTCGCG
>CAZXFY010000006.1:0-90546 GCA_964639855.1 uncultured Stakelama sp. | reverse complement strand
GGCAAGCGCGGCTTCGTGCTGACGCTCTCGACGCGCGAGCAGCATATCCGGCGCGAGAAGGCGACCAGCAACATCTGCACCAATTCCGGCCTGTGCGCGCTGGCCT
Source organism: uncultured Stakelama sp. (assembly GCA_964639855.1). Classification (GTDB taxonomy): domain Bacteria; phylum Pseudomonadota; class Alphaproteobacteria; order Sphingomonadales; family Sphingomonadaceae; genus Sphingomonas. The sequence goes on along the minus strand of CAZXFY010000006.1, from coordinate 90,440 downwards.
TCTCGATCCACATGACATTGCTCGGCGAGGCGGGATTGCGGCGGCTCGCGTTGGTCAATCATCAGGGCGCCGTCGCGGCCGCCGAGCGGCTGGCGCAGGTGCCGGGTGTCGAATTGGTCACGCCGCGTTTCTTCAACGAGTTCACGCTGAAGCTCTCGAAGGAGGCGCGCCCCGTCGTGCGCGATCTCGCCGATCGCGGCATTCTCGCGGGCGTGTCGCTCGGGCGGCTCTATCCGAGCGCGACGCATCTTGCGAACGGCCTCGTCGTCGCGGTCACCGAAACCACCACCGCGGAGGATGTCGAGACCTTCGCCGCCGCGCTTCAGGAGGTGCTGGCATGAGCATCAATGCGAGCGGCTGGCGCCCCGAAGCGCCCCAGACGGGCAGCGCGGAGAGCCCCACCTTCACCGGCAACCGCGCCCTGATGCTCGAAGAGCCGCTGATCTTCGAGATCGGCTCGACCGAGACGACGGGAGTCGATTTCGGCGGCCTTGGTGCTCCTGCGAAAGCAGGAGCCCAGGGTTCCAGGGGTGGCGCGCGTGACTCTGGGCTCCTGCTTTCGCAGGAGCACAAGTTCGGCGACCTCGCCCGCACCGCGCCTATCGGCCTGCCCGGCCTTTCCGAGCCCGAGGCCGTCCGCCACTATACCCGCCTGTCGCGCCAGAACTACGCGATCGATCTCGGCCTGTTCCCGCTCGGCTCGTGCACGATGAAGCACAATCCGCGCCTCAACGAGAAGGTCGCGCGGCTGCCGGGCTTCGCGGACATCCACCCGCTCGCACCCGTCGATACGGTGCAGGGCGCATTGGGCGTCATCAACGAGCTTGCCGTCTGGCTGATCCGCCTCACCGGGATGCACGGCGTCGCGATGAGCCCCAAGGCGGGCGCGCACGGCGAACTATGCGGCATCCTGTGCATCAAGTCGGCGCTCGAAAAGCGCGGCGAGGGGCACCGCAAGGTCGTCCTCGTCCCCGAAAGCGCGCACGGCACCAACCCCGCCACCGCCGCCTTCGCGGGCTTCACCGTCGAGGACATTCCCGCCACCGCCGAGGGCCGCGTCGATCTGGCGGCGCTAAAGGCGCGGCTCGGGCCGGATGTCGCCGCGGTGATGATCACCAACCCCAACACCTGCGGCCTGTTCGAGCGCGACATGAAGGCGATCTCGGACGCGGTGCACGCGGCGGGCGGCTACGTCTATTGCGACGGCGCCAATTTCAACGCGATCGTCGGGCGCGTGCGCCCCGGCGATCTCGGCGTCGATGCGATGCACATCAACCTCCACAAGACCTTCTCGACCCCGCATGGCGGCGGCGGGCCGGGCTCGGGGCCGGTGGTGCTGTCCGAGGCGCTGTCGCCCTTCGGTCCGCTCCCCTTCACCGCGCGCTACGAGGATTCCGGATCGGGATCCGGGACAGGCGGTCATATCCGCCTGATCGAGGAAGAGACCGCCGGCGAGGACCACCCCGACAGCTTCGGCCGCATGACCGCGTTCCATGGCCAGATGGGGATGTTCACCCGCGCGCTCGCCTATATCCTGAGCCACGGCGCGGACGGGCTGAAGCAGGTCGCCGAGGATGCCGTGCTCAACGCGAACTACGTGCTGCGCAGCCTCGGGGACGTGCTCGACGCGCCGTTCGGCGGCAGCGGCCCGTGCATGCATGAAGCGCTCTTCTCCGACGAGGGGCTGGCCGAGGGCTTCACGACGCTCGACATCGCCAAGGCGCTGATCGACGAGGGCTACCATCCGATGACGATGTATTTCCCGCTCGTCGTCCACGGCGCGATGCTGGTCGAGCCGACCGAGACCGAATCGAAGGCGGCGCTGGATCAGTTCATCGGCGCGCTGCGCAGCGTCGCCGAGCGCGCCAGGGCGGGCGACCCGAGCCTCAAGACCGCACCGCATTTCGCCCCCCGCCGCCGGCTCGACGAGACGCTTGCCGCCCGCAAGCCCGTGCTGGTCTGGACCGACCCCGACCTCGCCGAGGCGGCGGAATGAAACGTCCGTTCGCCCTGAGCCTGTCGAAGGGCGTTTTCGAGAGCCGTGCTTCGACAGGCTCGGCACGAACGGAAATTGTCGCGATTCTTGAGAGGGGCGTATAATGCCCGGCGAGCGCCCCTGGCTGGACGGCAGCGCGGCGGGGCCGCGGCGGCATGCGCCCGCCACGCGCCGCAACCGCGAGGCGATCGCCGAGGTGCTGATGAACGCGCTGCCCGTCAAAGGCCTCGTGCTCGAAGTGGCGAGCGGCACCGGCGAGCATTGCGCCCATTTCGCGCGCGAGTTTCCGTGCCAGATCTGGCAGCCGAGCGACCCCGATCCGCAGGCGCGCGAATCGATCGTCGCCTGGGCGCAGGGGCTTCCCAACATCCGCCCGCCGCTCGCTCTCGACGCCGCCGCGCCCGACTGGCCGATCGACCACGCCGACGCCATCGTGTGCATCAACATGGTGCATGTGAGCCCATGGCAGGCGACGCTCGGCCTCGTCGCGGGGGCGGCCCGCGTGCTCGGCAAGGGCGCACCGCTCGTCCTCTATGGCCCCTATCGCCGCGACGACGCGCCGACCGCGCCGAGCAACGAGGCGTTCGACGCCTCGCTCAAGGCGCACAATCCCCGCTGGGGCCTGCGCCGCCTCGAAGACGTGCGCGCCGAGGCGGAGAAAGCGGGCTTCGCCTTCGAGCGCCTCGTCGAGATGCCTGCCAACAACCTCTCGCTCGTGTTCAGGCGGCTGTAGCGTCCTCTGCCGGCAGCGCGTTGAACATGTCGGAGAGATAGCGCCAGACCCCGTCGGCGCCGCGATGCCAGATGATCTGGTATTTCATGTGGACCGGCGCCGTGCCGCCGTCGGCCTGCTTCTGCCGATAGCGGACATCGCCCAATTCGAGCGCGTAATCGCTTCCCAGCGCGCGGACGCTCGCGGTGTCGAGCTTCACGTCGCTGATGGTGGTCGCGAATCCGTCCATCGCCCGCCGGATCGCGGCGCGGCCCTCGATCCGCGGTGCGCCGGGCGCCATCATCACCGCGTCCTCTTCGTAGAAGGCGGCGACCGCGTCGAACTCGCCCGCGTTGAACGCCGCGGCCCATCCGGCCTCGCGCGCCGCGATCGTCTGCGTCAGCGCGTCCTGCGCGGCCGCCGGTGCCGCCATGCCCGCCGCTATGACGGGAATCGCCCATATCATCCGCATCGTGCTTCCCCTCTGTTGTCCCCGCGGCCAGTCAACCGGAGGAGGGGCGATTCGTCAAATCGGGGCCGATTCGCCCGGATCGTCGGCGCGCTGATCGACCGACAGGATCTTGATCTTGCGCGGCCGTCCGTCGGGATAGGGCCAGTCGATCTCGCGCCCCACCGACATGCCGATCAGCCCCGCGCCGACCGGGGTGACGACCGAGATGCGTCCTTCCCCGATATCGGCCTGATCGGGCAGGACGAGCCGTACCCGCCGCTTCTGCCCCGACGATTCGTCGAGAAACTCGACCTCGGAACCGATCGCGACCACGTCGGGCGGCAGCGCGTCGGCGGCGTGGATCTCGGCGCGATCGATCTCGTCGAGGATCATCGCGGCGACCTTGGGCGCGGCCCGCTCCATGCGCAGCGCGATGTCGGCGATCACGTCGTAATCCTGCTGCGACAGATGGATGGGGGGCTTCGAATCGGGCATGGTCGGTTTCCTTGGGAACGGATCGAGGGGGAGCGGGCGGGAGCACCTGCCCCCGTTTCCGGCGGTTCTTCTTAAGCGCCCCGGAGTCGATCGCCCGCGGGCACACCGATCCGGGGCCGACCGCCCCTGAGGAGCTGACCCGCATGGACCGTGTAGCGGCTGAATGCAGCACGACCGAGCATCGATTGAAGCTATGCCGCTGCGCCGCGGAGTCAAGATGCTCCGCGCCGGGGCCGGCTTTGACTTTCGCCGCCGCCACCCCATATCCGAAGCATGAGGATATCGAGCGACATCGATCGGGTCGCGCCCCAGCGGGGGAGCGGCACCGCACGGTGCTGAGCCCCGGGCCGGCCCGAGGCGCGGCCCGGGGATGATCGCGGGGCCGCGGCCGATCGCTGCGGCGCCCTTCCACCGATAATCGCAGCGGGCGTCCGCCACCGGCCCTGGTCGCCGGTGCCGCGCGCGCGTGCGACACGCAACGAGGTGCTCCATGTCAGACCGTTTCGTCGTCGAGGCCGACCGCCGGGTGGTCGGCATCGCGGTGAGGGTGAAGGGCGGCTTCCGCTTCTTCACCTCCGACCGGCGCTTCCGCGCGCTCGAATCGCGGACCTTCCCCAAGCTCAAGGCGATCGTCGCCCGCGCGGCCGAGATCGCGCGCGCGCAGCCGCCGGGAAACGCGCCCGCCTGGGACGGATCGACATTCAGGAGATGGCGCGCCGAAAATGACGGTTTTCCGGGGCCGCCGGAACTGAATGTCGATCCGTCCTAGAACCAGCGGCGGACGCGGCGGCAATACGCCTCGTAGGCCTCGCCGAAAGTCGCGCGCAGATAGCGCTCCTCGCGCGCGATCACCTGCGTCCGGATGACGATCACCGCCACCACCGTCAGCGCAAGCGAGAGCCAGCTTTGGAGCAGCAGCGACAGCCCGACCGCGATGATCGTCATCGCCAGATACATCGGGTTGCGCGTCCGGGCGTAGAGGCCGGTATCGACGATCGCGCCGGTCGGCGTCCACGGCGCCGGATCCTCGCCGCGCCGGAAGAAGAGCCGGATCGCGGCGACGAGCAGCAGCGCGCCCGCCAGCGTCACCGCCGCACCTACGGGCCACGGCACCGAAAGCGGCGGCACGGCGACGACATGCTCGATCAACGGCCCGAGCAGCACGAAGCCGAGAAAGACGAACGGCGGCGGAAAGCGGATTCCCGCATCTGCCTTTTGCCCTGATGGTGCCTCCATCGCGTCGCTCCCGCCCGTTCGGCGAGATGCTATGCCCCAACGCGGCCTTACGCAATCGCCCGGTCGGTCTCGCGCCGCTGAAGGACGTGCTCGCGCCAGACGATGTAGAGCCCGCTCGCGATGATGATCGGCGCGCCGATCCACGTTCCCGCGCCCGGCAGCGCGCCGAACAGCAGCCAGCCATAGGCGGTGCCCCAGATCAGGCTCGAATAGTCCATCGGCACCACCGTCGAGACGGGCGCGAAGCGCACCGAGGCGGTGAGCGCGAGCTGGCCGAGCCCGCCCGCAATGCCCGTGCCGATCAGCATCGCCCAGGTGAGCGCGTCGTGCGGCCGGATGTCGGCGAGATAGACGAGCCCGAGCGGCGGCAGCGACAGGACCGAGAACCAGAACACCGTCGTCGCGGCGGGCTCGGTGCGGCCGAGCTGCCTCAGCAGGATCGCGATCACCGCGACCATGAACGCCGCCATCAGCCCCACCGCCGCGCCGCCCGGCGGAAACGCGCCGCTGCCCGGCTGCGTCACGATCAGCACGCCCGCAAAGCCCAGCAGCACCGCGCCCCACCGATGCCTGCCGGTCGGCTCCTTCAGCACCAGCGCGCCGAGCACGGTCGCGAAGATCGGCACCGTGAACTGGAGCGTCGTCGCCTCGGCGAGCGGCAGCAGCAGCACCGATCCGAAGGTGCACACCATGCCGACGAGGCCGACGGCGGTACGTGTCGCATGCGCGCCGATCCGCTGCGTGCGGATGCTCGCGAGGCCGGGTCCGAGCGCGATCCACGCCACCACCAGCGGCACCGCGGCGAGCTGGCGGAAGAACATCGTCTCGGCCAGATGCGCGCCGCGCGCCTCGGCGAGCTTCACCAGCGCCTGCATCGACGCGAGGCACGCGACCGACACCAGCCGCAGCCCGAGGCCGGCGAACACGCGATCGGGGGTGGGGGAGGGCATGGACGTCCCCTAACCGGCAACCGGCCGTCATCCCAGCGAAAGCTGGGATCGCTCGACATCTTCGTCATGCCGGCGAAAGCTGGCATCTTTCGACGTTGAGCGAGATCCCAGCCTTCGCTGGGATGACGGGGCGTTGCACGAATGACGATGGTGGACGCCGTGAAGCGAGCCGATTATCGGGTCTCGGTCATTTCGAAGGTCGTCCATGATCAAGCACGCGCTCCCCGTCACCCGTCAGGCGGATTTCGCCCAATGGTATCAGGCCGTTATCGCAGAGGCCGACATGGCCGAGGAATCGGGCGTGCGCGGCTGCATGGTGATCCGCCCGTGGGGCTACGGCATCTGGGAACGCATCCAGCGCCTGCTCGACGACCGCATCCGCGCGGCGGGCCACGAGAATTGCTATTTCCCGCTCTTCATCCCGCTCTCCTATTTCGAAAAGGAGGCCGAGCATGTCGAGGGCTTCGCCAAGGAAATGGCGGTCGTCACGCATCACCGCCTCGTCGGTGACGGCAAGGGCGGCCTGACCCCCGATCCGGAGGCGAAGCTGGAGGAACCGCTCGTCGTCCGCCCGACCTCGGAGACGGTGATCGGCGCCGCCTTCTCGCGCTGGATCCAGTCGTGGCGCGATCTTCCTGTGCTCATCAACCAATGGGCGAACGTGGTGCGCTGGGAAATGCGCACCCGCATGTTCCTGCGCACCAGCGAATTCCTTTGGCAGGAAGGCCATACCGCCCACGCCACGGCGGAGGAAGCGCGCGAGGAGACGCTGCGCATCCTCGAGCTCTACCGCAGCTTCGCCGAGGATTGCCTCGCCGTCCCGGTGATCGCGGGTGAGAAGCCGGAGAACGAGCGCTTCCCCGGCGCGGTCGAAACCTGGTCGATCGAGGCGATGATGCAGGACGGCAAGGCCCTCCAGGCGGGCACAAGCCATTTCCTCGGCACCAATTTCGCCGCCGCGCAGAACATCCGCTTCCAGAACAGGGAAGGCCAGTTCGAACTCGCCAACACGACGAGCTGGGGCGTCTCGACCCGGCTGATCGGCGCCGTCATCATGACGCACGGCGACGATGACGGGCTGCGCGTGCCGCCGGCAATCGCGCCGTGGCAGGTCGTCATCGTGCCGATGCTGCGCGACGCGCCCGAGGATGCGGCCGTGATCGATTATTGCCGCGCGCTCCAGGCCGGGCTGGCGCAAGGGTCGGCGCTGGGCGAGCCCGTGCGCGCGCTGGTCGATCTCAGGCCCGCGCGCGCGGCGACCAAGCGCTGGGGCTGGATCAAGAAGGGCGCCCCGGTCGTCGTCGAGGTCGGCGCGCGCGACATGGCCGGCGGCAACGTCTCGGTGATCCGCCGCGACCGCCTCTATCGCGAGGACGGGAAGCTCGACAGCGCCGTGACGGCGCGCGATGATTTCGTGCGCGATGCGAGCGGGTTGCTCGAAGCGATCCAGGGGGCGCTGCACGACGAAGCACAGGCGCGGCTCGATGCGAATATCGCGCGCGGCATCACCGATTTCGCAGGTGTCGAGGCATTCTTCACCGGCGGCGGCAAATATCCCGGCTGGGTCGAGGTGCAATGGTCGAAGCCGACCGGCCGCGCGCTCGATGCCGTGGTGGAGAAGCTGAAGGCGCTCAAGCTCACCATCCGCAACGCCCCCGTCGGCGCGGCACCGACGGACGGCACGTGTCTGTTTACCGGCGAGCCTGCGGTGGAGCGCGTGCTGATCGGCCGGGCCTATTAAGACCCGGGATTGAACCCGATCCGCCCCGGGACCTGAATAGCGGCCTTGCGCGTTGCCATGCGCAGCACCGTGGGAGACGGGCCGTGTCCGACACCATCGAAAACCGCCGCCGCGCCCTTGCGCTCGTGACGGGGGCGCTGGTCGTCCCTGCCTTCGCCGCCGGGTGCTCCGTTGCTGCAAGGGCTGAGGACGATGAAGGCGCCGGGGTGACGGCGAATGAGGATCTGATGCGCGAACATGGCGTGCTGCGCCGCATCCTGATCGTCTATCGCGAAGCCGCGCCGCGGCTGATCGCCGGTCCCGCCGCGGTCGATGCGCGCGCGCTCGCCACGGCGGCCGAGCTCTTCCGGACGTTCGGCGAACGCTATCACGAGCAGCAACTCGAGGAGGCGCACATCTTTCCGGCGGTGGCGAAGGCGGGCGGAAAGGCCGCGCGCCTGGTCGATACGCTGAAGACGCAGCACGCGCGCGGGCGCGCGATCACCGCCTTCGTCATCGATCGGACGCGCGGCGGCCGCGTCGGCGCCACGCAGGCGGAGCCGGTCGCTCGGGCGATGCTCGCTTTCACCCGCATGTACGAAGCGCATGCGGCGCGGGAGGATACGGTCGTCTTCCCGGCGTTCAAGAACGGCATGTCCGCGGCGCAGTACCGGGAATTGGGCGAGCGTTTCGAGGAGATCGAGCACCGGCAATTCGGGGGCGACGGTTTCGATATGGCCGAAGCGAAGGTGGCGGGTATCGAGCAGGCGCTCGGGATTGGCGATCTCGGCGGCTTTACGGCGGCAGCGCCGAGCTGATGCGATCGCGCGCGTGCCGGCGATCGCGTCCGGGTTCTCGCCGCCGCGCGCGCATGATCAGGCTCGTGCGAACCATTCCTCAACCGCCGCCCATTCGCGCTTGTCGAGATGCAGCCCCAGCTTCGATCGCCGCATCAGCGCATCCTCCGCCGAGCGCGCCCATTCGCGTTCCCGCATCCAGCGTAATTCGATCTCGGTGAGCCCGGCACCGAAGGCAGGGCCCATGCCCGCCTCCTCCTCCACCCCCTGGAGCATCTCGCCCAGCATCGTCCCGTAGGCGCGCGCCATCCGCTCCGATCGCGTCTCGCCGAGGAACGGCCAGGTCGCGCGGACGCGCGCGAGAAAGGCATCGAAATCCTCGATTCCCCCGCCGGGGAAGATGCGTGCCCGCGTCGTGCGGTGCGTGTCGATCTCCAGCAGCGGCCCCAGCTTTTCCACCGCATCCTCGGCAAGTTGGCGCGCGGTCGTGATCTTGCCGCCGAAGACGGAGAGCAATGGCGGCGCCTCGTCGTCGATCTCCAGCACGTAATCGCGCGTCACCGATTTGGCGTCCTTCGCGCCGTCGTCGTAGAGCGGCCGCACGCCGGACCAGCTCGCGGTCACGTCCCCGGGTGCGATCTGGCGAATGAAGTGTCGATTCACCGCCCCACACAAATACCCGACCTCCTCGTTGGAGATGACGGCGTCTTCCGGCCGTTCGACCGGCACGTCGGTGGTGCCGATCTCGGTCCCGCCCTCATAGGGAATCGCGAAGACGATCCGCCGGTCGGGCTGCTGGAGGATATAGGCGTGCTCGCCTTCGTAGAGCCGCGGCACGACGATATGGCTGCCTTTGACGAGCCGCACGTTGCTCGTCGAGTCGCGCCCGAGCCGCGCGAACATCTCGTGCACCCACGGGCCCGCGGCGTTGACGATCGCGCGTGCGGCAATCTCGCGCCCGTCGGAAAGCGTCGCGCGCCAGCCCTCGCCGTCCTTCCGGGCACTGATCAGCGCGGTGCGCGTCGCGATCTCGGCGCCGGTCGCGGCGGCATCCATCGCATTGAGCAATGTCAGCCGCGAATCGTCGACCGCCGCGTCCGAATAGACGAACCCCTTGTCGCCGCCTTTCAGCGGATCGGTGAAGGCGCGATCGCGCCGCGTCAGCGCGCGCGAGCGTTCCAGCGAGGATTTGCCCGCGAGCAGATCATAGAGCAGCAGCCCCGCGCGCACGAGCCACCACGGCCGCACCGCATGTTCGTGCGGCAGCACGAAGGTGAGGGGATGGATGAGGTTCGGCGCGGCGGCGAGCAGCCGCTCGCGCTCGGCCAGCGCCTCGCGCACCAGCCGGAATTCGTAATATTCCAGATAACGCAGCCCGCCATGGATCAGCTTGGTCGATTTGGACGAGGTCGCGCTCGCCAGATCGTCCTTCTCGACCAGCAGTACGGAAAGCCCGTTGAGCGCCGCCTCCCGCGCGATCGCGCACCCGTTGATGCCGCCGCCGATGATGAGCAGGTCGTGGGTCATAGCTCCTCCTACGTCATTCCAGCGAAAGCTGGAATCTCTCCGTTGCGAGAGACCCCGGCCTTCGCCGGGGTGACGGAGAGAAAGACAAGCCTTATCTCTCGCCGATGCCTCGTCCCAAGACCAAGCCCGGCCTGCCCTCGCGCAAGCAGATCCTCGATTTCATCTCCACGTCGGACACGCCCGCCGGCAAGCGCGAGATCGCGCGCGCCTTCGGGCTGCACGGTGCGGAAAAGGTGCAACTCAAGGCGCTGCTCAAGGATATGGCCGACGAGGGGCTGATCGATTCGGCGCCCGGCCGCGCCTTTCACAAGATGGGCGGGCTGCCGAAGGTGACGGTGCTGCGCGTCGCGGACGTGGACGAGGGCGGAAATGTCTGGGCCGTCCCGGAAAGCTGGCACGCCGAAACCCCGCCGCCCAGGGTCCGCGTGCGCGAGCGCTCGCGCAAGGGCGCGCTCGGCATCGGCGACCGCATCCTCGCGCGCACCGAAGAAGCCGGGAAGGGCTGGATCGCGCACCCGATGAAGAAGCTCGCGCGGGCCGAGGAGACGATGCTCGGCGTGCTGCGGCAGGAAGGCGACCGCTTCTGGCTCCAGGGCGTCGAGAAGAAGGAGCGGCGCGACTTTCCGGTGTCGGACACCGGCGGCGCGGCCGCGGGCGATCTCGTTCGGGCCGAGAAGACCGGCCGCGGTCCCCGCGTCTCCGCAAAGGTCGTCGAGCGCCTCGGCGACCCGTTCGAGGCCCGTAACTTCTCGCTGATCGCGATAGAAAAACTGGGTATTCCAGATACGTTCCCCGATCGTGTCCTCGAAGAAGCCGAGCGCATATCGCGCACCCCCATAGACGAAGCGCCGCGCGAGGATCTGACGCACCTGCCGATCGTCGCGATCGACCCCGCCGACGCGCGCGACCATGATGACGCCGTCTGGGCCGCGCTGGACGATGATGGCGACAATCCGGGCGGCTGGAAGGCGATCGTCGCCATCGCCGACGTCAGCTTCTACGTCCGCCCCGGCTCGGCACTCGACGGCGAGGCGAGAAAGCGCGGCAACAGTGTCTATTTTCCCGATCGCGTCGTGCCGATGCTTCCCGAACTGCTCTCGGCCGACATTTGTTCACTCAAGGAAGGCGAGGACCGCGCCGCGCTCGTCTGCCATCTCCAGGTGACGAGATCGGGCGCCCTCAAGAGCTGGCGCTTCACCCGCGCGACCGTCCGCATCGCCGCCAACATCGCCTATGAGGACGCGCAGGCGACGATCGACGGCGGCAAGGGCGAGCATTTCGACGCGCTCGCGCCCCTCTGGGCCTGCTGGCGGGCGCTCTACAAGGCGCGCGAGAAGCGCGAGCCGCTCGATCTCGACCTTCCCGAACGCCGCATTGAGCTGGACGAGACGGGCCGCATCCTCTCGGTGGCTCCCCGGGAACGTCTCGACGCGCACAAGCTGATCGAGGATTACATGATCGCGGCTAACGTCGCCGCGGCGAAGGCGCTGGAGGCGAAGAAGGCGCCGGTCATGTACCGCGTCCACGAGCCGCCGAGCCGTGAGAAGCTGGTCGCGCTCAAGGAGTATCTCGCGACCTTCGGAATCGAATTCGCGCTCGGCCAGGTGATCAAGCCCGCGACCTTCAACTGCATCCTCGACCGCGTCGGCGAGGCGGACTTCAAGCCGCAGGTGATGGAGCAGGTGCTGCGCAGCCAGACCCAGGCCTATTACGCGCCCGCCAATCACGGCCATTTCGGCCTCGCGCTCGGCAGCTACGCGCACTTCACCTCGCCGATCCGGCGCTATGCCGATCTCGTCGTCCACCGCGCGCTGGTCGCCGCCTACGGGCTCGGCCCCGGCGGGCTCACCGACGACGAGGCGGCGCAGATGGAGCGCACCGGCGAATTGATCTCGATGCTCGAACGCCGCGCGATGGAGGCCGAGCGCGACACGGTCGATCGCTACGTCGCCGCCTATTTGTCGGAGCGTGTCGGCGAGATCGTGCAGGCGCGGATCACCGGCGTGCTCAATTTCGGCTTCTTCGCGACGGTCGAGGGAATCGGCGGCGACGGCCTGATGCCCGCGCGCGACCTGGGCCGCGAATATTTCCGCTATGACGAGGCCGCCCAGCAGCTCGTCGGCGAGGAGACCGGCACCATCTACGCCGCCGGTCAGCGCCTCCCGCTGCGGCTGGCGGAGGCCAATCCCGTCTCCGGCGCGCTCCGCTTCGAATTGGTCGAACAGGCGGGCGAGGGACGGCCCGAACGCGGCAGGCCAAAGCGCGTCCTCAAGCGTCGCGGACGACCGGCCAATATTCGTCATCAGGGCAAAAAGGGCTAAGTTCGGAGGCGGAGGAGGAACGCCATATGGGAGCACCCGCGATCATCGCGCGCCATCGGCGCAGGATCATCTCGCATTTCCTGTCGCAGAACGCGGTCACGCCCGAAACGGCGGTCGGCTATGAACCGCCCCGCCGGATCGACCGCCGCCTGTTCGAGCGGCTGCGCGAGCGCGAGGTCATCCGGGAGAACGGGCGCGGCGCCTATTACATCGATGCCGCCAGCCTCGATTCGTATGATCGCTCGCGGCGCAGGGTGGTGGGCGGGGTGATCGCGGCGCTTGCGGTGGCTTTCGGCGCCGCGGTCGCGTTCGGCTGAGATGCGTCGTTGGCGCCGCCCGCGCGGCCCCTCACTCGCGCATCGGGTGCGGGTGGAAGCGCATGCGGTCTGGCTCGCGGTGCGCGATCCGCGCACGCCCTGGACGGCGCGGATCGTGGGCGTGCTGATCGCCGCCTACGCGCTTTCGCCGATCGATCTCGTGCCCGATTTCGTGCCCGTGCTCGGGCTGATCGACGATGCCGTGCTGATCCCCGCGGGCGTGTGGCTGTTCGAGCGTCTCGTCACGCCCGAGTTGATGGCCGAACACCGCGCCGCCGCCGAGGCCGCCTCGCGCCGGCCGGTCCATTGGGGCGGCGTGCTGATCGTGATCGCGCTCTGGGCGCTCGCCGCATGGCTCGTGTGGAGCGTGTTCGATTTCGCGTATGATTGACGCGCGTGCTCCTGCGAAAGCAGGAGCACTCAAGCCGCTTTCTTCACCTTCTCGCGTCCTGCGCCGTCGAATCGCGCCATCCACTCCTCGACGATCGGCGCGATCTTCGTGCGCCATTTGGAACCGTTGAAGATGCCGTAATGCCCCGCGCCTTTCGCGAGGTGATACCGCTTCATCGCCTCCGGCAGGTTCGGCGTCAGCTCGAGCGCCGCCTTCGTCTGCCCGATTCCCGAAATATCGTCGCGCTCGCCTTCGATCGCGAGGATCGGCACGTCGGTGATCGCGCCCAGATCCACGGCACGTCCGCGATGCGTCATCTTGCCCCTGGGCAGCGCATGCTGCTGGAACACGACCTCCACCGTCTGCAGATAGAATTCGGCCGTCATGTCGCACACCGAGCGATATTCGTCATAAAACGCCTTGGTCGCCTCGGCGCTCTCGTCGTCGCCCTGGACGAGATGCTTGAACATCTCCCAATGCGAGATGAGGTGGTTGCCGAGGTTCATCGACATGAACCCCGCGAGCTGGAGGAAGCCCGGATAGACTTCCCGTCCCGCGCCCGGATAGGTCATCGGCACGGTCGCGATCGCGTTCTGCTCGAACCAGGCGTGCGGGCGCTGGGTCGCGAGCGTGTTGACCGCGGTGGGCGCCTCGCGCGTGTCGATCGGGCCGCCCATCATCGTCAGCGTGGCGGGGCGGCACGGATTCTTGTCGGCGCACATCAGCGCGGTCGCGGCGAGGCACGGCACCGCGGGCTGGCAGACCGCGAGCATGTGCGTCCCCGGCCCGATATGCTCCAGGAACGCGATCACGTAATCGATGTAATCGTCGAGATCGAAGCGCCCTTCCGAAAGCGGCACCAGCTTCGCATCGCGCCAGTCGGTGATGAACACGTCCGCGCTCGGCAGCATCCGCTCGACCGTGCCGCGCAGCAGCGTCGCATAATGGCCGGACATCGGCGCGACGATCAGCAGCTTCGGCCCGCCCTCGATACCCTCGCGCACGAAATGCTTGAGCTGCCCGAAGGACTTTCTCTGCACGATCTCCTCACGGACGGGCACGGCCTTGCCGTCGATCTCGGTCGAGGTGATTCCGAAAGCGGGCTTGCCGCGCGGCGCGGTGGCGTGCGCGAACACCTCGAGCGCGGAACCGAGCACCGGCCCGCCGCCGAAATAGGCGAAGGGATTGGCGGGATTGTTGAGCAGCCCGGCGCCAAGCTCGGCGATCGCGCCGGCGCTGGCCAGCCATGACCGCTGGAGTTCATAGGCGTCGTAGAGCATCGCGACCCTTTTATGGCGAAACCGGTTTCCGTGGGCTGAACGCATAAGCGCGGCAAGCGGTGCTGGCAACACGATGATCGGTGAGCCGTTGAGGCGGCGCGACGCCGCTGCTAGGCGGTTCGTCCATGGCAGAGACCGACCCCGTGACGCCGCCGAGTCCATCACCGCAGCCGCGGCGCAAGCTCGGCAACCTGGTGATGGTCTGGGGCTATGCCGCGCGCTATCCTTTGCAGATCGTCGCCGCGCTGATCGCGCTCGTCGTCGCGGCGGTGGCGACGCTGATGATCCCGCGCACCTTCCAGTTGGTGATCGACAACGGTTTCGCCGCGGGCGCCGATACGGCGAACATCGCGCCCTATTTTCAGGGTCTGCTCGGCGTGGTCATCGCGCTCGCGCTCGCTTCGGCCGCGCGCTTCTATTTCGTCTCGTGGCTCGGTGAGCGTACCGTGGCGGACGTGCGCATCGCCGTGCAGCGCAACCTCTTGCGCCTCGCCCCGCGCTGGTTCGAGGAGAACCGCCCGTCGGAGATCGCCTCGCGCCTCACCGCCGATACCGCGGTGGTCGAGATCGTCGTCGGCACCACGCTCTCGGTCGCCTTGCGCAATCTGCTCGTCGGCGTGGGGGGGGTGATCTATCTTTTCGCGCTCTCGCCCAAGCTCGCGGCGTGGCTGATCCTCGGCATTCCGATCGTCATTCTGCCGCTGATGCTGCTCGGCAAGCGCGTGCGCGCCTATTCCCGCACCAGCCAGGACAGGATCGCGGATATCGGCGCGATCGCGACCGAAACACTGGGCGCGATGAAGGTCGTCCAGGCCTTCGGGCAGGAAGGGCGCGAGGGCGATCGGTTCGAATCGGCGGTGCGGAACGGCTTCGCTGCCGCCAAGCGCCGCTTCGGGGTGCGCGCGCTGCTGACGGCGCTCGTCATCGGCTTGCTGTTTGGCGCGATGACGCTGATCATGTGGGATGCCGTCCACGACGTCGCGAGCGGGCGGCTGTCGGGCGGGTCGCTCGCCGCCTTCGTGTTTACCGCGGGCATCGTCGCGGGCGCGTTCCAGGCGCTCACCGAAGTTTATGGTGAGCTGCTGCGCGCTTCGGGCGCCGCGGGGCGCCTCTCCGAACTGCTCGCGCAGGAGGCGGAGATCGCCGCGCCCGCAAATCCGGTGGCTCTGCCGAGTCCGGCCGAAGGCGCCATCGCGTTCGAGAACGTCACCTTCCACTATCCGACCCGGCCCGAGATCGCGGCGTTGCACGATTTCTCGCTTCGTGTGGCGCCCGGCGAAACGGTCGCGGTGGTCGGCCCGTCGGGCGCGGGCAAATCGACGTTGTTCCAGCTCCTCGAACGTTTCTACGATCCGCAGGCCGGCCGTGTGCGGATCGACGGCGTTGCCCTGCCCGACGCCGATCCCGCTGCGATCCGGGAGCGCATCGCGATGGTGCCGCAGGAGACGATCATCTTCGGCGCCTCGGCCCGGGACAATCTGCGCTACGGCCGCTGGGGTGCGGACGATGCGGCGATCTGGCACGCCGCCGAGGCCGCCAATGCCGCCGATTTCCTGCGCGCGCTGCCGCAGGGGCTCAATACCTTCCTCGGTGAGGGCGGCGCGCGGCTTTCGGGCGGTCAGCGCCAGCGGATCGCGATCGCCCGCGCACTGCTCCGCGACGCGCCGGTTCTGCTCCTCGACGAGGCCACCTCCGCACTCGACGCCGAAAGCGAGCGGTTGGTGCAGGAAGCGCTCGAACGGCTGATGGTAGGGCGCACCACGCTCGTCATCGCGCACCGTCTCGCCACCGTGCGCGCGGCCGGGCGGATCATCGTGATGGACGGCGGCCGCATCGTCGAGACCGGCACCCATGCCAGTCTGATCGCCGAGAACGGCCTCTATGCCCGCCTCGCGAGCCTGCAATTCAGCGAAGCGGCCTAGCACAAGGCACTCAGAAGCCTGCGCGTTTTCGGATCGCAGGCTTGATCCGGAGCCTCCGGCGTGACAGCCTTCCAACCCTTGGGATGGAGGAGGGCATTATGGCGCGACATATCCTTGGTCTGTTGTCGGTCACCGGTCTGCTCGTATCGGCCGCACCGCCGCCGGTGCCGCAGCTTCGGCCGGTCGCCGCCGATTCGCCGGTGCGCTGCCGGATGACCGCGCCGGGCGACATCGTCACGACGGGAGTGAAGGTCCAGCCGCGGCAGGCGGGCACGGTTCCGCCGCCGCCACCGCCTCCGCCGCCGGCATATGTCGCCCCGGTTGCCGCTCCGCCGGTCGTTACCGGCGCGCGGATCGTCGGCAATTACGTGCCCCGATACGGCGCGCCCGGGAATCGCGAGCGGTATGCCGGAGAGCCGGTCGCCTCGATCCAGAACGTCGCCGATACGCCCGTCTCGACCTTCGCGATCGATGTCGATACCGGCTCCTATTCCAACGTCCGCCGCTTCCTCACCGACGGGCAGCCCGTGCCCGCCGAGGCCGTGCGTACCGAGGAGATGATCAACTATTTCCGCTACGATTATCCGCGGCCGGAGGATCGTTCGGCGCCGTTCAGCATCACCACCGATGTCGCGGTGACGCCGTGGAACCCGGACACGCGGCTGCTGCGCATTGGCCTGCGCGGCTATGACGTGGCCGCCGAGACGCGGCCACCGGCCAACCTCGTCTTCCTCGTCGATACCTCGGGATCGATGATGAGCGATGACAAGCTGCCGCTGGTCAAGACGGCGCTGCGCGGCCTCGCCGACACGCTGCGCCCCGATGATCGGATCGCGATCGTCGCTTATGCGGGCAGCGCGGGAATCGTGCTCGAGCCGACGAGCGACAAGAGCTATGTCGATGCCGCGCTCGATTGCCTCCAGGCGGGCGGCTCGACCGCGGGCGGGCAGGGGATCAAGCTCGCTTATGCCACCGCGCGCGCGCATTTCCGCAAAGGTGGCGTCAACCGCATCTTCCTCGCCACCGACGGCGACTTCAACGTCGGCATCAGCGACACCAAGGCGCTCGAAGCGCTCGTCAAGCGCAACCGCGAGGACGGGATCACGCTCACCACGCTCGGCTTCGGCACGGGCAATTACAACGAGGCGATGATGGAGCGCATCGCCGATGTCGGCAACGGCAACTACGCCTATATCGACAGCGCGATGGAAGCGCAGAAGGTGCTCGGCGAGGAGCTGTCCGCCACGCTCGTCACGATCGCGAAGGACGTGAAGGTCCAGGTCGAGTTCAATCCCGCCGAGGTCCGCCAATACCGCCTGATCGGCTACGAGAATCGCGCGCTCGCGGAGGAGGATTTCACCAATGACGCGGTCGATGCGGGCGACATGGGCGCGGGGCATCAGGTGACCGCGCTCTACGAGGTCGCGCTCGCCGGTTCGCCCGCCTGGACGGCCGAGCGCCGCTATGCCGACAATCGCGCCGAACCGGCGGCGGGCAGGGGCGGCGAGGCGGCGTTCGTCAAGCTGCGCTACAAGCTGCCGGGCGAGGACAGGTCGCGAGAGATCAACCGAGAGATTGCCGCTTCGGCGTTCCCGTCGGCCGCCGCGCCCACGGGCGACATGGCCTTCGCGGCGGCGGTGGCCGCGTTCGGGCAGAAGCTGCGCGGCGACAAATATCTCGGCGACTATTCGTTCGCCGACATTCGCGCGCTTGCGGGCGATGCCGACGGCTATTGGCGGCAGCAATTCCTCAAGCTCACCCAACTCGCCGCGACGTATGCGCCCGCCGGGACGGAGAGCGATTGAGCGTCCCCCGTCTCCGTCGGTGAAAGCCGTCCCGGAACGCAGGCATCGCAGGGCCGTTCTCCCGCCGGGAGAAACGCCATGACCGATGACAGCAAGGACATCCCGCCCGAAGCGGGCAGGAGGCCGCCTTACATGAAGCCGGAGCCGCCGCTCGGCGAGATCGGCAGCGGCAAGGGCTATTCGGGCCAGGAATATGACGGTGCCGGCCAGGCCGAATGGCGCGAGCGCGAGCAGGAGCGCGGCGTGCCGAGGGACGGCATCGTCCAAGGCAGCGGCGTCGGCGCGGGCGGCGGACAGGAGGGCGAGGATTACGATCTCGACGATGCGGGCGGCGGGCCGCTGCCCGGCAGCGGCGAGGCGCGGGGTGGCCCGCCCGATCGATGAGCCCTACGCCGCCGAGGCGATGCGCGACGGCGCGATGACGATGTCGATCTCGCCGTCCGAACGCTTGGCGACATAGAGCGCGGCGTCCGCTTCGGCCAGGAGCTGCTCGCTGTCGAATCGGCCCGGCGCGCCGAAGGCGATGCCGACGCTGCCGCCGGCGACGATCGGTTGCGGCGCGATGCCGTGGAGCGGCTCGCCGAGCGCATCGGCGACGCGGCGCGCGATCGTCGCGGCGAACGCGACCTCGCCGCCCTCGACCATCACCACGAATTCGTCGCCGCCCAGCCGACAGGTGAAATGCGGCGTGGCCGCGTCGGCGATGCGCCGGCCGAGCGCGATCAGCGCGGTGTCGCCTGCGCTGTGGCCGTGCGCATCGTTGATCGCCTTGAAACGGTCGAGATCGACGAAAAGCAGCGCGATCCTGTCCTCGCCCGCGGCCTCGGCGCCATGACGCTGCTGGAGACGGGCGAGGAGGCCGGCGCGGTTGGGGAGACCGGTCAGCACGTCGGTCTCCGCGAGCGCGCATGCCTTGCGCTCGGCGCGGAACATCGCGACCAGCGCACGGTGGTTCTGGAGCGTGAGCGCGGCGGTGCCCGCGGTGACGAGCAGGAACTGCACCGCGCCGGCGGTGAAGTTGCCGCCATCGGCGTAGAGCGCGGCGGCGCAGAAGGGGATCGAATATAGCGTGATCGTCGGAATCGCGAGCCGCGGCAGCGCCGCCCAGCGCGTCGCCAGCCCGGCGACGAGCCCCATCATCGATACGGTGGCGATCATCGGCAGCGGCCGGATCGCCGTCATCAGGCTCGCGGTGCAGCCGGCGCTGAACAGCACGAAGACGAGCACGGTCAGGCAGATCGTCCGCCGCGCGACCTGCGCGGGAATGACGCCGCCGCGCGCCTGATAGCGCCAGGCGACCGCGAAGCGGAACGCGAGCAGCACCACATCCGCGGCGAACCACGCTGTCGCCCAGGGCTGGCGCGCGAGCAGCATCGCGAGCAGGCTCATCATCAGCACGCCCGCGCTCGACACGAGCAGCGAGAATGGCCGCAGCATCACCATCGCCATGATGTCGTCGCGATGGCGCGCCGCATGCTCTGCCGGCAGGCCGGTCAGCCAGTCGAACAGGCGGACCATCCGGTCGTGTGGGCGACGATCGCCGGGATGCGACGTGGGAATCAGACTTTCCTCTTCGGTGCGACCCGCCTCGTCCCCTAGGGAATGTCAGGTTACCAAAGTCCTGATCGACCGGAAAATATCAGTCCGCATCGGAGCTATCTCACGCAAGGCCTCGATTGTCCCGATCATGTTCTCGCGACCGGCTCGACATCGGGGGCGGCGGTGCCTATCGGATCACCACGGTGGGAGGAGAATCCGGCAAGATGACGACAGCAAGCCATGTTCTCGATCGGGTGCTCGTGCTCGAAATGGTGCGTGTCACGGAGGCGGCGGCGATCGCCGCCTCGGCGCTGGTCGGGCGCGGCAACGAGAAGGCGGCGGACGCCGCCGCCGTCGAGGCGATGCGCGAGGCGTTGAATGGGCTCGACATGCACGGCACCGTCGTGATCGGCGAGGGCGAGCGCGACGAGGCGCCGATGCTCTTCATCGGCGAGAAGGTGGGGCGCGGAGACGGCGGCGGCCCCGCGATCGACATCGCGCTCGATCCGCTCGAGGGCACGACGATCACCGCAAAGGCGGGCCCGAACGCGCTCGCGGTGCTGGCGATCGCCGAGCAGGGCTGCCTGCTCAACGCCCCCGACGTCTATATGGAGAAGATCGCTGTCGGCCCCGGCTATCCCGAGCGCGTGATCGACCTGACGAAGAGCCCGACCGAGAACGTCACCGCGCTCGCCGCGGCCAAGGGCGTCAAGCCTGCGGAGATCATCGCCTGTGTGCTCGATCGCCCGCGGCACGAGGCGCTGATCGCCGAGCTTCGCGCAATAGGCTGCGGCATCATGCTGATCCCCGACGGCGACGTCGCGGGCGTGATCGCGACCACCGATCCCGACACCACGATCGACATCTATATGGGCCAGGGCGGCGCGCCCGAGGGCGTGCTCGCGGCGGCGGCGCTGCGCTGCGTCGGCGGGCAGATCCAGGGCCGCCTCGTCTTCCGCAACGAGGACGAGCGCGCCCGCGCGCGCAAATGGGGGATCGAGGATCTCGACAAGGTCTATACGCTCGACGATCTCGCCAAAGGCGACTGCATCTTCGCGGCCACCGGCGTCACCGACGGCTCGCTGCTCGAAGGCGTCAAGCGGATGCGCGGGCGGATGACGACCGAAAGCGTGGTGATGCGCGCCAGCTCGGGCACGGTGCGCTGGGTGAAGGGCGAGCATCGCATGTGAGCGCGCTTCCGGCGATCCTGCTCGTCCTGTTGCTGGCGGGGCTCGCGCTCTTCCTCAAGCACGACCTCGAGGCGTATCGCCGCTTCAAGGCGCTCGCCGACACGCGCGCGCGGCAGCGCCAGTTCCGCGCGTGGATCGCGGTCACGTTCGTGCTGTTCGTCGGCTATACGATGCTGACGCTGGCGCTGCTCGGGCGCGTGGACGATCTTGCGCGGATGCCCGTCGAGTTCGCGCCTGCGGCGGCCGTGCTCGCGATCGATGCGCCGTCGGTCGGCGATGTCGGCGGGTTCATCGGCGGGATGGTGGGCGGCGCTGCGATCGCCGTGATCGCCGGCGTGGTGCTCGGGATGCGCCGAAAGCGCCGCGTGCAGCCCAGGCTGCTCGGCGACGTCGAGGCGCTGCTGCCGCGCAACCCCGCCGAGCTCGCGTATGCCGCCGCGCTGTCGGTCAATGCCGGGATCAGCGAAGAACTGCTGTTCCGGCTGGCACTGCCGCTGCTCTTCGTGCTCGTCACCGGCAACGCCTGGCTCGCCTTCGCGGCGGCGGCGATCGTGTTCGGGCTTGCGCATCTCTATCAGGGGGCGGTCGGCGTGACCGCCACGACGATCATAGGCGTGCTGCTCACGCTCGTCTATCTGGCGACCGGCAGCTTGTGGCTGGCGGTGCTGCTTCACATCGTCATCGATCTGGTCGGGCTCGTGCTTCGGCCCGTGATGAGCGGCGCGGTGCGCTTCGCCGAGCCGACCGGCTGAACGCCGCCGTGCCGCTGGTCGTCCTCGCGTTCGCGCTCGGCGCCTATGTCTATTTCTTCAAGGGCGATTTCGGGCGGCTTTCGGAGCTGAGCGCGCTGCGCCCGCCGGGCTGGCGGCGGCGGCGCTATCGTATCTGGATCGCCAAGGCGGTCGTGCTGTTCGCGCTGCCCGCGCTCGCCGGGCTCGCCTTGCTCGGGCGGCTCGATGCGCTGGCGGCCCTCCCGCCCGAATTCGCCGCGCTCGCTGCCGCGGCGGGCTACCCGCTGCCCATCGATCTGTTGGTGCTCGAAGTGCTCGCCGGGTTGGTGCTGGGCGCGCTGCTCGGCGGCGGATGGACGGTGTGGCGGCGGCGGCGCGGCAAGGCGCCCGCGATGCTCGGCGATTTCTCGCGCCTGCTCCCGCGTGCGCGCGGCGAGGCGCTCTACGCCGCCGGTTCGGCGTTGGCGGCGGGAATTACCGAGGAGCTCTATTTCCGCCTGCTCGTGCCGCTCACCGTCGCCATGCTGACCGGAAGCGCCCTGCTCGGCTTCGCGGCCGCGACATTGCTGTTCGGGCTCGCGCATCGCTATCAGCGCCTCGTCGGTGTGATCGCGACCAGCGCGGTCGGCACGGTGCTGGCCTTCGTCTATCTCGCGAGCGGCGCGTTGTGGCTCGCGATCCTCGTCCATGTGCTGGTGGATCTGAACGGTCTTTTGTTCAGGCCGTGGCTCGGCGGGATGCTGTGGCAGGGCTGAAGCCCCTTGCGCCGGAGCGGCCGCGCGCGCATGCTCGGTTCGGGATCGACACAAGGGAGGGGGTATGACCACCGTTCCGCATGCGACCGACCAGCGCACGCAACTGCTGCGCTACACCAACGGCGCCATCGCACTCCACTGGATCACCGTCCTGCTGGTGCTGATCCAGCTCTATCTCGGCTTCACGTTCCACGACATGCCGCGCGGTCCCGCGAAATCGGAGATGTTCACCTGGCACAAGACGGTGGGCGCGACGATCCTGATCGTCAGCCTGATCCGCCTCGCCTGGCGCCTCGCGCACAAGCCGCCGCCCTTTCCCGAAACATTGCCGCGCTGGGAACGGATCGCCGCGACCTGGAACCATCGCGCTTTCTATGTCCTGCTGATCGCGCTGCCGCTCACCGGTCTCGCGACGATCTCGTCGGGAAACAGCGGCTTCACCAGGCTGGCGGGCGATATCCCGCTGCCGATGATCCCGGGCCTCCCCGAATCGGCGGGTGACCCGTTGGGCGGCATCCATATGCTGCTCGTATGGGTGACGATCGCGCTGGTCGTGCTCCACGTTCTCGCCGCACTCAAGCACCAGTTCGTCGATCGCGCGCGCGTCGCAGGCCGCATGCCGCCCTTCCAGGCGCCGGGCGGCGAGAAGGCGGTGCCGCCGGAGCGGTAGAAGACGAACCGCTGCAACTCCAATCCGTCATTCCCGCGAAGGCGGGAATCCGGACTGGCTGACTTCTGCGTCTATTGCAGATGTTTCGACTCTGGATTCCCGCTTGCGCGGGAATGACGAGGTATTGAATACTTATGCAAACGTCCCGCGAAAGCCCAAGCACGCCCGCTCAATTCTTGAGCCGCCAGCCCGTCTTGAAGATCAGCGTGATCAGCGCGAGGCACAGCGCCAGGAATCCTGCGATCGCGGCAAGGCTCACGCCGACGCTGACGTCGCCCTTGTCGAAGAAGCTCCAGCGGAACCCGCTGACGAGATAGACGACCGGGTTGAACAGGCTCACCGTCCGCCACGGCTGGGGCAGCATGTCGATCGAATAGAAGGCGCCGCCCAGAAACGTGAGCGGCGTCACCAGCAGCGCCGGCACCAGGTTCAGTTGCTCGAACCCCTTGGCCCAGATGCCGATGATGAAGCCGAACATGCTGAACGCGATCGCCGTGAGCACCAGGAAGGCGATCATCGCCGCCGGATGGGCGATGTGGAGCGGCACGAACAGGGTCGCGGTGGCGAGGATGATGAGCCCCAGCACCACCGATTTGGTCGCCGCCGCGCCGACGAACCCCACCACCATCTCGCCCGAGGAGACGGGCGCCGAGAGCAGTTCGTAAACCGTGCCGATGAACTTGGGGAAGTAGATGCCGATCGACGCGTTCGAGATGCTCTGCGTCAGCAGCGACAGCATCACGAGGCCGGGCACGATGAAGCTGCCGTAATCGACCCCGCCGACCTGCTGCATCCGGCTGCCGATCGCTCCGCCGAACACGACGAAATAGAGGCTCGTGGTGATCACCGGCGTCGCCACCGATTGCCAGAGCGTGCGCAGCGCCCGCGCCATCTCGAAACGATAGATCGCCCAGATGCCGTGCCAGTTGATTGCGGGGGCCGCGCTCATCGGATGATCTCGCCAAGTTCTATTTCCGTTCGTGCTGAGCTTGTCGAAGCACGCTCCCGCCACGCGCCCTTCGACGGGCTCAGGGCGAACGGTTGTATGTGAAGCATGCTCATGCCGCCTTCTCCTGCCGCTCGTGGACCAGATCGACGAAGATGTCCTCGAGCGAGCTCTTGGAGGTTTCGAGATCGTTGAACCCGATCCCCAGCTCGTTGAGCTTCCTCAGCAGAGAGGGGATGCCGGTATGCTCGGCCTTGGCATCGAAGACATAGACGAGCCTTTTGCCCTCGTCGTCCAACGACACATCCCACTCGCCGAGCGCATCGGGAACCGCCTCCATCGGCTCCTGCAGCAGGATCGTCATCTCGCGCTTGCCGAGCTTCGCCATCAGCGACGCCTTCTCGTCGACCAGGATCAGCCGCCCCTTGTTGATGACGCCGACACGGTCGGCCATTTCCTCGGCCTCCTCGATATAATGGGTGGTGAGGATGATCGTGGTGCCCTTCTCGCGCAATTTGTGGACGAGCTTCCACATGTCGCGGCGCAGCTCGACATCGACGCCGGCGGTCGGCTCGTCGAGGAACAGGATGTCGGGCTCGTGGCTCAGCGCCTTGGCGATCAGCACGCGGCGCTTCATGCCGCCCGAAAGCTCCATGATCCGGCTGTCGCGCTTGTCCCAGAGCGACAGGTCTTTCAGGAGCTGCTCCAGATACGCCTCGTCCGCCGCCTTGCCGAACAGGCGCCGGCTGAATCGCACGCTGGCGAGCACGGAGACGAACGCATCGACCGCCACTTCCTGCGGCACCAGCCCGATCCGCCGCCGCGCCACGCGGTAGTCGCGGATCGCGTCGTGCCCATCGACGGTGATCGTGCCCGAACTGGGCGTCACGATCCCGCAGACGATGCTGATCAGCGTCGTCTTGCCCGCGCCGTTGGGGCCGAGCAGCGCGAAGATCTGGCCGCGTTCGATGTCGAGATCGACCGGCTCGAGCGCCCGGAAACCGCCATCATAGGTCTTGCTGACGCCCGCAACCGACAGGATCGGGTCCATAAGCCCCCTCTTTTTTTGATTGGCGCTTAACGTAGGTCAGCCGCGCGGGCTTTCAATCAGCCCTGTTCGCGCGCCGCGGCGACCGCCTCCTTCATGCGGTCGAGCGTCATCGCGCCGGAAACGACGCGGTTGCCGATCACCCAGGCGGGCGTACCCGTAACGCCGAGCCGCCCCGCCATCGCGATGTTGGTGCGGATCGCCTCCTCGATTCCCGGTGCCTCGGCGGCCTGCCGGAGTTGTGCCGGATCGAGCCCGGCCTTGCGCGCGGCGGCCGCCATGCTCGCTTGCGTGAGCGGCCCGCCCGCATAGAGCGCATCGTGGAACGTGGCGAACTTGCCTGCCTTCGCGGCGGCCAGGCTCAGCTTCGCCGCGACGGCGCTTTCCTCGCTCAGCACCGGCAGCTCGCGGAACACGATCTTCAGGTTCGGATCGCTCTTCAGGAGCGCCTCGATCGTGGGCAGGCTCGCGCGGCAGAAGCCGCAATTATAGTCGAAATATTCGACGATGGTGAGATCGGCTTGCGGGTTGCCCGCCCAGGCGCTGCCCACCGGCGTGAAGATCGCTTCCTTGTTCGCCGCGATCACCTTGGCGGTCTCGCGATCCTGGAGGCGCTGGATCGCCTCGGGGATCAGCTCGGGATGGTCGAGCACATAGTCGCGCACCACCGCCTCGATCCTCGCGCGATCGCCGCCCGGCGTTCCGGGAACGAGCGCCTGGAAGGCGAGCAGCACGCCCGCGCCGATCGCTGCGGCGAGCGCGAACAGCCCCGCCAGCGCCAGCGGGCTTTTCGACAGCCGCTCGATCATCAGTCGTCGCGCTCGTCGTCGAGTTCGTTCTGCGCGGTGAGCGCGATGTCCTGGGCGTGGATCCAGTCCCTCGAATTCGGCTCGAGCCCGGCCATCGCCGCGCGCGCGCTCTGCACGGCAAGCGCCGTCTGCCCGTTCATCACCGCGCGATTCGCGGTGGCGAGCGAGGCGCGTGCATAATCGCCGGTGCGTTCGTAAACGGTGCCGAGCTCGTACCAGGCGAACGGGTTCTCGTCGTCGCGCGCCACCGCCTGGCGCAGCACCTTGATCGCCTCGGGATAATGGGACGGATCGTCGGTCGCGATCAGCGCATGGCCGAAGGTGGTCGCGATCAGCGGCTGGTAATTGGTCTCCTGGGTCGCCTCGCGCAGCGGCGCGATCGCTTCTGCGGGATGCCCGCCTTCGAGCAGGATCTGGCCCTTCAGCTCGAGGAAATAGGGATCGTGCGGATCGGCCTTGATCAACGCTGCAACCTCCTCGTTCGCCTTATCGGGATAGCCGCCCTTGTGATAGGCATAGGCGCGCGCATAATGCGCCTCGATGCTCGTGTCGCTCAGCGGATAGGCGATCAGCGTCTGGCTCGGATCGGCGACATAGCCCTTCAGCTTGGCCTTCACGCGCTCGAACTGTTCTTCCAGCTCGGGATCGGTCCTGGCGTCCCAGGCGGGCGAGGTCTGGAGCGTGTGGCGCAATGTCGCGACGCGCTGGCCGCTCAGCGGATGGCTCTGTGCGAACGGATCGATATCGGTATAGCCGTAGCGGAATTCCTGGTTTTCGAGCTTCTTGAAGAAGTCGAGCATCCCCTTGCCGCTGATCCCCGCCTTCTCGAGGAACTTGGCGCCGGTCGCATCCGCGGTCGCCTCCTGGACGCGGGTGAAGGCCAGGAACTTGCCCATCGCGGCGCGCTGGCCCGCGGAAAGGATGCCCGCGCCCGCCTCGCCCGCGCCCGCCGCCATCGCGGCGAGCCCGAGCACCAGGCTGAGCACCGAAATGCCCATGGCGGGCTTCGCCCCGCGGTCCATCGTCACGACATGCCCGTCGGCGATATGGCCGAGCTCGTGCGCGACCACGCCCTGTACCTGGTTGACGTTATCCGCGGCCTCGATCAGCCCCGAATGGACGTAGACCGTCTGCCCACCGACGACGAAGGCGTTGATGCTGTCGTCGTGGATCAGGCGAATCTTGACGTTGACGGGCGACAGGCCGGCGGCGCGGATCAGCGGCTCCGCCATGCGTGCGAACATCGCCTCGGTCTCTGCGTCGCGCAGCAATTCCTGCGCGGCGGCGGGCCGCGCGACCAGCAGAAAGGCGAGCATGAAGAGGGCGACGAAACGCTTCATGCGCCCGGTATCGACCACATTGCGGCTGGGTTCAACGACATTGGGTGCGCAGGCTAGGCGGGAAGGGCTGAACCTCGGGTGAAGTGGGGAGGCTCGGCCGGATTCGCTCGCTCGTGAATCGCATGGCTTGGCTCCTGCGAAAGCGAGATCTTTGCATAACTCGCTTTCCGCTCTTCATCTTCCGTCATGCTGAACTTGCCTGCCCCTGCGCAGGCAGGGGTTTCAGCATCCAATGTCGTTCAAAAACAACGATATGCATTGCGTGCAGCCGCCTTGGACCCTGAAACGAGTTCAGGGTGACGGGGAGTCATGCAAAGGCCCCGCTTTCGCAGGGGCACTGCCCGTTATCGGAATGTGGGGAGCGCCCGGGAGCCGAAGCGCCCGGGCGCTTTGTGCGTCAGGCGCCGAAGGTGCGCTGCCACCAGCCGCCGCGACGCGGGGCTTCTTCCTGCCCGGCTTCCGCACCGGCAGCGGCGTCGTCCGCGGGGGCGGCGCCATCCGCGGCGGGCGCGGCGGCCGGTTCGGCGGCATCGTTCGCCGCGGCGGGCTCGGCCTTCTTGCGGCGGGTTCGCCTGGGCTTGGGCGCGGGCTCGGCCTCCGCCTCCACCACCGGCTCGGGGGCGGGAGCGGGGGCTTCGGCCTCGGCCTTCTTGCGGCGCGTGCGCTTCGGCTTTGCGGGTGCCTCCTCGGCCGGGGCGGGCGCTTCCTCGGGAGTCGCCTCGGCTTTGGCGTCGGCCTCCACATCGGCCTTCTTGCGGCGGGTGCGCCTGGGCTTGGGCGCGGGTTCGGCCTCGGCCTGTTCCTCGGCCGGCTGCTCGGCGGGCGTGCCTTCCTCGGCGCGCGCGCGCGGGCGGCGGCGGGTGCGCTTCCTGGGCTCCGCCTCCGCCGGCGGCTCCTCGGCGGCAAGCGCTTCCGCCGCCGGTTCGGCGACCGCGTCCATCTCCACCGCCTCGGCGGCCTCCTGAGCGCGACCCTCGGCGCCGCGCCCGCGACCGCCCCGGCGACCGCGGCGGCCCCGGCGGCGGCGCGGTTCGCCGTCGCCCTCGCCTTCGGGTTGCTCCTCGCGCTCGGCCTCGTCGGCCCGCGCCTCGCCGGCCTCGGCCTCGGTGCCTTCCTGTTCCTCGCGCCCGCGCCCGCGACGCCCGCGGCGGCGGCGGCGCTTGCGGCGCTCGCCGCGCTCCTCATGCTCGTCGGCGGGCGCCTCTTCGGCTTCCTCCTCGTCGAGCGGCTCCTCGGCGATGTCGGGCTCCTCCTCGATCATCGCGGGCGCGAAGCGGGGCGCGTGCGCGGGCGGGCCGCCCGACGCCTCGACCGACATCCGCGCACCTTCCTGCTCGCCGTCGGCCTCCACCTCGACATGGACGCCGTAGCGGTCCTCGATCTCGGCCAGCTCGCCGCGCTTCTTGTTGAGCACGTAGAAGGCGGCCTCGGCGCTCGCGCGCAGCGTCAGCACCGATCCGCGCCCGCGCGCGGCCTCGTCCTCGATCAGGCGCAGCGCGCTCAGCCCCGCCGACGAGGCGGTGCGCACCAGCCCGGTGCCCTCGCAATGCGGGCATTGCCGCGTCGATGCCTCGAGCACGCCGGTGCGCAGCCGCTGGCGGCTCATCTCCATCAGCCCGAACGAGCTGATCCGCCCCACCTGGATGCGCGCGCGATCGTTCTTGAGCGCCTCCTTCACCGCCTTCTCGACCTTTCGGACGTTCGATCCGTGGTCCATGTCGATGAAGTCGATCACGATCAGCCCGGCCATGTCGCGCAGCCGGAGCTGGCGCGCGATCTCGGCCGCTGCCTCGAGGTTGGTCTGGGTCGCGGTCTGCTCGATATTGTGCTCGCGCGTCGATCGCCCCGAGTTGATGTCGATCGACACCAAAGCCTCGGTCGGGTTGATCACCAGATAGCCGCCCGACTTGAGCTGGACGACCGGGTGATACATCGCCGCGAGCTGGTCCTCGACGTGATGGCGCTGGAACAGCGGCACCGCGTCCGAATAATGCTTCACGCGCCGGGCATGGCTCGGCATCAGCAGCTTCATGAAGTCCTTGGCCTGGCGATATCCGTCCTCGCCCTCGACGATCACCTCGTCGATGTCGCGATTGTAGATGTCGCGGATCGCGCGCTTGACGAGGTCGCTGTCGCCGTAGATCAGCGCGGGCGCCGACGACGAGAGCGTCGTCTCGCGAATCTCGTCCCACAGCCGCGCGAGATAATCGAAATCGCGCTTGATCTCGGTCTTGGTGCGCGACAGGCCGGCGGTGCGGACGATGCACCCCATGGTCGAAGGCAGCTTGAGGTCCGCCATGATCGACTTCAGCCGCTTGCGGTCGGACGCGTTGTTGATCTTCCGGCTGATTCCGCCGCCGTGCGACGTGTTGGGCATCAGCACGCAATAGCGGCCGGCGAGGCTCAGATAGGTGGTCAGCGCCGCGCCCTTGTTGCCGCGCTCCTCCTTGACGACCTGGACGAGCAGCACCTGGCGGCGCTTGATGACTTCCTGGATCTTGTAGCGCTTGCGCAGGTTCAGCCGGCGCTCGCGCAGCTCGTCGGCGGCGGCGTCGGCCTTGCCGCGGCGACGCCCGCGGCGGCGGCGGGGCGCTTCTTCCTCGCCGTCCTCATCGGTTTCCTCAACTGCGTCTTCTTCGTCGGCGGGCTCGGCCGCGTCCTCGGGGCCGCCTTCCTCGTCGTCGAAGCGGTCGAGCACGTCCTCGTCGGCGTCGAGCGCCTCGGCCTCGTCGCTCTCGGCGCGCAGCGCGGCCTCCTCGGCGGCGTGCTCGGCTTCCTCACGAAGCAGCGCCTCGCGATCGGCCTTGGGGATCTGGTAGTAATCGGGATGGATCTCGCTGAAGGCGAGAAAGCCGTGGCGGTTGCCGCCATAATCGACGAACGCCGCCTGAAGCGACGGTTCGACCCTGGTCACCTTGGCGAGATAGATATTGCCCTTGAGCTGCTTGCGCTCGGCAGATTCGAAATCAAACTCCTCGATCCGGTTTCCCTTGACGACGGCGACCCGGGTTTCCTCCCGGTGCCGTGCGTCGATCAGCATACGCATGGTCATTGAAATGTCTCCGGGCGCGCGGCGGCGGCGTCGGCCTCGGCCGCGCGCGATGAACGGGCGCTATCGGAGCCGCGGCGCGTGCGCCGCCGGCGCCGGAAGCGCAGGCTTTTGTTGATTGTTCCTGATCTCGCGGCGCACGTCCCGTCGTGAAGCCCGGGACTCCCGCACCCGCATCTCCGCCGGCGTGGGCCGGGCGGATAGAGGGGGAGGGGAAATGCGCCATGCGAGTGTCAACCTGGTGATGCCGCGCCCCGTTTGAAAGGTGGGGCGGCGGAAGCAGCCGGCAATGCGGGAAAGGTGCAGTGTCGGTCGATCGATGCCTAGCACCGGCTCATCGGCACGGCAACCGGCACGGAACGTTTCCGATCCGGAATGCATTTCATCGACGAAAAGATGCCGAATATCGCATTAACCCTTCCCCTTCACCGTGATTTGAGGCCGGAATCCTATTGGGCTGTCAGTAAGAGTAGCAACAGCGGGAACCCCCCACCCATGTCTTTTCGCTGGACCGGCGCTTGCCGGGCACGGCATTGTCGGTTCGTGTCTTTCGTTCTTGCGTTCCTCGCCTGCTGGATCGCCGGTGCGCCCGGCTTCGCGGCCACGGTCGATCGCATCGACGTCGGGCGCGGCCGCATCGTGATCCATTTCGACGGCGGCGTCGCGGCGGCGTCGAGCTTCGTGCTCGATGGGCCGCGGCGGATCGCGGTCGACGTGATGGGCGCGCGGCCGGGCGGCGTGGCCGCGACCGGCGGGGCGGTCGCGCAGGTCCGCCAGGGCGTGCGCGATGGCAACGGCGCACGGATCGTATTCGATCTCGTCCGTCCCGCGATCGTCACGAGCGGAAGCTTCGCCGACGGCGGCCGCACGCTCACGCTCGCGCTCGCCTCGGTCGACGTCGATCGCTTTGCCCGCGCCGTCGGGCAGGGCCGCACGCGCTACAGCGTCAAGATGCCCGTGCCGCCTGCGGCCAAGGGGGTGGACCTGCCGCGCGTCACGGGCGACGACACCCGCCCGCTGGTGGTGATCGACGCGGGCCATGGCGGCCACGATCCGGGCGCGATCTCGCCCGATACCGGCCTTCAGGAAAAGGACGTCACGCTCAGGATCGCCAAGGCGATCCGCGATCAGCTCGTCAGGGACGGGCGCGTGCGCGTCGCGCTCACCCGCAGCGACGACCGCTATCTGGTGCTGCGCGAGCGGTTCCAGATCGCGCGCCGCCTCGATGCCGATCTCTTCATCTCGATCCACTGCGACAGCGCGACCAACCGGGAAGCGACCGGCGCCACCGTCTACACGCTCTCCGAAGTCGCCTCGGACAAGGAGGCTGCCCGCCTCGCCGCGCGCGAGAACCGCGCCGACATCCTCGACGGCGTCAATCTCGCCTCGACCTCGACCGACATCTCGTCGATCCTGATCGACCTGTCGCAGCGCGAGACGATGAACAGCTCGTCCGAATTCGCGTCGCTGCTCGGCCGCGAGGCGCAAGCGCTGGTGCCGATGAAGGACACCTTCCACCGTATGGCCTCGCTGATGGTCCTGAAGGCGCCGGACATGCCGTCGGTGCTGTTCGAGACCGGCTATATCTCGAACGACGAGGACGCCGCCTTCCTCAACTCCGCCGAGGGCCGCCACCGCATCGCCGAGGCGATGAGCCGCGCGATCAACGTCTATTTCGCCAAACAGATGGCGTCGCGCTGAGGCACGAAGAATTGAATTGAGCCGTTCGCCCTGAGCTTGTCGAAGGGCCGTTCTTTCTTTTCCCGGCGCAGAGAAGAGCGGTGCTTCGACAAGCTCAGCACGAACGGTGAGAGGTGACTCGATCGGACCCCGCATGTTCGGTGCCGCATTCCGCCGCATCCCTGCTGGCAAGCCCCGAGAATCTTGCTACAGCATCGCCGCGATGGCGGGTAACGAAACGAGCATGCGGCTGAAGTTGCGCCGCGAGGTCGAGGGCGTGGGCGGCTTCTTCAGGCGGATATGGAGCCGCTGGTGGGGCAAGGCGCTCGTCATTCTCGTCGGGCTCGGCCTCGTCGGCATCTTCCTGATCTGGTTCCTGTTCGCGCGCGGGCTGCCCTCGGTGGACAAGCTCAGGGCCTATGAGCCGCCGCTCCCCACCTATGTCCGCGGCATCGACGGTGAGCCGATCCATTCCTACGCCCGCGAGCGCCGCATCGAGCTGTCCTACGACGAATATCCGCCGCTGCTGGTGAAAGCGTTCCTCGCCGCGGAGGACCGCACCTTCTTCCAGCATCACGGCGTCGATCTCGCGGGCATCGTCAACGCGGCCTGGACCAACCTCACCCATTCGGGCCGCCCGATCGGCGCCTCGACGATCACGCAGCAGGTCGCCAAGAACCTGCTGATCGGCGACGAGGTGAGCTACACGCGCAAGGCCAAGGAGGCGATCCTCGCCTGGCGGATCGAGAACACGCTCACCAAGCAGCAGATCCTGGAGCTGTACCTCAACCAGATCTTCCTCGGCCGCAACGCCTATGGCGTCGAGGCGGCGGCGCACGCTTATTTCGGCAAGGAGCTCGATCAGCTCGATCTCGCCCAGTTCGCCTATCTCGCCATCCTGCCCAAGGGCCCCGCCAATTACGATCCGGTGGACGACAGGGACGCGGCGCTCGCGCGGCGGCATTACGTGCTCAGCGAGATGCTGGACAACGGCTTCATCACGCGCGCGCAGTTCACGAAAGCCGATGCCGAGCCGCTCGGCACGGTGCAGCACCGGCTGCGCAAGTTCGATCGCGTCGGCGGCTATTTCATCGAGGCGGTGCGGCGCGAACTGATCGACCGCTACGGCGTCAACAACAAGGACGGCGAGCACCCCTACAGCGTCTATGCGGGCGGGCTGTGGGTGCGCACCTCGCTCGATCCGCAGCTCCAGGAATATGCGCAGGAGGCGCTGCGCGACGGCCTCGTCCGGTTCGAGCGCGCGCGCGGCTGGTCGGGCGCGATCCGCCACGTCGATGTCGAGGACGGCGATTGGCAGTCGGCGCTGCTCGGCACCAATATCGGGATCGACTACAAGGATTGGCGCGCGGCGATCGTGTCGGCGGTCGAGGGCGGCAGCGCCCGCCTCGTCTTCGCCGACGGAAAGACGGGCGAGATGGCGCGCGGCAATGCCGGCATGCCCGTGCGCGGCAAGGGCGGCACCGCCTTCGCCGCGTTGAAGGCCGGAGACATCATCGCGGTCGCGCCCGAAGGATCGGGCTGGGGGCTGCGCAGCATCCCGCGCATTTCGGGCGGCATGCTGATCGAGCAGCCGATGACGGGGCGTATCCTCGCGATGCAGGGCGGGTTCGATTCGCGCATCCAGGCGTTCAATCGCGCGATGCAGGCGATGCGCCAGCCCGGCTCGACGATCAAGCCGATCGTCTATTCGGCCGCGCTCGAACAGGGGATGACGCCCGCAACGCGCATCGTCGATGGGCCGTTCTGCGTCTATCAGGGCGCGGAGCTCGGCCGCAAATGCTTCCGCAATTTCGGCGGCGGGGGCGGCTCGGGCGCGCACACGTTGCGCTACGCGATCGAGCAGTCGAAGAATTTGATGACCGTGCGCGCGGCGGCGCAGACCGGGATGGAGCATGTCGTCGATCTCGCCAAAAGGCTCGGCGTCGGTGATTACCCGCCATACCTGTCGATGGCGCTCGGCGCGGGCGAGACGACGGTGGAGCGGATGGTCAACGCCTTCTCGGTGCTGGTCAATCACGGCCGCTGGCACGATGCGACGCTGATCGACTTCATCCAGGATCGCCACGGCAAGGTGATCTGGCCCGCCAACTGGCGCGCGTGCACCGGCTGCAACGCGCCGGACTGGAACGGCAAGCCGATGCCGCGCCCCGCCATCAAGGGCCGCCAGGTGGTCGATCCGCTCACCGCCTATCAGATGGTGCACATCACCGAAGGCGTGGTGAAGCGCGGCACCGCACGGCGCCTGCGCGATCTCGATCGGCCGATGATCGGCAAGACGGGCACCACCAACGGCCCCACCGACGTGTGGTTCATCGGCGGCACCCCGCAGATGATCGGCGGGCTCTATGTCGGCTACGATACGCCGCGCGATCTCGGCGGCTCCTATATCCAGGGCGCGACGATCGCGGTGCCGATCTTCAAGCAGTTCGCCCAGAAGGCGTTCAAGGATCTGGACAAGGTGCCCTTCCGCGCGCCGCCGGGCATCCGCATGGTGCGGATCGATCGCCATTCGGGCAAGCCGGTGTTCGGCGCCTGGCCGTCGGACGACCCGCTCTCGCCGGTGATCTGGGAAGCCTTCAAGCCCGAAAGCGAGCCGCGCCGCGCGATCAAGCGCGACGAGACGGTCGAGAAGCCCAAGGAGACGCCGACCCCGCGGCAGGGAAGCGACAGCGATTTCTTGCAAAGGCAGGGCGGCATCTACTAATTCGCAGCGCTATATCCGTCATCCCGGCGAAAGCCGGGATCTCTCGATTTGACGCGAGCGCCTTTCAACCCGAGATTCCAGCTTCCGCTGAATGACGACCATTTGGAGTTACCCCGATGCGCGCCGAAGCGCAGGCCCATGTCGAGACGATCAACGAGGCGCTGGCGCTGCTGCGCCGCTTCCTCGACTGGGATCGTGCGCTCCGCCGCCTCGATGAGCTCAACGCCCGTGTCGAGGATCAGTCCTTGTGGGACGATCCCAAGCTCGCCCAGTCAGTGATGCGCGAGCGCCAGCGGTTGGACGATGCGATCACCGCCACCCGCGCGATCGAGACCGAATTGAACGATACGGTCGAGCTGATCGAGATGGCCGAGGCCGAGGGCGACGAGGAAATGGCGGCCGAGGGCACCGAAAGCCTCGCCGCGCTCGCGCGCCGCGCCGAGGAGAGCAAGGTCAAGGCGTTGCTCTCGGGCGAGGCGGACGCCAACGACACTTATATCGAGATCAATGCGGGCGCCGGCGGCACCGAAAGCCAGGATTGGGCGGGCATGCTCCAGCGCATGTACACGCGCTGGGCGGAGCGCCGCGGCATGAAGGTGGAGCTGGTCGATCAGCATTCGGGCGAGCAGGCCGGGATCAAGTCCGCGACGATGCTCCTGAAAGGCGAGAACGCCTACGGCTATGCCAAGACCGAGGGCGGCGTGCACCGCCTCGTCCGCATCAGCCCCTATGACAGCGCCGCGCGCCGCCATACCAGCTTCGCGAGCGTGTGGGTCTATCCGGTGATCGACGACAATATCGAGGTAGAGATCAACGAATCGGAGCTGCGCATCGACACCTATCGGGCCTCCGGTGCCG
The DNA here is from genome assembly GCA_964639855.1 of uncultured Stakelama sp. Classification (GTDB taxonomy): domain Bacteria; phylum Pseudomonadota; class Alphaproteobacteria; order Sphingomonadales; family Sphingomonadaceae; genus Sphingomonas. Next base: position 55,180 of record CAZXFY010000006.1, on the reverse strand, counting down.
GCGGCCAGCACATCAACACCACCGATTCGGCGGTGCGCATCACGCACCTGCCCACCGGCATCGTCGTCCAGTGCCAGAACCAGCGCTCGCAGCACAAGAACAAGGCGGAGGCGTACAACCAGCTCCGCGCCCGCCTTTACGAGCGCGAGCTTCAGGAACGCGAGGCCGCGGCCAATGCGGAGAACGCCGCCAAGACCGATATCGGCTGGGGCCACCAGATCCGCAGCTACGTCCTCCAGCCCTATCAGATGGTGAAGGACCTGCGCACCGGCGTCACCTCGCCGACGCCCGCCGACGTGCTCGACGGCGATCTCGACGACTTCATGGCCGCCGCGCTCTCGCAGCGGGTGACGGGCGAGACGGTCGAGGTAGAGGACGTCGAGTGAGGCCGCGCGCCACCCTCGCGCTCGCGCTGCTGCTCGTTGCCTGCGACGGCTCCAAGCCGTTCTTCCCGCACGACAATGCCGAGGATGTCGGTCCCTTCCCCGAGGCCGACCGCCCCGTCGCCAACATCATCTCGAGCCGCTGGTCCACCGAGGAAGCGCGCGACCGCCTCAACGAGGCCGCCGAGGTGATGGACAAGGCCGGTATCGAGCCCGGCATGACGGTGGCGGATATCGGCGCGGGGCAGGGCTATTACACCGTCCGCCTCGCCACCCGTGTCGGCCCCAAGGGCCGCGTGCTGGCGGAGGATATCGTGCCCGAGGTTCGGGACGCGCTCGCCCAGCGCGTCGCCCGCGAGCGGCTCGACAATGTCAGCGTCCGCCTCGGCGAGCCCGCCGATCCGAAATTGCCGCCGCACAGTTTCGACCGCGTGCTGATGGTCCATATGTATCACGAGATTCAGGAGCCCTACGAGTTTCTGTGGCGCCTGCGCCCGTCGCTCGAGCCTGAAGGGGAGGTGATCGTCGTCGATGCCGATCGCCCGACCCAGAACCACGGCACCCCGCCCGCCTTGCTCAAATGCGAATTCGCCGCGGTCGGCTACACGCTGGTCGAGATGCAGGAAATGCCCTCGGCCGGCGGCTATCTCGCCGCCTTCAAAGCCGTCGGCCCCCGCCCCGAGCCCGCCGACATCAAACCCTGCCGCCTCAACCAGCAGGAGCATGTCGGCAGTTAACGTCACGCGGAGGCGCGGAGGACGCGGAGAAAATCGTCACCCAAGCGAAAGCTGGGGTCTTTCAAGAAAACAGGGCTACGCGCAAAGCTGAGAGACCCCAGCTTTCGCTGGGGTGACGGAGTAGGCGACCGACCCGCCTCCGCGCCTCTGCACGAAACCTTCTTCCTTCTTCGCGCCTTCGCGCCTTCGCGTGAAAAAGCCCTCTTCCCATCTCCCGCTTGGCGGCAGCGCGGCGAAACGCTACGCCGCTCCCATGCGTCAATATCTCGATCTGATGCAGCGTATCCTCGATACCGGCGCGCGGCAGGACGACCGCACCGGTGTCGGCACGCTTTCGGTGTTCGGCGCGCAGATGCGTTTCGACCTTGCCGAGGGCTTTCCGGTGCTCACCACCAAGAAGCTCCACCTGCGCTCGATCATCGTCGAGCTGCTCTGGTTCCTGCGCGGCGACACCAACGTGCGCTGGCTTCAGGAACGAAGGGTGAGCATCTGGGACGAATGGGCCGACGAGGCGGGCGACCTCGGCCCCGTCTACGGCAAGCAATGGCGCGACTGGGCGGCGAGCGACGGCCGCCATATCGACCAGATCGCCGAGCTGATCCAGCAGATCCGCACCAACCCCGCCTCGCGCCGCCAGATCGTCAGCGCGTGGAACCCAGGCGATCTTCACGCCATGGCGCTCGCCCCATGCCACTGCCTGTTCCAGACGCACGTCGCGAACGGCAAATTGTCGCTCCAGCTTTACCAGCGCTCGGCCGACATCTTCCTGGGCGTGCCCTTCAACATCGCGAGCTACGCGCTTCTCACCCACATGCTCGCCCAGCAATGCAATCTGGAACCCGGCGACTTCATCTGGATCGGCGGCGATTGCCACCTCTACCTCAATCACGTCGATCAGGCGCGCGAGCAGCTTGCCCGCACGCCCGGCCCGCTGCCGCATCTCGACATCCTCCGCCGCCCGGAGTCGATCGACGGCTATGATTACGAGGATTTCCGCCTCGCCGGCTATGAGGCGCAGCCGCATATCAAGGCGCCGGTGGCGATATGATCACGCTGGTTCTCGCCCGCGCCGACAACGGCGTCATCGGCCGCGACGGGAAGCTGCCCTGGCACCTGCCCGCCGATCTCAAGCGTTTCAAGGCGCTGACGATGGGCAAGCCGATGATCATGGGCCGCAAGACCTTCGAAAGCTTCCCCGCGCCGCTTCCCGGCCGCCGCCATATCGTCCTGACCCGCGCTCCCGACTGGTCCGCCCCCGGTGCCGAGGTCGCGCACACGCCGGGGCAGGCGCTGCGCCTGTCGGGCGGCGAGGCCTCGGTGATCGGCGGCGCGGAGGTCTTCGCGCTGTTCCGCGATCGCGCGGAGCGGGTTGAGCTCACCGAAATCCACGCCGAGCCCAAAGGCGACACGGTGGTTCCCCCCTTCGACGCCTGGCGCGAGATGATGCGCGAAGACCACGACGCCGAAGACGGCCGCCCCGCCTACAGCTTCGTCACCCTGGAGCGCGGATGATCGTGCTCCTGCGAAAGCAGGAGCCCAGGGGTACGAGCGTTGTCGCCCGCGACTCTGGGCTCCTGCGTTCGCAGGAGCACTGCGTTTCCCGGGTCTAGCCTCACCGCGCCCGCCCCCTTATAGGCCAGCCATATGGAGCGGCTGGACGGCGGCTCGGCGGTCCCTGCCCCATTGCGCGGCGGGATCGTCGCGCTCGGCAATTTCGACGGATTTCATGCGGGCCATCAGGCCGTGGTCGGCCGTGCCGTCGCGCGCGCGCGCGCCGAGGGTCGCCCCGCGCTCGTCGCGACCTTCGATCCGCACCCGATGCGCTTCTTCCGCCCCGGGAGCCCCTGGTTCCGCCTCACCTCGCTCGAACAGCGCGAGGAGCTGTTCCGGGCCGCGGGCGCCGACGCGATGCTGGTCTTCACCTTCGACGCCGCACTCGCCGGGTTGAGCGCCGAGGAGTTCGTGACTAGGCGCCTCACAGGCGATCTCGGCGTCGGCGGCGTCGCGACCGGCGAGGATTTCACCTTCGGCAAGGGCCGCTCGGGCAGCGTCGCAGAGCTCGCCGAGTTGGGCCGCCGCCACGGCTTTTCGGTCGATACCGTGCCGCCGGTGACGATGGACGGCGCGGTCGTCTCCTCCAGCCGCATCCGCGCGCTCCTCAAGGCAGGCGATCCGCGCGCCGCCGCGCGGCTGCTGACGCGGCCGTTCACGATTCGCGGCACGGTCGAGCATGGCGACAAGCGCGGCCGCGAGCTCGGCTATCCCACCGCGAACCTGTCGCTGGCGAATTATCTGCGTCCCGCCTACGGCATCTACGCCGTGCGCGGCCACCTGCCCGACGGCCGCGTGCTGGATGGTGCCGCAAGCCTCGGCATCCGCCCCACCTTCGATCCGCCGAAGGAGCTGCTCGAGCCCTTCTTCTTCGATTTCTCGGGCGACCTCTACGGCCAGACGATCGACGTGGAGCTGATCGCCTTCCTCCGCCCCGAGGCGAAATTCGCGCGGCTGGACGCGCTCGTCGCCCAGATGGAGTCCGATTGCGCCGAGGCGCGCTGCGCCTTAAGTGCCGCAACTCCATGAACGACGCACCCGACACCACGCGCGACTGGCGCGATACCGTCTTCCTGCCGAAGACCGACTTCCCGATGAAGGCGGGTCTCGCCGCCAAGGAGCCGGGGATTCTGGAGCGCTGGCAGAAGATCGGCGTCTATGCGTCGCTGCGCGAGCAGCGCGCGGATCGGGAGCGCTTCATCCTTCACGACGGCCCGCCCTACGCCAATGGCGACATCCATATGGGCCATGCGATGAACAAGGTGCTGAAGGATATCATCGTCCGCAGCCGATCGCTGATGGGCAAGGACGCGCCCTACGTCCCCGGCTGGGATTGCCACGGCCTGCCGATCGAGTGGAAGGTCGAGGAAGCCTATCGCGCCAAGAAGCAGAACAAGGACGAGGTGCCGGTCGCCCAGTTCCGCGCCGAATGCCGCGCCTATGCCGAGAAATGGGTCGACGTGCAGCGCGCCCAGTTCGAGCGGCTGGGGGTGATGGGCGATTGGGATGATCCCTACCTCACCATGAAGTTCGAGGCCGAGGCGACGATCGTCGGCGAGCTCTTGAAGTTCGCCGAAACCGGCCAGCTCTATCGTGGGGCGAAGCCGGTGATGTGGAGCCCGGTCGAAAAGACCGCGCTCGCCGAGGCCGAGGTCGAATATGAGGATATCGTCTCGACCCAGATCGACGTCGCGTTCGAGATCGTCGAGGCGCCGAATGCGCCCGAGCTGGTCGGCGCCCATGCGGTGATCTGGACGACGACGCCGTGGACAATCCCGGTGAACCAGGCGTTGGCGTATGGGCCGGAGATTGAATACGCTATCTTGACGTTGAAGCTCGACGCGCACCGGCGCGGCGAGTTCAAAGAAGGCAAGCCGCTAGAGACGTTCATCGGTAAAACGGTCATCGTTGCCGAGCAACTTATCCCCGCCTTTTTAGAGCGTTGGCGCAAGGACGTCGATCGGTCCGCCGATCCTTCTTCGGAGTTCATCTACACTCCGGCTGTGGAGTGGTCCGTTATCAAAGGCTCTCAACTCGCCGGAGCCAAGGCGCGCCACCCGATCTACAACCACCTCCGTCACCCCGGCGAAAGCCGGGGTCCCGCTTCTTCTGGAGAAGGCAGCGGGACCCCGGATCAAGTCCGGGGTGACGGGAAGGTGGATGAGGCGGCGCTGGCGTTCTTCGCCAAGCCGCGCCCGTTCCTGCCGGGCGATTTCGTCACCACCGATGCGGGCACCGGGCTCGTCCACATGGCGCCCGATCATGGCGAGGACGATTTCCTGCTGTGCAAGCAATACGGCATCGATCCGGTGTTCGCGGTCGATGCGGGTGGCTTCTACCGCGAGGATTGGGCGTGGCTCGGCGGGCAGGGGAGCGTCATCAACAAGAAGTTCGTCGCGTCGGACGGGCCGATCTGCTCGGATCTGCGCGCGGCCGGCGCGCTGCTCGCCGCGTCGGACGATTTCGCGCACAGCTATCCGCATTCGTGGCGCTCGAAGGCCAAGGTCATCTTCCGCTGCACCCCGCAATGGTTCATCCCGATGGACAAGTCCGCTCCCTCTCCCGCAAGGGGAGAGGGAAATGGCGAAACCCTCCGCAATCTCGCGCTCGATTCGATCGAGCGCACGCGCTGGGTGCCGCCGCGCTCGAAGAACCGCATCCGCGCGATGGTCGAGGGGCGTCCCGATTGGGTCATCAGCCGCCAGCGCGCCTGGGGCGTGCCGATCGCGCTCTACGTCAACCGCGCCACCGGCGAATATCTGAACGATCCGGCCGTGAACGCCCGCATCGTCGAGGCCTTCCGACAGGGCGGCGCCGACGCATGGTTCACCGCCGATCACCGGACGCTGCTCGGCCCCGGCCACGATCTCGGCGATTACGAGCCGCAGACCGACATTCTCGACGTGTGGTTCGATTCCGGCTCCACGCACGCCTTCGTCATCGAGGCGCGCTACGGCGAGGGCGCGCGCGCCGACCTCTATCTCGAAGGGTCGGACCAGCATCGCGGCTGGTTCCAGTCGTCGCTGCTCGAAAGCTGCGGCACCCGCGGCCACGCGCCCTATGAAGCGGTGCTGACCCACGGGTTCGCGCTCGACGGGCAGGGCAGGAAGATGTCGAAGAGCCTCGGCAACGTCGTCGATCCGTTGAAGGTGATCGCCGAATCGGGTGCCGATATCCTGCGCATGTGGGTGGCGCAGACCGATTATTTCGAGGACGTGCGCATCGGCAAGGAGGTGTTGGGGACAACCTCGGACGCCTATCGCAAACTTCGGAACACGTTTCGCTACCTTTTGGGCGCCCTGGACGGATTTACCGAAGCCGAGTCCGTGGCAACTTCCGACATGCCCGAGCTGGAGCTCTACATCCTCCACCTGCTCGGCCGCCTCGATGTCGAATTGCGCGCCGCGGCCGAGGCCTACGAGTTCAACCGTTACCTCCGCCTCCTCACCGATTTCGCGCAGGACGACCTCTCGGCCTTCTATTTCGACATCCGCAAGGACAGCCTCTATTGCGATGCGCCCGGCAGCCCCCGCCGCCGCGCCTGCCGCACGGTGATGGACCTACTGTTCCACGCGCTTGTCCGCTACGCCGCGCCGATCCTCTGCTTCACCGCCGAGGAGGTGTGGCAATCGCGCTTCCCGAGCGAGGACGGCTCGGTCCACTTCCTCGAATGGCCCGATTTGCCGCCGCTTCCCGGCGACGACGCGATCGGCACCAATTGGGAGGACGTCCGCCGTCTGCGCGAAGCCGTGACCGAAGCGATCGAGCCGATGCGGCGCGAGAAGATCATCCGCTCCAGCCTCGAAGCCGAGGTGGTCGTGCCCGATCTGCCGCTCGATGCGGACGATCTCGCCGAGGCGTTCATCGTCGCGAAAGTCTCCGAGGGCGAAGGCGTCTCGGTGACGCGCACCGATTACGCAAAATGCGGCCGCTGCTGGCGGCACCGCCCCGAAGTGCCCGAGGACGGCGCCTTGTGCGAGCGATGCGCGGAGGTGGTGGCATGATCCGCCGGCTGCGCCTCTGGGGCTTTGCGACCGCCGTTCTGGTCTTCATCGTCGATCAGGCGATCAAGCTGCTCGTGACGCAGGGGCTCGGCATCCGCCAGCTCGGCGACACGATGGAGGTGCTGCCGATCTTCCGGCTGCGCTTCGTGCCCAATGTCGGCGTCTCGCTCGGGCTGCTGCCGGCGGGTAGCGACACCGCGCGCTGGGCGCTGGTGGCGCTCACCGGAGCGATCGCGATCGGGGTCGCGATCTGGATGCTGCGCGAACGGAATCGCGCGGACCTGATCGCGCTCGGTCTTGTGCTCGGCGGCGCGGTCGGCAACATCCTCGATCGCGTGCGGCTGGGTTATGTTACCGATTATGCCGATCTGCACTTCGGTGACTGGAGCCCGTTTTTGGTCTTCAATGTCGCCGACGCGGCGATTACGATAGGGGTGCTGATCCTGCTGGTGCGCGCGCTGCTCATCCGCGACAAGCCGAAGAAGAAGCCAGCTTCTGTGGAGAATGTGAATGCGTAAGATCGTGCCGATTGCCGCCGGGCTCGCGGTTGCGGGGTTGCTCGCGGGATGCGGCGGCGGTCGCCGGCTCGGCGGCGGGCCCAACGAGTTCGCGGTCGCGCGTCAGGCGCCGCTCGTCATTCCGCCCAGCTTCGCGCTGGTGCCGCCGCGCCCCGGCGCACCGCGCCCGCAGGACAATAATCCCAGCCAGCAGGCGCTCGAGGCAATGTTCGGCGGCCCTGCGCCGCGCAGCGCGGCCGAGGCGGCGACGCTTCAGGCGGCAGGCCGCGATTCCGCCGATCCGGGTATCCGCTCGGCGGTGGGCGATGCCCAGACCGATGTGATCGACAAGGGATCGACCACGCGCGACATCGTTGCCGCGCCCGAAGGCGACGGCCAGAACGCGCGTGCGACGACGCCCTGATCGGGCGCTGGACGACCTGAAAGGGGGAGCGGCGGCGGCCACTCCCCGTCTTGTGTCAGAAGCCGACGCTGAGCGAGCCGAGCACGGTCGCGCCGCGGTCAGCATGTTGCGCGAAGCCGCCTGCGTTCGAGATGTCGGTATCGATATAGCTGATGCCGACCGTGAGCGGCCCGCCGCTCGCGGTCGCGCCCACCGACCAGTCCCAGTAATCGTCGTCGGTCGCATCGGGATTGACGAGCCCTAGCGATCCGTCGCTGCGCCCGACATGCGCCTTGAGCGTCACCGGCGTGGTCGGAATGCCGACCGACGCCTCGCCGTAGAGATAGAGGCTGTCTTCCTCGAAAGGCAGCCCACTCTGCCCGCCCCAGGCGTAATTGCCGCCGACCTTCGCGTTGATCGGCCCGATCGTGTAGCTCACCGAGGCGTAAGGTTCGAAAAAGTCGGTGTTCACGCCATCCGCGCCGTCGGGATAGAGATAGTAGAGCAGGCCCGCATCGACGCCGATCCCGCTGAAGAAGGTCTTCGAATAGCCGGCATAGAGATCGATCTCGGCATCGCCATAGCCGGGAAGCGACACGTCGTCGTCGATCGTCGAGGCGAAGGTGCCGACATAGAAGCCCGAGGTGGAGGTCGCGTTGAGCGTGCCCTGGACAGCGACATGCTCGTCCGACTGGGTGATCCCGCGAAAGCGGTAATCGGTGACCACCGTCGCGCTGCCGGAAACGGCGACAGGCGGCGGCGGCGCGGTATCCTGCGCGAACGCGGGAGAGGCCGCGAAGAGCGCAGGCACGCCGAGACTGAGAATGGAGAAGCGCATCGTTTCTTTTCCTTCCTGAAAGAAAGCCGATGTCCCCACCTGCTCCCGCCGCCGGGGGCGTCGTTGCCCGCGCCCCGCTGTTCGACAGGAGCGCGCAACGTGCCGCATTCCGCTGCATTGCACAACAGGCATTCGGCGGCGGCGCTCGCACGTAAGGCGGGCTGTTGCCCTGCCGCAACAGGTCAGGCGTCGTCCGTCCGGCGCAGATGCACCACGCGCTGGGGAAGGGGAAGCTCGATGCCGTGCTCCTTGAACAATCGCCACAGCCGGTTGAGCACGTCCGACCGCACGTTGCCGACCCCGCCTTCCGGGTCGGAGATCCACACCCGGATTTCGTGCTCGACGGCGCGGTCCCCGAATGCGTCCAGGCGGACGACGGGCTTGGGACTGTCGAGCACGCGAGAGCTTTCGCGCGCCGCGCGCAGCATCAATTCCTGCGCGAGCTCCAGATCGCTGTTGTACGAGACGCCGACGGGAATGTGCACGCGGACGTTGCGGTCCGAATAGGACCAATTCTCCACTTCCTGCGTCATCAGGTTTTCGTTGGGGATCAGATGTTCCTTGCCGTCGCGCGTGATCACCGACACCGCGCGCACGCCGATCTTGCTGACCCAGCCGAAACTGTCGCCGACGACGATCACGTCGCCCGGCTTGATCGATCGGTCCATCAGCAGGATGACGCCCGCGATCAGATTGCCGATCGTCTTCTGCAGGCCGAAGCCGACCGCGAGCCCGAACGCGCCCGAGAACACCGCGAAGGTGGTGAGGTCGATCTCCAGCAGGTCGATCCCGAAGAAGAACGCGACGACGATGACCGCGATCGCCGCCAGCTTCTGCCCGAGCAGCTTCTGCGTCGGATCGAGCGACTTCGTCTGACCGATCGAATGGCTGATGACGCGGTTGACGAGGCGAAAGCCCGCGAACAGCGCGACGCAGGTGATCAGGATGGTGACGAACGCCATCAGCGAGAAGCGCCGCTTGCCGATGTTGAAGCCGACCAACTCCAGCGTGTGCGTGATCTCGGCGAGCCCGCCGACCGCATTGCTGAACAGCGCGGTGAACAGCACTGCGGCGACCAGCCACGCCATCCAGCGCGGAATGCCGAGCCCGCGCAGGATCTGGACCGCGCCCAATCCGGCGGTGCCGCCCAGCGCCAGGCCGATGATGATCCGCGCCGGTGTGTGCCAGCCGAACGAGGATTGGAGCACGATCGCGACCAGGACGAGCGCGAGCGCATAGCGCAGGATCACGCCCATGCGCGGGCCCAACCCTTCGATATGGCCGCTGACCCGGTTTTCCCAGAAGGCGGCGATGCGCGGCCCCAGCACCCGACCCGCCCCATAGCCGATCGCGATGCTCGCGAGCACGAGCGCGAGCGCGATCGCCGCCTCGATCAGCACCCCGGTCGAGGGAATGACGATGTCGTTGGCGGCGAGCCATTCCGCGACCGCGTTCATCCGCGTGCGCTCCTGAAAGCGGCGAGCGCCTGCTCGATATCGGCGATCAGGTCGACGGTGTCCTCCAGCCCGATCTGGAGGCGGACGATCGCATTCCCATAGGGCGCCTTGCCGAGCGCGCGATGCGGGTCGGCGGGGACGGCGAGGCTTTCGTAGCCGCCCCAGCTATAGCCTATCCCGAACAGGTCGAGCGCGTCGATGAAGGCGGTGCGCGATGCCTCGCCGCCGTCCCTGAGCACGAAAGAGAAGAGGCCCGATGCGCCCTTGAAATCGCGTGTCCAGATCTCGTGGCCGGGGCAGGAGGTGAGCGCGGGGTGGAGCACGGTCTCCACTTCCTCGCGCTCGGCCAGCCAGCGCGCGATCGCGAGCGCGCTCTGCTGGTGGTGCGCGAGCCGCACGCCCATCGTGCGCAGCCCCCGCGAGCCGAGCCAGCAATCGTCGGGCGAGGCGATCTGGCCCAGTTCGAAGCTGGTCTGACGCAGCCGGTCGAACTGCCCCGGCCCCGCGGTGACCGAGCCCATCATCACGTCCGAATGCCCCACGACATATTTGGTGCAGGCGAGGATCGAGAGATCGACGCCAGCCGCGATGGCCGGAAAATAGAGCGGCGTCGCCCAGGTGTTGTCGATCAGCGTCGTCACCCCGCGCGCCCTTGCCGCGGCCACGATCGCGGGCGCGTCCTGCACCTCGAAAGTGAGGCTGCCGGGGCTTTCCATGAAGATCGCGCGTGTCTTGTCGCCGATCAGATCGGCGATCCCGGCGCCGATCAGCGGATCGTAGAAGCGTGTGGTGATGCCGAAGCGCGCGAGCAGCCCCTTGGCCATCGCGCGCGTCGGCTCGTAGGCGCTGTCGACCAGCAGCAATTCGTCGCCCGGCGAGAGCACCGAGAGCAAGGCCGCTGCGATCGCCGCGACGCCCGAGCAATAAAGGAAGGTTCCCTCCGCGCCCGGCTCCAGCTCGGTCAATGCGTCGGCAAGCGCCCATTGGGTCGGCGTGCCGCGGCGGCCGTAATAGAGGCGATGGTGCGTGTCGCCCGTGGTGGCGCGCATGTCGGCGATCGATTCGTAGAGAATCGTCGAGGCGCGCCACACCGGCGGATTGACGATGCCGTTGGTCCATTCCTTGCGGCGGCCCGCCGATACGAGCCGCGTGCCCGCCCCCTGATCGTCGCGATTGTTGCTCACGCCGCTCCCTTCGCCTTGGGTGTCGTGGGATCGCCGCCCCATTCGGTCCACGAGCCGTCGTAGAGCGCCGCCCGTCGCCCGAGCAGATGCGCGCCGAACGACAGGATTGCGGCGGTGATGCCCGAGCCGCAGGTGGTCACCATCGGCCGGTCGATATCGATGCCGGCGTCGCGAAATTCGCCCTGAAGCTCGGGGCCGCGCTTCCAGGTGCCGTCTTCGTGGAAAAGGCGCGCGTAATGGAGGTTGCGCGCGCCCGGAATGTGGCCGGGCTCGACGCCGGGACGGGTTTCGGGCTCGTCGCCGCGAAAGCGCGTGGGGGATCGCGCGTCGATCACCTGCTCTTGCGCGTGATCGAGATTGGCGCGCATCGCCTCGATCGTGCGCAGGCCGGCATCGTCGGCGCGGGGCGTGAAGGCGGTGTCCCCCATCGGCGAGCGGCCCGATTCGAGTGTGCGCCCCTCGGCACGCCATTTGCCTAGCCCGCCATCGAGGATCGCGACATCGCGCACGCCATAGCGCCGCAACAGCCACCATGCGCGCGCGGCGCTCCTCAGCGGCGAATCGTCGTAGAGAACGACGCGGGTGCCGTTGCCGATCCCCGCTTGGGCCATACGCCCGGCGAACTGCGCGGCGGTCGGGACGGTGGAGGGGAGCGGGCTTTCCGGATCGGCGAGTGTCGCGAGATCGAGGAACACCGCGCCGGGAATGTGCGCGGCTTCGAATTCGGCGCGAGCGTCGCGGCCGTGCTCGGCAAGGTAGAAGCTCGCATCGACGACGCGCAGATCGGGTGCGCCGAGCTCCGCCTCGAGCCATTCGGTGGTGACGAGCGCTTCCATTGTCGTTCTCCTAAACCGGCCATCGAGGCGCGTCGAGACGAGCGAGGCGTTCCCATCGCGCGCCTCAGCGCCTACATCACGCGCATGACACCCACGCAACTCGGCAAGCCCGTTCCGCTTCCCGCATCGCCCGACGATGCACGCCTCGATTATGTTCCGAACCCGCGGGCCGGGCAGCGTTATCTGGTGCGCTTCACCGCGCCTGAATTCACCTCCTTGTGCCCGGTCACCGGACAGCCCGATTTCGCGCATCTCGTCATCGACTACGTGCCCGGCGAAACGATCGTCGAATCGAAATCGCTCAAGCTGTTCCTCGCCAGCTTCCGCAATCACGGCGCGTTCCATGAGGACGTGACCGTGGGCATCGGCGAGCGGCTGTTTTCGGAGATGGCGCCGCACTGGCTCAGGATCGGCGGCTATTGGTATCCGCGCGGCGGAATGCCGATCGACGTCTTCTGGCAATCGGGTCCGCCGCCAGGGGATGTGTGGATCCCCCCGCAGGATGTTCCCGGCTATCGCGGGCGCGGCTGACCAGCCTGTCGCGCGATTGATCCGGATCAGCACGAATCCTTTGTTGCAATGCAGCATCTCCGCAACCATATATTGCCCAGGCAGTTTAGGTGTGAGGTGATTCCGGGCCGAACAGGCCCATGTTGCGGAGGCGAAAGGATTGGCTATGGCGGCGATGGTGAGCGACAGGGGTCGAGTCGAGCACATCGCGTTGATCGGCAATTTCCTGCCTCGCAAATGCGGCCTCGCCACCTTCACCACGGACACATTTATCGCGCTGCGCGAGCGATTCCCGGACGTGCAGGTCGACGTCTATGCGATGGACGACCATCCCGGCAGTTATGAATTCCCGCCTGAGGTGACGCGGGCGATCCCGCAGGACGATCGCCTCGCTTATTCCGACGCCGCGCGCGCGATCGAGGCGAGCGGCGCGCAGGCGGTGTGGCTCCAGCACGAATACGGCATCTTCGGCGGTGCGGCGGGCGATTACATCCTTGCATTGCTCGATCGGGTGTCGCTGCCGGTGGTCGTCACGCTCCACACCGTGCTCGATCAGCCGAGCGCGGACGAGCGGCGCGTGATGGACGCGCTGATCCGGCGCGCATCGCGGCTCATCGTAATGGCGGCACGCGGGCGCGACATCCTCGAACGCGTCTACGGCGCCGATCCGAAGGCGATCGCGGTCATTCCGCATGGCGTGCCCAACCGGCCGCTGGTCGAGCCCGAATCGCTCAAGCCGCTGTTCGGCTGGGACGGGCGCAAGGTGGTGCTCACCTTCGGGCTGCTCGCGCCAGGCAAGGGCATCGAGACGGTCATCGAGGCGCTGCCCGCCGTCGTCGCCGAGGTGCCTGACCTGCTTTACGTCGTGCTCGGCGCGACGCACCCCAATCTGGTCGTGCACGAGGGCGAGGCCTATCGCGAGCGATTGAAGCAGCTTGCCGCCGCCCGCGGCGTGGGCGATCACGTCGCGTTCGTGAATGCCTTCGTCGAGCATAATGAGTTGATCGACCATCTTCAGGCGGCCGACCTCTACGTCACACCCTATACCAATCCGGCGCAGGTCACGTCGGGCACGTTGTCCTACGCGGTCGGGGTCGGCAAGGCGGTGATCTCGACCCCCTATGTCCATGCGCGCGAGATCCTTGCCGACGGACATGGCAGGCTCATCGATTTCGGCGACAGCGCAGGGTTTGCCGAGGCGATCCTCGCGCTCCTTGCCGACGACGACAAGCGCCGGCGCTTGTCCGAGCGTGCTTATGCCCGTGGCCGCACCATGATCTGGCCGCGCGTGGCGGAGAGCGCGCTCGCGCAGGTCGAAGCGGCGCTTGCGGCGGCGCCGCGGCGTCTGGTGCGGCCGAGCCGCGATCTCACGCCCCTCGTGCCGAGCATCGAGGCGGTCGAGCGGATGAGCGATGCGACCGGCATGCTCCAGCACGCGGTCTATTCGGTGCCCGATCGGCGTCACGGCTATTGCATCGACGACAATGCGCGCGCGCTGATCCTGATGACGCAGATCGAGGAATTGGACGAGGAAGTGCGCGATCGCTGGACGACGGTCTATGCGTCGTTTGTCCAGCATGCGTGGAATGGCGAGGCGCGGCGCTTCCGCAACTTCATGCACTTCGATCGGAGCTGGTGTGAAGAGACCGGCTCGGAGGATTCGAACGGCCGCGCATTGTGGGCGCTCGGCGTCACCGCGCGCGACGCGCCGATGGCGAAGCATCGCGACTGGGCGCACACCCTCTACGACCAGACCGCCGATATCGCCTTCGATCTCGGCAGCCCGCGCGCCCAGGCCTTCGCGATGCTCGGCGCGGCGGCGATGCTCGATATCGATGCACGCCATCCGGTCGCGCGCGAGACGCTGGCGCGGTTCGGTGATTTCTTCGTGTCGTTGCTCGCCGAGGCGCGGCGGCCCGAATGGCAATGGTTCGAGATCGTGCTCGCCTATGACAATGCGCGGCTGCCCGAGGCGATGTTGCGCGCAGGGCTCGCGCTCGACCGGGACGATCTGGTCGCTTGCGGAATCGACACGCTCGACTGGATCATCGCGCGCCAGACCTCGCCCGAGGGCCGCTTCCGCGCGGTGGGCACCGAGAGCTTTCACCGCGCCTATGCAGAGCCGATGCCGTTCGACCAGCAGCCGCTCGAAGCGCAGGCGACGATCGATGCCTGCGCGGCGGCTTTCACCGCAACCCGCGACGCACGGTGGGTGGAGGAAGCGATGCGGGCGTATCGCTGGTTCCTGGGCGCCAACGATCTCGATCTGCCGCTCGCCTCGTCGCACGATGGCGGCTGTTTCGACGGGCTGATGCCCACTGGCGTCAACCGCAACCAGGGCGCCGAATCGATCCTCGCGCTGCAACTCGCCTCATGTGCGATTTCGGCTCTTTCAAAAGCGGCCGGTCCCGTGGCAAAGCCGGAGCGCGCCGTCGCATAGCCCATCGCGTCGCCGCATCCACGAATTGCCGCGGGGACGATTGCCGGTGCTGGACCTGTTCAACCACTCGCTGCGGCTGCACGCCGATCCCTCGCGCGTGGTGGTGCGGCCGTTTCATATCGGCTGGGGCGCGAACGGCGCGGCGTCGAGCCGTGCCGAGCGGATGGTGAACGCCGTGCTGGCGATGCGTGCCGAAGAGGCGCGCGCGCAGCTCGACATCGTCCTCAAGGATTTCGAGGCGCGTCACTGGCAGACACGACGCGTCTTCATGACCCGCTATGACGAGATCGAGGCGCGGCTGGGGCTCGACGGGGCGGCGATCGGCGACGAGAAGCGCCAGCTCATCGGCGCCTATTTCTGCCACGAATACAGCTACGCCGCCGCGGCGATCATGAACCCGAGCGCGGTGCCGCATTTCGACCAGTCGGGCATGCCGCACGGGAGCACGCGAATCCTGATGTCGATGCGCGCGGTGGGGGAAGGGCACATCTCGTCGATCGCCTTCCGCGAAGCGATCATCACCGACGACCAGAAGCTCAAGCTCGCACCCGAGCCGCCGTTCGCCACTGCCACCGACCTCGTGGGCAATGACGAGGAGATCCCCGACGGCCCCGTCACCATCTATCGCCACCGCGATTCGACGCTTTCGGGCACGGTCATCTTCCCGATCACGCACGCCCAGTCGAAGGGGCTCGAGGATTTGCGGCTGGTGCGGTTCGAGCATGGCGACGGCAGCTACGAATGGCTGGGCACCTACACCGCCTATAATGGTTCGGTGATCCAGTCCGAGCTGATGCGCACGCGCGATTTCCGGGCGTTCGACCTCGTGCCGATGACGGGCAGTGCGGCGCGCAACAAGGGGATGGCGCTGTTCCCGCGCAAGGTGGGCGGCAAATACATGATGATCGGGCGGCAGGACGGCGAGAACCTGTTCCTGATCGCCTCCGACGAAGTGACGCATTGGGACGAGGGAGAATTGCTCCTCAAGCCCGAATATCCGTGGGAACTGGTGCAGATCGGCAATTGCGGGCCGCCGATCGAGCTCGACGAGGGCTGGCTGCTGCTCACCCACGGCGTCGGCGCGATGCGCAAATATTCGATCGGCGCGGTGCTGCTGGACAAGGACGATCCTTCAAAGGTGCTCGGCCGCACGCCCGAGCCGATCCTCGCGGCCGCCGACGAGGATCGCGAGGGATATGTGCCCAACGTCGTCTATAGCTGCGGCGCGCTGCTTCAGGGGGACGACATCTTCATCCCCTATGGCGTCGCCGACAGCTCGATCGCCTTCGCCTTCTGTCCCGTCAGGAAGCTGCTGGAGTCGATGTGACGATCCGCCGCGTGCGCCGGTAGAGGAAGGCGGCGACGGCGAAATAGAGGATCACGCCCGCGACGAGCGCCACCCCTTCGAAGCCCTCGCCGACCAGAGCGAGCGGCGCGTCGCTGCCCGAGCCGGCGACGATGCCGGCGAACACCACGCCCCACAGTGATTCGCCGACGATCAGGCCGGTCGCGGTGAGCACGCCCATGCGCTTGGCGAAATCGGGGTTTGCGGTGCGATCCGCCCAGCGATCGTAGAAGAGGCCGACGACCGTGCCGATCACGGTCGGCAGGATGAGGCTCATCGGCAGGTAGATGCCCATGCCCACGGCGAGCGGAGGCAGGCGGAGCTTCCCGAGCATGCCCAGCACCTCGTCGAGGATGATGAAGCCGACACCTGCGAGCGCCCCCCAGCCGATCATCGCGGCGTTCAGGCTGCCGCCGAGCACGCCCTTCGCCAGCGCGGAGATGAGCGCGGCCTGCGGTGCGGGAAGCGCGTTCGGCCCCGCATTCGGCATGCCGGCGAAACCGAACGCCTGATTGAGCAGATCGAGCACGGGCGGGATGATGAGCGATCCGAAGCAGACGCCGATCACGAGCGCCACTTGCTGCTTCCACGGCGTCGCGCCGACGAGCTGGCCGGTCTTGAGGTCCTGGAGGTTGTCGTTCGAGATCGTCGCGACGCCGAACACGATTCCCGTGACGATCAGCGCATAAGCGACGAGCGCCTGCGTCGTCGTGACGTCGTTGTCGCGGCCGAACAGGGCGACCAGCAGCACGGCGGCGCCCACGACCGAAAGGATGCCGATCCCCGAGACGGGGCTGTTCGACGCGCCGATCAGGCCCGCCATATAGCCGCACACCGCCGCGATCAGCAGGCCGATGACGAGGACGAAGATCAGCGCGCCGAGGATCAGGATCGCCGCCGATCCGGCAAGCGCGCCGCCCGCCAGCACGCTCCACAGCAGCCAGCCGATCGGCAGCAGCATGACGAGCGAGCCACCGAACACGATCGCGATCGGCAGGTCGCGCTCCTGCAGCGCGAGCGTCTCGCCGCCCTGCCGCGCGCGGCTCGCCGCCATCGCCGATCGGATGCCGCCGAGCACCGGCCCCGCGATGCGGATCAGCGTCCACACCGCCGCGACGCCGATCACACCCGCGCCGAAAAAGCGCACGTCCTGGCTGAAGATCGCGTTGGCCCAGCTTTCCGCACCGCCGGGCATCGGCTGGATCGCGGTGAGGTACGGGAGCAGCACCCACCAGCCGATCACGAGCCCCAGGAACATCGCCGCGCCGACCGAGATGCCGACGAGGTGCCCGACGCCCATCAGCGCGAGCGACATGCTGCCCGCGATGCCGGTTGCCCCCGCGCCCGCGCGGAACCAGACCGAGGCTTCGCCGACGAGGAGACGCGTCTGGGTGAGAATCGCGAAAACGGTCGAGGCGATGCCGTTCCACACGAGGATGCCAAGCCCCCTGGCGCTTTCCTCCGCGCCCTCGCGCGAGCCCGAGCCGACGCGCAGCACCTCAGCCGCCGCGCGGCCTTCGGGATAGGGAAGCGGCGTATCGACGACGAGCGCGCGCCGCAGCGGTACCGAAAAGAGCACGCCCAGGATGCCGCCGAGCCCGGTGATCGCAGCGGTCGTGACATAGGGAAAGCCGTTCCACCAGCCGATCATCACCAGGCCGGGCAGCACGAAGATGATCGCCGCCAGCGTCCCCGCGGCCGAGGCGACCGTCTGGACGATGTTGTTTTCGAGGATCGATGAATCCTTGAACCCGCGCAGGATCGCCATCGAGATCACCGCGGCGGGAATCGAGGTGGCGAAGGTGAGCCCGACCTTGAGCCCGAGATACACGTTCGCGGCGGTGAAGAGTAAAGTTATGATCCCGCCCAGGATGACGCCGCGCAGCGTCAATTCGGCCAGCGGACGCCCGGTTTTGGGCGGGGTTGCGGTGGCGGTGTCGGTCAAGTCAGGGCCCCCCGAAGTTGACTAAGTTGACTGTCCTGCGCGGTTGCGGTTCCACCGCTCCGGTAGGGGAGCGGGGTGGACAGGGCAGGCGCGCGGAGGTGCATCGCGCAGTTGTGGCACAAAGCGGTGTATGTAGGACAGGGGGAAAGCAGGTATCGATGCCGATCGCAGGCAAGTCCTGCGTCGACGCGCCCGTGACCGTCGATCATCGTTCCAATGCTGTTCGCATGCCTGACGTCGCGCGGCCGGGATGCGGCGTGGCCTTCTCCGGTTCAGCCTGTTACGCTTCTCCCGAACGAAGATGCGGGCGCATGCTTTCCGAATGAAAACGGCGCCGATCAACTGACATCTTCGATGTGCCGACGCCGCTTGGCAGGCCAAAACGATCTGGCGGGGATTTATGATAGCTCGTTTCTTTCGTGCGATCATCGTGGTCGCCGTTGCGGGGTTGGCCGTCCCGTCTGCCCATACGGAAGCTGCGGGCCCGAGGGCGTATTCCGCCCCTTCGGGCGAAACGCCAGGATCGGAGCCGGCGATGCGAATCCGTATCGGCCGGGCGACCCATCTGTTGACCGGTCCGTGGCGCTTTCACCCTGGCGACGACATGCGCTGGGCCGCGCCGGGTTTCGACGATTCACGCTGGGAAACCCACGACCTCACACCCGCGCCCGGTGCGCATGACGGCGACGTGGGGCTCACGGACTATGTGCCCGGCTGGTCGGCGCGCGGCCACGAGGGCTATTCGGGATATGCGTGGTATCGTCTGCACGTCACGATCGACGCGTCCGCCGGCACCGATGTCGCGCTGCTGGCGCCCGCTTATGTCGAGGATGCCTATCAGATATTCTGGAACGGCGCTCTGATCGGCGGATCGGGCGACTTTTCGGGCGAGGCGCCCGTCATCTACAGCACCAAACCGCAGGTTTTCCGATTGCCGGCCGAGGCCGCGACCGTCGGCGATGCCGTCATCGCCGTCCGCGTCTGGATGCGTCCCGGACTGACGCGCCTGCCGGACGCAGGCGGTATTCACGTTCCGCCCATGCTGGGCACGCGCGACGCGATTACCGCGCAATACCAACTGGACTGGCTGGAAACGGTCAAGGGCTATGTCGTCGAGGTCGTCGAACCCCTGGCGTTCGCGTTGCTGGCGATGCTGGCCTGGTGCTTTCGCGCGGCCATTGCGCGCGGACGCTTCGTGCCCTGGCTATGCGCGGCACTGCTGCTGACCGCGGCCTACAGGCTCAACCAGGCTACGTTCTACTGGGGATCGTTCGAAAGCCTGTCGGTGTACCTCGTCGTGCATCGCGTTCTGATCCCGCTGGGGCTGGCGGCATGGCTGATGACATGGCGTCACTGGTATCAGCTCGAACATTGGCGACGGCTGACCTGGGCCATCGGCATCGTCACCGCGTTGAGCGTGGTGCTGGTGTTGACGCTGCCGCACGACACCTTTGCCGCGGTGCGCCCCATCTGGCGCGTTCCGGCGGCCGTCCTGCTGTTGGCGACCGGCATCGCCGGATTGCGCAAGCGGGGGCCGGATCGCCTGCTCGCGTTCATCGTCGTCCTGTCGGTCGCGGTCAGCCAGTTTTCCGGCGAGCTGGCGGCATTGGGCGTGCCCTACATCTTTTTCCCCTTCGGCACCGGCGTCTCGCTGACGCAATATGCCTATGCCGCGATCATCGTGAGCCTGGCCGCCTTGTTGATCCGGCGGGTGCAGCGTGCCTGCGCGCCGCGTGCGTGAAGGGAAGTGCCCGTGCACCGATCGGTCCGGGCCGTCATACCAGCGCCACCCGCGCCCGCTCCCTGGCGGAGCGGTAGATCGCCTCGATGATCCGCAAATCGCGCAGCCCTTCCTCGCCGCTCACGATCGGCGCGCGATCCTCGACGATGCACTGCGCGAGATGGTCGAGCTGGCCCGCCCATTGCGTCTTGCCAGGGCCGGGACGGGGGGTGATCTCGGTCTCGCGGCCGCGACCCACCCACAGGCGATGGCCCGAATAGCTGGTGGCGGGCTCCATCTCGATGCGGCCCTTGTCGCCCATCAGCAGGATATGGTTCTGGCTGGCGCTGTACATCGACATGCACGATCCGATCACGCCCGAGGGGAATTCGAGCTCGAATTCGATCATGTCCTCGACCTCGTGGAAGCGCGGATCGCTGCGGTCGGTCTGCTCGTGGGCGTAAACCGCGATCGGCTCCTCGTCGGTCATGTAGCGCGCGGCATTGAGCGCGTAGATGCCGATATCCATCAGCGAGCCGCCGCCCGAAAGCGCCTTCTTGAGCCGCCACTGCCCCGGATCGCCGGCGTTGAAGCCGTGCTCGGAGCGAAAATAGCGCGGTGTGCCGATCTCGCCGGCGCGCGCGCGGCGCATCGCCTCCAGATTGTGCGCCTCGAAATGGCAGCGATAACCGATCATCAGCTTGCGGTCCGCCGCCTTGCACGCCGCGATCATCGCCCCGCACTCGGCCGACGAGATCGCCATCGGCTTTTCGCACATGACGTGCTTGCCCGCCCCGGCGCCGCGGATCGTGTATTCGGCATGCATCGAATTGGGCAGGCAAATGTAGACGATGTCGATATCCGGATTGTCGGCGATCGAATCGAAGTTCCCGTAATCGTAGATGTTGCGGGTGGGGACGCCATATTGGGCCGCGACGCGCTCGGCCTTGGCGCGATCGCCGCTGACGAGGCCGGCGAGGCGGCTCATCGTGCAATTCTCGAACTGCGGGATAATGCGGCCGAGCCCGTAGCCGCCCAGGCCCACCACCGCATAGCCGAGCGTGCGGCCTTGCTGCGCGCAGGCGGTGGCCCCGGGCAGCGCCAGCGCGGCGAGGCCGCCCGCCGCCGCGATCATGTCGCGCCTGGTGACGTCGATCATCGCTCCTCTCCTGTGGCGGTATCGCTATCATATCTTATACCCCCGACAGGCGCTGTCATGGAAGCTCGACGCCGTATCGCCGCGTGCCCGGCCGGGATGCGATGGGCTGGAAATCCGGGGCCTCTCCATGTAACCGGTTACTTCATGAAGACCCTGCTCCTCGCCGCCGCGGCTGCCGCGCTTTCGTTCGCCGCGCCTGCGGCATGGGCCCGTCCCGCCGATGCCGATGCGGCGATGGACGCGAAGATCGCGTCGCTCCTGCAAAAGATGACGCTGGAGGAGAAAGCGGGGCAGCTTTCGACCTTCGGGAGCGATCGCAAGGATCTGGATGCGCTCGCGAAGAAGGGGCTGGTCGGCGCCACCAACGGGGTGATGCCCGGCCATGACGTGATCGCCTATAACCGCCATATCCAGGATCTGGCGATGCAATCGCGCCTCAAGATCCCGGTTCTGTTCACGGGCGACGTGTCGCACGGCTTTCGCGTCGTGATGCCCGTGCCGCTCGCGCTGGCCGCGACCTGGGACACCGATCTCGTCGAGCGCGTCCATCGCGCGGCGGCGATCGAGGCGACCGCAGCAGGTGTCGACTGGAACTTCAGCCCGATGGTGGATATCGCGCGCGACCCGCGCTGGGGGCGGATCGTCGAGGGCGCGGGCGAGGACCCGTTCCTCGGCAGCGCGATGGCGATCGCGCAGTTGAAGGGATTTCAGGATGGCGATCTCTCGCGCCCCGATACGATGCTGGCGACGGCCAAGCATTTCGCGGGCTATGGCGCCGTGCTCGCGGGGCGCGACTATAATTCGGTCTACATCCCGCCGCGTGCGTTCCGCGACATCTACTTGCCGCCGTTCAAGGCACTCGCTGATGCGGGGATCGGCTCGTTCATGGCGGCGTTCAACACGCTCGACGGCGTGCCGGTGACGTCGAGCCGAAAGCTGCTGACCGGCACGCTGCGCGACGATTGGGGGTTCGGCGGGCTCGTCGTGTCCGATTACGATGCGGTGCTGGAACTCGTGACGCACGGTGTTGCGGCCGACCCGGCGCAGGCGGCGGCGATGGCGCTGCATGCGGGCGTCGATGTCGATCTGCACAGCGGGACGTATCTGAAGGAGCTTCCCGATCTGGTGCGCGCGGGCAAGGTGCCGATGGCCGAGCTGGACGCCGCGGTGCGGCGCGTGCTGGAGGCGAAATACCGGCTCGGGCTGTTCGACGACCCCTACCGCTATGGCCACGGCAAGGGGATGGAAGCGGCGGTGCTCGACGAGCATCGCGCGCTCGCGCGGCAGGCAGCGACGCAGGCGATGGTGCTGCTCGCCAATTCGGGCGTGCTGCCGTTGAAGAAGACCGGCAGCATCGCGGTGATCGGGCCGGCCGCGACGCTTCAGCGCGATCTTCAGGGGCCGATGCCCGCGCTCGGCGTACCGCAAGAGGTCGTGACGATGCTGGCGGGTATCCGCAACGCGGCGGGCGACAAGGCGCGTGTCACTTATGCGCAGGGCGTCACCGTGAGCGGCGGCGACACGGCCGGGATCGACGCGGCGGTTGCGGCGGCGAAGGCGGCCGACGTCGCGGTGCTCGTGCTCGGCGAATCGATCGGCATGATCGGCGAGGGCAACAGCCGCGCCTCGATCGATCTGCCGGGGCAGCAGCTCGCGCTGGCCAAGGCGGTCGAGGCGACGGGCACGCCCGTGGTCGCGGTGGTGGTGAGCGGGCGGGCGCTGGCGCTGCCGTGGCTGGCGGAGCATGCCGACGCGCTCGTCTATAGCTGGCTGCCGGGCGATCAGGGCGGCAATGCGCTCGGCGATCTATTGTTCGGCGACGCCAATTTCTCGGGGCATCTGCCGGTGACGATGCCGCGCGCACTGGGGCAGGTGCCGCTCAGTTACGACGCGCTGCCGACGGGGCGGCCCAAGGCGGGCCCCTATACCAGCCGCTACGTCGATCAGGAGAACACGCCGCTTTTCCCGTTCGGCTACGGCCTCAGCTACACGCAGTTCAGCTACGGCGCGCCGACGCTGGACAGCGCGACGCTGCGGCCGGACGGGACGCTGCACATCTCCGTGCGCGTGGCCAATGAGGGCGCGCGCAAGGGCGCGGCGGTGCCCCAGCTCTACGTGCATGACGAACTGGCGAGCGTGAGCCGGCCGATGCGGCAGTTGAAAGGTTTCGCGCGGGTGATGCTCGATCCGGGCGAAACGCGCAGCGTGACCTTCACGCTGACGCCGCAAGACCTAGCCTTCATGCGGCGCGACATGACGTGGGGCACGGAGCCGGGCGCCTACACGCTCTGGGTCGGCGGCGATTCGACCGCGGCGCAATCCGCGCGGTTTACGCTCGCGGGCGAGTGAGTCCGGTTCAGGGAACCGAGATCGGCTCCTCGAGCGTCGCCGGGAAGCGGGCGATCAGCGTGCGCGCGAGCTTGTAGGCCACGGCCGACGGCGCGCCCGCCTGCGTGCCCTCGACCCCCGCGGTCACGGCGCTGCCGCTCCAGACGGTACGGCCGGTGCGCCTGAGCACGATCGCTAGATCGAGCTCGGTGACGACGAGACCGCGCGTCTGCGTCTTGTCCGACGGGAGCGTCACGTGCAGCCCGGCACCCCAATTGCCGACATGGGTGGTGGGCGCCGCCTCGTCGGCATTCGCTTCCGCCAGGCCGCGCAGGTGGCGCGTCACCGTTGCCCTGGCGATGTAGCGGCTGTGGCCCGGCGTTGGCAGCGCCATGAAATTGGCCTCCGCGAGCGCGCGTTGCACCCCCTCGACGAGCGATCCGCGCACCTGCTCGGGAAGCGCGTCGGCATTGGCAAGCACCACGGTTGTCGTGCCGGGCATGGGCGGAGGCTGGTCGGCGTTTTGGCCGGAGGCTTGCGTCAGGACGGCCAGCGCCGCGAGGAGGATCGTCGGATTCCACATGGCATCGCCTCGTCAGCAGCCGTTGGTGCCCCCGGAGCCCGCGAGGCTATCGTGCGGCAGCCTATGCGGCAAGGGCTGAAGGACCAATGATGGAGCCCGCTCCCTCCCTCCCGAAAGCTGGCGCTACCGCCCCCTGAACAGCCCGCCGAGGATGCCGCGGACGATGCTTGCGCCCACGCCGCGCGAGCTGCCGAAGACCGCCTTGGAGACCTGATTGGCGACCTTGCGCCCGATTGCGGAGGAGGCGGAGCGGGTGGCGGAGGTGACCGCCCGGTTCCAGGGGGAGTTTCGCGCCTCGCGCTCGGCGGCGAGGCGGGCGCGTTCGGCCTGCTTGGCGGCGCGGGCGTCTTCCTTGGCCTTGGCGGCGGCTGCCTTTTCGGCCTCGTTCTTCGCCTTGGCCTCGGCGGCGGCAGCGGCGGCTTCGTCGGCTTTGGCCTTGAGCAGTTCCTCGGCCGATTCGCGGTCGATCGCGGTATCGTATCTGGCGCCGATCGCGTCGGTCTGGACCAGCACGTCGCGTTCGGCGGGCGTGATCGGGCCGACGCGGCTCTTTGGCGGCTTGACGAGCGTGCGCGCGACCGGCGACGGCGCGCCGTCGGGCTGGAGCAGCGAGACGAGCGCCTCGCCGACTTTCAACTGGGTGATCGCGGTGGCGACATCGACGTCCGGGTTGGCGCGGAAGGTCTGTGCGGCGGCCTTCACCGCCGCCTGATCGCGCGGGGTGAAGGCGCGCAACGCGTGCTGGACGCGGTTGCCGAGCTGGCCCGCCACCTTGTCGGGAATGTCGATCGGGTTCTGGGTGATGAAATAGACGCCGACGCCCTTGGAGCGGATCAGGCGGACGACCTGCTCGATCTTGTCGAGCAAGGCGTCGGGTGCGTCCTCGAACAGAAGATGCGCTTCGTCGAAGAAGAAGGCGAGCACGGGCTTGTCGGGATCGCCGATCTCGGGAAGCTGCTCGAACAATTCGCTCAGCAGCCACAGGAGGAAGGTGGCGTAGAGCTTCGGGCTCGCCATCAGCTTGTCGGCGGCGAGCACGTTGACGATGCCGCGGCCCTTGTCGTCGCGCGCGATGAAATCGTTGAGATCGAGCGCGGGCTCGCCGAAGAAATGCTCGGCCCCCTGGCTGCGGAGCTGGAGCAAGGAGCGCTGGATTGCGCCGATCGATTGCTTCGAGACGTTGCCGTAAGTGGTCGTCAGCTCGTCGGCGCGCTCGCCGCAGGCGACGAGCATCGCCTGGAGGTCGTCGAGATCGAGCAGCAGCAGCTTCTCCTCGTCGGCGACGGTGAAGGCGATCGTCAGCACGCCTTCCTGCACCTCGTTCAAATCCATCAGCCGCGCGAGCAGCAGCGGCCCCATTTCGGAGACGGTGGTGCGGACCGGATGGCCCTGTTCACCGAACAGGTCCCAGAACTGAACCGGGTTGTCGGCATAGGCCCAGTCGGCATAGCCGATCTCGGCGGCGCGCTTTGCGAAGGGCTCGTGCGTCCTCGCGGTCGGCGAGCCGGCCATGGCGAGCCCCGAAAGATCGCCCTTCACGTCGGCGACGAAGCAGGGGACTCCGGCCGCCGAGAGCCCTTCGATGATGCCCTGAAGCGTCACCGTCTTCCCCGTGCCGGTCGCGCCCGCGATCAGGCCGTGGCGGTTGGCGCGCCTGAGCTGGAGCGTCTGCGCGCTTCCGTCCGCCGAAGTGCCGATGAAGATGCCGTCGCTCACGCTTACCCTCCCATAGTGGTCATTTATATTGCGCGAAGGCGCGGGCGGCGGAAGCCCCGACGAAAACCGCCGCCGGATCGCGTGACCCGGCGGCGGTGTCCGTTGTCGCTGCCGCGATCCGATCAGTCCTTGATTCCGACCGGGATGAAGCCGCCATTGCCGCTTCCGCGCTGGATGAAGAGCAGCACCTGGCTGCGCCCCGCGCGCTTGGCGGCGGTAACCGCGTCGGCAAGGTCCTTCGGGGTCGTCACCTGCGCGCCGTTGGCCGAGACGATCACGTCGCCGCGGCGCAGCTTCCGCCCCGCATCGCTCGACGGATCGACCGCGGTGATGACGAGCCCGCGGGTCGACGCATCGACGCCGACCTGACGCGCGATCGTCGGCGTCAGCGGGATCGTCGCGACGCCGATCGAATCGGCGGTCGCCTGGTCGGTCGTGCCCTCGTCCTGATCGGGCATGCCCGGATTGGCGTTGGGATCGAAACCGGCCAGCTCCTTCTCGGAAGGCCGGGTCGCCATCGTCGCGGTCACCGTCATGCGCTTGCCGTCGCGGATCAGCTCGAACGGCACGCGCGTGCCCGGCTCGAGATTGCCGACGAGATAGCTCAGCGACTGATCGGGGGTGACTTCCTGGCCGTTGACCCGCACGATCACGTCGCCGCGCTTGAGGCCGGCCTTGTCGGCGGGGCTGCCATCCTCGACGCGCGCGACGATCTCGCCGCGATTCTTGGGCAGGTCGAGCGCCGCGGCCATGTCGTCGTTCATCGGCTGAATGCCGACGCCGAGATAGCCGCGCTTGACCTCCTCACCCTTCATCAGCGTCTCGACGATCGGCCGCGCCTCCTCGGCGGGAATCGCGAAGCCGATGCCGACATTGCCGCCGGTGGGCGAGAGGATCTGCGAGTTGATGCCGATCACATGGCCCTGCATGTCGAACATCGGACCGCCCGAATTGCCGCGGTTGATCGAGGCGTCGGTCTGGATGAAGTGCGAATAGCCGCCGCCCAGCCCGGTTGTGCGATGGAGCGCCGAGATGATGCCCGCCGTCACCGACGAGCCGATCCCGAACGGATTGCCGATCGCGATCACCCAGTCGCCCACGCGTGCGCTGCCCGAATCGCCGAAGCGGACATAGGGCAGGCCGGTCGCGTCGATCTTGAGCACCGCGAGGTCCGAGCGCTCGTCATGGCCGACGACCCGGGCCTTGTATTCCTTGCCGTCGATCAGCGTCACCGTGATCGCATCGACGGTCGCGCCCTGGGTGCCGGGCGAGATCACGTGGTTGTTGGTGACGACATAGCCGTCGGGCGAGATGAGGAAGCCCGAGCCGAGCGATTCACCCTCGCGCGTGACCGGACGGCCGCCGCCGCCGCCGAATTGCTGGAAGAAATTCTCGAACGGCGTTCCCGCGAAGGGATTGAACGGCTCGATCTTGACGTGCTGCGTGGTCGAGATGTTGACCACCGCCGGCTGGAGCTTGGCGACCATGTCGGCGAAGCTCATCGGCGCGCCGGATTTGGGTGCCATCGCGCTGATCGCGCCGGGCTCGTTCTGCGCCTGCTGCGCGGAAAGCGGTTGCTGGAGCGTCATCGTGGCGGCGGCGCCGCCGAGCAACAGGGCACCGGTTATCGCATATGCGTAGCGCAACGTATGGTTTCCTCTTCCAAGATGGGGGTTCGATTTCGACGACGCTTTCTGGCCGTTTCTTGCTGAACCTCGATTGAATATGAACGGATCGTCAGCGTCCGCGCCCGGAGAATTGTTCCAGATATTCGCTGTCGGGCGACAGGATCACGTCGGTCTTGTCCGGTTGGGAACGCGGATCGCCATCATCGACGAAGGTCCGTTCGTAAGACTGCATCGCCCGATAGAAATCGTAGAATTCGGGATCCCTGCTGAAGCTTTCGGCATAGATGCGGGCCGCGTTGGCATCGGCCTCCGCACGGATGATCTGCGCCTGCTTCTGCCCCTGCGCGCGGATCGTCGCCGCTTCCTGCTGGCGTGCGGTCGCCATCCGGTTGAGCGCGCTGGTGAGCGGCGTGCCGTCGGGGAGGTCGGCATGGCGGATGCGCACGTCGACGATCTCGACGCCGTACTGGTCGGCGACGCGCTGGAGACCGGCCTGGATGTTGTCCATCACCTCGCCGCGCTCGGGGCTGAGCAACGTCGCGAAGGTGCGCTTGCCGAGCTCGCTCCTGAGCGCCGAGCCGAGGATGGGGCGAAGCTGCTCGGCAACGCGCTCCTCGGTATTGGACGAGCTGCCGGTCGCGACCACCGCCTTCAGCGGATCGACGATGCGGAAGCGCGCATAGGCATCGACCTCGAGCCGGAGCTGGTCGGTCGAGAGCACCTGCTGGTTGTCGAGATCGACGTCGAGCACGCGCTTGTCGACCCAGACGAGCTTGTCGACGAACGGAATGCGCGCGACGAGGCCGGCGCCGGTATTGCCGAATTGCTGCCCCGGCTGCCATGCGTTGACGAGCGCGATCGGCTTTTCGAAGCGCAGGATCACCGCCTGGCGCGTCTCGGGCACGATCGCGAAGGTGCTCGCGAGCACGATCAGCACGAGCAGTGCGACGATGCCTGCCGCGACGGGGTTGCGCAGCATCTTGCTCATTGGCCGCTTCCCGTCGTGGTGGAGGGGGTGGGCGTCGGCTGCGCGCGCGACGCGCGATCGAGCGGCAGGTACGGCACGACACCGTTCGGCTCGACGATCGTCTTGTGCGCGTGGGCGAGCACGTCTTCCATCGTCTCGTAATACATGCGTCGGCGGGTCACCTGGGGCGCGAGCTTGTATTGCTCATAGACCTTGTCGAACGCCGTCGCCTCGCCCTGCGCGCGCGCCACGATCTGTTCGGCATAGGTGTGGGCATTGTTGATATCCGCCTGCGCGCTCTGCTGCGCGGCGGAGACGGCCTTGAAATCGTCGATCACCTGCGCCGGCGGATCGACGCGCCGCAATGCGACGCTCTGGACCTGGAGGCCCGAATTGTAGCTGTCGAGAATCTGCTGCATCAAATCCTGCACGCGCTGGGTGATCCGGGCCTGGCCGGGGCCGATCGCATCGTTGAGCGTCGAGGTCGCGATCACCGCGCGCATCGCGCTTTCGGCGGTGGCGCGCAGCGTTTTCTGCGGCTCGGCGATCTCGAACACGTAATTCTGCGGGTTCTTGACGTTCCAGCGCACCTGGTAGCTGAGGTCGATCAGGTTCTGGTCGCCGGTAAGCATCAGGTTGGTGGCGTCGTTGCCTTCAGGGAAATCGTCGGTGCGGATCGCCTGGACATCGACTTTCTTCACCGACACCATCGGCGCGGGCAACGTCCACTGATAGCCGGGATCGAGCGTGCCCGTGTAGCGGCCGAAGAAGGTGACGACACCCCGCTGCTGCGGCCCGATGATGTGAAAGCTGGTGAAGAGCAGCCACGCCGCGAGCACGAGGATGATGCCGATGATCGCGAGGTTGCGCCCATTAGCGCCGCCGGGAAAGCCGCCGCCTCCACCGCCGCCGCCCGGGCCGCCGCCGCCGCGCGCACGCTTGAGGAATTCGTCGAGCGCGGTCACCTTGCCGGGGCGGCCGCGCGTGCCGCCCGGCGGGACGGTCCACGGGTTGCGCGGGCCGCCGTCGCCGCCATTGTCATCGCCGCCCGAGCCCCAGGGGCCCTTGCTCTCACTCGCCAGGATGGGAAGGCGCCGCCACCAGCGCGTCAGGATCGTCATGCGGCCTTTATAGGAAGGCAGTGCCAGAAAAACAGTGCCAAGCGTGCGTTCGGCACCTATCTCGCCCC
This sequence comes from uncultured Stakelama sp., assembly GCA_964639855.1. Lineage (GTDB taxonomy): Bacteria > Pseudomonadota > Alphaproteobacteria > Sphingomonadales > Sphingomonadaceae > Sphingomonas. The sequence goes on along the minus strand of CAZXFY010000006.1, from coordinate 25,760 downwards.
CATGCCCGATACAGATGCCCTCGCCGCCGCGCTCGCACCGATCGCTGCAGGCCGCGCCACGGCGCGGTTCGCCGACGGGAAAGCCAATGTCATCCTCGATGTCACGGGCCTGCCGCCCGCGGTGAGCGATACGCTGGAACAGGATGTGCGCACGGCGGCGGCGGCGGTGCCCGGCGTCACCGAGGTGCGCGTCGCGCGCACTGCCGAGCGCGTGGCGCGGCGGCTGATCGCGATCGCGAGCGGGAAGGGGGGTGTCGGCAAATCCACCGTTGCCGCCAATCTGGCGATCGCGTTGCATCGGCTGGGGCGGCAGGTCGGCCTGGTCGATGCCGATATCTACGGGCCCTCGCAGCCCAAGCTGATGGGTGCGGAAGACGCCAGACCGCAGGCGCGCGACAAGACGCTGCTGCCGGTCGAGACGCGCTACGGCGTGCCGATGCTCTCGCTGGGGCAGCTCGTCGGGCCCGATCAGGCGATCGCCTGGCGCGGGCCGATGGTGGGCAGCGCGCTGGGCCAGCTCGTCGAGGCGGATTGGGGGAGCGTGGACACGCTGATCCTCGATCTGCCGCCGGGCACAGGCGATGTGCAGCTCACGATGGTCCAGAAATACAAGCCCGCGGGGGCGGTTATCGTCTCGACCCCGCAGGACCTCGCGTTGATCGATGCGCGGCGGGCGATCGATCTGTTCGGCAAGACGGGGGTACCGATCGCCGGGCTGATCGAGAATATGGCGGGTTATGCCTGCCCGCATTGCGGCGAGATATCGGATCCGTTCGGGCGCGGCGGCGCCGAAGCCGCCGCACAGGAGCTGGGCGTGCCGTTTCTCGGCCGCGTGCCGCTCGATCTCGCGATTCGCTCGGCTTCGGACGCGGGCACGCCGCCGGCGGCGGGGAACGGCGGCGAAGCGGCCGCGTTCAATGCGATGGCGGAACGACTCGATGGCTGGCTGAAGGAGACGCGCTGATGCCGCTCACGACCGACGAGGAGATACGCGACCTGCTCTCCTCGGTGCGCACGATCGCGATGGTCGGCGCGTCCGATCGGCCCGATCGGCCCTCTTATGGTGTGATGGCGTTCCTCCAGCGGCACGGCTATCGCGTGCTGCCGGTCAACCCGCAGATCACCGGCGAGCATGTGCACGGCGAGTTCGTCTGGCGCGACCTGTCCCAGATCGGTGAGCCGATCGATCTGGTCGATATCTTCCGGCGGCCGCAGGCGGCGGGCGAGGCGGTCGATCAGGCGATCGCCGCCGGCGCCAGGGCGGTATGGATGCAGCTCGGCGTGATCAACGAAGAGGCCGCGGCGCGCGCGGAGGCGGCGGGCCTCCAGGTGGTGATGGACCGCTGCCCCGCGATCGAGATTCCGCGGCTCGGATTGCCGCCGATCGACGGCGGCGCCTGACCGGTCAGAGCACTACCGTCTCGGGCTTGGTCTGCTCGATCGCGACGAGGATCATCCTTTCCCACACCGCCGCATCGCCCGCCTCGGCCATCGCGGCGTCAGGCTCGCGCAGCGTGCGGAGCACCGCGGCGGCGTCGGGAAGATAGTCCTTCCACACTTCGTCCACCTCGCGCGCGGCCGATTCCTCGTCGCCCTCGGCATTGACGCTGATCCGCTGGCCCGCGAGCACGCGCGCGATGCGCTCGGCGGCGGTCTGGGTGCTGATGTCCATGTGCCTTCGCTCCTTTCGCGAAGGCAACAACCACCGAGCCGCCGAAGCGCTCCCTCAGCCTCGCGCGGCCTGCGGACGGCGATGACCGCGACGCCGGTTGCGCGACGGGCGGCGCTCGCCCGTGGATGGTCCCTCGTGACGGCGCGAATCGCCCTGAAGCCGGCGCTCGCCCGCGGGCTTGCCATCGTGGCGGCGCGTCTCGCCCTGCGGGCGGCCGCGATGATTCGCCTCGGCGGCCGGTTTGGCCTGATGCGTCGCGCGCGGGCGGCGCGGGCCGCGCTGCTGCCGGTCCTCGCGCGGAGCGGGGTCGGCGCCGATCGCCTTCTTGCGCGCGGCCTGGAGCCGCGCCGCCTCGGCGACGAAATCTGCAGGGAGCGGCACCGTCGGCACCTTCTGGCGCGTGGTGCGCTCGATGTCGCGCAGATAGGGCCGCTCGTCATCCGCACAGAAGCTGATCGCGATCCCGCTCGCCCCGGCGCGCGCGGTGCGGCCGATGCGGTGGACGTACTGCTCGGGCACGTTGGGCAGATCGAAGTTGAAGACGTGGCTGACGCCCGAGACGTCGATGCCGCGCGCGGCGATGTCGGTGGCAACGAGGATCGGCACTTGGCCGGACTTGAACAGGCCAAGCGCGCGCTCGCGCTGCGGCTGGCTCTTGTTGCCGTGGATCGCGTTCGCGGCGATGCCATTGCCGCCGAGCAGGCGGACGACGCGGTCGGCGCCGTGCTTGGTGCGCGTGAAGACGAGCGCGCGCTCGATCGCCGGGTCGGCGAGCCGCATCGTGAGCAGCGCCTGCTTCTCCTTCTGATCGACGAAGGTGACGCATTGCTCGACCCGCTCTGCGGTGGTGGCCGCGGGCTTGATCGAAACGGTCGCGGGATCGCTGAGGAACTGATCGGCAAGGGCGCGAATCGCCTTGGGCATGGTCGCCGAGAAGAACAGCGACTGGCGCTGGCGCGGGAGCAGCTTCACGATGCGCTTGAGCGCATGGATGAAGCCCAGATCGAGCATCTGGTCCGCCTCGTCGAGCACGAGGATCTCGAGCATCGAGAGATTGACGTAGCGTTGATCGACGAGATCCAGCAGGCGGCCGGGCGTCGCGACGAGCAGGTCGACGCCGCGCGACATATCCTGCCGGTTCTTGTTGATGCTGGTGCCGCCGAACACGGTCGCAACCGAGAGCCGCGAGAACCGGCTGTAGCCGCGCGCATTTTCGGCGATCTGCGTTGCGAGCTCGCGCGTCGGGGTAAGCACGAGCATCCGGCAGTGATAGGGAAGCGGGCGCTTGCTCGCCTCTGCGAGCCGCTGGAGCGAGGGCAGCACGAAGGCTGCGGTCTTGCCGGTGCCGGTCTGCGCGATGCCGAGCAGGTCGCGGCCTTCGAGCAGGATCGGGATCGCCTGCTGCTGGATCGGCGTGGGCGTATCATAGCCCTTGGCCTCGAGCGCGCGAACGAGCGGTTCGGCGAGGCCGAGCTTGGAAAAGGTCATGGAATTCTTTCGTGAATCAGGCCGGTCGCGCGCGCCGGATCGGGCGCGCGAGGGCGGGGAAGAATGACACCCCGCGTGATATGGGAAGCCTGTGAATAGCGACCGAGACGACGCCGGGGCCGTGCGGCCCGATCACGCTGCGAAGCGCCTCGATGGCCGGCCATGTGGATGCTGCGGTGCAAAAAGTCAAGCACGCGACGGATTTTGGCGCTCGTTTCGCCGCCGCTTCCGCTATGACACCTCCACGCGTCGACGCGGGGAGGGATGATGACCAAGACGAAGCCGCTGCTCGGATTCTGGGGGCTGTGGAACATCTCGTTCGGGTTCTTCGGGATCCAGGTGGGCTTCGCGCTCCAGAACGCGAACGTCAGCCGCATCTTCCAGACACTTGGCACGGAGGTGGACGGGCTTGCGATCCTGTGGATCGCGGGGCCGGTGACCGGGCTGCTCGTTCAGCCGATCATCGGCCATTTCAGCGACCGCACCTGGGGCCGGCTGGGACGGCGGCGGCCCTATTTCCTTGCCGGCGCCCTGCTCTGCACGGTGGCGCTGGTGGCGATGCCCAATGCGAGCGCATTGTGGATGGCGGCCGGATTGTTGTGGGTGCTCGACGCCTCGCTCAACGTCTCGATGGAGCCTTTTCGCGCCTTTGTCGGGGACATGCTCGACGAGCGGCAGCGCACGCGCGGCTATGCCTTCCAGACGATCTTCATCGGCGCGGGCGCGGTCGTCGCGTCGCTCGCGCCCTGGTTCCTGACACAGGTGGCGGGCCTGTCGAACGTCGCGGGCGCGGGCGAGATACCGGTGACGGTGCGCTATTCCTTCTATCTCGGCGCGGCCGTGCTGCTTGCCGCGGTGCTGTGGACGGTGCTGACGAGCCGCGAATATTCGCCCGGCGAGATGGCCGCGTTCGGCGAGGCGGTGACGCACGAGGCACCGCATGCCGAGGTGGCGCCGTCGATGCGGCAGGGCACGATCTGGATCGTTGCCGGGGCAATCCTGACAGCGGGCGTCGGTGTGTTGGGGCTCGACAAGCCGCTCTACATCCTCGGCTTCGGGCTGATCGCCTTCGGGCTGGCGCAGGTGATCAACCGCTGGCGGATGACGGCGGGCGCGGATCGGCCGCTCAACCACATCCTGTCCGATCTCAACGCAATGCCGCGGACGATGCGGCAATTGGGGCTGATCCAGTTCCTCTCCTGGTTCGCGCTGTTCGTGCTGTTCATCTACGCGACCCCGGTGATCGCCGAATATCAATTCGGCGCGACCGACACGGCTTCCAAGGCATATAATGACGGCGCCGATTGGGTCGGCGTGCTGTTCGGCGTCTATAACGGCGTCGCCGCGCTCTATGCCTTCGCGATTCCCGCGATCGCGATGCGGATCGGCGCGCCGCGGCTGCACGCGATCAACCTCGTCGCGGGCGGGCTCGGCTTCGCCTCGATCGCCCTGCTGCGCGATCCCAACCTGCTGCTCGTCTCGATGGTCGGGATCGGCATGGCCTGGGCATCGATCCTGACGGTGCCCTATGCGATCCTGTGCGGCGCGCTGCCGCAGGCGAAGCTCGGCGTCTATATGGGGCTGTTCAACATCTTCATCGTCCTGCCCCAGCTCGTCGTCTCGACGGTGATGGGGAGCCTCGCGCGGCATCTCTACCCGCAAGCGCACGGCACCGCCTTCCTGATCGGCGGCGCGTTCATGCTCGCCGCGGCGCTCGCCTCGCTGCGGCTCGACGCGCCCGACATGCAGGCGAGGGCGGTCCCGCCGGGCGAGCTCGTCACCTGATCGCGACGGTGGCGGTCGTCTGCGGATCGTCGCGCAGGCTGAGGACGAGCGTGTCGCCGGCGGGCTTCGGGAGCGTGATCGCAGTGCCGGTGAAGCCGTCGGGAACCGTGACCGGAGCGGCGGCGGGCGCGGTCGTGATGGTGTCGATCAGGTAGAGGTCGGTGCCCGCGAGCACGCACGCTTCCGCCGCGCACTGCCATCCGGTGAGCGTCGGCAGACGGATGAGCGTGGCGAGCGGCGCCCAGGCGCCCTCGACGCCATTCTGCACGATGCGGAAGCGCAGCGGGCCGTAAGCCGAAGGGCCGAGCGCCGTCGCAAGATCGGCGGTGACGAGCCCGACGCGGTCGTTCTGGATCGAATAGCCGCGGCCGGGCGCGATCCGCGTCGAAAGGCGGCCGTCGGTGGTGGCAATCTCGATCGTCTCGCCGCCCGTCAGCCGCGTGTCGGGCGCGGCGCGGAACGAGAAGGTGAGCGGCGCGCCGAGCGGCACGGCATTCTTGCCCGGCAGGGTGATGGGGAGGCGACCCGCGCCCTCAGCCGGTGTGGCGGTGAGGCCGATCAGCGTCGCGGCGGGGCGTGGGGGGGCGATGGTGACGGGCAGCGTGCGTGTGCGGCCGCCCGCTAGCGTGACGACGGCCTTCGCCGACGCCCCGGCGGAGAGCGCCGCGGCCGCCTTCGTGTCTCCGGCGGTGAGCGTCAGCCGGTCGGTGCCCTCGGCGCGTGTGATGCTGCCGGGTTTGAAGGCGAGATCGCCGAGCGTCAGCGACCGCACCTTGTCGAGCGCGGTGCCGGCGAGCTCGCCCTCGGCATCGCCCGCATGGATGACGAAGCGGTCGAGACGCAACGGCTCCGCGGTGGTGGTGAGCGCGATCCGATCGGGCGCGCCGCCGCCCTTCGGATAGACGAACAGCGCCAGCGCGTCCGGCTCGGCGGGGGCGAGCGGAACCGTCACCGTGACGCCATCCGCGCCCGTCGGCTCCCATGCCAGCGCGCGCCCGTTCTCGCCGAGCGTGATGCGATCGATGCAGGCGGGGGCGGCGCCGGTGAGCGCGAGCGCATTGTCGCGGCCGACGAGGAGCATCGCGGCATCGGGGCCGGCGGGCGTCCATGAGCCCGCATTCGGATTGGCGAGGCGGTAGGCGGGGCCGGAGAAGGGCGTGAAGCCCCAATCGCCGTGGAGCTGCGCGGCGATCACCTCGCCCAGCCCGTCATAGGTGGAGACGGGCGCCGAGAGAACATAGCCCCCGCGCATGGGATCGGCGGTGACGGGCAGATCGAGGCTGTCGCCGTTCTTGCCGATCCGCACCCGCATGTTCTGCGTGTAGCGGGTCGCGTAGATCAGTGGCGCGCCCTCGACCGGCAGCACGGTTCCCGGTGCGGCGCACAAAGCGGGCTCGGCCGACGGCAGCCGCAAGGGCGGAAAGCGTGGCGGCTCGACGGCGGGGAGCGCGACGACCATCACCGAGGTCGGCTTGCCGAACGAGGGCGGCGAGTTGAGGAGCAAGGTGACGCGGTCGTCATCGACCCGCGACAGCGCCGGAATATATTGAAGCTGGGTCGATTCGAACGCGCCGAACAGCCGCGCGATATCGCGCACCACGCCGATATAGGGGCTGTAATAGCCGTACCCCGCCTGGCGCGTCGCGCTGATCTTGTAGGCGAGATCGGTCGGGGCGCCCGCGAGCGTTTCGGCGAGCGCCGAGGTGTGCGTGTCGGCGAGCAGCAGCGATTCGCGGTCGCGGGTGAGGCAGGCCGCCTGGAGATCGATCGGCTGATCGAGGCATGCGGCGTTGAGCTTGACCGACAGGCTGCGCGTCAGCACCGGCGAAATGGCGGCGATCCGATCGGGATGCGTGCGTTCGAGGCGGCGCATACGATCGAGGAACGTGTCGAGCCGCGCGCGATCGAGTGAGGCCTGGTTGAGCTCCTGCGAGGCGCGCACGAAGGTGCCGGGCCGATCGCGCACCGCCTCGACGATCGCGTCGAAATCGCTGTTTTCCTCGGGCGCGAGCAGGAGGACGAGCTGACGTGCGCCCTTCGGCACGACGAGCGACAGCTTGTTGCCGCCTTCCTCCCACGTCTTGGCCTTGAAGAACCAGTCCTCGGGCGGCGGATTGGTCGCGCCGCGCAGGAAGGCCGCGACGAGCAGCATCTTCGCGCCCTGCCGGCGGGGAAGCTCGAGCTTGATCGAGACGCGGTCGCCCTCGGCGAGATTGGGGACGCGTGCGATCGGCAGCGTGCGCCCATCATGCGTGACCGCGACCTGCAGGCCCGGCCCGGTCAGGTCGAACGGTTCGGATGCCGCGCGTGCGGGGCCCGCGAGCGCGGCCAGGAACAGCACGGGGAAGAGCAGGCGCAACATCGCGGACATGCGTCGATCCTCTCACAAAACGAGTGGGCGGTGCCCGTCGGCCATGTCCAGAATAGGGCATAAAAGCGAAGCTGGTGGGGCCGTATCGCGCTGCCCGGCCGGCCGGGACCCACGATCCATCGTTCCGGCGAACGCGAAAAATCCCTTTCGAGAACTGCGTCCCATGCCGAACCGGGCAGGCCGTGCGAAGGTTCCGCCGCACCTGACGAGTTACACCTAATTTCCGCTGATGAGGTCGCCGAGCGAGCCGAGCGCCGATCCTTCGCCACGATTCTGGCCGCCGCGGCTGCCGGCGGCCGCCAGCATCCGCCCGGCGAGCCGCGCGAAGGGAAGCGACTGAATCCAGATCTTCCCCGGCCCGCGCAGCCGCGCGTAGAAGGCGCCCTCGCCGCCGAAGACCATGCTCTTGACCCCGCCGACGCGCACGAGGTCGAAATCGACGCTGGGCGTGAAGGCGGCGATGCAGCCGGTATCGACGTGCAGTTCCTCGCCCGCGGCAAGTTCGCCTTCGACGATCGCGCCGCCCATCTGCGCGAACACCCAGCCGTCGCCGTCGAGCCGCTGCATGATGAAGCCCTCGCCGCCGAACAGCCCGGTCATGATCCGCTGCTGGAAATGGATGCCGAGCTGCACGCCGCGCGCGGCGCAGAGGAAGGCATCCTTCTGGCAGATCAGCGTGCCGCCGATGTCCGAGAGCTTGAGCGGCACGATCGCGCCGGGGACGGGCGCGGCGAAGGCGACGCGCGCCTTGCCCGCGTGGCCGCGATGGGTGAAGACCGTGGTGAACAGGCTCTCGCCCGTCACCAAGCGCTTGCCGGCGCCGACCAGCTTGTCCATGAACCCGCCGCCTTGTGGACCGCTGCGGCCGTCGCCGAACACGGTCGTCATCTCGACATCGGCGTGCTTCCACACCATCGACCCGGCTTCGGCGATCGCACTTTCACCGGGATCGAGCTCGATCTCGACGAATTGCAGCTCCTGACCCTTGATTTCGAAGTCGATATCGTCGGCGACGCTGGCGTTGCGGCTATGCGACCAGGGGCTTGGCGGGGTCATGGCGGCTCCTTCGGTGGTGTGTTATCGTAATATATCGCAGACCGCCCGGCTGCCAACCCGTGCGGCGCCCTTCAGGAACGGCGCGGAAGCAGCGTGATGGCCGCGCTTCCCCACAGCAGCAGCGCATTCGCCAAACAATCGAGTCCCGCAGCGAGCCGCGAATCGGCACCCAGCGCGATCGCCACGATTGCGGCAACCGCAGCCGCGGTCATTGTCATGCCGAGCAGCCGGAAGCCGGGAAAGCGCATCGCCCAGCCGAGCGGAAGGAAATGCAGGCCGATGATCAGCCCGATCGCCGGCGGGCGGTATTCCTCCCAGCCGCGCGCCTCGATCAGCACGAAGAGCAGGTTGAGCGCGACGATCTCCGCGACGACGACGAGGCCGTACCACAGCCACGTCCGGCGCGGGCCGGTTGTTCGGCTGGGCGACCCGCGAAAGGTCAGCGGCCGTAACAAGGCCGCCGCGACGAGCGCGACGGCCGCCACCGCCACGGCTATCGTACCCGCGCGCCCGAACGAGAGCAGCGTCGCGCCCCAGATCGCCCAGAGCGCGCCGAACCCGATTCCGATGAGCAGCCCGATCCGGGCGTACAGCCTCCCCATCGGGCGGACCCTAAAGGACGAGGGCGCGGGGGCAAGGCCACCGCGCGCCCCGTGTGTCAGGCCGAATAATACATGTCGTATTCGACCGGGCTCGGCGTCGTCTCGAAACGGATCACCTCTTCCCACTTGAGGTCCGCGTAGGACTCGATCTGATCCTTGGTGAAGACGTCGCCCTTCAGCAGGAACTCGTGATCCTCCTGGAGCGCCACCAGCGCCTGGCGCAGCGAGCCGCAGACGGTGGGCACGTTGACCAACTCCGCAGGCGGCAGGTCGTAGAGGTTCTTGTCGATCGCGTCGCCGGGATGAATCTTGTTCTGGATGCCGTCGAGCCCGGCCATCAGGATCGCGGCGTAGCAGAGATACGGATTCGCCATCGCATCGGGGAAGCGGAACTCGACGCGCTTCGACTTGGCGCCCGCACCATAGGGGATGCGGCACGAGGCCGATCGGTTGCGGCTCGAATAAGCGAGCAGCACCGGCGCCTCATAGCCCGGCACCAGCCGCTTGTAGCTGTTGGTGGTCGGGTTGGTGAAGGCGTTCAGGGCACGCGCGTGCTTGATGACGCCGCCGATGAAATAAAGGCAGGTGTCCGAAAGCCCCGCATAGCCGTTGCCCGCGAAGAGCGGCTTGCCCTTTTCCCAGATCGAGAAATGGGTGTGCATCCCCGATCCGTTGTCGTCCTTGATCGGCTTGGGCATGAAGGTCGCGGTCTTGCCGTAGGCATGCGCGACCTGATGCACGACGTACTTGTAGATCTGCATCCGGTCCGCCGTCTGCGTCAGCGTGCCGAAGGTGAGGCCCAGCTCGTGCTGCGCGGCGGCGACCTCGTGGTGGTGCTTGTCGCAGGGCAGGCCCATCTCGATCATCGTCGAGACCATCTCGCCGCGGATGTCGACCGCCGAATCGACCGGCGCGACGGGGAAATAGCCGCCCTTGGCGCGCGGGCGGTGCGCCATGTTGCCGCCTTCATATTCGCGGCCCGAATTGCCCGGCAGCTCGATGTCGTCGATCTTGTAATAGCTGGTAGAATAGCTGTTTTCGAACCGTACGTCGTCGAACATGAAGAACTCGGCCTCGGGGCCGACATAGACGGTGTCGCCGATGCCGGTGGAGGCGACATAGGCCTCGGCGCGCTTGGCCGTGGTGCGCGGATCGCGCGCATAGCCTTCGCCGGTCGCGGGCTCGACGATGTCGCAGAACATGATCAGCATCGGCGTCGCCGAGAAGGGATCGACATAGGCGGCGTCGAGATCGGGCATCAGGATCATGTCCGATTCGTTGATCGCCTTCCACCCGGCGATCGAGGAGCCGTCGAACATCAGCCCGTCGGTCAGCTCGTCCTCGCCGATCAACCCCGCGACCATCGAGAGGTGCTGCCACTTGCCCTTGGGATCGGTGAAACGGAGATCGACCCATTCGATCTCCTCGTCCTTGATCTTCGCCAGAATGTCCGCGGCCGTGTTCGCCATGATGCTCGTCACTTTCTTAAGCGTCGCCCCAGCGAGAGCCGGGGTCTCTTCAAATTGGAAGACCCCAGCCTTCGCTGGGGTGACGGATGGTGGTCAGATCGCTTCTTCGTCGCGCTCGCCGGTGCGGATGCGCAGCGCGGTCTCGACCGGCATAACGAAAATCTTGCCGTCGCCGATCCGGCCGGTCTGCGCGGCCGCCGCGATCGCCTCGACCACGCGCGGCGCGAGACCGTCCTCGACGACGATCTCGAGCTTCACCTTGGGCAGGAAATCGACGACATATTCGGCGCCGCGATAGAGCTCGGTATGGCCCTTCTGTCGGCCGAAGCCCTTCGCCTCGGTGACGGTGATGCCCGAGACGCCGACCTCGTGCAGCGCCTCCTTCACCTCATCCAGTTTGAACGGCTTGATGATCGCCTCGATCTTCTTCATCGCTTCCGTCGGTCCCCCGTAAATCGCATGCGCGGCAATGCCTTCAATTAGCGTGCCAAATGGCGACTCGCGGCGGTGCCGTCCTGCGGCGCCGGCGCCGTGCCGCGCAACTGGGCAGAGCCGGCGACGCTGCCTTAATTTTGGGCAGCGGCTTGCATGTCGCGCGGGCGTGCCGATCTAATGCCCATGCCCGCCATTCCCGATTACTGGACCGCGCCGCCCGACCTCAAGACCGCGAGCGTCGCGCAGCGCGAGATCGCCGAAGCGGTGGAGCAGCACGATCGCTTCGGCCCCGTCGCGACCATCGCGGGCATCGACACCTCGATGCGCTGGCGCGACAGCCGCGGGCCGATCCATGCCGCGGTGGCGCCGATGTCGTGGCCGCCTGGCGAAGTGTATCCGGCCGCGAGCGTCACGCAGGTGCCGCCTTATCCCTATGTGCCCGGCTATCTCGGCTTTCGCGAATGCCCGGTCCTGCACGCCGCGCTCAAGCGGCTGCCGTCGCCGCCCGATCTGGTGCTCGTGGACGGCCACGGCCGCGCGCATCCGCGCCGCGCGGGCATCGCGGTGCAATTCGGGGTGATCGCCGATCTGCCGGCGATCGGCTGCGCCAAGACGTTGCTGTGCGGCAAGGTCGAGGGCGAGCTGGCGGACGAAGCGGGCGCGCGGGCGCCGCTCGTCGATCGCGGCGAGCTGGTGGGCGTCGCGCTGCGGACGCGACCCCGCGCCGCGCCCATCTACATCAGCATCGGCCACCGCATCTCGCTCGACAGCGCGGTCGAGTGGGTGCTCAAGGTCTGCGACGGCCGCCGCCTGCCCGTGCCGATCCGCCTCGCCCACGACGCCGCCAATGCCGCGCGCAGGGCGGCGGAGGCCGAATGACCTTCCGGTATTCCTGCGAAAGCAGGAATCCAGGTCCGTGGATGGCTTTCGAATCCCTGCGCTCCTGCTTTCGCAGGAGCACTGACCGTCTTCAGCCGTAAGGCGGCTTGTCGAAGCCCTTGGGGCTCGTCGTGAAGATCTCGCACCCTGTCTCGGTGATCCCGATCGAATGCTCGAACTGCGCCGAGAGTGAGCGGTCGCGCGTCACGGCGGTCCAGCCGTCATCCAAAATCTTCACGTCGGGGCGGCCGATGTTGATCATCGGTTCGATCGTGAAGATCATGCCGGGCTTCAATTCCGGGCCGGTGCCTGGCCGCCCGGCATGGACGACCTCGGGCGCGTCGTGGAACAGGCGGCCGACGCCGTGGCCGCAGAAATCGCGCACCACGCCATAGCGGTGCGCCTCGGCGTGCTGCTGGATGGCGTGGCCGATATCGCCGAGATGGTTGCCGGGCTTCGCCTGCTCGATCCCGATCATCAGGCATTCATAGGTGATCTCGACCAGGCGCTTCGCCTTGATCGGCACGTCGCCGACCAGATACATCCGGCTCGAATCGCCGTGCCAGCCGTCGAGGATCGGCGTCACGTCGACATTGACGATATCGCCCTTCTTGAGCGTCTTGCTGCCCGGAATGCCGTGGCACACGACATGGTTGATCGAGATGCAGCTCGAATGCGTGTAGCCGCGATATCCAAGCGTCGCGGGCACCCCGCCCGCGCGCGTGATGTAGGCGCGGATCATGTCGTCGAGCGCCTGCGTCTCGACGCCCGGTACGATGTGGGGCACGAGCATGTCGAGCACTTCGGCGGCGAGGCGGCCGGCGCGGCGCATCCCTTCGAACGCGGCCTCGTCATAGAGCTTGATCGCGCCGGTGCGCGCCATCGGGGCATCGGCGGTGACGGTCATGTAATCGGTCATGGGCGCGATATAGCGGCGGTGCTTCGGCTTTGCGAGGGGGCCGGGACAAGCTATGCGGCAGACCATGGCGAGCGCGCGCATCTGGACGGCGGGGCTGGTGGTGATCGGCGACGAGATCCTCTCGGGCCGCACGCAGGACAGGAACGTCGCGCAGATCGCGGCCTGGCTCAACGCGCAGGGGATCAGGCTCGCCGAGGTGCGGATCGTCGGTGATCGGACGGACGCGATCGTCGAGGCGGTCGATGCCCTGCGCGCGCGCAACGATTATCTCTTCACGACCGGCGGGATCGGGCCGACGCACGACGACATCACCGTCGATGCGATCGCCGTCGCATTGGGCGTGCCGGTGGTCCATCACCCCGACGCGCTGGCAATCCTCGAGCGCCATTATGCGCGACGTGGCGAGCAATTGACCGAGGCGCGCAAGCGCATGGCGCGCGTGCCGCAAGGCGCCGCGCTGATCGAGAACAGCATGTCTGGGGCGCCGGGAATCCGCATCGGCAACCTCTTCCTGATGGCGGGGGTGCCGCACATCACCGCGGGCATGCTCGCGTCGCTGACGGGCAGCCTCGAAGGCGGCGCGCCGCTCGTCAGCCGGACGATCGGCTGCTGGACCGCCGAAAGCGAGGTCGCCGACCTGCTCCGCGCCGTCGAGCATGCGCATGAGGGCGTAGCGATCGGCAGCTATCCCTTTTTCCGCGATGGGCGCGTCGGCGCCAATTTCGTCATCCGCGCAGCCGATCCGGCGCTGGTCGATCGCTGCGCCGCCGATCTGGCGGCGGCGCTGGAGGCGGCGGGACGAACGCCGGTCGAGGGCGGCATCTGAGGTTTACGAACCGTTAATCAGTCGCCGATAGCGTCTGGTCCGTAAGGGCTCGCGGGGGACATGCGCATGGGGATGGAAGCGCCGATCGTCGAGGCAGTCGAGACAAGGGAACGGCGCCGCGGGCGGCGGCGGCGCATCGACGCCAAGGCAGGATTGCGCGAACTGGGGGCACAGCGGGTCGAGACGCGGCTGCTCGACATTTCGCGCTACGGCTTCCGCGTCGCCGCCGAACGGCTGAAGCCCGACAGCCCGGTGTGGCTCAAGCTCGCCGATTGCGAGCCCCAGCTCGCGCGTGTCGTGTGGAGCGACGCGCACGTATCGGGCTGCGTTTTCGCCGAGACGCTCGACCAGACGATCTTCCGCACCGCGCTGCGCACGGCGGGAATCGAGACGACGATCATCGCCTGAGCCGCTGCGCGCCCGCCGCGCGGACATCGGCGATCGTGGGATAGCCGTTGACGGCCATCAGCAGGTCGGCCTCCGCCAGCATCGAGCGGATGACGTGGATCGCGCCCTCGGCGCCGTCGAGCGCGAGGCCGTAGACGAATGGGCGCCCGATCCCCACCGCCCGCGCGCCGAGCGCGAGCGCCTTCACCACGTCGCTTCCCGAGCGCACGCCCGAATCGAACAGCACCGGCACGTCGCCCGCCGCCGCGACCACATCGGGGAGCATGTCGATCGCCGCGATGCCGCCGTTCGCCTGCCGCCCGCCATGGTTCGAGCAGAAGATCGCGTCGGCGCCCGCATCGACCGCGCGGCGCGCATCGTCCGGATGGCAGATGCCCTTGAGCACGATCGGCAGCGTCGTCAGCGATCGGAGCCACGCCATGTCGTCCCAGGTGAGCACGCGGCCGAACGTGGCGGCCCAGGTCATGATGGCGGCAGCGGGATCCTCCTCGGGCGGTTTGGCGAGCATCGACCGGAAGACCGGATCGGTGAAATAATTGACGAGCACATGCCCGCGCAATTGCGGGAAGTTGCCCGCGTTGAGGTCGCGCGGGCGCCAACCGGTCACCCATGTATCGAGCGTGACGACGATCGCCTTGTAGCCCGCCGCCTCGGCGCGGCCGATCAGGCTCGCCGCCAGCTCCTCGTTCCTGGGTGTGTAGAGCTGGAAGAATCCCGGTGTGTCGCCCAGCGCTCCGGAGACCGTCTCCATCGGATCGTTGGCGAGCGTCGAGACCATCATCGGCACGCCCGTTGCGGCCGAGGCGCGCGCGGCGGCGAGGTCGCCATGGCCGTCGGCGGTGCAGATACCGGTGACACCGATCGGGCTGAGGAAGACGGGGGAGGGGAACGTGAGCCCGAACAGCTCGATCGAAAGGTCGCGCGCGCGCGTGTCGACCATCATCCGCGGCACCATGCCCCAATCGGCGAAGGCGGCGATGTTGCGGCGCTGGGTCGCCTCGTCGCCGCAGCCGCCCTGGACGTAGTTGAGGACGTGCGGCGGCATCGCGGCCTCGGCGCGGGCCTCGAGGGCGGCGGCATCGACGGGGAGCTTGGGGAGCACGCCGCGCAGGCCGGCGGCGTAAATCTCGTTCTGGTAGTCGCCGTAGGCCATCAGGTGGCCTCTCGGGAGCGGCGCGGCAAAGCCGCGCCGTCGGTCCTCGCTGTGCGAGGCCGGCCGAGCTCGCTGCTGAGATCGCGATTTAGCGCCGCTAAATCGCGGCAGCGAGCTGGAGCGGGTGAAGGGAATCGAACCCTCGTCGTAAGCTTGGGAAGCTTCTGCTCTACCATTGAGCTACACCCGCCCGCGGCGAGCGGGCGAATTGCCACGGGGATGGCGGGGCGGTCAATATAAATGCGCAGGGCCGCGATCATGGCTGCCGCGCCTTTTGCAGCGATCCGGCCAGGCGGCGGGCGAGCGGGCGCGGGGTGAAGCGGACGGCGCCCGCCATCAGCCGGTTCGCCGCCCCCGGAACGACGACCGCCCGCCCGGCGCCGAGCGCCTTCAGGCCGTCGCGGACGACGCGTTCCGGCGTGCTCGCGAAGCGAGCGAAGAGGCGGGAATCGGCCATGTCGGCGACGTGCGCGAATTCGGTGCGGGTGGGGCCGGGGCAAAGCGCGGTCACGCGGACATTATGAGGCTTCGCTTCCTCGTGGAGCGCTTCGGAGAAGGAGAGGACGAACGCCTTGGTGGCGTAATAGACCGCCATCCACGGGCCGGGCTGGAAGGCGGCGGTCGAGGCGACGTTGAGGATCGCGCCCTTCCGCGCGGCGATCATCGGCGGCAGGAAGGTGCGGCAGAGCGCCATCAATGCCCGGCAGTTGAGGTCGATCATCCGTGCCTGCATCGCCGCGTCCAGTTCGACGAAGGCGCCGCGGGCGCCGAAGCCCGCATTATTGACGAGCAGGTCGATCGAACGCCCGCGATCGGCCAGATCGGCGGCGAGGCGGGGGACGGCGTTCTTCTTCGCGAGATCGGCGACGACCGGCTCGGCGCGGACATCGTGGCGGCGGCGGGCGAGGTCCGCGAGCTGATCGAGCCGGTCGCCGCGGCGGGCGACGAGGACGAGATCGTGTCCGCGCGCGGCGAGCGCGAGCGCGAAATGGGTGCCGAGCCCCGCCGAGGCGCCGGTGACGAGCGCGGTCGGCATGCCTCCTCTCCTTTCGGCGGCAGCTTTCGCCCGGCACGCCCGCTTGTCAAACGATCTCGCGTCAGGCGAGGCGGCCGAGCCGGTGATAGAGGTTGCTGAACTTGGCCGAGCGCGGATCGTCGGCGATGCGCTTGGCATGCTCGGCGACGGCTTCCTTGAGGAGTGCGAAATCCTCGTTCGAAAAGACGGCGCGGGGGCGCGGGTCCATGTGCATGGTCGTTCTCCTTTCGAGGCCGATTACGCGGCTTCCCTCGTGAATTGCGCGGCTTCGGTGGAGTCGCCGAGCGCGGTGGTGCTGCTGGCGCCGCCCGCCAGCGTCTGCGCGACGCGGTCGAAATAGCCGGTGCCGACCTCGCGCTGGTGGCGCGTGGCGGTGTAGCCCGAGGCTTCGCTCGCGAACTCGGCCTGCTGAAGCTCGGAATAGGCGGCCATGCCGCGCGCCGCATAGCCGCGCGCCAGCTCGAACATGCCGTGGTTCAACTGGTGGAAGCCCGCCAGCGTCACGAACTGGAAGCGATAGCCCATCGCGGCAAGCTCGCGCTGGAACCCGGCAATCGTGTCGCGGTCCAGATTCGCCTCCCAGTTGAAGCTGGGCGAGCAGTTGTAGGCGAGCAGCTTGTCCGGGTGCTCGTTGCGGATCGCCTCGGCGAAACGGCGGGCGTCGGCGAGGTCGGGCCGCGAGGTCTCCCACCACAGCAGGTCCGCATGGGGCGCGAAGGCGAGCCCGCGGGCGATGCAGTGATCGATGCCGGTGCCGTGCTTCAGGCGGAAGAAACCCTCCGGCGTGCGCTCGCCGGTGAGGAAATCGTGGTCGCGCGGGTCGACGTCCGAGGTGATGAGCTTCGCGCTTTCGGCATCGGTGCGCGCGATCAGGAGCGTGGGCACGCCCGAGACGTCGGCGGCGAGGCGCGCCGCATCGAGGTTGCGGATGTGCGCTTGCGTCGGGATCAGCACCTTGCCGCCCAGATGGCCGCACTTCTTCTCAGCGGCGAGCTGGTCCTCGAAATGGACGCCCGCGGCGCCCGCGGCGATATAGGCCTTCATGATCTCGAAACAGTTGAGCGGGCCGCCGAAGCCGGCTTCGGCATCGGCGACCACGGGCGCGAACCAGTCGCGGGTGGCGCCGCCCTCGGCGTGCTCGATCTGGTCGGCGCGGGCGAGCGCCGCGTTGATGCGGCGGCACAGATCGGGTCCTGCGCTCGCGGGATAGAGCGACTGATCGGGGTACATCGCGCTCGGGTTGACGTCGGCGGCGACCTGCCAGCCCGACAGATAGATCGCCTTGAGCCCGGCGCGGACCATCTGCATCGCCTGGTTGCCCGAGAGCGCGCCCAAGGCGGCGACATGCTCGTCCGAGCGGAGCAATTCCCACAGACGCGCCGCGCCGCGGCGGGCGAGGCTGTGCTCGATCGCGACCGAGCCGCGCAGCGCCGCCACGTCCTCGGGGGAATAGGGGCGCGCGATGCCGGCGAAGCGGCCGGGCGGGACGGGAACGAGATCGTCGAAGGTCATTGTCGCGTCCTTTACAAACCATGCCGAATCGGTAGCGCCGGCAGCGACGAAGTTGACCAACTTGACCGTGGTTCAAAGATAGGCAGGCGGATATTTTGCGTCAAAGCGTGTGAATCTGCGGGGTTGACGATTGTAAAATTGTAAATTCATGACATAGGAGTCAACTTTGCCGAGAGGGGATACAAGGCCGAGGTCATGCGCGAACATTACCAGAACACGGGGTTGTAGGACATGGGCGACATTGTTCCTTCGCCGTCATGCCGGATTCGTTCCGGCATCCACGGTTACATGCGACTGTCGGCCGGTTCGCTCGATCTGCGGTGGCCCCGGAACACGTCCGGGGTGACGGGCGGAGGGCGCTGAATGGCTGACCGCAAGCTCTTCGCCGGGCATGCGGTGCGGCGGCTGCGGCGGGAGGCGGGGCTGACGCAGGCGGCGATGGCCGAGATGCTGTCGATCAGCCCGAGCTATCTCAACCTGATCGAGCGCAACCAGCGGCCGGTGTCGGCGACATTGCTGCTGCGGCTCGCCGAACGGTTCGATTTCGATCCGCGCGCGCTGGCGGCGGGCGAGCCGGGGGGCGGGGCCGAGGCGCTGCGGCGGCGGCTGGCGGACCCGATGTTCGCCGATCTCGACGTGGATCGCGGCGAGATGGAGGAATGGCTCGCGGGCGCGCCGGGCGGGGCGGAGGCGTTCGCGCGCGCCTATGACCGGATCGGGCAGGGCGCGGGGCCGGCGGACGAGGCGCCCGACGCGATCGACCTGGCGCGGCGCGAGATCGAGCGCTGGCGCAACCATTTCGCCGATCTCGATGGGGCGGCCGAGGCGCTGGCCGACGAGCTGCGGCTGGGCGCGGGCGACCTCTACGGCGCGGTCGCCGAGCGGCTGCGGGTCAAGCACCAGCTCTCGATCCGCATCCTGCCCGCCGAGGTGATGCCGGGGCTGTTGCGGCGGCTCGATCTCCACGCACGGCAGTTGCAGCTATCGGAGATGCTCGACACATCGGCGCGGACCTTCGCCGCGGCGGTCCAGCTCGGGCAGATCGAGGCGCGCGGCGAGATCGAGGCGCTGGTGAAGGGGACGGGTTTCGCGAATGTGGCCGCCGAGCGGCTCTATCGCCGGCACCTCGCGAGCTATTTCGCCGCCGCGGTGATGATGCCCTATGCCCGCTTCCTGCGCGCGTGCGAGGCGAGCGGGTACGATCTCGACTTGCTTCAGCGGCGTTTCGGCGCGGGGTTCGAGCAGGTGGCGCATCGCCTCACGACGCTGAGTCGCGTCGGCGGGCGGGGGCTGCCCTTCTTCATGATCCGGGTCGATCGGGCGGGGCAGGTTTCCAAACGCTATGCGGGCGCGAGCGGCGCGGCGCTGGTCGAGGCGCCGGGGCGGTGCCCCTTGTGGCGGCTGCACCATGCATTCGACCGGCCGGAGCGGCCGACGGCGCAGCTCGTCGAGCTGGAGAGCGGCGAACGCTGGTTCACGATCGCCCGCACCGTTGCGCCGCAGGGGCGGCGCGTGGGCGGCGTCGAGGCCGAATTCTCGATCGGCCTGGGGGTGGAAGCGCAGCTCGCCGCACCGCTCGCTGCCGCGCGCGGGATCGACCTGACGGGCGAGGCGACACCGATCGGCCTCGGCTGCCGCGCCTGCACCCGGGCCGATTGCCCGCAACGCTCGGCCCCGCCCGCTGCACGCGCGCTGCTGATCAACGAGCGCGAACGCGGGCTGTCGGCGTTTTCGTTCGCGGGGGATTAGGGCGGATCGGCATCATTCTTCGGCGGACCACGGCTTGACCCGTCATGCGGCGGTTCGCTGGATATTGGCGTTGACACCGGTAGCAGCTTCGGAAAAGCTACCCATTAAGGTGCTTTCGCCAAGAGCGGCGGGGAGGATGTGATGCCGGAAAAGGCGTGGGGCGGAACCAGCGCGACAGGGCTTGCGGTTACCCGCCGCGCCATGCTTGGCGGCGCGTGCGTGGCCGCGGCGGCGTTCGATCCCCTGCTGGCGGCCGCGTCTCCGTCCGCCGATCCGTGGTCCGCCGCCGACGCGATCCGCCGTCGTATCCGCCCTCCCGTCTTTCCGCGCGCCAATCGCTTCACGCTGCAGCAGTTCGGCGGCGTCGCCGATGGCCGCACGTTGGCGACCGACGCGTTTCGCCGTGCGATCGCCGCAGCCTCCGAGGCGCCGGGAGGCGGCCGGGTGATCGTCGAGCCCGGCATCTGGCTGACGGGCCCCATCCATCTACGGTCGAACGTCGAGCTTCATGTCGCGCGCGGCGCCGTCGTCCGGTTCTCCCAGGATCCGGCGCTCTATTTCCCGCCCGTGCTTACCCGGATGGAGGGCAACGAATTGATGGGCATCTCGCCCTTCATCTATGCGTTCGACTGCGAGAATATCGCGATCACCGGCGGCGGTATCCTCGACGGCCAGGCCGAGTCCGAACACTGGTGGAACTGGGCGCGCCGCCCGGCCGACGGTTCGGAGAGCGACGGTGCGCGGCTCAAGCGGATGGCCGAGGAAGGCGTGCCGGTGCCGCAGCGTGTCTTCGGCCCCGGCTCGACGATCCGGCCGCAGTTCGTCCAGCCCTATCGCTGCCGCAACGTGCTGATCGAAGGCGTGACGATCATCCGCTCGCCGATGTGGGAAATCCACCCGGTCGAGTGCGAGAACCTGACCGTGCGCGGCGTCACCATCTCGAGCCACGGGCCCAATAACGACGGCTGCGATCCCGAAAGCTGCCGTGACGTGCTGATCGAGACGTGCATGTTCGACACGGGCGACGATTGCATCGCGATCAAGTCCGGCCGTAATGCCGACGGGCGCCGGCTGCGCCGCCCGACCGAGAATGTCGTGATCGCGGATTGCACCATGAAGGACGGCCATGGCGGCGTGACGCTGGGCAGCGAGATCACCGGCGGCGTGCGCAACGTGTTCGTCGAGAATTGCCGCATGGACAGCCCGCACCTCAACACCGCGATCCGTTTCAAGAACAACGCCGCGCGGGGCGGCACGCTCGAGAACATCCATGTGCGCGGGATCACCGTCGGTCAGGTCGCCCACGCCGCGATCACGATCGATTACAATTATGGCGAAGGCGCGAACGGCAGCTTCACGCCGGTATTTCGGGGGCTGACGGTCGATCGGATGCTGGTCAGCCGCTGCGAGCGCGTGCTCGACCTGCAAGGGTTCGCAAACGCGCCGATTCGCGACATCCTGCTCCGCGATTGCGTGATCACGCATGCGGCCGAACCCGACATCGTCGTGCATGTGGAGAACCTTCGTTACGACAATGTCCGCCGCAACGGACAATTGGTGTCCGGTCCCACACCAGGCGCCACCATCCGCGCGGCCGACCGGTCGGGCTGATCGGGAGCCTTCCTTTCGGCCTTCGTGCGATCATCCGGGGGGCGGGCTATTCGGCTTTGCGGGTATGGCCTGCATCGGTTCGCCCCGCGATCCGCTCGAATCAACCGGACAATTCCCGGAGACACCGGGCGCGTTCATGTGCCCGAAAGGTGGGAAATGCGCGAGCAGGCGGCGGCCGGGCGACAAGCGGCGATCACGCGGGCCCGGCCGGCCGAATTTGAGAGGAGTCGCGCAATGAGTGTCATTTCCAAAACCCCGAGAGGTCTCCTGGTGCTTGCCATGCTTGCCGGGACAGCCGCCCCCGGCCTGGCGCAAGAGTCGCAGGAATCATCCGAGCCCGCCCTTCCGGTGACCGTCTATGGGTCGTCTCCGTATGAAGCGGCCGAGATGACCGAAGGGCCCGAGATCGAAGGGATCATCTCCGCGCGCAACGGCGACAGCATCCAGGTCACGACCGCCGACGGCGCCAAAACGATGATCGCCATCAACGACGCCACCGAGATCAAGGCCAGCGGAGGCTTCCTGGGGCTCAGCAGCAGCGAGCTCGCCGCGGATTCGCTGCTCAACGGCCTGCCCGTCAGCGTCGAGACCTTGCAATCGGGCGGCAGCCTGGTGGCGAGCGAGATCGATCTGAAGAACAAGGATCTCAAGACCGCGTCGATGATCCGGAACGGCACCGAGCAGCGCTTTGGTGAACAGGATGCGGCAATCGCCCAGAATGCCGCGGCAACCGAGGCGCTGCGCGGCCATGTGGGCGATATCGATCAGTACAACGTCAAAAGCACGACGAACGTGAACTTCGACACCGGCAAGGCGGTGCTGTCTGCTCAGGCGAAGAACGATCTCTGCGCTACGGCAGCGACGGCCGAGGCGATGGACAACGCGCTGCTGCTGGTCGTGGGCTATACCGATTCCACGGGAAGCCAGGAGTTCAATCAGCAACTCAGCGAAAAGCGCGCCGGCAACGTCGTCAATTATCTTCAGCAGGCCTGCGACTGGAAACCCTATCGCATGCTGACCCCGACCGGGATGTCCGAAGCGGACCCGGCGGCGAGCAACGATACCGCCGCCGGCAAGGCGCAGAATCGCCGTGTCGCGGTGAACATCCTGGTCAGCAAGGGTCTCGACGGTCTGTGAGACGCATGGGGGTGGGCGTTGTGCCCACCCCCGGATGCGCACCTGGCGAGCTTATTCATTCTCTCTTCGGGGAGAAGAGTAATCCTCAACCATATGGTTGACTAATGTCGCCGCATCCCTATGTTCAACCATATGGTTGAACAACGACTCGATGCCACCTTCGCCGCGCTCGCCGATCCGACCCGGCGGGGGATGCTGGCGTCGCTGTCGTTCGGCGAGCGGAGCGTCGGCGAGCTGGCGGCGCCCTATGCGATGAGCCTCGCCGGAGCCTCCAAGCATGTCGGTGTGCTCGAGCGCGCGGGGCTGATCGAGCGGCGCCGCGTGGGGCGGCGGCAGGTGTGCCGGTTCCGGGCCGAGCGGCTGGCGGAGGCCGAGGCGTGGCTCAGGCAATGGGAGCGGTTCTGGAGCGCGAGCCTCGATCGGCTCGACGCGTTGCTGGCGGAGGAGAAACGATGAGCGATCCGGTGATCCTGACGGTGCGGCGCGCCTTTGCGGCACCGCCCGAGCGGGTGTTCGATGCGTGGCTCGATCCTGCGCAGGTGCGGCGCTTCCTGTTCGCGACGCCCGATGGCGAGATGGCGATTGTCGAGATCGACGCACGGGTCGGCGGCGAGGCGCTGATCGTCGAACGGCGGCCGGCGGGCGAGGCGCGGCATCGGCTGCGTTACGAGGCGATCGAGCGGCCGCGCCGGCTCGTCTTCCTGTTCGCGGCCGATCCGGCTGCGGAAGGCGAATGGACGCGGGTGACGATCGAGATCGCCCCCGAAGGCGAGGGCTGCGTGCTCACGCTGACCCATGAGATGGACCCGGCTTGGGCGGCTTATGAGGAACGCACGCGCGAGGGCTGGACGATGATCCTCGCCAGCCTCGCCGATGTGGTGGAGACGAACGATGGATGACGTGAATTCGGACGATCAGGGCGGGATGCTGCGCTTCGAGCGGCTGCTCGATGCGCCGGTCGAGACGGTGTGGGCGTGGCTGGTCGAGCCGGAGAAGCGCAAATTGTGGTTCGCCGGCGGAGAAATCGAGTTGCGCGAAGGCGGGGCGGTGTCGCTGGTGTTCGACCACGATCACCTTTCGGCCGATCCGGTGCCTTATCCCGCGGCCTATGCGAAATGGCAGGGCGCGACAGCGCGCGAGCGGGTGGTCGCTATCGATCCGCCGCGGGCGCTCGCGATCACCTGGGGCGAGGGGAAGAACGGTGTGGCGCGGTTCGAGCTGTCGCCCGAGGGCGCGAGGACGCGGCTGGTGCTGACGCATACGGGGATCGGCGATTCCGAGACCCGACGCGGGACGGCGGCCGGATGGCGTTCGCATCTGGCAGTGCTCGCCGGGCGGCTGTCGGGCGTGCCGGTGCGGGATTTCTGGGCGCTGCACGCCGAATCGGAGCGGGCGGTCGGCGGGTGATGCGCCTCACCCTCGCCGAGCTCCGCTGGAATCGTTTTCAGCTAAGCTGAAGCGACACCGGCCCACTCCCCCACCCGACCACCCACGGCAGTATCTTATGGGTGGTCGGGTGAGGGAGTGGGCCGGTGCCGCTACCGTTTCAGCTCCGCTGAAACTGAGTCTAGCCGCCGGCGCGGCAGCGTTGCTATCTTCTCCGCCAAGGGGAGAGGATATCTGTCATACCGGCCCGTCGAAGGTGCTGCACTTGGCGGGGTCGCCGGTCGTGAGGCCCTCGCGCAGCCATTGCATGCGGTCGGCCGAGCTGCCGTGGGTGAAGCTGTCGGGGACGACGCGGCCCTGCGCCTCGCGCTGGAGCGTGTCGTCGCCGATCGCGGCGGCGGCGGTCAGCCCTTCCTCGATGTCGCCCGGGTCGAGTCGCATGCGATTGGCGGCGCCCCACACGCCCGCATAGCAATCGGCCTGAAGCTCGAGCCGGACCGACAGCGCATTGCCCTCGACGCGGCTCGATTGCGCCATCTGGCGCTGCACCTCGTCCGACGTGCCGAGCAAATTCTGGATGTGATGGCCGAATTCGTGCGCAATCACGTAATTCTGCGCGAAATCGCCCCTGGCGCCGAAGCGGTTCTGAAGCTCGGCAAAGAAGCCGGTGTCGAGATAGATACCCTGGTCGCTGGGGCAGTAGAAGGGGCCCATCGCCGCCTGCGCCGCGCCGCAGCCCGATCGGCCGGCGCCCGAATAGAAAACGAGCTTGGGCGATTGGTAGGGAATGCCCGACTGGCGGAAGATCGCGGCCCAGGTCCCGTTCGCCGAGCTGAAGGCGTTGCAGGCGACGCGGCTCGCGGCATCGACCGTGCAGGCCTGACTGGCGGCGGTGCCGCCCGATTGCGACACCTGGCTCGTCGGGGCCTGGCTGCCGCCGCCAAGCAGGCCGCCGAGATTGCCGAGCCCGCCGAACACCGCGAACAGGATCAGCACCACGACGATCCCGCCGCAGCCGAAGCGGCTGCCGATCAGGGGAAGAAGGCCGAAGAGCAGCCCGCCGCCGCCTCCGAAACCGCCAAAGCCGCCGCGACCGCGCTGGTCCTCGACATTGATGTTGGGATCGAAATCGTCGAGCCGCATGGCGCGTCGCCCCTCTAATTGCCTCGGGCATGAATGCGCGGGAAGCGCCGCGGTTGCAATCGGCCTTGATCGTCGGGGCCCATGGCGGCATCGACGACGGCAACGTTTACCGTTCGCCCTGAGCTTGTCGAAGGGCCGTTCTTTTTCGATCGCCGAGAGAAGAACGGTGCTTCGACACGCTCAGCACGAACGGGTTTCGCTGACGCAAGGGAGACACGTGCATGTTCCTCGAGGGCAAGACCGCCATCGTCACCGGATCGACCTCGGGGATCGGGCTCGCCATTGCCAGGGCGCTCGCCGCGGAGGGGGCGCGGGTGATGATCAACGGCTTCGGCGAGGCGGGCGACATCGAAGCGGCGCGTGCGGCGTTGGAGGGGCTGAGCGGGAAGGCGCTCCACGATGCCGCCGACATGGCGAAGCCCGACGAGATCGAGGCAATGGTCGCGCGCTGCCGCGCGGAACTGGGCGGGCCGGACATCGTCGTCGCCAATGCGGGCATCCAGCACGTCGCGCAGATCGAGGATTTTCCGCCCGAAAAGTTCGAGGCGATCGTGCGGATCAACATGAGCTCGGCCTGGTATCTCTACCGCGCCGCCGTGCCGCACATGAAGGCGGGGAAATGGGGCCGGATCATCGCGACCGCCTCGGCGCACAGCCTCGTCGCGAGCCCCAACAAGACCGCCTATGTGATGGCGAAGCACGGCATTGCGGGGCTCACCAAGACGCTCGCGCTCGAGGTCGCGACCGACGGGATCACGGTCAACTGCATCTCGCCGGGCTATGTCTGGACGCCGCTGGTCGAGAAGCAGATCCCCGATACGATGGCCTCGCGCGGGATGACGCGCGAGCAGGTGCTGAACGACGTGCTGCTCGCCGCGCAGCCGACCAAGGAATTCGTCACGCCCGAACAGGTGGCGAGCCTGGCGGTCTATCTGTGCCGCGACGATGCCAGCGCGATCACCGGCGCGAACCTGTCGATGGACGGGGGATGGACGGCGGCTTAGAGTTTTGATCCGCTTGCGCGGGCGCGGCACCGGTCCACTCCCCCCCCCCCCCCCCCAGTCAGCAAAAATTCTTGGGTTGCGGGGTGGGGGAGAGGGGCGGTGCCGCACTATTAAGCGAC
>CAZXFY010000005.1:0-114742 GCA_964639855.1 uncultured Stakelama sp. | reverse complement strand
AAAACAACCGCCAGGCTCTAATCCCAGCTGGGGGAAAGCTGGGGGTCACGTCACCAGAAAGGACGAGTTGAACTTTCCTGGCTGGAAGGCATAGGAATAGCTGCCGTAGATCGTGGTGTCCGGAAGAGGATGGAAGCTCGCGATCAGGCGCGGCGTGAACCGCTTCGTCTTGATCGTGCTAGCGGTCAGGTTACCCGCCGCGTTGGATCCTCCGAACGTGGTGTAATCGTCAGTCTGATAGCGCCCCTCGGCAGTGAAGGTGAACCAGTTCACCGGCGTGATATCGACACCGAAGAACAGGCCCAGAGTTCGGATCTTGTCGTTCTGGTTAGTGACCGAACTGCGCACAACCCGCATGATCGTCGATCCCACCACACTCTGGTTGTTAACGCTTACGCCAGTGTCGGTACTCGCCTGGATGTTCTGAAGAAAATAATTCACCCCGGCCGTCGCATTCAGCCAGCTCGAATTCGTGTATCGCACGCGACCTTCGAAGCTCGCGCTTTCGAAGAACATCGGGATTGCCTGAAAGCTTTGCGGGCTAGTTGTTCCGTCAGAGTCCTGAATGGCGTTGATGCGCTGTTTCTCGTAAGCGGCGTTGCCGCTCAACGAAAAACCATTGCCGATATCGTAATCGAGATTCCCCGCAATTCGATACGTATAGCTATGCAAGCCGAAGTGGTCGAGATGCGGAGCCTTGGCAAGAAGCGGGTCGTCGAGCGAATTCCGGACGAGAACGTCGTATATATCCACTGCCGGCAGGGTATCGGTCGCCGGAAGCGTGAAAAAGGCGGTATTCCTGTCGATCACGCTCGACGAGAATGGAATGTCGCCGCACCGGAAATCCTTTGCGAGCGTGGTGTTGACGGGCCCGTTAGTGGTTTGGATCGTTACCGCCGTACCAGGTCCGCAATTGCCATGGAGCTTATAGGGATAATAAGTGCTGTCCGCTGCGCTGTCCTCGTCTTCGATATACGAGCCGCGCAGCTTGATCTTGAGATCAACCGTCGGCTCGAACACGAGCGTGAGGTTCGCCGATCGGGTCAGTTGCTCACCCAGCTTGCCGCCGTCGGTGGCAGTAAACTGCGCCCCTCGCTTGGTACTGGTACCGCTCAGGCGCGCGGTCAGGATGTCACCCACCAGCGGCCCCTCGATGCTCCCCGCAATCTTGTAGGAGCCATAGCTCGGGCTGTAATCGACTAGCACGTCGCCGCGCAGCTCCGAAGCGGGATCGCGCGTGACGAAGTTCACGGCGCCAGCGAATGTCGAGCGGCCGAAATAGGCGGCTTGCGGCCCCTTGATGACCTCGACCTGCTGAATGTCGGTGAAATCGAGCGATTGCGCGCCGCTCAGGACGTAATTGCCGTCTATAAACACTGCGCCCGCTTGGTTGGTCGGGGTCGGGATCGAGGTGCTGAGGCCGCGGAACCGGACTTCCGAGATTGTTCGCGCACCCTGGCCTTGCGCGCCGTTGACGAAGAACAGACTCGGGGTGAACTTTGAGAGTTCCTGAAGATCCTGCACCCCTGATTCTTGAAGGTCCTCCGCAGTGAATGCCTGAATCGACAACGGCGCATCGATCAGGCTTTCCGACTGCTTACGCGCAGTGACGACGATTTCACCTTCATTCACGATCGCACCCGGTGCGACCTCTTGCGCGGCAGCAACGGACGGCAGCAACCCGACGGCACTGGCGAGAAGCAGGACCCGATATTTGGAGCATCTGTTCTGCAAGGTCATTATCCACCCCTTTTTATTGAGAGAAACCTCGGCCGCTATCCATCGTGTTTTCGTGACACTTTGGTTGTCGATGCGATAGCTGATATGGGTTAGTCTGCGCCCATCCGGTTCCAAGCAATTGTCTCGGAGGCGCTCATCCTGCGGACGGCGGCTGCGCAGCCAAGGCATATCGCTCTTCGAGCTTGGCGTTGATTGCGCGCTGCTTGTCGGCCGAAATCTCCAGCCGACTAACCATATAGGCGACCCCCGCGACGGCGAAGGCGATGATGATGCACGTAAAGATCGCTAGCTTGTTCGATGTGGCCACCGACACGGCGCTGACCGGCACGCCGACAGGAAAGGCGATCAAATCGAGGAAGACCCCGGCCGCAATGCTCACCAGCGCGCTCGAGGCGAACATGGTAAAGAACGTGAAACTCGACAGCAGCGCCTGCCGAGGGGCGCCACTGTCCAGCTCCAGCTCATCGGCAATGTCGGCTCCGACGTTCGCGGCGAACATGAGGAAGGCGCCGTAGAAGACGCCTGCAAGGAACTTGAAAGCCATCAGCAACGGCGGTTGCAACGCCTCGTGGGGCTGAGGGAAGATTCCGGCGAGCGGGCCGGCGATGGGAACCAACACGACCAGCCCATAGAAGATGATGCAGACCATCATCGCCGTCTTCTTGGCGATATAGGGCACATAAAAGCGCGCTAGCAGGGCGGCCAGCAGGCTACCCGGCGGGAGTGCCGCGCTGACATTCCTGATCTCGTCCGGGCTCAATCGCCAGTAATAGGTGCAAAGATGCAGGGTATAGACGTTCAGAACGCCAAGGCTGATGAACATGAATACGCCGAGCAGCACCTGCCAGCGGACATTGGGCGTGGTACGAAAGGCACCGACGATTTGCCGGAACGTCACGATGATCGACGGTGGCGTACGGCGCTTTGCCGTGCCGATCACATGCCGGTCGATTTTCTTGCTGCGCGCGTTGGTGCCCCAGATACACCAGACCATCAACACCAGCGACACCAGCGATATCATCAGTGCGAAGCGCGGATAGGCGGCGCGGTTGAGTTGGCCGTTGCTGAATTGCGGCGTCGCAGCGAAGAAGAAAGTGAAGGCGATGATCGGCATGAGCGTGCGCCCGGCCGACGTGCCGATCGAACGGAAGGCGATGAGGATTGGCCGCTCGAAGCGGTTGCGGCTTAGTTCCACGTTGAGCGCATAATAGGGAATCGTGAACAGCGAGATGGAAATGCGCGCGACGACGGCGAAGAAGGTCAGCCAGATGAAGGTGGCGACCGTGCCCAGCGATTCGGGCGTGCTGAACAGCAAGGTGAAGCTGACGCAGAAAGGGACGATCGCGATCGCCATGAGTGTCTGGCGCCGCCCGAGCCGGGACAGCGGCATACTATCCGAATAGGTGCCGATCGAGGGATCGACCAGGGCGTTGATCGCCAGCGCGATCGCAACGATCACGCCCGCCATCGATCCCGGCAGCGCGAGAACCTGCGTGAAATAGAACAGGATGAACATATCCCAGACGGAATTCTTCAACGTCTCGGGTATGCCCCCCGCACCGAAAGCGAAGCGGGTCGAAACGTTCAACCTGTCATCAAGCATGCCGTCTCGTTCCTGTGCAACATTACGCGTGAAGTAGGGTAATCGAAACTAGGCTCGTCGCATCGGCAACCCGTCTGCGCACGGCTGACCACTATTCGGACAAGCGCCGCGATGCTGTTCATCAGATGAACGGCCCTGCCCATGAGCGATGCGGCGCGGCGACCGATCGCTCATGAGACCGGCACTGCCTTGAAGGAGCACGTGCATGTTCTTGGTCCGTCGTCGTCACGTCGATAATGTCGGCAAACTCGTGGAGGGGCTGGAGAGGGCTCATGAGGATCACATCTCGGCCCACAGCCGGACCATCGCATCGGGCAATCTGATCGACGAAAATGGAAAGATGGTGGGCGTGCTCGCGATTTCCGCCCACGAGACTTGGGAGGCGATCCGCCACTATGTCTATGAGGATCCGTTCTCGAAAGCTGGCGCCTACGCCGAGATCGAGATCAAGGAGCTCAACCTCTACCTGCTCGACGCCGCCTATGCGCGGGCGCCGTCGTGGTTGCTGGAGCGGCACCCCGAGCTGACCCCGCGGTTCACCCCCGCAGAACGCACGGATATCCGCTGACCGCTGCCGCCCGAACGGCGCCCCCTGCCCTCGAAGCTTCACCGCGCGCGAGGAGCGCAACACTTCATGTCGACCCTATTTCTGCCGTTGCGGCAGCGTACCTTCGCGCTTCTCTGGGGCGCGACCCTGCTGTCGAATCTTGGCTTCTGGATACAAGATCTCACGCTTTCATGGCTCATCGCCGGGCTGACCCAGGCGCCGGCCATCGTTGCGCTCGTCCCCGCTGCGGGAATGATGCCGATCTTCCTGTTCTCGCTGCCGGCAGGAGCCTTCGGCGACGCGGTGGACCGGCGAATGTTTCTGATGACGATACAGGCACTGTTCGTTTTGCTGCTGGTCGGGTTCGCGATCCTCGTCGCAACGCATCGGATCGATGCCTGGCTCGTGATCGCCTTCGCATTCGTGCACGGCTCGCTCGCAGCGATCTCTTCGCCTACCCGACAGGCGATCCTGCCATCTATCGTTGACAAGCCAAGCGTTCGGGGCGCCGTCATGCTGAGCGCGATTGGTTATAATGCCAGCCGCGCGGTGGGGCCGATGCTCGGCGGGCTGATCCTCGCTTTTTATGGTCCCGCCGCGGCGATCTTCATTTACGCCGCTTCGTGTATGGCGGTCGGCTTGGCGCTCTACGCCTGGCGACACAAAGCGGAGGTCGTCGGCCGCTTCCGGGTGCTGGGTCAATCGGCCGAGGGCATCGGGTATGTCGCGGCCCAAGGTAAAATGCGCACGCCGCTCCTTCTAACCGGCCTCTACTTCCTCGCCGTCTCGCCGTTATGGGCGTTTGCTCCTCTGATCGCCAAGGGCTTCGCGCACGGAAACAGCCGGTTGTTCGGTCTGTTCATGATGGCGCTCGGGATCGGCGCGGTGGCGGGCGGGCTCAGCCGACACCTGACATCGCAGGCGCGGTTCGGCATCGTCCTTTCTCTGGGCAGCCTACTTTCCGCCGTCGCTCTGGCGATGATTGGAACGTCGCAGAGCATGCCGCTGACGATCATTGGCTTCTTCATCGCGGGGCTGGGCTGGATAGGCGTTTCCGCGGGCATCAGCAGCCACATGCTGCTTGAGGCCGAGCCAGCTTATCATTCGCGCGTGATCGCGATCGTTCTTATCGTCTTTTCGGGCGGTCTCGGGTTGGGCAGCCTGCTTTGGGGCCAAATCGCGCAGCGAGTAGGCCTTCCGGCCGCATTCCTAGCTGGCGCGACGGCGCTGCTCGCGCTCGCACTGGCAACCCTATTCCGCGAGCGGAGCCGACCTCCGCCCGCATAACGGACTCTCTTGGCATACCACGTTGAAATGCGGCCGATGCCGCGCCAGTCTCGCCGCCATGAGCGTATCGTTACTGGTGAATGGCAAGCGTCACGAGTTGGATGTGCCCTCCGATATGCCCTTGCTCTGGGTGCTACGTGAGGCGGCAGGGCTGACGGGCACCAAATATGGATGCGGCATCGGCGTTTGCGGCGCCTGCACCGTTCACCTGGATGGCGTGGCGGAACGATCCTGCCTGCTTCCCGTCGGCGAAGTCGGCGCGCGCACCGTTACCACGATCGAAGGGCTGGCCGGCGCCGCGCTCCATCCCGTGCAGCAGGCCTGGATCGATCATAACGTCCCGCAATGCGGCTATTGCCAGTCCGGCTTCATCATGGCCGTTGCCGATCTGCTCACCAACAGCCCCGACATGACCGACGACGACCTGATCGCTGCCACCACCAACATCTGCCGCTGCGGCACCTATTCGGCGATGCGCGCCGCCATCGCCGACGCGCGCGCGGCAATGGCGGCAGCGATGCCCGCGGAAGAGGCGCCGTGAAAGGCCGTATCGCTCTCACGCGCCGATCCGTCCTCGCAGGCGGTGTTGCGGCGGCGTTCACGCTGGCCATCCCGCCGTCGATCGCCGCCAGCCTCGCCCGCCCGGACGCCGCGGGCGAACCGCTGGAGCTACAGCCCCTCATTTCAATTTTTCCGGACGGCAGGATCGAGATCGTCTCGGTGATGGCCGAGATGGGGCAAGGCGTGTTCACCGCCCTGCCCCTCATCCTGGCGGACGAGATGGATGCCGACTGGGATCGGGTCGAGATCGTCAACCTGGACACGACACGAGCCGTCCCCGCCCCGCGCGACAGCAAGCTCTTCGTGACGGCGGACAGCCATTCGACGCGCGGCTGGTACACGCCGTTGAGAAAGGTCGCCGCGACGGCGCGGGCGAAGCTTGCCGCCGCCGCCGCAGCGCAATGGGGCGTGTCGCCATCGGACTGCCGCACGCATGCCGGGGAAGTGATCCACCCGGACGGCGAGGCCAGGCTCGGCTACGGCACGCTGGCTGCCGCCGCCGCGGCAGCCATGCCCAACAAGGTAACACTGAAGACGCCGGATCAATTCACGCTGATCGGCAAGGTTCGCGATCGACGGGACGTGCCCGCCAAATGCACCGGCGCGGCGCTTTACGCCTCGGACATCAAACTGCCGGGCCTGCTGCACTGCTCGGTATCGCAAGGGCCCTACGGGGCAGAGGCGCTGCTGTCCTTCGACGACAAGACCGCGCGCGCCGACCCACGCGTCCGCGACATGTTCGTCATCGACGGAACCACGCTGGTCGCCGTGGCGCTCGATACCTGGTCCGCGATGAAGGCGCTGGAGGTCGCTGCGCCGAAATATCGGATGGTTGACAGCCCCGCCCCGAGCAGCACGGCC
Source organism: uncultured Stakelama sp. (assembly GCA_964639855.1). Lineage (GTDB taxonomy): Bacteria > Pseudomonadota > Alphaproteobacteria > Sphingomonadales > Sphingomonadaceae > Sphingomonas. The sequence goes on along the minus strand of CAZXFY010000005.1, from coordinate 108,143 downwards.
TACAAAGCGGCGCTGAAGACGGCGACCGCGCAGCCGGGCCGTGCTTTCTCAGTCGCCGGCACGCCTCCCGCCGTCGCTGCCGCGGGCGATCGGACCGTTGACGCCGATTATATGGTTGCGTTCCTGGCGCATGCGACCATGGAGCCGATGAGCTGCACCGCCTGGTTCCACGACGGCACGCTGGAGCTTTGGGCACCCACCCAGGTTATCTACCGCGCGGCCGCCACCGCCGTGGCGGTATCCGGCCTTCCCGATGAATCGGTCGTGCTGCACCAGACGCTGCTCGGCGGCGGTTTCGGCCGCCGGTCGGAAAACGACTTCATCGCGCAGGCAACGGCGATCGCCATGCGGGTGAAGGCGCCGATCCGGCTGCAATGGTCGCGCACGGAAGATACAAGGCGCGATTATTATCGATCGGCTTATGCGATGCGCTGCAAGGGGTCCGTCAACGCGGAGGGAGCCGTGACCGAATATGGCGTCACCATTTCGGGACCCTCGCTGCTGCGGCCGCGCGTTGCCCTATTCGACAGCCCGAAGGCGCCGATTGACCCCACTGTGCGCAACGGCCTCGTCCCGGCATTCTATAATCTGCCCAACACGCACGCCGCTTGGGTGGAGGTGCGCCCGCCGATCCCGATCGGCTTTTGGCGCTCGGTCGCGAATTCGCAGAACGCCTTCGCCGCAGAGAGCTTCATCGACGAACTCGCGCATGCCGCGGGCAAGGACCCGTTCGATTTCCGCCAGGCGTTGGTGACAGACGAGCGCATGAGCGCGGTGCTGACAAAGCTGCGAACCTTGTCCGATTGGGATAGCCCGCTTGCGCCGGGTCGAGCCCGCGGCCTCGCGATCGTCGCCTGCTACGAAAGCTATATCGGACAGGTGCTCGAGCTCTCCGTCACCGACAACGATATCCGCGTGCATCGCGCCACCAACGTGATCGACTGCGGCATCGCCGTCCAGCCATCCAACATCGTCGCGCAGATCGAGGGGGGGACGATCTTCGGGCTTTCTGCCGCGCTCTACGGCGACATCACTTTCGAAAACGGCGTGACGCAGCAATCGAGCTTCACCGATTATCGCGTGCTGCTCCTCGGCGAAGCACCGACGGCGACGACCTTCATCATGCCGTCCGATGCCGCGCCGGGCGGCGTGGGGGAAACCGGGGTGCCGTGCGCCGCCCCCGCCTCCGCGAACGCGCTGTTCGCATTGACCGGCAAGCGCCTTCGCACGCTGCCGCTGCACACTGCGCTGTTCGGCGCACCGTCCGCATGATGAACGACCGTCCTTCGCCATGCTGCGTCCGGCGGAGTTGCCAGACACAAGCTGGTATCCGACGATAATCGGAGTTTTGCAGCACATGCTTATCCTGTCCCAGGAAGTTTGGTCGGGTATCGATCCCGACCGGCTCGATCACCTCGCGGGCGCCGCGGTCGCCGAAGCGCGCCATCGCGCCGGTTCCGACGACTGGATCCTGCTGCTCCTCCCGCACTCGGGCGTTGCCTCGCCCAAGGCGGAGGCCGTTAGCGCGCTCGGCGCAACGGCGGCGCGGCATCGCATCTATCTTGCGGGCTCGTTCAACGCGCAAGCCGAACAGGGCGAGGCCGTCACGGCGGTAGGGTTCGTGTTCGGGCCCGACGGCGCGCAGCTCCTTCAGACCGGCAAGATCGCGCCGGACCTTATCGAGGGATTCGGCGATACGCAGACACTCCCCGCCGCTGAAGCCGATTTTCCTGTCGCCAGGCTGCCGTTTGCGCAGGTCGGGATACTGATCGGCGAGGACATCCTGTTCAGCCACTATGCCCGCGCGCTTACCTTCAACGGTGCCGAGATCATCCTCAACCCGACCGTCGAGGCAGCGGACCCGCTCACCGATGCGCGCCGCATGTCGCGCCGCGGTCGTGCCACCGACACCGCGGGCTATGTCGCATCCGCGAGCGCGCGGACGAAGATGGTCGACGACTTCGAGATCACCCTTCCGACCTCGACCGCGCTCTACAATTGGGAGCGCGAGGTGATCCGCGCGGCGGGCGACGAGAGCTTCCTCTTCGTCGATCTCGACATCGATATGATGCGCCGCAAACGCGCGACGCCGCAGGGGAGCATGCCCGCGATCGTCCGCGCCGACGTCTATGCGCGCGGCTATCGCGAATGGGCCAAGGAAGCCGGTGAGCTGCCGCGCCCAGACAACCGCGCCGCCTGGCAGGCCGAGGCAGAGCGCCGCATGGCCGCCGAAGCCGCACGCGCGGGGCCCAGACGTGACCATTATGAAGAGCAGTACGACATCTGCGTCATTCAGAGCGTTCCTCGACTGATCCCGCTAGGCGTCAACAACGCTCGCGAGATCATCATGCGCAATCTCTCCGAATCGCTGGCACTTGCCGATTCGCGCGCCAATGTGCCTTCAGTCCGGCTGGTCGTGTTCCCGGAATTCTGGCTGACCGGGCCGGGAGGTATCGGTGGCATCCAGCGCACCGTTCAGGACATGGAGCGCATGGCGATCAGCCACGGCGACGCAGTGTTCGACGAGATCGGCGCCTTTGCGAAGCGCAACAAGGTATATGTCGCCTTCCAGAATTTCGAAATTCACGAAAAGCTGCCGGGGCGGGTCTTCAACTCGGCGTTTCTGATCGACGATCAGGGTGAGTTGATCCACACCTATCGCAAGAACCAGTGCGCGGACGTGTGGGGTTTCCTTCCGGATACCACCCCGGGCAGCATCATCGACCAATATGTCGAGCTGTTCGGCTACGAGGCGCTGTTCCCCGTGGCGGATACCCCGATCGGCAAGATCGCCAATATGATCTGCTTCGACAATATGAGTCCCGAGGTCGCTTTCGGCCTGCGGCATTTCGGCGCCGAGGTGATCTGCCACTCCTCGTCCGAGCCGCACGGCGCCGAAGGCCGGTCGCCCTGGGACAATGTCCGCCGGCTGCGCGCTTTCGAGAATGCCGCCTACATGATCTCGGCAATCGACGGCGGCGAACATGTCGCCGAGGATTCGGACCTGCTGACCTTCTTCCGCCGCGGCCACACGCGCGTCATCAATTTCGACGGGACGATCCAGGGAACGGTCGACGGCCCCGGCCCAGTGGTGCTGCGCGCCCATATCGACCTTACCGCCCTACGTCGCATGCGTGCCAATCCGCGGACCAACATCAAGCTGTGGAGCGATTTCGCGGCCTATGCCGATGCCTATTCCCGCAATGTAGGCTTTCCAAGCAACCTCTGGGCGAATGACCCGTACGACAATCCCTATCTGGGGGCCAAGGAGCTTCGCCGCGTCATCGCCAATTACATGGAACGCGGAATCTATGTCGAGCCGATCGCGGAGATCGGATCGGATCGTTTCAGAACCTCGGATCAGGTGTGACCATGATGAAATGGATGTTCTTCGCTGCCGTCGCGAGCGTCGCTCTTCCTGCCGCCATGCTGACGGGCACGGCGCCCGCCGGTGCGGCGCCCGACCTGTCAAAAGGAAAGGCGCAGTTCGCCCGTTGCGTCGCCTGCCACTCGATCGATCCGGCGCGGCCGCATGGAATTGGGCCGAACCTCGCCGGCATCGTCGGCAGCGCCGCGGGCAAGCAGCCTGGCTTCCGCTACTCGCCCGGTCTTGCGAAGGCGGATTTCAAATGGACACCGGAAAAGCTCGACGCCTTCATCGCCAAGCCGCGCAACGTGGTGCCCGGCACGCGCATGGTCTTTTCGGGCATCCCCGATCCGGCCTCGCGCCAGGCGTTGATCGCCTATCTCGCCACAACCGAGAAGTAAGGCACTGAGCCCGGCAGCAGCCGGGCTTTACTCAGGCCTTCCCCATCCGCCCGAGCACCTCAAAGGCGGCGCGTTCGCCCGTCGCGGCGGCGGCCTCCATACCCGGCTCGATGTCGCGCGTATGCTCGCCCGCGAAATGCAGCCGGTGCCACGGATCGGCGATCGCGTTGGCGAAGCGCGTGACCTGGCCCGGCTGGAAGATGTGCTTGTTGCCGGTGACGAAGGGATTGCGCCGCCAGCTATACTGGCCGACCAGACGCACAGCACCGCGCATCGCCGGCCGGATGCGGATAAGTTCGGCGGTCGCCGCCTCGGCGGCCTTTTCTGGTGCCATCCGGTCGAACGGCAAGCTGCCCGCGCCGTTGATCCACACGTCGAGCCACGTCACCTGCCCGGAATCGTTCTTATTGGCGAAGACGCGCTCAATGGCGCCGTCGGTGATCAATCCGGGATCGAGCCCGTCGCGCTCCCAATAGGGGCGCGTGACGGCGAAGAAGAAGTGCGTCGTGCCCATGTAGAGCGCGTTGTCGATCGATTCGGCCCGCAGCCCCGTCGGGCGAGGCGAGATCGCGATGCGCGAAAGCGCCGAGAGCGGCACGGCGGAGATGACGTAGTCGCACCTGATCCGCAGCCCGTTCACGCAGCTTACCGTGCACTCCCGGTCCGTCATGTCGATCGCGGCGACCGGCATGTTGCAACGAACCGGCGCGCCCAGCCCTTGCGCGATCGCCTCGGGCAGCCTGTCCGACCCTCCCGCAATATAATGAAAGTCCCCGGTCCCGGGCTCGTAGGCTGAGTGCTTCTGGCCGCCGCTTTGCTTGCCCCAGGCCGAAATCGACTGCAGCTCCTTGGTCTGGAACAGCGCCGACGTGGTGCCGAGCGTCTCATTGTTGCTGGTGATCCCGATCAGGCGGATCGCCTCGTTGGAAATCCCGCACTCGCGGAAGAAGCGATCGAGCGGGATATCCCATTCGGCATAGGCGGGATTGCGCCATTCGTCGGGCGTCGGCAGCATGCCGAAGCGGTTGATCATAGCCACCTCGAGTCGTGCCGCCGCGATCTGCCGCTCGTCGCCCTGCATGCGGTTCGCGGGCGAGCTCGGCCAGGCCGCTGCATTTCCCGACATACCGTTGATCGCCCAGGCCATGTTCCCGCGTCGGTGCGGTGCCGTGAGTGGTACCTCAAAGCGCTCCGCAAGCGCGCGAATGCGTCCGTATTCGGGTCCGATCGTCGTCGCGCCGCAATCGAAATGCCCATCGGCATTGCGTAGCGTGCGCAGGCGGCCGCCGGGCCTGGGCTGCGCCTCGAGCACCACGACCTTCGCGCCTAGGTCGGTGAGCAGCATCGCCGCGTTGAGCCCGGCCAGGCCGGCGCCGATCACGACGACATCGGCGCGCTCGGCGGCGGCGAGCGCGGGTCGCGCGGCGAGCGACAAAAGCGCGATGCCCGATTGGCCCAGAAGGGTCCTGCGCGTGATCTCCATTGACGCCTCCGATTGCTTTGGGGTCGTGCATCGGCCCCTCGCCCGCTGTCCTCCACCACACCGGCGGTCGCTGTCCGCCTGCCGAACACCGGGTGCCGTGCCCGTTCGCCGGTCTTCGCATTCGAGGAAACATCGATCCCGTTACCGGCAACAGAATCGCGAGGCCTGCAATGCCCGGAATCTTCGATGGCGACGGCCTGAATCGCCGCACCTTCATGGCGGCGAACCTCGCGTGCGCGGCCGCGCTCGCTGCGCCGACGTCGGCGCGCGCGGAAACGCTCGCGGCGACTCCGCCGACGGGCGATTGGGATGCCTGCGGTCTCGTCGATCGCGGCGGCGGGTGCATCCAATGGGCCTCGATCGGGCCCGCAAAGGCGCCGGTGGTGCTGATGATGCCCAAGCTCGGCGGCTGGATCGCCGATTGGCGGTATGTCGCGCGCGCGATGGCGGGGCGCTTTCGCGTCATCGTCGTGGACCCACCGGGACACGGTGGATCGAGGATGGCGACGCCGCCGCCCTATATCCAGACGCTGCCTGAATCCGCATCGATGATCCGCGCCGCCTTGGGCGTGCTGGGCATCGAGCGCTACTCGATTGTCGGAAACTCACTAGGTGGGTGCATCGGGGCGATCATGGCCGCGCTGTTTCCCGACGACGTCGAGAATCTCGCACTGGTGAGCGTTGCGCTCGCCGATCGTTTCACCTCAGCGCAGCTTGCGGCTTATGACGCACGCACCGCCGGGTACGACACGCGCGGCTACCCCCTCCCGCGGTCGGACGAGACGATGGCGACGCGCTTCGGCACCACATCGGAAATCAACCATGAGCTGAATACCTCGCGCGCCGCCGCCGGGCTGTGGATCAGGCCGTCCGAACGGGGCGTCTTCACCTGCGGAATCACCGATTTCCTGCCGAGGATCGCGGCGCGCACCCTGCTCGTCTACGGCAAGGGCAATGAAGGCGTCTACCAAGTGTATCGCGACAAGGCACTGCGGCTGATCCCACATTCCCGAAGCGTGGAGATCGAGGGAGCCGGCGCCTTCCTGCACCAGCAGCGCCCGGCCGAGACCGCGTCGCTGCTCGATACCTTCCTATCGGGCGGCTGACACCCGGCCGGTCAGCGCAAGTCGAGCTGTCCCGGAATGTGATCCTCGTGGTTCTCGATATACCAGTCGGCGATCTCCTCGCGGGTCGCCCACCAGATTCCGGGCAGCGACTGCGCATGCTCGATGAACTCGCGAAGCGCCCGGATGCGGTGCGCACGCCCTGAAACGTGTGGGTGGAGACCCAGATTCATCAACCGCCCGGTCGCCGCGCCCTCTTCGTGAAGGACGTCGAGTTCCTCGATCAGCGCATCGCGGAACTCGTCGGTGGTGTAGTTCTTGCGCGTGATGAAGGTGAAATCGTTGATCTCGTTGGAATAGGGCACCGATACGATCGGCCCGGACGGTGTCCGCAACAAGTAGGGCTGATCGTCGCTCATGATGTCGCAGTAGAAAGTGCAACCATATTCCGCGAGGATGTCGGCGGTCTGCAGCGTCCCTCGCAGCGACGATGACAGCCAGCCCCGCGCCTTGCGCCCGACATACTTCTCGTACTGTTCGAGCGTGCGCAACACGACCTCGCGTTCTTTCGCCGGATCCTGGGCGAAATTGGTGAGCAGCTCTCCCTGCTCCCAATTGTGCGCAAGAAGCTCCCATCCGCGCGACAGCACAGCGTCGGTCATCGCCTTGCGTCGCTCGAAGGTGACCGCATTGGTGGTGCAGGATGCCTTGACGCCCAGTCTGTCGAACAGCTCGATCAGCCGGAAGATGCCGACGCGCTGCCCGTATTCGCGCCAGGTGAAATTGGGGAAATCGGGCGTGCGGCCGGGCAGGATGTCGGGAAGAATCGCCGGGCCGCCCGCATAATAGGGCTTGTCGGTATCCTTGGTGAGATCCCAGGTCTCGAGATTGAAGGTCAGGATCAGCGCCACGCGGGCGCCGTTCGGCCATTTCAGCGGCTTGCGGTCTGGAAGGGCGCTGTAGAGATAGTCCATGATCGTTCCCGGATGCTCCTATCCGGTTCCTGATGCCTGCTATGCGAGCAGCCGTCAGGCACACGGCGCGCCAGCGGCCATCACGCGGACACCGCGACGGTAGCGCTATGCCGCGGAGCCAGGGGGCGGCTGATCGAGCTCGTAGCGCGATCCCTGGAGGTCGATCCGGATGTGGAACCGGTCCGCGCGATAATGCGCGATCGTCAGGAGAAACGGCCGGCCGTCGGCGTCGTAGCTGGTCCGGCTGATCCGAAGCAGCGCGGCAAGCGGTTCCACGTTCAGCGCCTGGCCGAGCGCGCCGTCGGCCTGGACGGCGCTGATCGTCTGGTCGGCATGGACGGCCTTGTGCCCGGCATCGGCGAGAAGGCGGAGGATGGGCCGTTGCGCAAGCGTTTCCGCCGTGACGACCGAGTCTAGTGCCGCCGGAACGTAGCTAACTACATGGCCGATGGGTTCCCCGCCCAGATGGCGCACGCGGACGGCGCGCACCACGCCCTCGTCCTCGACCAACCGGAGCGCGGAGGCGACGATCGGGCTCGGCGCCTCGGTGCCGACATCGACCACGTTGACGGTGGTGCGGCTGCCCAGCCCCATCAGCGCTTCCATCGCCTGATCGATGTTCGCCGTGATCGGTGCGACCGGCGAGCGAAACGCGACCTTGGTGCCGTGGCGACGCCGGCGCGTCACGTAATGCTGCGCCGCTAGCTCTGTGAGCACGCGCCGCGCGGTGATCCGCGACACGCCGAACAGATCGGCGAGTTCGTGCTCGGTCGGCAGGCTGCTGCCATATGGCCGCTGGCCGCCGAGTATCTCGTCACGCAGTTGCAGGTAGATCTGGTAATAAAGCGGGACGGCAGCATTACGATCGACCAAGGCTCGCTCCTCGAGGGCGCCGCGGCCAGGGCCGCGATCCGCCTCGTCTAGGCCATTACCGCCCGCCCGGCCAAGGCGGACCTCAGGCCGGCGAATAGACCCAGGGCCGCGCAAGTTGATCGCGCGCGTGGAAGGCCTCGATCGCGGAGCGCATCTGGAGCGTGAGATCAATCGCATCAGCGCCCTCGATCAGCATGATGCGCGCCTCCGCATCGAGCACGAACGGAAAGGATAAATCTTCGGCGCTGACCGTGCCCTCGCGGATATCGACCGTCACGAGCGTTCCGCGATCGGCACGCGCGGCCAGCGCCTCGACCGCCTCGCGCGGCAGCACGATCGGCGCCAGGCCGTTGCGCACGCAATTGGCCGCGAAGATCGGGCTGAACGATGGCGCGATGACGACGCGGAACCCATATTCGGCCAAGGCCCAGACCGCGTGCTCACGGCTCGACCCGCAACCGAAATTGCCGCCGCCGAGCAGAATCGTCGCGCCCGCGCTCTCGGGCCGGTTGAGCACGAAATCCGGCTGCGGATCGCGCGTGCCAATCGCGGTATAGCGCCAGCCAGCGAACAGGCCGTCCGCCAATCCCTCTTTCGAAACGCTTCGCATCTCGCGCGAGGGGATGATCGCATCGGTGTCGATATTCTCGCGGACGAGCGGTACCGCCTTGGACACCACCCTTACCAGCGGCGTCACGCCGTCTCTCCTTCGGCTTGGTATCGAACGATCCGTCCGGCGACGGCGGACGCGGCGACCGTTTCGGGCGAGGCGAGATGCGTGCGCGTGTTCGGCCCCTGACGGCTTTCGAAGTTCCGGTTGGTCGAGCTGATGACGCGCTCGCCGTATCCGAAGCTTTCCCCGCCCGCGAAGAAGCACATCGAACACCCCGCCTCGCGCCAGTCGAAGCCCGCATCGATCAGGATTTGCGCGATCCCTTCCGCCTCTGCGGCGGCCTTCACCGCAGAGGAGCCGGGAACGCAGATCGCCCTGACGCCCGCTTTCACCTTACGGCCCTTCAGGATCGTCGCGACCCGGCGCAGGTCGGCGAGGCGGCTGTTGGTGCACGAGCCGATGAACGCGGCGTCGATCGGTAGCCCTTCCACACCTTCGCCCAGCGATACCGCCATATAATCGACTGCCCGCCGGTGATCGGCTCCGGCGGAAGCGGGCACCGCCTCGCCCAGCGGCAGCGCCTGCTGCGGACTGATGCCCCACGTCACCATCGGACGGACGGCCGCCGCATCGAAGCGATGCTCAAGGGAGAACGGCGCATCGGGATCGCTGTACAGCGCTTCCCATGCAGCGCGCGCACGGGCGCGTATCGCGCCCCTGGGCGAGAACGGACGGCCCTCCAGCCACGCATAGGTTCTGGCGTCGGGAGCGATCACCGCACCGAACGCGGCGAGCTCGGCCGCCATGTTGCAGAGGGTCATCCGCCCTTCCATGTCGAGCGCCGTAACGCCGTCTCCGGCAAATTCGACGATATGGCCCTTGCCGCCGTTCGAGCCGAGTTCGGCCACGATGTGGAGCGCGAGATCCTTGGCGGTGACCCCTTTGCGCAGCGTGTTGTCGACCGTTATCCGCATGTCGGGCGGGCGCGTCACGCGCAGCGTCATCGTCGCAAGCGCATGCTCCGCCTCGGTGGAGCCGCCCCCCCAGGCGAGCGCACCGAACGCGCCCTGGGTGCAGGTGTGGCTGTCAGGGCATACGAGGGTAAGCCCCGGCAGCACGATTCCCTGCTCAGGCGAGACGACGTGGACGATGCCCTGCCGCGGGTCATCCAGGTCGAACAGGGTGATGCCGTGGCGCTTCGCCCCTTCGCGGGTGGCGACGATGAAGTCCCTTCCGGTGGGCATCAGCGTGTCGTCGGAGCGGCCGGGAAAGGTGTCCACGATATGGTCCATCGTGGCGAACACCTGAGCCGGCCGCATGACGGTGCGCCCCGCCGCATCCAGCGATTTGAGCGCGACTCCGCCGGTCCGCTCGTGCAGCAGGAGGCGGTCGACCGCCACGAGGGCAGCGCCGCTGTCCAACTCTGCGACGACGTGCTGATCCCAGATCTTGCCCGCCAGCGTCTTCGACGCGCTCATGCGGGAACCTGCGCCGGTTCGCCGACGGCGCCCGACGCGGCGAGCGCGTCGATCGCCTCGGGCGCGAAGCCCCAGTCCCGGAGGATCGCTGCGGTATCGGCGCCCGCCACCGGCAAATCGTGGCGCACGCCGGCAAGGCTGCCGTCGATCTCGATCGGCAGGGCGGGAAGCCGCACCTTCCTGCCGTCGTCGAGCGTCAGATCGACCAGCGCGCCGTTAGCATTGAGATGGGGATCGTCCAGCAGATCCTGCGGACGCGCGATGGGGGCGAAGGCGACGCCGATCTGCTCGAGCCGCTCGAGCAGGCGGTCGCGTGGAAAGCTCGCCACCAAGCGGCGGATCGTCGGTAGCAACGTATCGCGCGCGCGGACGCGATCGTTGTTGAGTGCGAGCGCAGAATCGTCGGCGAGATCGTCGAGCCCGAAATGCCTGGTGAAGGCCTGCCACTGCGCGTCGCTGACGACACCGATGAAGACGTGCTCCCCCGGTCGGGCCGTTTCGAAGACGTCGTAGATCGCCCAGGCGGAAACGCGCTCCGGCATGGGCGCCGCGGCCACCCCCGTAACTGCACGCTGCACGATGTGCTGCCCGACGAGATACGCCGTCGTCTCGAACAGCGACGCACGCACGGTCCCACCCCGGCCGGTGCGATGACGACGCTCGAGCATCGCCAATATCCCAATCACGCCGAACATGCCGCCGGTAACGTCGATCACCGATGCGCCCGCGCGCAACGGGCGGCCGCTGGGACCGGTCATATATGCCAGCCCGCCCATCATCTGCGCGACCTCGTCGAGCGCCGCGCGATTCTCGTATGGCCCTGGAAGGAAGCCCTTGGCAGAGCAGTAGATGAGCCTCGGATTACCCTCGGCGAAGGCGTCGGGTCCGAGCCCGAGCTTCTCCATTGCGCCGGGGCGAAAATTCTCGACCATCACGTCGGCACGCTCGATCATCCGGCGCGCGGCGGCCAAGCCGTCGGGTGATTTGAGATCGAGCGCGATGCTGCGCTTATTGCGGTTGTACATCGGAAAATAGCCGGCACCGGATCCGAGCAGATGGCGGGTCCGGTCACCGCCGATCGGCTCGACCTTGACGACCTCCGCCCCAAGATCGGCAAGAATGACCCCGACCGAAGGCCCCATGACCATGTGGCTGAATTCAATCACCCTGATCCCGGAAAGGGGCAATTCCGCACCGCCGCTCATCGCCGTCATTCACCTCGCTACCGCTCTTGACCTCTTAATTGTTATAGATCAAATACAAATGAAATCAAGCAGGGCCGCGGGACGAAAAGACAGTGACCATTCTGGTGAGTGAGGTTGGCCCCCGCGACGGGCTGCAAAGCATCAAGACGATCCTGCCGACCGCGACCAAGAAGGCGTGGATCGCCGCCGAGGCCGCGGCAGGCGTGAAGGAGATCGAGGTCGGCAGCTTCGTTCCGGCCGCGCTGCTGCCCCAATTGGCCGACACCGCAGAGATCGTCGCTTATGCGCGCACCCTACCCGGATTGACCGTCGCGGCGCTTGTTCCCAATGCCAAGGGAGCGAAGGCGGCGATTGCGGCCGGTGCGCACAAGATCACGCTGCCGCTGTCGGTCAGCGAGACGCACAGCCTCGCCAATCTGCGGCGCACGCACGACCAGGTATTGGACGAGGCGCGCACGATCGCGCGCATGATCGCCGAGCTGCCGATCGAGTGCCGCCCGCATTTCGAAGGCTCGCTCTCCACCGTTTTCGGATGCACGATGGAGGGCGCCATTGCGGACGCGCAGATCGCGCGGCTGGCCGAAGCGCTGATGGCGGCCGGCTGCGACGAGGTCGGCCTTTCGGATACGACGGGCTATGCCGATCCGGCCGCGGTTCGCCGCATGATCGCGTTGGTACGCGACGTCGTTGGCAATGCGGCCGTCACGGGCATCCACCTCCACAACACCCGCGGGCTCGGCCTCGCCAACGCGCTCGCCGCGCTCGAATGCGGCCTCACGACGCTGGATGCCTCGCTTGGCGGGCTGGGTGGCTGCCCATTCGCGCCGGGCGCGTCCGGAAATATCGTCACGGAAGATCTGGTCTTCATGCTCGAGGCCATGGGTTTTCGCACGGGCATCGATCTGGAAAAGCTGTTCGCGGTTCGAGCGCTCCTGACGCAGGCGCTTCCCGACGAGCCGCTTTACGGCTTCGTTCCCGAATCGGGATTGCCCCTGGGCTGGAGAAAAGCGGCATGAGCGACATCATCGGCACGCGCATGGTCCGGGAGGACCGCACCGCGCGGCAGATCTTCGAAGATGTCATGGCGAACCCGACGCGCGCCAAATTCGGGTTTGGTGAGAAGCTGGCGATCGTCAATGTCGATCTTCAAAACGCCTATACCCGCATCGACGAGTTCAAGACCGCCTACGAGACCGATCCTCGCCAGATCGAGCACGTCAACGCCATCTCGTCACTGGCGAGAAGCAGGAACATGCCGGTGATCTGGACACACGTCGCCTATGCCGACGATGCGAGCGACGCAGGCGTCTGGCGAACGCGGACCGACACGTCCGACAGCCTTCAAAACATCAAATATGAAAGCCGCCGCCATCAATTCGACGACCGCTGCGAGATCGATCCCGCAGACACGATCTACACCAAGCGCATGCCCTCTGCCTTCTTCGAGACGCTGTTGCAGAGCCTGCTCGTCTGGCATCGGGTCGACACCGTGGTAGTGACGGGAGGATCGACATCAGGCTGCATCCGGGCGACGGCCATCGACAGCCTCAGCCGCGGCTATCGGACGATCGTTCCGATCGAGACGTGCGCCGACAAGCACGAATCCTACCATTTCGCCAATCTGACCGACCTCCAGCTCAAATATGCCGATGTGGAGCCGGTACAGACCGTGATCGATTGGTTGAGGGCGCGCTGATGGACACCGGGGCCGCCGATCCAAAGCTGTACGATTACACGCCCTATCGCGGACGCGCGCCCTATGCCTGGCCGGGCGACAAGAAGGTTGCGGTTTGGGTATCGCCCAACCTCGAATATTACGAGATCGACCCGCCGGCGAACCCGCATCGCAAATCATGGGCAAAGCCGCATCCGGACGTCGTCGGCTATTCGCATCGCGATTACGCCAACCGCGTCGGCCATTGGCGAATGGCCGACATAATGAGCAAGCACGGCTTTCCGGGCTCGGTATCGCTCTCGGTCGCGCTCTGCCGCCATCATCCGGAGGTCGTCGCTGATGCGAATGCGCGGGGCTGGGAATTCTTCAGCCACGGCATCTACAACACGCGCTACTCCTACGGAATGGACGAGGCGCAGGAGCGCGCGATCATCGAGGATTCGATCCGCACGGTTCGCGAGGCGACGGGGCAGACGATCAAGGGCTGGCTGGCCCCCGCGCTGACGCACACGCCCCGGACGCTGGATCTGATCGCCGAATATGGCCTCACCTATACCTGCGATCTCTATCACGACGATCAGCCCATGCCGGTCAAGACGGCGACGGGCCGTCTGATCTCCATGCCCTACAGCCTCGAGGTCAACGACCATTATGGCTTCTTCATCTACAATATGAGCCCGCGCGAATACGCACAGACGCTGATCCGCCAATATCAGCGACTCGCCGAGGAGCAGTCGGGCACGGTGATGTGCATCCCGCTCCATTCCTATCTGATCGGGCAGCCGCATCGTATCGGCCCGTTCGAGGAGGTGCTGCGGCATATCGCCGCCGACGGGCGTGCATGGATTACCCGGTCGGGCGACATTGCCGATCACTGGATCGAGCATCTCGCCCCCGCCAAGACCGGAGCGACGCACGCATGAGCCTCGATCCCGCCTATCTCGATTACCCGCGCCGCCGCTACGGCTACGACCATGATCTCTACCGCTGGTCGCCGCCTGGCGAGCGGACGCCCGTTACCTGGCCCGGCGGCGCCGGGCTCGCGGTCTGGATCTGCGTCAGTCTCGAATGGTTTCCAATCACGCCCTTGGATACACCTTTCCGCGCGCCCGGGCACATGCAGACCGCCTATCCCGATTATCGCCACTATACGGCGCGCGATTACGGCGCGCGGGTCGGCGTGTATCGGCTACTCGACGCGTTAGCGGCGGCGGGCGTGAAGGCGTCGTTCGCCACCAACGGCGCGATCGCGGAGCGCTATCCGCAGCTCATCGAACACGTTGTCGGCGCGGGGCACGAGATCATCGCGCACTCGACCGACATGAACGGCACGATCGCCACCGGGCTCACCGAAAACGACGAGCGGGCGATCATCCACGGGTCGCTCGACGCGCTGGAGCGTGCCAGCGGTACGCGTCCGCGCGGCTGGCTGTCGATCGCGCGTTCGCAGAGCTGGAACACGCCGCGGCTGCTTGCCGAAGCGGGCTTCTCGTTCTGCTGCGACTGGGTGAATGACGAGCTTCCCTACGTGATGGAAACCGCCGCCGGGCCGCTGGTGAACCTTCCGCTCAACCACGAGCTTTCGGATCGTCAGATCATCTCGACCCAGCAGCATTCTGCAGAGAGCTATGCCGAGCAGGTGCTCGACGCCGCCGACTGGCTGATCGCGGAAGCGGCGCAATCGGGCGGCGGGCGGATGCTGCCGCTCCACCTGACGCCGTACATCATGGGGCTGCCGTACCGGATCGGAGCGCTTGACGGATTGCTCGAAGCGCTGAAGGCGCACCCCGAAGCGCGGTTCATGGTCGGCGGGGAGATCGTCCATCATTGCGCGGGCGCGCTGATCGACTGAAAAGGCGCACCACCGCCGCCCGCTAAACCACGATGGGATATTGACCGCCGTCCATCGTGATGACGGTTCCGGTAACGTATCGCGCCTGGTCGGAGGCAAGGAAGAGGACGACGTCGGCCACCTCTTCCGGCGCCGCCATGCGCCCCATCGGGATATTCGCGATGCTGCGGGCAATCATGTCCGCGACCGATACCCCCGCCAGCCGCGCATCGGCTTTCATGCCTTGCTCGACCCGCCCCGTTTCGGTCAGCCCAGGGTTGACGCCGAGCACCCGCACGCCCCTCGCGGCATAGGCGTTGCCCAGGCCCGCGGTCGCGAGCATCAGCGCCGCATTGGCCGAGCCGCCCGCCAGATGCGCCGGGTTCGCGACCTTGCCTCCCGCACCGATGATCGTGACGATCGTTCCCTCACCGCGCGCTGCCATCGCCTTGACGACGGGATCGACGACGTTGATCGTCGAGAAGAACTTGGCATCCATCGCGGCGCGCCATTTAGCGGGGGTCAGCTCGTCGGGCGGCGACCGCTTCGCCGCGCCCGCGGAGTTCACCAGAATGTCGATCGGCCCCATATCTGCGGCGACGCGCGTCGCAAGGTCGGCCGCTTGCCGCTCGTCCGAAACGTCCGCGACATAGCCCGCCGCGCCCGGCAGCGACGAGAGCGCGGCGTCGATCCCCTCCCGTCCACGCGCCGCGATCGCAACCCGTGCGCCCTGCGCGGCGAAGCGGCGCGCACAAGCCAGCCCGATGCCCCTGGAGCCGCCGGTCACGAGAATGATGCGGCCGTCGAAGCGGCTCATCCGCCCGCCCTTCCTCTCAACGATCAGATCGCCTCGCGCGCTTCGAGAAAGGCAATTACGTCGGCTTCGGAGACCACGTCGGCATATTTCGCGTTCATGTCGAAGAGGTTGGCGTCATGCGGCGCGGCATGGCGATCGCCGCAGGCATCAGCGATCACCGCGGTGCGGAAGCCGTGCGACATAGCATCAATGCAGGTCGCGCGAATGCAGCCGCTGGTGGTCAGCCCTGTGAGCAGCACGCTATCGATACCCATCGAGGTCAGGGTTGATGCCAGCGACGTGCCGAAGAAGGCGCTGGGATATTGCTTAGAGATGACGAGTTCGTCAGCGAGCGGCTCGAGACCGTTCGGCCAGGCGCCCATCGGATTGCCCGCGAGGAAATAGCGAAGTGGCTTCGATTTTTCGAAGAAGCGGCCACCGTCGATCGCGCGGGGATGGTAGACGACGTTGGTGAGGATCACCGGCACGCCCGCAGCCCGAGCCGCTGCCCGAACGCGAAGCGCGGAAGCGAGTGCGTCCTCGACGCCCGCATAGAGGTCGCACTCGGGATCGAAATATCCCTGGACGAAATCGACCAGCAGCAGCGCCGGGCGATCGCCGAAGCCCACGCTTTTGCCGAATGCACGGGCATAATTGGCCTGAAGGTCGTCGCTCATCTATTCCTCGTATAGCCAGGGTTGGTGCAGGCGCTGGGCGCGCTCGAACGTGTCGACCTCGTGCTGCCGGGCGAGAATGAGGTCGATCTCGTCCCATCCGTTGAGCAATTGCTCCTTATGTGCCGGACGGATGTCGAAATCGATCCACCGGTCCGGCGCACCGATCCGCTGCTGGTCTAGATCGACCGTCAGCGGCCGCTCCCCGGCGAATGCCGCCAGCGCGCAAATCGTCTCGCGCGGCAGGCGCACGGTGAGCACGCCGTTGCGGAGGCAATTCGCCGCGAAAATCTCGCCGAAACTTTCGGCGACGACACACTGCAGGCCGAACCCGGCCAAGGCCCAGACGGCGTGTTCGCGGCTGGAACCGCAGCCGAAATCGGCGCCCCCCAGCACGATTTTCGCGCCACGCGCATGGGCTGCATCGATCGGATTGTCGACCGGCCGGCCGTCGCCGTCGACGCGTCGATCGTAACAGAAATACTGCCCCAGTTCCTCGCGATCCATGAGCAACAGGAACCGTGCGGGAAAGAGGATGTCGGTATCGATCCGGTCCTCGATCATCGGCAGGACCGGGGCAGTGAGCGTGCGGGGAAACGAGGTCATGCCGCCCCCGCCAGATCACGGACATCGACGAGATGCCCCGCCACCGCGGCTGCCGCGGCCATCGCAGGGCTCATCAGGTGGGTGCGCCCCCCTCGTCCCTGTCGGCCCTCGAAATTGCGGTTCGATGTGGACGCGCAGCGTTCGCCCGGTTCGAGGCGGTCGGCATTCATCGCGACGCACATGGAGCAACCCGCCTCGCGCCATTCGAAGCCGGCGTCGACGAAGATGCGATCGAGCCCCTCGGCCTCCGCCTGTGCGCGAACCGCGGTCGATCCGGGCACGACGATGGCGCGGGTGGACGAGGCAGCGCGCCGACCCGCGGCGACCCGCGCCGCCTCACGCAGATCCTCGATCCGGCCATTGGTGCACGAGCCGATGAAGACCCGGTCCACGGCAACGTCTTCCAGCGCCTGCCCCGGCGCCAGCCCCATATAGTCGATGCTGCGGCGCCATGCCGCTTGCTCCAGCTCCGAACCTGCTTCTTCCGGGTGGGGCACACGGCCGTCGATGGGGAGAACGTCCTGCGGGTTGGTGCCCCAGGTCACTTGCGGCGCCAGGCCGGTGATGTCGATCGCGTGGCTGCGATCGAACGCGGCGCCGTCGTCGGTCGGTAAGGTCCGCCAATAATCGACCGCGTGGGCGAACATCGGCTCTTTCGGAGCATAGGTCCGCCCTTCGAGATAGTCGAACGTCATGTCGTCGGGCGCGATCATGCCTACGCGGGCGCCGAGCTCGATCGCCATGTTGCAGAGCGTCAGACGCGCAGCCATGCCCATTGCCGAGATTGCAGGCCCCCGATATTCGATCGCATGCCCCGTGCCGCTCCCCGATCCGAAGCGGCCGATGATCGCCAGTGCAATGTCCTTGGCGCCGATCCACCCGGCGGGCATGCCCTCCATCTGGATCGCCATTGTGGCCGCGCGCTGCTGGACGATGCACTGCGTCGCCAGCACCGTCGCGCAGTCGCTGGCGCCGATCCCGAAGGCGAGCGCGCCGAACGCGCCATGCGTGGACGTGTGGCTGTCGCCGCAGGCCATCGTGATGCCCGGCAGCGTGAAGCCCAGTTCGGGGCCGATGACATGGACGATCCCTTGCCGACGATCCGAAAGGTCGATGTACGGAATGCCGAACTCGCGGGAATTTCGCGCGAGCGTCGTAACCTGATCGGCGGCGAGCCCCTCCAACGCTTCCTCCCGACCCGTCGTCGGCACCGCATGATCGGGCACCGACAGATGCCGCACCGACCGACGCACCGCGCGATTGCGCGTCCGCAAGGCGACGAACGACTGGGGCGTGCTCACCTCATGAAGCAGGTGGCGATCGACATAGAGCAACGCCGAGCCGTCCCCGAAGTCGGCGACGACATGGGAATCCCAGAGCTTGTCGTACAACGTCTGCGCCGTCATGCCGCTTTGTCCATTGCCGTTGTCATCGCCATCCGGGGCGCGCCCTTTCCTCGGGGGCTGTCGCTGGTGTCGATATGTCGCATCGACAGGGGGCGATGCGCCAATGCGCGCTCCGATTTATTCGCGTGGCGAACGTCTTTTAACCTGACCTATTGACCAGCACGCTCGCCAGACGGACATTCCGCGGATGGCCCGCAACACCACGAAGGCTGAATCGATCCGGGCAATCAGCCGCAGCGTCCATGTGCTGCAAGCCATCAATCGACACGGATCACCGACGCTGACCGAGATCGCCGAAAGCGTCGGCCTGCCCTATCCGACCGTCAGCCGCATCGTGCATACGCTGCACGACGAAGGGTTGATCGAGCGCGAGCCGCACCGCAAGCGCTACCGCCCGACGGCGCTTGTCCAGACGCTCTCGTGCGGCTTCCAGGACCACGATCGGCTGGTCAGTGTAGCGCGCCCGCACATGGTCGCCCTCACGCGGGCGATCGATTGGCCGGTCAGCATCGCCACCCGTGTCGGACAAAGCATGATGGTGCGCGATTCGACCAGCGCGATGACCTCGATGACCTTCAACAATTATTATCCGGGCTGGCAGGTGCCGCTGCTGACGTCAGCCTCGGGGCGGGTCTATCTTGCTCATGCCCCCGATGCGGAACGCGCCAGCATGCTTAGATATCTTGCCGAGGGTGACCACAAGGTTGATCCGCTCGTGCTGCGTGAGTTTCGCGACGGCGACGTCGTTCAGGCGATCCGCGCGGCGAGTTACGCCACGGCGGCGCGCACCGATTTTTCCGCCAATCCGGGAAAGACTTCTTCGATTGCGGTTCCGCTTTTCGAAGGGGATACCCTTCTCGGTTCCCTGGCCATCGTGTTTTTCGCGAGCGCGATCAGCGTGCAAGCGGCGACCGAGCGCCTGCTTGAGCCGCTCAGGCAGACCGCACGCGCGATCCAGGCAGACCTGGAGGCCGGCACACTGCAATAGGTCTCGCGCGGGCCGCAGGCCCCGCGAGGACGCGACCGGACAAGACAGCGCAGCCGCGATCATGATCCTTGTTCGCTTGGCGAACATTCACCGCTCGAGAATTGAGCTCAGCGATCGGCTGCCTAGAGCGGCTCCTCGGCGATCACCGCATCGAGGACAATCTGATGGCGACCTATTTGAAGCGCGGTGCGACGGCGGCGGCCAAAGCGGAGGCCGATCGCAAGGTTCGCGACATCGTGGAAGCGACGCTCGCCGACATCGAGAAGCGCGGCGACGCGGCGGTGCGCGAGCTGTCGATCAGGTTCGACAAGTGGGATCGTGACGATTACCGCCTCAGCCAGGCGGAGATCGACGATTGTATCGGTTCGCTGTCGCCGCAGGACATCAAGGACATCGAGTTCGCGCAACGCCAAGTACGCAACTTCGCGCAGATCCAGCGCGACAGCATGAAGGATGTCGAGGTCGAGACACTGCCCGGCGTGATGCTCGGGCACAAGCATGTCCCCGTCAACGCCGCCGGTTGCTACGTGCCGGGCGGCAAATATCCGCTGCTCGCCTCGGCGCACATGAGTGTCATCACCGCCAAGGTGGCGGGCGTGCCCCGCGTCATCACCTGCGCGCCGCCGTTCGAGGGCAAGCCGGCGCGCGCGATCGTCGCGGCGCAGGCGATGGCCGGTGCCGATGCGATCTACGCGCTGGGCGGCATCCAGGCGATCGGCGCGATGGCGCTGGGGACCGAGAGCATTGATCCGGTCGACATACTGATCGGTCCCGGCAACGCCTTCGTCGCCGAAGCCAAGCGGCAATTGTTCGGCCGTGTCGGCATCGACCTGTTCGCCGGTCCGACCGAGACGCTGGTGATCGCCGATGAGGTCGGCGCCGACGGCGAATTGTGCGCCACCGACCTGCTCGGCCAGGCGGAGCACGGGCCGGATAGCCCGGCGGTGCTGCTCACCACCTCCGAAAAGCTCGCGCGCGAGACGATGGCCGAGGTCGAGCGGCTGCTGGAGCTGCTCCCCACGCGCGATCATGCTCGCAAAGCATGGGAGAATTACGGCGAGGTGATCGTCGCGGAAAATGACGAGGAGATGGTCCGCATCGCCGACGAGATCGCGTCCGAGCACGTCCAGGTGATGACGCGCAACCCCGATTATTTCCTCGAGCATATGACCAATTACGGCGCGTTGTTTCTGGGCGCGCGCACCAATGTCGCGTTCGGCGACAAGGTGATCGGCACGAACCACACGCTGCCGACGAAGAAGGCGGCGCGCTATACCGGCGGGCTGTGGGTGGGCAAGTTCCTCAAAACCTGCACCTATCAGACGGTGACGACAGACGCGGCCTCGGCGATGATCGGCGAGGTTTGCAGCCGGCTGTGCGCGCTGGAGGGTTTTGCCGGGCATGCCGAGCAGGCCAATGTCCGCGTGCGTCGCTATGGCGGTCGCGATGTGCCCTATGCCGGCCGGCCCGAACCAATGGCCGCCGAATGACGCTTCCGGCAATGGCGCACCAGTCACCGGCGCCTTCATCTTTCACGCAAGCAGCGGAATGGCTTTCGGGCCTCGATCTGCAGCAGACCGTTTCCGGCGAACACGGCGGGGCAGCCGAAATGGCGGACCTGTCCTATCCAGCTACCGAAGCTATTATCGCGCGCTATCCCGTAGGCGATGTCGCGACCCTTGATCGGGCTGTGGCGGCAGCAAAAGCGGCCGGGGCCGGATGGGGAACGGTCACCTGGGCGGATCGCCAGGCCGCCGTCCTGCGGTTTGCCGATCTTCTCGAAGCGGATACCGAAACACTCGCGCACATCATCGTATGTGAAAGCGGCAAGCCGCTACAAAAGGCGCGGCTGGAGGTCGCTCTCGCGATTCACTTCGTGCGGACGATCTCGGGCGTGACGCTGCCGGATCGGCCCATCGCCTATGAAGCCGCGGACGTGCGCCTCGCGCATCGGCCGCTTGGCGTGGTGGGTGCGATCTCGCCTTGGAATGCGCCGCTGTTGCTTGCGGTCGTGAAGGTCGCGACCGCGTTGACTGCCGGGAATGCGATCGTGCTCAAGCCCTCGCCCTTCAGCCCGCTCGCCGCGTTGCGCTTTGGGCAACTGACGCGGCGGGCTTTTCCCGATGGCGTCTGCAACGTCGTGACCGGCGGGACCGAGGTCGGCGCGGCGCTCGTCGCGCACCGCGACGTGAGCAAAATATCATTCACCGGCTCCACCGCTACCGGCCGCGCCATCGCCACGGCTGCCGCCGGCACGCTCAAGCGGGTGACGCTGGAATTGGGAGGGAACGATGCCGCGATCGTCCTGAACGACGCCGATCTCGACCGCGTGGTCGAGGTCGCGACACAGTCCGGCCTTGCCAATTGCGGGGCATTTTGCGCGGGCATCAAGCGCATCTATGTCGATCGCGCGGTGCATGATGATCTGGTCGAACGGTTCCGCGCACGGATCGCCGCGATTACCGTGGGCGACGGCTTCGATCCGTCCGTCGACATGGGTCCGATCCAGAATCGGCCGCAATATGAGCGCGTCGTTGCGTTTCGCACCGATGCGCTGGCGGCGGGCGGCGCCCTGCACGATACGGCGCGCGCCCACCCACCCACGGGTCTGTTCGTGGCGCCCGCGGTTGTGACCGGCCTCGCGCACGATCACCGGCTGGTACGCGAAGAGCAATTCGGCCCCTTGATTCCGATCCTACCGTTCGACGACGTGGCGGATGCCCTGAAACAGGCCAACGACACGGTCTTCGGCCTGGGCGGATCGGTCTGGACCCGCGATACGGCGCGCGGCATCGGACTCGCCACCAAATTGGACGTCGGCAATGCCTGGATCAACAAGCATGGCGCGTTCGACGCCGCCCTGCCGATGCCGTTTGCTCGCCAGTCCGGCATCGGCGTGGACTACGGCGATTTCGGTGTCGCCGAACACTGTCAGCCGATGCTGATCAATGCACAGCGTTGACATGAACGCTCGACAGGAATCCCTGCTGATCGAGGCCGCAGTCTGCACCGAGGGGCAGGCGTTGCTCGAGATCACGACGCTGAAGCTGTCGCCACCCGGCGCGGGCGAGGTGCTCGTGCGCATCACTGCGGCCGGCCTGTGCCATACCGACATTGCCATCATCGACGGCGCGCGCCCCGGCGGATCGCTCGATGCGCCGATCGTGCTTGGGCATGAGGGTAGCGGTCACGTCGTTGCCGTCGGCGAGAACGTTAAGGGAATCGCCGCGGGCGACGCGGTCGTGCTGAGCTTCCGATCATGCGGCGAGTGCACCAGTTGCGCGCACGACCACAGCGGCTATTGCGAGCACTTTCTGCCGCTCAACTTTACAGGGCGACGCATGGATGGCACCGTCGGATTGTCGAGCGATGGTGCGCCGGTGCTGAGCGAATTCTTCGGTCAATCCTCGTTCGCAACGCACGCGGTGGTCGCGGCGAGCAGCGTCGTGAAAGTCGATTCGTCGTCTGATCTCGCGCTGCTCGGTCCGCTCGGTTGCGGTTTTCAAACCGGCGCGGGCGCCGTGCTCAACGTGCTGCGGCCGACGACCGGGTCGAGCTTCCTGCTGCTCGGCGCGGGCTCAGTCGGCTTGGCTGCCCTGATGGCTGCGCACATCAGCGGTTGCGGCACGATCATCGCCGTCGATCGCGATACCAACCGGCTGGATATGGCATTGTCGCTGGGTGCCACCCACGTGCTGCCAGCTCCCGTCGACGATCTGCCCGCCGCGATCGCCGCGATCACCGGCCGGGGTGCCGACGCAGCGCTCGACACCACCGGCAACGGCGATCTTGTGGCGGCCGCGTTCGCCTCGCTCGCGCCGTGGGGACGATGTGGCTATGTCGGCATTCGCACGCCCGAGGTGACGCTTTCGTCGCGTCAGTTCATGCGCGGCTGCACATTGCACGGCGTGATGGAAGGCGACAGCAACCCAGTCGAATTCATTCCGGCGCTGATCGCCCATTACCAGGCCGGCCGCTTTCCTATAGATCGCCTAGTGCGATTTTACCCGTTTGCGCAAATCAACGACGCAATTGCGGACATGCGCGCCGGACGCACGATCAAACCCGTCGTCCTGCTTCCCAACTAGGGGACCGACACGGCCGGCACGCACATCGGGCGCGCGCCAGGCGCCGCGTTGCTCCGCGTCCGAAACGCCCTCGGGGTTCGAGCCAAAGCCGCCCGGTATACTACCCAGAATCTATGCGAATTCGGCATAGCACATGCGCAACGCGCCGACGTCACGGAAAATTCATTGTCTATCATACATTTATACCACCAGGCAGCCCGGGACCGCGGAAACGGAAACGACATGTTTGGACTGGACATGTCGGTGAATCATGACAGTTTTGTATTCAAAAAATGCGGAGGCACACGGGAGGGGCTCCGGATCGATCCCTGACACTGGACCTCGATGCGAGTTGGCCGCCCGACAGCGGCGGACGGGACAGGACACGACATAGCCGGAGGATAAGCGATGAAGCAATCAGGTTGGATTTCGAGCGTTTCGGCCCTGGCTGCTGCGCTGGCCGCCACACCGGCGCTCGCTCAGAGCGCGCCCGCCGAACCCGCGTCGCCGCCCGAGGCGGAGGCGGCATCCTCCACCGGGCAGGCGGCCGACGCCGATACCGAAACCGCCGCAGAGGCCGGCAATGCGATCGTCGTGACGGCGCAGCGGCGTGAGCAGAGCTTGCAGGATGTGCCGCTCGCCGTGTCGGCGTTCAGCAGCGAAACGCTCGAGCGCCAGCAGATCAACACGACGCAGGGATTGCTCCGCGCGTTTCCGAACGTGTCGGGCGCGCAAGTTTCTGGCTCGGGCGCCGCGAATTACTCGATCCGGGGCTTGTCCAACGCGGAAACCGCGTCGACCTTCGATTCGCCGGTCGGCACCTATATCGACGGCATCTACCTCGCCCGCATCAACGCCAACAATTTCGCGCTCTTCGACGTGGAGCGCATCGAGGTGCTGCGCGGCCCGCAGGGCACACTGTTCGGGCGCAACACGACTGGCGGCGCCATCAACATCATTCTGAAACAGCCGTCGTCCAGCTTCGGCGGCAAGGTCGAGGGATCCTATGGCAGCTTCGATCACAAGATGCTGCGCGCCTCGATCGACGCACCGCTGAGCGACAGCATCCGCACCCGTCTGTCCGGCTATTGGATGGAAGAAGACGGCTGGGTGAAGAACATCACCACCGGTGGCCATGAAAACGGCCATGACGGCTGGGGCATACGCGGTGCAGCCAGCATCGATGTCTCGCCCGACGTCACTTGGGATGTCTCGGTCGACCATGTTCATGACGTCAATGCGGAAATCCCCGCCTCCAAGATCAATGGCGACTGGGTCTCCAAATCGGGCCTTGGCAAGCTCGGTAATTTGTTCACCAACGGCAAAGGCGACATCGCCGGCAACCGCGTCTTCAATGACACCACGGGGCTTACCAGCAAGATCAGAATCGATTCGGCAATCGGCGCGGTGTCGATCATCACCGGCTATCGCCACCTGCTGACGGAATTCAATCTCGATTACTTCGACAATCCCTCGCCATTCGGCGGATATGATTCAGTACAGATCTCCAAACACAATCAGTTTTCTCAGGAAGCGAACGTATCCGGAAGCGCGTTTGGCGGCTTGGTTGATTATACCTTCGGCCTATTCTATTTCCACGAATACAACAAAAGCGATTTCGGGGCACTCTTCAATACCGGTGCGCTACAACTCGTTCTTTACGATCGGACCTTCTATAACACGACGGACAGCTTCGCAGGCTATGGTCAGCTCGACTGGCATCTCGGTTCGAAGGTGATCCTCACCACCGGCGGTCGCTGGACGGGCGACACCAAGCACCTGCATTATGTCGACAACGACAATCCGCTGGTCTCCGCCTCGGCGAAGGTGACCGATGCGATGCTGCTCACGGCTGGAATCCCGCTGCGCCAGGAAACGTCGGTTTTCACGCCGCGCGTCGCGCTCACCTATCAGCCGAACAGCGATCTGACCTTCTACGCTTCGGCCACGAACGGCTTCAAGTCGGGCGGCTGGAACGTCCGCGCCGCGACGGTGAATTCGCTGGGTGCGTTCGGCGACGAGAAGATCTGGTCGTTCGAGGGCGGCATGCGCTCGCAATGGTTCGATCGGAAGCTGACGTTCAATCTCACCGGATTCTACGGCTATACCGACGGGCTGCAGATCGCGACCGCCTCGGGCGCGGGCGACGGCGGGCCGCCGGTGTTCCCGGTCGGCAATTTCTCGGACTTCGTCAGCTATGGCCTCGAAGCCGAGGCGACGATCAATCCGACGCGCGGCCTGTCGATTTTCGCCAATGTCGGCTACAATTCCACCAAATACACCAACCCCACGGACGCGGTGAAGAACCAGCAGGAACGGTGCCTCGCGTCGATCGCGGCGGGCACGCCGAACAGCAATTGCGGCAACGGCATCATCATGCTCGACGGCGGTATCGCGTATCCGCTCCGTGCGCCGAAGTTCACGGGAACGGCCGGCTTTTCCTACGAGATTCCGTTGATCGGTGACTGGAATCTCGTGCCTGCGGGCTCGGTGCGTCACGTCAGCAGCTTCAACGTGAACTCCGCCGAGCTGCCGACCACCTTCGACGACGGCTATACCCTCGTCGCCGCTTCGATCGGGATCGAGAATCCGGACAGCGGGCTGCGGTTCACCGTCGGCTGTGAGAACTGCACCAATCAGCATTATCTGGTTTCGGTGATTTCCGGCTATACATGGTGGTCGCCCTCGGCGCGCTGGACAGCGACCGCTGCGGTCGAGTTCTGAAGGGGGCGGGCGGCGACCTCACCTCGCCGGCAGAGGGCCCGGTGCCCCGCTCCCCAGCGGCTTCGCGCGATTGTGCATGACGGCCGCCCGGTAGTGCCGAGCGGCCGCGGAGGCCTCAGCCCTCGTAGCGGTGAAACGCCCAGGGGCCGTCATGCCATTCCAGCAGAACGCAACCGCCCTTCGAATGCTCATGGAAGCCGTGCACCGCGAGCTTCGGATTCCATAGATAGGAGCCGGCGTGCATCGGCGTATCGTCGTCCGGCGCGATATCGCCTTCGAGGCAGAAAATCTCTTCTTCGACCGGGTGATAGCTGGGGCCGCCGGCTCCTTCGAACCCGGCGGGAATGCGCAGCAGCCGCGTATCACCACCCGTATCCGGATCTTCCCACAGCACGCGGCGCTCGAACCCGTCCAGTCGCTTTCCGGCGATGACCGGCACGATCGCGTCGATCGCGAACACGTCGGAGATGACGATCGGTTCGGCGCCGTCCTGCGTCGCCGGCATCAGCCGGGCCGGATCGTCAAGGATGACGATGATCTCGGCGCCGGCCGCGCTTGCAAGCGCGGGCAAGATGCCGCCGCGCGGCACGACGACGAACCCGCCGGGGCCCAGCGCTTGATCGCCGAGCATGAGCGTGCCGGAGCGCACGAAGAGCTGCACGACCGCGCCCGCCGCGAACGGTCCGCTGCCCTGCCAGCCGACCGGCAGGATTGTAACGCCGCTGCGCAATCCGCCGTTCGGCAGCCGCCGCAGCGGCCGCACCTTGGCGCCCGGTCCGAACAGGTCGAAGGCTTCATGGCGACTCGCTGCTTCGTGAGTGCAAACCGAAATATCGTAACCCAGCGGTTGGGGTGCCGATCCCATGATTCCTCCACGTACCGGATATTGGCGAGCCAAGCATTGCATACAAAATCGGGCCGCGCCAATCTCTCCAGCCTTGCGGATCTTGCATGGAGGTGACGCATCATGCGCCCGAGGACGATCGCTCTCGACGTCGAGAACGTGGCATGGGCGCCGCTTGGTCCGGCGGGGCTCTATTCCAAGTTGCTGAGCCGGGATCCCGACACGGGCGCCCGCACCGCGCTACAGCGACTCAGCCCCGAGGACGGCTATCAGCCGCCGAAGATCGCCCATTTCCACACGACCTATGAGGAAATTCTCGGCGTGCGCGGCTGGTTCAGCTTCGACCAGCGTACCTGGGTGCGCCCCTGTTCCTACGTCTTCCATCCGCCGCGCACCGTCCACGGCTTCCATAGCGCAGTGCCGCAAGACAGTTGGTTCCTGTCTCGCGTCGGGCACGCGCTAGACGTGAACCTCGTCGAAGAGCCGCTCAAGGACGATTTGTATGTGATTTCGGGTGATACACCCGCACGAGCGCCCTGCGCGATGGGCGAGCCGATGCTGGAAAAAGGATTCGTACGGCGCAGCTTCGCGGTCGCGAGCTTGCCCGTCGACTATTGCGAGTTGTCGGTCGATCCCGTCAGCGGCGAGGGGTCGGCGCTCGTCCGTCTGCCTGCCGGCTGCCAGATCCGAAGCGAGGGGCTCGACGATTATCTGGAGATTTTCACGATCGAGCAAAATCTGTTGCCCGAGGGCGACGCGGCGCCCGAAACATCGCGTATGACCTATTATTTCTACCCGCCCGGCGAACCAATCGGACCGCTGGCGGCATCAGGCGACGTGCTCGCCTACGTCAATTTCGGTAAGCAGTTGGAGGGCCAGTGACGTCGATATGTCTCGTCGTCGACGGCGGATCACCGTGCGCCCAGGCGACATTGGCCGCTGTTTCACCGATGTTCGATCATGTGCTGCACGTCGCCGTCCCCGGCGGCGGCGCCGATGCCGACCTGCTCGGGCCGGACGAGCTCACCGACGACGACGCCTGGAACCGGCTTTCGGAAGCGGTGGCGGAACGGTACGGCAGCATTGACGCGATCGTCTCTTGCGCGGCACCGGCGGACGCCGAGGGACCCGACATCGTCGCCCGTCAATGGTTCGCGTTGCGCGAGTTGGTCCGATTGCTGCCGGCGGGCAATCGCGGCGTGTTCCTCAGCCAGCATCTAGCGCCGGATCCGCAGCGGCCGGAGCGCGAGGCAGCGCTGGAAGCGGCGCGGATCGGCACGGCCGCGGCGATCATCGATGGCATCGGCCTGGATCGCCGCCCGCGCGCGAACCGGCTTGTGATCGATCCCGGCGCGTCGCCGGCGGCGATTGCCGAAGCGGTCCGGTTTCTGTGCGACGGACGTTCGAGCTTCATGTGCGGCGCCGAGATCGCGCTCGACGCAACCCCCTCTTCGGGAGATGCCGGTCTCGCCGACCGCACCGTACTCGTTACCGGTGCCACATCGGGGCTGGGGCGCGCAACGGCGGTCGCGGCGGCGCGGCGCGGCGCGTTCGTCGCCGTGGGCGGACGCAAGATGCCACTCGCCGAAGAGACGCTGGCGTTGGTCCGGCAGGCGGGTGGCGACGGCATGGTCGTGCCGCTCGATGTCACCGACGCGCAGGCGTGGTCGGCAGCGGTCGCCGCCATCGTCGCGCGGCGCGGGGCGTTGCATGGGCTGGTCAACAATGCCGGTGAATCGGTCAATCGTCGGCTCGATCTTCTGAAAGGTGCCGATCTCGAATTCCTGCTCTCGGTGAATTATCGCGGCACGGTGCTCGGCATGGCGGCAGCGGAGCCGGCGCTCGCGGCGTCGGGCGGCGGCGCGATCGTCAACGTCAGTTCGGTCGCGGGCATTCGCGGCGGCCCCGGGGCGGCCGCCTATTCGACAACCAAGGCCGCGGTGATCGGCTACAGCCTGTCACGCGGGCGGGCGCTCGTCGGACAGCGGCCGCTGATCCGTATCAATGCGCTGCAACCAGGCCTCATCTGGAGCCACAGCGTCGCCGATTCATTGGGCGCGGCCGGGGCCGAAGCGTTCCGTGCGCGCATCGAGCCGCAGACGCCGCTCGGCCGTGTGACCGGCCCCGAGGAAGTTGCTGAGCCCGTGTGCTGGCTACTGAGCGATGCCGCCACTCCCGTGACCGGACAGGCGATCCACGTTTCGGGCGGCCTCGAACTCAACTTCCCCTGACGAGGATAACCGCATGACGCGCTTCAGGCCTGTTCGTCCCGCCGACCTGCCCTGGCAACCGATCGGCACGCACGGCCTGCGCCGCAAGCTCCTGGCGAGCGACCCGAAAACGGGCGCCATGCTCAACTATCTCGACATCCCGAAGAACTGGCGTGGGGGCGGCGTCGCCCATTTCCACGACGCCTTCGAAGAAGTGTATATGCTCGAAGGCGCCGTAACCCTCGGTGCGGGCCGCTGGTTCGTCGCGGGCGACTATTTTTATCGGCCCGCGCGCGTGGTCCACGGCCATGACGAGTGGGCGCGCGATGGCGCGATCGCGCTGGTGCGCAGCGACGGGCCGCTGACGCTCAACCTGGTGCCCGAGCCGGCCGAGCCCGACGAATATGCGCTCGACCGAACCGACCCGCGCGGACATGTTCTGCAGCTTCCGGTCGGGAGCGTGCCCTGGCGGACGCTGGACGGATTCCCGACGGCATGGGCGATGCGGCTACTGAGCTGCGACCCGGAAAGCGGCGCGCTGACGGCGATGGCGCGTGTTCCTGCGGGCTGGGCGAGCACGGCGCCCATTGCGCATCAGGCAAGCTGGTCGGCCTATCTTCTCGACGGCGCGATCACCATGGAGGGCGTTATCTTGGTCGCTGGCGACTTTGCCGACGGCGCCGCAGGCACCGGCCCGACCGGCCCTGCGGTGGGTGCGGCGGGCGCGACGCTCCTCCTGTGGTTCGATGCGCTCGATAGCTGAGCCGACCATGCGCGCCGCATTGCTGTACGGGCGCAATGACATGCGCGTGGTCGACGTGCCGCGGCCTGAACCCGGTGCCGACGAGGCACTGATCCGGGTTGTCGCCTATGCACCATACGGCACCGACATCGCGCACTACATCAACCGCGACGGCCGCTATGCCCGCACGTATCCCTATGGCGTAGGCGCCGATTTCGCAGGCGTGGTCGAACAGGTAGGCAGCGATGTCCGTCATGTGAAGCCCGGCGATCGCGTCACCGCGCTCGCGCTCAACCATTGCGGTCATTGCGACTTCTGTCGGCGGGGAATTACCAATCTATGCCTTGACGCCGAGGCGATCGCGCGGCCGCGCCAGGCGTGCTGCCAGCAATATACCGTCGTTGCCGCCAACAAGCTGGCAGTGATGCCGCAAACCGTCGGCTTCGATCAGGGCGCGATGCTCGCTGGCATCGTTGTCGCGCTCAACGGATTCGAATTGATGCGCGTCGATCCCGACGCACCCTTGGCGGTGATCGGCGTCGGTGCGATGGGGCTCGCCATCATCGCCACCGCCGCCGCGCTCGACATCGAAACCATTGCGCTCGGCGGCACAGGGCAGCGTGCCGATTTCGCACGGCAGCTCGGCGCGCGAGAGGTGCTGCGGTTGGCGCATCACGGTGAGATGGTCACCGACCGCGCACTGGCGCTCGCGCCGGCAGGATTCAGCCAGATCATCGAGACCACCTGCTCGGACTGGGGCCTTGCACAGGCAATTGCGGTAGCTGGCCGCCTCGCAACGGTCGGAGTGACCGGCGGCGGCGCGCTGCCCGATTGTATTTGGGACATCGTGCTGAAACAGATGCGCGTGGTCGGGGTCAGCTGCGGGCATCACCAAGACCAGGCACTCGCGTTGGTGGCGAGCGGCAAGCTGAGGCTCGACACCACGATCACACACCGCTTCTCGCTTGAGCAGGCCCCCGCGGCATTCGAGCTGCTATCCGGCCCCGCCGCGGCCGACGTGGGTCGCGTCGTTATCGATGTCGGCGTGCCTTAGACCGGTCAGCGCGGCACTCCAACAGACCGGCGCGTTCATGATCCGCCGCAGCGCCCGGTCCGCTCAACCAGACACGCGCGGGTGCAGAATCGCAACCTCAGGCCGTCCGCTCTGAACCGACCGGGATGAAATCGAGCTTTCCGGTATGCAGGACATAACAGATCGCGCCGTTCGGGCTCCGGATCGGTGAGTGCACCATGCCGCTCGGCATATAGGTGTAGCAACCGGCGGTGAACGTCGTTCCGTCAGCCGTTTCGAGCACGCCTTCCATCACGAAGACTTCCTCGTCGCAGCTATGCATGTGCGGCCCGTGCGCGCTGACGAAACCCGGCAGGAATTCCACGAGCATCGCCCCCTCGCCCGTCCGCGGATGCCGCGACAATATGAGCCGGCGCAGAACGATTCGCCCGTCGGCGTCTGCCACCTCATCCCATTCCTGCCTCATCGGGTCGCCGATCACGCTGACGCCGCGTTCCGGCTCGACGCCGTCCAGATTGAACGGTTTCAAGTCGCGATATTCATCGCTGAAGCTGAAATCGAGGTGGCGTTTGATCTTCGAGATGAAGAAGCTCTCTTCGGCCACTTCCGACTTGAATCCATGCACCGTATGGGTCGGGTGAAAGCAATAGGCGTAGCGCCCCAGCCAGTTCTCGCCATCGAACGAGAACTTGCCGTCGACCACGAAAATCTCCTCGTCGCCGGAATGATAGTGCGGCTTGGCAGGCGCATCGTAACCCGACGAGGGGTCGATCCGCTGCAACGCGGTGCGCGCGCCGGTTTCCGGATCGAAGCTCAGCATCTTGGTGAACTGGCCGTGGAGATCGCCAGGCGCCCACTCCATCGCGTTGGTGTCAAGAAACGGTACGGCTTCGCGCATGGCTCACATCCTCAGCTTGTGATCGACAAAAGCGCCTTACGGCTGGGTCGCCGGCACCCAATTCTCCCACAGAATCTTGCCCCAGCCGAGCATCCAGCCCATCTCCACCATCCAGGCGTTGATCATGCGCCGGGGCTTCAGTTCGTGGACCGCCGAAAAGGATTGGCCGGGAAATTCGACGAAACCGCGCCCGCGCCACATCGAATGGAGCTTGAAACCCTGGCCGGTCGGGTGGTAGATCACCTGCTTGAGCGCCGGCCGCCCCTCCTCCGGCATCTGGATCTTGCGGACCGACAGCCAATCGCGCGAAAATGGCAGTTCTTTCAGCTCGGCGGGGTGTTCGAGCGTCACCGAGGCGCGCACCAGCGTCTCGCCGCGGCGCACGATCTTCGTCTTGACGAGGCTGCCCATGATCTCGAGCTCGTTATGCTCGCACAGTGTCTTCGGCCGCCCCGAAACGTCGCGCGCAGCGATCATCGCCTCGTCGGTCGAGGTCCAGATATAGGGGACATAGGTGCCGACCATATCGCCGAAGCGCACCTGGAGCAGAATCATGCCTTCCTGGAATTTTTGCGAGGTCGGCATCTGCCGGTTGTCGCCAATAACCGCCACGGCGGTAGTGCCTTCCTCCCAGACCAGCGGATCGGGCACCGCGGCGCGTGCGGCATCCGGATCGGGCTCGAACTCGATCATGATCGAGCGCGACAGCTCCATCGGATGCGGCGGCTGATTGACGGGCGACGAGAGGAACGGCGCGGTCCAGCCCTCGGTACGGGCGGCGAAGCCGCTCGGCACATAGGTCGGCGCGTCCGGCGTGATCGTGGCCGAAGGCGGCACGACATGACGCGGCGCGGTGCCCGCGTCGGCGGCTCCGCCCGGCGCTGCGACCCGTTCTGGCTGGAGATCCATATATTTGCTCCTTATCGACTCGCGGCACTGTGCCGGTTCAGCCGCGCCGAGGAAAACGAGGGTATCGTAGCTGTGTCCCGCAATCGCGCATGGCAGACGCCGGAACCCGCGGCTCACGCCGCCGCGGGTTGTCGCCA
This sequence comes from uncultured Stakelama sp., assembly GCA_964639855.1. Taxonomy (GTDB): domain Bacteria; phylum Pseudomonadota; class Alphaproteobacteria; order Sphingomonadales; family Sphingomonadaceae; genus Sphingomonas. The sequence goes on along the minus strand of CAZXFY010000005.1, from coordinate 75,145 downwards.
GTCCGCTTCCGCCTCGATGTCGTAAATCGCCGTACGCGCCGCGGCGAAATCGGCTTCGGTGGCGCCCTTGCGACCCCAGGGCGCTACATCCTTCGTGTCCTCGTTCAGCGCCTTCAACAACGCCTTCCGAAATCGGACGATAGTGGCGTCGGTGTGGCATAGATGCTCGAAGCGGCGATCGACGATGGGGCCCATCGATTGCAGCACCGCGAAATCCTCGTAGAAGACGTGGCGGTTGGTGATGCCGCTGAAATGCCCCGCCTTCATCGCTGCCCGGTCCTGCGGCCAGCCGACCGGACCAGGCGCAGGATCGGAGAAATCGTCGCGATCTGGATGGGTAAGGAACCAGATCCGATCGATTTCGCCCGGTTCGAACGCGCGGTAGGGATTGTACGTGACGCAAACCTGCAGCGAATTCTCGTCGTCCACGGGCACCGATATGATCAACGGGTGCTCGCGCCCTTCCAGCCCCGCCAGAAAGGCGTAGAAGGGCGCGGCGACGATGCGGGTGCGCACGTTACGACGGCCTTCGGGCAGCTTGCGTATCGCCGCCTCGCGGAAACCATAAGGCAGATCCTCGAACTCGAGGACCGGCGCGGTGTCGCTGTTTTGGCCCGCGGCATTACGCCGCGCATGCTCGGTCAGCGCCTGCTCGGTCGAGCTGCGGTGGAGATAACCGAGATGTGCCGAATCGAGCACGGATTCGAGGTTCTGCAACCAATTGACCGGCAATCGCGCGATACGGACGTCGACCTGGTCGTCAGGTAGCGAGAGAAACTCGAAGGCAGGCAGCGGTGGCGTCTCGGCCTCATCGCCGAGATAGATCCAGGCGAGGCCTCCTGCCTCCCGGATCGGATAGGCGCGAACCCTGGTCCGCTTGGCGAGCGCGGCCTGGTGCTCGACGAATTCGGTCGGCGCATCGAGCAATTCACCGTTCAAGCCGAATTTCCAGCCGTGGAAGATGCAGCGCAACCCCCCTTCCTCGTTGCGCGCGACCGACAGCGAGGCGCAGCGGTGCGGACACCGCTCGTCGACAAAGCCGAGCTGGCCGTCGGGCGACCGAAACGCGACATAATCCTGGCCGAGCAGGCGCACCTTGACGGGCGCGCCGCCCGCTTCAAGCGCCGCGGCGCGCAGGCCGGGCAGCCAGTGCTTGCGCATGAAATCGTGCAGCGGCGCCCCTGGATTGACCCTGGTCACCAGATCGTTGTCGCGCGCGTTCAACATGGGTCGCCTCCTTGCCTGTGGCGGCGGCCCGGACGCGAATGCCGACGATGTCGAATCACCGCGCTGCGCCCTCGCCGCTCCGATTTTGTACACAACTTATCAGGGCCGCGGCGTTTGGCAATTTGCTTCGCGGCGGCTGCGTCATGTCGCCGGCGCGCGCCAGCACTCAGAAAGCGTTGGAAAAAATCCGTTGTTTCACAGATGGTTGATTGAGAAATAGTCGTTCCGTCGGCCCGAGGCGCGTGCACTGACCGACACCAAGGTAGCAAGCCTATGCGACATTCGCATCGGCCGCGCACAACGGCCCGGACGCCGCCGATTGGACACGATGCCGGATACGCAGCGTGCATAACAGCGCAGCAGCGATCGTCGCCATCATCACTGCAAAGGCGATGTGATAGCTGCCGAAGCGATCGAACAGGATGCCCGACACGAACGCACCCAGCCCCGCGGTGGTCCCTTCGATCAGTACGGTAATTCCGCTGAGCCGCGCCAGGTAAGGTCCGTCGAACCTCGCCATCAACGCGGCTTGGCTGAGCGTGTAGCAGCCACCCCAGCCCAGGCCGAGGCAGAGGATGATCGGATAGGGCCAGCGGGCACCTACCACAGTGATCGCGATCGCGCCGACCAGCATCACACATTGCGACGCGCGCCACACGTCCAGCAGCCGCCAACGCTCGGCGAGGTAGCCGCTGGCCGCCTTGCCGACGAATGCCGCGGCGAAGAACAGGCTGAGCCCGGTTGCCGCCATTGTCGGCGCCAGCCCCTGATCGCTCAGAAACAGGAAGGCGTGCGTCGCAATGCCGCCGCCAGCGTAGAACAGCAAGCCGGCGCTGGCGATCACCGCGAGCACATCACCGCGCAGCAGATAATCGAGAAATCGCCCGTTACCCGGCTCGGTGGCTGCGGGAGCGACGATCTCGTCCGCCGTTTCAGGTTGCCAGCCATAGGGCTTCCTTCCGAGCCGCTCCGGCCCTTCGCGCAGCACGAGCACCATCATCACGGTCAGCGCCACGGGCATCAGCGCCAGCCATCCCATCGCGTCGCGCCAGCCGACCGCTGCGATCAGACGCACCGCGATCTGCGGAAACACGATACCGCCCAGGCTCTCACCGGCAAGGATGATCCCAAGCGCGGTGCTTCGCCGTGTCGTGAACCAGCGCGTGAGCACGAGCAGCACCACCACGACGTGGCAGGAGGAATAGGAGAAGGCGAGCATGAAGTGCAGCGCATAGATCTGCCCGACCGAGCTGACATGCCCGTAGACCAGCAGCGCCGCAGTCAGCACGCCCAGTCCCAGGTAGATGATCGTCCTTGCCCCCAGCCTGAGCGCCACGAAACCGATCACCACCGCCCACAGCCCACCGCTGCCAAGCTGGATGAGGTCGCGCAACTTGAGCGCGCCACGGCTGATCTGGAGGTCGGCGAGAATCGCGTTGTCGAATGTAGTGATCCCGGAGGTGATGAGGCCATGGGTTCCGGCGAGCAGCACCGTCAGGGCCGCGACCACGGCCCAGCCGTAGCGGGTTCCGCCCGACTGCTCGTCAATCGCCGTCACAGCGAAACGCTCATGCCGCCGTCCACGCTGATCATCTGGCCGGTCATGAAACCTGCCTCGGGAGAAGCGATCAGCGCGATGAAGCGCCCGATATCGTCCGGCGTCCCGACACGGCCGAGCGGTATCATTTCGGCTGAGGCGTGCAGCCCGGCCGGCGCGACGCCGTTGACGGTGATCCCGTCCCGTCCGAGTTCCATCGCGAGCGTGCGAACCAACCCCGTGACGCCCGCCTTGGCCGAGGCATAAGCGAGCCGCCCCGGCCATCCGATCGTATGCCCTGCAATCGACCCCAGGCAGATGATCTTGCCGGCGCGGCGCGCGCGCATCAACGGTACGACCGCGCGGCTCACCCGCATCATGCTCATCAGATTGAGGTTGAGCACACGATCCCAATGCGCGTCGTCAATGTCGCCGAGCTCGGCGACCGAGGCGAAGCCCGCATTGTTGACCAACAGATCGATCCGGCTGCGCCGCCTTTCGATATCTGCGATGCCTGCCATCACGCTCGCGGTGTCGCAAACGTCGATGATCGCCGTCTGGATCGAAGCGCCGAGGGCGCGCACATTGGCCGCGGTTCCGGCAAGTCCGGCCTCGTCGATATCGCTGGCCTCGATATGGAAGCCCCGGCCGGCGAGCGCGAGGCACGTCGCCGCGCCGATCCCGTTCGCCGCCCCGGTCACAACGGCAACCGGCCTCTGATCTTCGCTCATCTGCGCGCAACTCCCGTACTCGCCGTCATTCGGCACCACATCCTTCCCGATCGGCGGCGCGGGAAACACTGCGCATCTGCTGGCACTCTATGCCGGCTGAGCATTCATGATCTTGGCCACGTGCCGGCGAACCAGCTTGGCGATTCGCTCGGCAATCGGATACTCGCCCGCACTGGCACGTTGGATGAGGCCCACCGAGGCGATCCCGAACTGACCGTCGACCGGTAGCTGCGCCAACCCGAAGCTGGCGACGCCCTCTGCGATCGGTTCCGGCAGGATGGTCAGCAGCTCGGTTTGCGATACGACCGTGGCCATCATCGCCACCGACGCGCACCCCAGAGAGACCTTGGGGATCGGCAGGTTCTGGCTTGCGAAATACTGGTCGAACGCGATGCGCGCGGACGCACCGTTGATCAGCGCCCAGGATGCGCCGGCCAAAATGTCGGGCGTGATGTGGTCGGTCTGCGCGAGTGGGTGATCGGCGGCCGCATAGACCCGCGTATTCATCTCGAACAGCTTCTCGTAGCGCAGGTCGTCGCGCTTGCTCGGCTCCGTATAGAGCGACAGCACCAGGTCGAGATCGCCGGTCGCCAGCGCCTGGGCCAGTGCCTGGTAATTGTTGGCGACCACCGACAGCGACACGTCCGGCGTCGTGCGAATCAACTCGGCAATGATCTCCGGCGCCAGGAAATAGGCGAAGCTGTGATTGATACCGAGCGTCAGTGATCCTGCGCGCAACTCGCGAAACGCCTTGAGTTCCTCCACCGAACGGCGCTGCTCGTTCAGGATCAGCTTCGCGCTTGGGTAAAAATTTCGGCCGAACGCCGTCAGCTCGACGCCCTTGGCGCTGCGTTCGAACAGGGGCAGGCCGATCTGGTGTTCGAGCGCGCTGATGCTGCGACTCAGACCCGACTGGCTGATGTGCATGTGCTCGGCGGCCTTGAGGATGTTGCCTATCTCGGCCGTGAAGACGAAATGCTTGAGTTGTTGAAAGTTCATTCAGCCCGTCCAAAACCCGTTCTGTCGATCATAGCGCACCGACGAACTCGCCGCCATTTGCGCTGATCGCCTGCCCGGTGACGAAATCGGCCTCGGGCGAAGCGAGGAAGGCGACCAGAGCCGCGGTATCTTCCCCCGTCGCGAGCCGCCCGGCCGGCACCCCTTCGCCGCGCTTCCCCAGCGCTTCGGCACCGAACGCGTCGCGCGCCATCGGGGTATCGGTCAACGGCGGCAGGACGGTATTGGCAGTGATCCCGTCACCGGCGAGTTCGCGTGACCAGGCGCGGGTGAAACCCATCATGGCTGCCTTCGCGCCGGCGTAGTGCGGGTTGCCGTCCTCGCCTCGTGCGGCGATCAGCGACGAGATGTTGACGATCCGACCCCAGCCGGCCGCGCGCATCGCCGGCACCGCCGCCTGGGTGAGAAAGAAGGTTGCACGCACGGACACGCCGAACACCGCGTCGAAACGCTCCGGTGTCACACCGTCAAACCGTTCGCCGCCGCCAACCGCCGCATTGTTGATGAGCACCAGCGGCGGGCCCAGCCGCGTTTCGATGGCGGTCAGGAGAGCGCCGTGTTCCCTGATATTGGCGATATCGCACACATGCCCTGTCGAGCTACCGCCGCCGGAGACAATCGCGGCAGTAACGCGATCCACTCCCTTGCCGTCACGATCCACCACAGCGACGGGATGGCCGAGCGCGCCGAGCCGCGTAGCGATTGCAGCACCGATCCCTCTGGCGCCGCCCGTCACCACCGCGACTGCATTGGCGCGCCCGATCATCGCTTTAAAGAACCTTTTCCAGCCACGCCGTCGCCGCTGCCGTGCATTTGTCGGCGCTGGTGATCATGCAATAGGTCGAGCCTGCTTCCTCGATCGTAGCGACTTCGGCATCGGGCTTGAGCGCGAGGAAGCTGTTGACGAGATAATCGTACGATACCTCCTTCATGAAATCCTTGCCGTTCTGGTCGCTGTCGTTACCCATCAACAACAATGTGGGGCATTGCAGCCGCTTCACGTCGCCTGTCAGGTCGACCTCCTTATAGGCTTCGATCACCAGCCGGAGCGTCTCCGGATTGACGTTGCGGACATAGACCTTCTTGGCCCAGCGCTCATATTCGATCCCCTCCGGCGCATAGAGCAGTTGCGCGGGGAACACCGATCCGGCGAAAAGGCGCGACATCTGATCGATGCCGAAATACTTGCCCACATAATATGCCGCATCCATGATCCCGCGCCACGTATCGTCTGTCTTGAACCAGGGATAGGTGATCAACGCCGATACGCGCTCCGGATATTTGGCCGCGAAGCGGAGCGCCACCGGGGCGCCCGTCGACGTGCCCCACAAAGCCGTCTTCTCGATCCCGGCGGCGTCGAGAACGATGCGCATATCCTCGGCATATTGATCGACAGTGGGCGGCTGAGCCATTGTCCAGTCGGACTTGCCGCTGCCGCGGAAAGCCCAATTGATGACCGTGTAGCGACCGGCCATTTCCTCGGTGACGAATTCCCACTGGCTGTCGATCAACGCGAAACCACCGATCAGCATCAATGGCGGACCGTCGCCCTTCATCTCATACCACAGATGGACGCCATTCTCGGAACACATTGCCATCGAATCAGTCTCCTACTGCTAGGTAATCGTGAACGGTACGCACGCCTTCGAGGACGAAGGTCATGGGCACGACATATCCGCCCAGCACCTCGGACGGCTGAAGGGAGGCGATCTCCTCATTGGGCGCCTCATGAAACGTGAGCGCCGCCCTGCCGGCGAGCGGCGTGCCGAACTCGACGCCCGACATGACCTGCTGGACGAGATCGTGGACGAGCGGCCGGCCGCGTGGCGGAATTTCGAGGTCGGGCACATGGCGCATGCCCGTCAGCGGCAGCTTGCCTGTATAAAAGCCGAGAGCCTCCATCGTCGTCTCGCGCTCGGGTGTGACCGACATCTCGATCACCCGGTTGCCGAAACGCGACACGGTGCGCGAGAAGCGGTGGCCGAGTGCGCCGTCCTGCCGCGATCCGTTGTGCGCGATCAGCGGATGAACGCTGGTCTGCTCGATGACCGCACCTTTCGAGGTGGCGCCGATGAACCAGCTCAGAACGACCAACCAGTCTCGATCGCACCATTGGAACGCGGAATAGATCGTCGGCTTCCCGTGCAGCATCGCCGGCAGGCCGATCACGCAGACGTTGTACCCGGTCTGCGCCGGATCGAGCGCATCGCCGTCGCCGTTCACCGGATGACAGGTCAGCCTGGGCGACCACAGGAAGGCCTCGCCGCTATTATCGAGCGGAATCAGGGGCGCGGGCAGGTAAGCAGCGAGGGCTCGGGGATCGCAACGAAAATGGATCAGTGTCAGATCACCCGCGAACACCCACGGCATCGGCAGCACCGTGGACGCCGTGCCATACGGGGTGAAAGGCCGGGTATAGCCTCGAGTCATTTGCGCTGCTCCGTCTCGTATTCGGCCATGAAGGCGGCGTGCTCGGCCTCCGCCTCATCGAGCGCGCGCGCGGCGCGCGTGGCGGCGGGAAAGCCGCTCTCGAGCCCGACGACGAGCAGCACGTCTTCGATCTCGACGCGGGTTGCGCCATGCGCGAAGGCGCCGCGCATGAAGAACTTGACGTCGTCGCGACCGAGCGTGGCGAGCGAGGCGATCGCAACGAACAGCCTGGTCTTCATCGGGAGAGCGTCGCGTTCCCAGATGGTGGGCGCGATTTGCGTCATCACCACGCGATTGAGGCCGACCGCGCCCTCGTGAAGCTGGCGCGCGAGGAAATCGCCATACGCATCGCCGAATACAGCGCGAAACATCGCCGCGCCGCGCGCCAAGGCAGGATCGCTGTAATCGTACCCATCGCTCATGGCGCCGCTCCGGCAGTCAGTGCCGCAATCAGCGCCTCGGCCGAACTCACCTCGAACGCACCGTCTTCCTCGATATTGAGGATTTTGACGATTCCGTTCTTGACCAGCATCGAATAGCGGCGCGAACGCAGTCCCACCCCAAGGGCTGTGCCGTCGAAGATGAGGCCGATTGCTGTGGTGAACGTCGCGCTGCCGTCGGCCAGCAACAGCACGCTATCGCCGACCTGCTGTTGCTCTCCCCAAGCTTTCATCACGAAGGGATCATTGACCGAAATGCAGGCGATCAGGTCCAAGCCGAGCGCCCGAAGCTCTTTGGCCCGATCGCGAAAACCGGGCAGATGTGCCATCGAACACGTCGGCGTGAAGGCGCCCGGAACGCCGAACAGCGCGGCTGTCTTGCCCGCGAACAGCGCGCCGGTCTGCACGACCTCCGGGCCGTCCGCACCCATCGTCGCGACGGCGATGTCGGGCAGCTTCTCGTCCACGGCAATCATGGCATTCTCCTGTTCAGATGGTGCGCGCGTCCGGCACCGGCAGCGTCCGCCGCGCGACATGACGATGGATCCCGATCGAGGCGAGGAACCCCGCGATCAGCAACACGAGGTTGATGAGGAACGGCAGCGTGTAGGCGCCGCTCGCATCATACATCAGCGCGGTGAGCCATGCGCCGGCGGCCGAACCGATCGATTCAAACACGACGAAGGCGCCGAGCACGCGGGTAAGGGCGTCACCGGGGAAGATCTCACCGATCTTGAGCTGGGCGAGCGGAAAGGCGCCGCCCCAGCCCAAACCGAGCAGCGCCAGCGCCGGCAGATAGGCCGTATCCGGCGCGGCGAGGAGCACCGTCGAGCCCGCCACCATCAGCCCCATCGCGAGCAGCCACGCTGTCTGGAGCCGGAAGCGCAGCAGCAGGAAGCCCGAGCCGAACTTGCCCGCAAGCGCGGCCGTAAAGAAGGCGCTCACGCCGCCCGCCACTGCTGCCAGCGTCAACCCCTGCCCGCGCAGCATCAACGCGGTATGCGATCCGATGCAGGCCGAAACGTAGAAGATCGGCACGATCGCCAGCATCATCGCTATTGCCGGGCCCGACGCGAGCATCCGGAACGAGAAGCCCAGGCTCGCCTGTGACTCCACCGACCAGTCACCGAAGCGGCCGTCGCGTGGGGTGCGGATTATTCTGGTGAACGGAAGGATCACCACCGGCACCGCCGCCAGGACCACGAACACACTGCGCCACGGCAGATGCACGAGCATAGCGGCGATCGCCTGCGAGCTCGCAATCGCGCCGCAGCTCGCGCCCGAGATGCAGATGCCGAGCGCAATTCCGCGTTTGGCGTCGCCGGCGTCGAACCAGCGCGCCAGGATCACCATCAAAACGACGACGTGGACGCAGGCATAGGCGAAGCCCAGCAGCGCGTGGCTGAGATAGATCAGCGCGATCGATCTCGCGACGGCATATCCCAGCATCACCACGGAGAAGCTGCCGAGCCCGATCACCACCATCGTGCGTGCGCCGAACCGCTCGCACAATTGCGCCATGAACAGGCACGAGAACGATGCCGTGAGAATGTAGATCAGGTCGCGAAACTTGAGAACGCTACGGGTGATGCCAAGCTCGTCCATGATGCGCGCGTCGAACAGGGTGATGCCGGCGAGCGCGGTGCCCTGGATCAACAGCGTCGAGCAGAACAGCACCGCGACCATCAGCCAGACATGCCGGGACTGCGCGGGTACCGATGTCTGATCGAGGCCGGCCGCCACGCTCACAACGGCATTGCCGCCGCGTCGTATTTGTTGAGATCGACGTCCAACGCCAGTTCGGCTTCGTCCGCCTCCCCGGGATCGCTGTGATAATAATGCGAATGGGCGCGGCCCTTCAGCATCACATAGGCGGTGCGCGGACGCCGCAGCGCTTCGTACCGAGCGAGCGTCGCGGAGATGTCGCCGCCGCCTTCTAGCAGCCGGGCGAGCACGATCGCGTCCTCGATCACCATGCCCGCGCCCTGGCCCAGGAAGGGCAGCATCGGGTGCGCGGCATCGCCGAGCAGCGTCACCGCGCCTCGCGACCATTGCTCGCGCACGTCACGGTCGAACAGACCCCATTTGAACAGGCCGCCCGACGGAGTCGCGGCCATCGCCGCGGCGACCGCCGGATGGAAATCGTCGAACCGTTCCATCATCTCCGCAACGGTGGACGGGATCGCCCAGCCCTCCTCGGCCCAACCGTCGACGACCGCGAAGCCGAGGAAGTTGAGCAGTTTGCCCTGCCGCACTGGATAATGCGCGACGTGGCAGCCATGCGCGATGTGGATGCCGACAGGCTCGGCGCGGGTCTCTTCGGGCACGTCGGCCATCGGCACCAGTCCGCGCCACGCGATGATGCGGGTGAAGCGCGGCTGCTCCTCGCCGAACAGCGCCGCGCGCACCCGTGACCGAATGCCGTCGCAACCGACGATCAGGTCGGCGCCGACCCGGCTGCCGTCGACAAAGGTCGCGACCGGCCGTGCCGCGTCCGCCTCGACCGAGACGAGATGGCAGCCAAGCCTGACCGACCCTGGCGCGCGGGCCTCGAGCGCGTGGACCAGCATGTCGTGGAGATCACGGCGGTGGATCTGGAGCAGCGGCGCACCATAAGTCGGCCGCATCGTGCTCTTGCGTTCGAAGATTCGCAGAATCTCGCCGGTATGGCCGTTGCGGATCATCTGGTGGATCGGCTCCTCGCCGATCCGGTCGAGCTCTTCGCCCAGCCCGAGGCTCGCAAGGGCCTTGGTCGCATTGGGCCAGAGCGTCAGCCCCGCGCCGACCTCCCCCAATGCCTTGGCGCGCTCGTAGACGATGGGCGCGAAGCCGCGCTGCCGCAGCGCCAGCGCAAGCGTGAGGCCGCCGATTCCGGCGCCGATGATCGCGATCTCCCGCTCCGCCACGCCGCCCGCCGCCATCAGATCACGCTGCGCCCGGCGAGCGCGGCGAGCTCCGCGGCGTCGATGCCGAGCATCTCGCCATAGATTTCGGCATTGTCCGCCCCGACCGATTGCGGCGCAATCGAGCGGATGGAGCCCGGCGTCTCGGACAGCTTGGGGAAGCTGTTCTGCATCTTCAACGGGCCCCAGCGCGGATGATCGACCTCGATCAGCGCGTCGCGCGCGGCGAAATGCGGATCCTCCAGCATATCGGGCGCGCGATAGATCCGCCCCGCGGGAACGCTGTACTCGGTCATCAGCGCCTCGAGCGCGTCGATGGTGAACCCGCGCGTCCATGTGGCGATACGCTCGTCCAGTTCGGCCTGGTTGCGGCCACGGGCGACGTGCGTGGCGTAGCGCTCGTCGGTCGCCAGTTCGGGCTGGCCCATCGCCGCGCACAGCCGCTTGAACACCGCGTCCTGATTGGCGCCGATCAGAAACTCGCCGTCGCTGCACGGGTAGACGTTCGATGGCGCCACCGCCTCCAATATCGAGCCCGAGCGCTTCCGGATATGGTTGGAGACGATATATTCCGGCACCAGGCTTTCCATCACCTGGAGCACCGCCTCGTAGAGCGCGCTGTCGACGACCTGGCCGCGTCCGATCCGGTCGCGCGCGTGCAGCGCGGCGAGCGCGCCCAGGCAGCCGTAGGTTGCGGCCAGGCTGTCACCGATCGACACGCCCATCCGTGACGGCGGCCGATCGGGATCACCGACGATCGCGCGCCAGCCGCCCATCGCTTCGCCGATCCCGCCAAAGCCAGCGCGGCTCGCATAAGGGCCGGTCTGCCCGTAGCCCGACACCCGGACGATGATGAGCCGCGGGTTGATCGCGTGGAGCACGTCGGGGCTGAGCCCCCATTTCTCCATCGTGCCCGGCTTGAAGTTTTCGATCAGGATGTCGAAGTGCGGCACGAGCCGGCGAACGAGATCCTGTCCCTCGGGCACACGCAGATTGGCGGAAATCGATTTCTTGTTTCGGGCGACGACCTCCCACCACAACTTGGCGTCGCCGTGCCCCCATTCGCGCATCGGGTCTCCCTTGCCCGGCGGCTCGATCTTGACCACCATGGCGCCCATGTCGCCGAGCAACTGGCCGCAGAACGGCCCGGCGATAAGCTGACCTAGCTCCAGGACCTTGATGTCCTTGAGCGCCCCTGGATTGTCCATCGGTCCTCTCGTCATTCGGCGGCGGCCGCGATCGGCGCCCAGACCGGCTGGCGCGGGGCCGGCAAGCCGGTTTCGGCCTCGCATGACGCGCGCAGCTCCTCGATCGTGCCGCCGCGATTGAAGATCTCATTCGGCTTGCGCGTCGCCCCCTGTTCGGCGCGCAACGCTTCGGTGGCGGCCGCGTCGACGGCGCCCGCATCGTCAAGCACGACGCCGTAGGACCGCGCGCCCTCGCGTGTAACGAGTCCCTGCTCGACCTCCAGCGCAACCAGCGCAGGGTCGCGCGCCAGCGGGTCGCCCCAGCCGCCGCCGCCCCAGGTGATGAAGTGAAGCTGGTCGCCGGCGTCGACCGCCAGCTCCTCCAGTTTGTTGCCGATCACGGTCTCGGACCCGTCGGCCCTCACCAGGATCTTGCGCGCCCGCGCGCCGGGCTCGCCGCCGTTCACCCCCCATGGCTTGGTGAACCAGCGGTCGTCGTGCAACGCGATGACGCCGGGTTCCAGAAAGCGATAGGTCATGCGGATGCCGTTGCCGCCGCGATTGAGCCCCGCGCCGCCGCTGTCGGGCTCGGTCTCATAGCGCTCGATGACAAGCGGGAAGTAGCGTTCGAGGAACTCGTTGGGCACGTTGGTGAAACCCGGCCACAGCGAATGGCCGTCGGGCCCGTCGCCGAACGGCCTGCCGGGAATGCCGCCGAAACCGATCTGGAAGAGCTGGAACCAGTTCCCCCGCCGATCGGTGCCCGCGTAGAACAGGTGCGGCGACGACGAGAAGCCGGCGGCGTTCAGGAATTCCGGCGTGCGCTGGCCGAGCAGCCCGCCGAGGATGTCGAAAATACGGCCCAGCGCATGGGTGCGGCCCGAGAGTGCGGCGGGGTAATTGGGCTTCAGCAGCGACCCATCCGGGATGCGCACCTCGATCAGATCGTAGAACCCGTCGTTGAACAGGATCTGCGGATCGAAGACCATGATCATGTAGATGCCGAAGAACATCTTGAACATGTTCTCGTTGAGATAGAAGTTGATCGACGCCGGGCTCTGCGGATCGGTGCCTTCGAAATCGAGGAACACCTTCTCGCCCTCGCGATGCATCGAGCAGCGGATACGATAGGGACCGAAGCCCTTGCCGTCGTCGCAGATGAAATCCTCGAACGTCACCGGATCGGTGCTGATCGAGGTTTCGATCAGTTGCTTCATCGCGCGATAATTGCGGGCCAGCAGCTCCTCGGTGGCCGAGACGTAGACCTCTTCGCCGAATCGGTCCGCCATTTCGAGGATCCGCCGCGCCGCGACCCGGCACGAGGCGATCAGCGCATTGAGGTCCGCCGCGCACCAATCCGCCTTGCGCGATTGATGAAGAACGAGGCGGACGACATCGTCGTTATACGCGCCGTTCCGATAGATTTTCACCGGCGGGATGCGCACGCCCTCCTCGAAGATCGAGTGCGCGTCGATCGGCATCGAGCCGGGGACCTTGCCGCCGATATCGGACTGATGGCCGAACATCGAGGTATAGGCGAGCAGCCGGCCATCGCGATAGACCGGCATCAATACCATCCAGTCGTTGCAATGGCTGATCGCGCCTTCGACCGAGTAAGGGTCCGACATGAGGAACATGTCGCCTTCCTCGATCGTGCCGTCATAGCCCTTCAGGAAGCCGTCGATGAAACTGCCGAACTGGCCGACGATCATGCGGCCCTTGTGATCGGCGATCATCGGAAAGGCGTCGCCCTGCTCGCGGATGCCCGGCGACATGGCGGTGCGCACCAGCGTCGCATCCATCTCGATACGCGCGTTGCGCAACGCGTTCTCGATCACCTCCAGAGTGACAGGATCGATGTCCTTGGCCTCGAACGGGCGCGGCTTGGTCTCGATGATACGGGCAGGCATGGCTGCTCCTCAGGCCGGGTTGATCATGATGTTGCCGATGCGATCGACGGTGCCGACGCAGTCCGCTTCGATAAGGGTGGTCGAGTCCATTTCGACGACGATGGCGGGTCCGGAGATGCGATCGCCCTGGCGCAGCTTGGCGCGGTCGTAGATTGCGCCGGTCCGCATCGCGCCGTCCATCCACATCTGGTGATTGCGAAGGCAGGCGGCCGAGGGGTCGCCGTCGCCCTTGGGCAATTCGGCCGCAGGCAGATCGAGCGCGGGGCCCAACGCCACGGCGCGCAGGTTCACGATCTCGTGGCGGCTGTCCATGTTGAAGGTGAAGAGGCGGCGATGCTCATCGTCGAAGCGCGTCCGCACGGCTTCGAGACCGTCGCGGCGCAACGTCTCCGGATCGATCGACAAGGGAACCTCGAACGCCTGGCCTTCGTAGCGAACGTCGATCTCGAACTGGCTTGTGATGTCCGCCTCGGCGACACCTTCGGCCATGAGCTCGCCACGGGTCTGCGCCGCCATCTCGTCGAGAAGCGCGATCACCTCCTCCTGCCTGGTGTCGGCCATCGCCTTCGAGAAACTGCGCGCGGTTTCGGTGCGCATCCGGGTCGTTGCATCGCCCAGCGCGCACAGCACACCGGGCGAAACCGGCGACACCGCCGGCCAGCTTCCCATCAGCCGTGCCACCGCATTGACGTGCAGCGGCCCCGCTCCGCCGAAGCCCATCAGCGCGAAATCGCGCGGATCATAGCCCTGCTGGACCGAGATCATGCGCAGCGCGCCGAACATATTCTCGTTGACGATATCGATGATCCCGCGCGCCGCCTCCATCAGACCGATGCCGAGCGCATCGGCGACGGTCTGCACCGCGCGCGTCGCGCCCTCGCGATCGAGATTGAACGTGCCGCCGAGCAACGCCTCCGGCAGATAGCCGAGCACGACGTTGGCGTCGGTGACGGTGGGCAGCTCGCCGCCCTTGCCGTAGGCGACCGGCCCCGGCTCCGCACCGGCGGACTGCGGGCCCACGCGCAATGCTCCGGTGAGCTCGGGCACATAGGCGATCGAGCCGCCGCCCGCGCCGACCGTCTTCACGTCGAGCGCCGACGCGCGCACCGAAAGGTGGCCTACCTCGGTCGTGCGGACGCGGCGCGCATCGAGGTTCTCGATCAAAGCCACGTCGGTCGAGGTTCCCCCGACATCGAGCGTGAGGATGTTCTTGAGGCCGGCGTTCTTCGCCACCCAGAGCGCGCCGGTCACGCCGCCTGCCGGGCCGGACATGAGCAGCGCCACCGGATGCTCCTCCGCCTTCTCCGACGACATCAGCCCGCCGTCCGACCGCAGCATCGAGAGCTGCCCGGCCATGCCGGCGCCGCGCAGCTTGTCGCGCAGGTTGCGGATATAGCGGCCGACCACCGGGCGCACCGCGGCGTTGGCGACGGTCGTCAGCGTGCGCTCATATTCCTGCATCTCGGGCAAGACGACATGGCTGAGCGAGACGGGCACATCGGGCATGACCTCTGCGGCCAACTCGCCCACACGCCGCTCGTGCCTGCCGTCGATATAGGAGTTCATCAGCGCGACCGTGACCGCCTCGACCCCGCGGGCCTTCAGCCTGCCGAGCGCAGCGCGGATGTCGTCGTCGTCGATCGGGCGCAGCTCTTCGCCGTGCGCCGACATGCGCCCCTTGATCTCGACCGTGTCCTCAAGCCGGGCGAGCGGTGTCGGCTTGGGCCATATGATCCAGCCGGCGAGCCCGCCCGGCACGAAGCTCCGCGCGATCTGCATCACCTGGCGATAGCCTTCGGTAACGACCAGCCCGACGCGCGCGCCCTTGCCTTCCAAGACCGCATTGGTCGCGACCGTGGTGCCGTGGAGAAACACCTCGACGCCCGCAGGCGTAACGTCGGCAGCTCGGCAGATCGCCTCGACGCCGTCAAGGATGCCGACCGAACTGTCCGCCGGGGTGGACGGTGTCTTGTGTCGCCAGAAGGCCCCGCTGTCGTCATCGAACAACAGCAGGTCGGTGAAGGTGCCTCCGACATCGACGCCCAGCCGATAACTCATGCGACTTCCTCTTGAAGCGGCCGCGGAAATCTCCCGGCCTTGGAGACCATACCCGGCAGCGGCCGACCGATTACGCCGGAAAACCACCGCGCCGAATCGATCAGCGCGTCGAGATCGACGCCGGTTCGAATGCCCGCGCGATCCAGCATGTAGATCACGTCCTCGGTCGGGACGTTTCCCGCCGCGCCCGGCGCGAATGGGCAGCCACCAAGCCCGCCCAGCGCGGCATCGACCACCTTCGCGCCCGCCTCGACCGCGGCCCAGACGTTGGCGAGACCCGTGTTGCGCGTGTTGTGGAAATGGACGCGTACCGGGATCGGCGCGATCGCCTCCACCGTGCGCGAGACGAGAGCGCTGACCTCGGGCGGGGTTGCGACGCCAATCGTGTCAGCCAAGGCGACTTCGCGCGGGCCGGCAGCGGCGAGCGTGCGCGCCATCTCGACCACCCGATCCGACGGCACCTCGCCTTCGAACGGGCAGCCGAACGATGCACCGATCGTCACCTGCCCCTGCCGGCCCGACGCATTGGCATGCGCGACGATCGCACCAGCCGCCGCCACGGATTCCGCCGATGACTGCCCTTGATTGCGCATCGCGAACGTGTCGGTGGCGACGCACACCGCGCCCAGTTCGTTGACCTGGGTGGCCAGTGCGCGGTCAGCGCCGCGCATGTTCATGACCAGTCCGATGTATACCAAGTCGTCCCGAACCGGCAGCCGTCGCGCGACCTCGTCGGTGTCGGCCATGTGCGGCACGCGCTTGGGATTGACGAAGCTGCCGATCTCGATACGCCGGACGCCGGCGGCGATCGAGCGCTCAATCAACGCCAGCTTATCCTCGATCGAGACCACGTCGCGCTCGTTCTGGAGCCCGTCACGCGGGCCCACTTCGACCAGTTCGATCGTCTTCGCGCGCGGCAACGTCTTCCCCTCGCTCACCCTCTCGTTTGGCCATGACTGTGACCCCGGTGCGAGGTCTCGTCAAATCTTTTGTATACAGTTCTTCACGTATTGGATAAACGAGGGTCGCATGGCCGTGTGCCATTTCCGCATAGGCCGAAGGGGTGGCGCACGGCCGCAGCGTCGGGCCAGGACGGCATGCGATCGGATGGCGCCGCGCTTTACTCGGGTCGCGATGCGACAGTACAACTTGCCGAAGAGGGGACGTGATGCGCAAATCGTCGGAACTTGTATACGAGACGTTGAGAGCGAAGATCCGTTCGGGCGAGCTGGCACCGGGAACACCGCTGCGCGAGGAGGAGGTCGCGGCGCTGTGCGGCGTATCGCGCACGCCGGTGCGCGATGCGATGCGCCAGCTCGAAGGCGAGCTATTTGTGCGGCGGACGGAAAGCCAGCGGACCTATGTCGCCGAATGGAGCTTGGCCGAAATCGAGGAGGTGTTCACGCTTCGCTCAATGCTCGAAAGCCATGCGGTGGGACGCGCTGCAGAGCGAGTCGAAGCCGAGCACATCGCCCGGTTCGAGCAGATCAACCGGCAAATCCGCGATGCGATCGAGCGCCCCGATCCCGACGTCGAGGTGTTCCTGGAAGGCAATGCAGAATTTCACGGCGTGGTGCTGGAGATTGCGCAATCCGATCGGCTCGCAACGATGCTCAACAAGCTGGTGCTGCAGCCGATTGTACACCGCACGGCGATGCGTTACGGGCGCCATCAGCTTGAACGCAGCATCTCCGAGCATGAGGAGATCACCGCGGCGTTGCGCGCGCGCGATCGCGATTGGGCATCGGCGGTGATGACGGCGCACATACGCCGTGCCTATCACGCCTATGCCGATTGCGCACGCACGGCGCCGGGCCGG
The DNA here is from genome assembly GCA_964639855.1 of uncultured Stakelama sp. Lineage (GTDB taxonomy): Bacteria > Pseudomonadota > Alphaproteobacteria > Sphingomonadales > Sphingomonadaceae > Sphingomonas. The sequence goes on along the minus strand of CAZXFY010000005.1, from coordinate 57,886 downwards.
ACTAGCGCCTCCGCCAAGCCGACAGATCGCGCGCGAGGAAATCGGTGAACGTCGTCGGCGCGCGCCCGAGCAGATGGCCAAGCACCACGGCCGACCCGTCGAAATCGTGATCGCCGTACCAATCCGCCACGCGGGCGAATAGCCGCACGCGCTCAGCGAACCGGACCGGGTCCGGATCGGGGCCGAAGACACGCGCGATCACCGCCTCGGGCGCCACCTGTTCCGCATCCACCTCGCGCCCGAGCAAAACGCCGAGCCGGGCCGCGATCTCCCGGCCCGTCAGGCAATCGCCCGAACACAATTCGTAGCTGGCGGCGCGATGCCGATCCGGGCCTTCAGCAATCACGCGGGCCGCGACGTCGGTCACATCGTCGAGGTCCACCAATGCCTGGCGCCGATCGAGGCTCCAGGTGAGGCGAAACGGATCGCCAGCGAACACTGCTCGATGCTGCAGCGTCTGCATATAATGCGCGGGTTCGAGGATGGTCCACGCGAGCCCCGATTCGAGCAATGCTTCGGAAACCTGGAGCTTCATCGCATGTTGGGCGAGCGCACCGATCTGCGGATGCAGCACCGCTCCGAACACGAAATGCCGTACGCCCGCTGCCAGCGCGGCCCGAATGACGGCAAGGCCGATCTCCGCTTCACGGGGATGCGCATTGGGGCCGAGATGATAGACCGTCGAGACGCCATCCATCGCCCTCGTCAGCACCACCGGATCCAGCAGGTCCGCGCACACCGTTTCGGCGGCACCGAGCGCGGCCAGCTTCGCCTGGTCGGCGGCGATGTCATAGGCGCGAACCCGCCACCTCGCTTGTGTCAGCTTGGGGAGCAGAAGTCGGCCCTGATTGCCCATCGCCGAGGTGACGAGGACGGTGCCTCGCTCACCCGGCATTCGACAACCGATCAAACTTGAGCGGCGCCGCCTGGCCCAGCGACACGCCGCCGTCGACCGGGATGGTGATCCCGGTCACGTACCGCGCCGCATCGGAAGCGAGATACAGAAACGCCTCGGCGATCTCTTCCGGCTGGCCGACACGCGGGATCGGGAAGACCGACGCGCGTTCCTCGATCACCTCCGGCGACGCACTTTCCTTGAGCGCGTGACCAAGCACCAATCCCGGCTCGACGCCGTTGACCGTGATGCCCTGGCGGGCAAGTTCCAGCGCGGCCGCTTTGATGAAGCCGTTCACCCCCGCCTTGAGCGCGCAATAATGGACGAGGTTCGGGAAGAAGCGCCGGTTGCCCGCCAGCGACGAGGTGAGCAGGACTCGCGCTGCCGGACTCTCCCGCAGATAGGGCAGCGCGTCGCCGGTGAGCCAGAAACACGCCTTCAGGCCCACATCGAAAATCTTGTCAAGATCGGTGTCGGCCAGCTCACCGAGCGCACCGAATGGAATGTACGCGGCGTTGTGCAGCACGATGTCCAGACGCCCGTAATGCGCCACGGCACGTTCGATCCGCTCCCGCGAATCCGCGTGCGTGTTTATTTCGCCCGGAATGAGCAACCCGTCGCCGCCAACCGCGCGAATTGCGTCGAGAGTCTCCTGCCCCGGTTCCGTGCTACGGGTGGCGATGACGATCCGCGCGCCTTCGCGTGCGAAGGCGAGCGCGGTTGCGCGGCCGATCCCTCTCCCAGCGCCAGTGATGATCGCCACCCGATCCTGCAGCTTGCCCATCGCTCACGGCCCTCCGGCCAGCGACTATCCGGCATTTGCCGCCTCCGGTGATATACGTATGTGGCATATCCATCAGAGCCTCGGGCTCACATCCGGTCGGCTATTCGTGGCGCAGCGCGTCGTCGGGTTAAGCCGTGCCGTGCCTCGCCGGGAAATGGCCGAACACTACCCGATGCGCGAAGGCACGATAGCGCCGCCGCCTCTCCAGGAATTGCACCAGTACTTCCTCTTCCAGCGCACCGATCGCGAGCCGGATGCCGATCCCACGCGTGCGCTCGGCATTCACCAGGTTCGACAGCCACCCTTGCGGCTCGCTCAGTCCATTATCGCGGCCAGGTATGACGCGCTCATACCGGTTGCAAACCATGCTCGTGAATCTTGCGGATCAGCTCGCGATGGCGCGGCAAGCCCGCGCGCAATCGCTCCGTCTGTGCGACATTCTCGCGCATGGCGCGTTCCGCGCGCCGCGCGTCCGGCTGCAATGCCGCCGGCTCCACTTCGGTGCGGAACCCCATCCCGTAGAGCACATATTGATAGCTCGCCGCTGGAAACACTTCCTCGACCCGGTCGAACTCGTCGTGGAACCAGGGCGACTGGTATTTCCACAGCAACAGCAATTCCTGAAGCCGCTCGGGAATGGTCTCGGGCAACACGTTGTCGCGCCAGAAATCGGTATCGGTGCGGCGCGTCAGCACATAATGCAGCTTGAGGAAATCGATGATCCGGCCCCAGCGATAATGCGTCGTCGCGTTGAAGCGCGCGGCGATCACGTCCATCACCTCGCGGCACGCGGGCATCTGCTCGGCGATCAGCTTGGCCGACAATTCGGTGAGCACGATCGCCGATGATTCGAGCGGCTCGAGAAAGCCGGCGGCGAGCCCGACCGCAACGCAGTTGCGCTTCCAGAACGTCTTGCGATGGCCCGATCGGAATCTGATCCTGCGCACCGTCAGCGCGTCGGCCGCGGGGCCCATATAGGCGCGCAGCTCGCGCTCGGCGTCGTCGTCCGAAATGTGGCTGCTCGAATAAGCGTGGCCGATGCCACGTCGCTCGGGCAGGCCGATGTCCCAGATCCAGCCCGCAGATTGCGCGGTCGAAATGGTGTGCGACGTGATCGGGCTGATCTCGCTGGCATAGGGTAGCTGAACCGCGAGCGCGCGATCGCAGAACAGCACGTCGCCGCATTCTTCGAAATCGACGCCCAGCGCCTCGCCGAGCAACAGCGACTTGAAGCCCGTGCAATCGACGAACAGATCGCCCTCGATCTCTCCGGCCTGCTCGGTGACGATGCCGGCGATGTCGCCATTCTCCGCCAGTTTCACATGGCGGACATCGGCGAGCACATGCCGCACGCCCAGCGTTTCGCAACAATGGCGCTGAAGGAATGGCGCGAACTTGCCCGCGTCCAGATGATAGGCATAGTTGGCTGGCGCCTCATATTCGGGGGTCGCGATCGTCTTGGGCGCCAGCCCGTCGTCGCACAGGCGCCCCTGGGGGCACACCGTGTCGCAGAAGGTGCCCCCGCCGCCCGAAGCGAGCCAGTGCGGCACCAGATTGAGCTGCGCGAAGCTCTGCGGCAGCATCAACGGATGGTAATAGGCGTCGTCCTCGGCGCCCGTCGTCCAGCGCGCGAATTTCGCGCCCTGCTTGAACGCCGCGTCAGTCTGCCGGAACAATTCGGTCTCGGAAACGCCCATCCGCGCAAGCGTCGCGCGTAGCGTCGGCCACGTGCCCTCTCCGACCCCCGCGATGGCGATGTTCGGCGATTCGACAAGCGTCACGGTAAAGCCTGCCGCCATCCGGCCGCGGTGCTTTGCCGCGATCACGCCCGCGGTCAGCCATCCGGCGGTGCCTCCGCCGACAACCACGATATTTCTGATCGGCTTCACCATTTGATCCACGAAAGAAAAAGTCGCCGGGGATGTCAATGGATGCGACATCCCCGGCCGAAGGGGATCAGAAACGGAAGCGTGCCCCGGCCGTGAATCGGCGGCCATAGGCGAACACGTCGAGCAACTGATTGTCGTATCGTCCGTGCGTGCTCTGCACCTCGTTGGTGAGGTTCAGCGCCTCGAAAAAGACATTGATGTTGTCGGTGAGCTGATAGCTCGTGCTGAAATCGATCTGCAGGTTCGGGTTCTCGAACGTGGGCTCGGACCCGAACGCACCGGTATTCTGATTCTGCCCGAACTGGCGCAGATATTCATCGCGATAATTGACCGCAACGCGCGCCTCGAAGCCGTGCTTGTCGTAGAAGGCGACGAGGTTGGCCGAATTGGCGAGACCCGTCACTGCAAAGCCGCTCGTCGAGATGTCTTCCGGATCGAACGGCTTGTTGGTCCCGACGAAAGTGGCGTTGGCATTGAAGCCGAAGCCGCTGTTGCCGAAGACGTGCTGCCAGGCGAGCTCGACACCGCGCACCGTTGCCTTGGGCCCGTTGACCTGCTGCGTCACCGCGAACACCGCTTCCTGGCCGGTCGACGGATCGACGACGCCGTTGATCGTCTGCCGCGTCGTGCCGCCGACGATGAAGTTGGTCACGTCCTTCAGGAAGAAATCGACCGCGGCATAGGAATTCGGCTGGTAATACCATTCCAGCGCCGCGTCGAAATTGTCCGAAAGATAGGGCCTCAGCGCCGGGCTGCCGCCGCTGGCGGTCAGCGCGCCGACACGCTGGCCCGTGCCGACGGAAAGCACCGGCGTGAGCAGGTTGAGCCCCGGCCGCGTCAACGTGCGCGATGCATCGAAGCGAAGATGAAGCTTGTCGGTCAGTTCCAGCTTCATATCGACACTGGGCAGCAGATAGGCATAGTTGCTCTTGGTCGTGACCGGCTGCGGATCGCTCAGCACGACCGTCAGCAGCGTGGGATCGGCGGGATCGCTCACGATATTGATCGGCACCTGCCCGAACCCGGCCGAAGTGACGTGGGTATTCTCCTCACGCAGGCCGGCATTGAAGTGGAACGGCATGCCGGCAATCTCGGTCTCGAAATCCGCGCGCACGAACAGCGCCCAGGTCTTCTCCGTAATGTCCCGGATGCTGCCGTTGTTGAGCGCGAGGTCGAACGTGCCGGTGAAATTTTCGCCGACATTCGCGCCGCCATAATTGAACCCGGGAATGTTCTGCGCCTGCGGGTTGCCGAGGCTTTCGAGAAATTCCTGATATTCCCGCGCATCGAACTTGAGCAGCACCGGCGGCAACATGCCCGAAAAGCCGGGAATGAAGTCGTCCGTGCTCACCGTATCGGTGAACAGGCTCGGCGGGATGGGAACGCCCGTCGCGCTGCCCGATGCCGGGCCATAGCCCGAATAGGCCTGCCAGAAGTTGTTCGCGAACGTGTCGCGCATCTGGAACTTGAAATGGTCCTCGATATAGCTGCCGCCGAACTTGATCCGGAAATCATCCTGATCCCAGGTCGCGGCCAGCCGCCCCTGCTTGATCTCGTCAGTGTTTTTCTGGGCCTGGCGCACCGTGACGTGCGAGCCGATGACGGACGTATCCGCCCAGCGCGACGGATCCCCGCCGGCGCCGTAATCGTGCAGCTCGGGAATCGTGTCGCTGCTGTCGCCGCCGATGCTGATGCCGAGCGAGGGGCCGATATCGAAGCCGTAGCCGACATCCGCATTGTCGCTGCTGAGCCGATCGTCCGGGTTGAGCCAGCTTTTCGAATAGCTCGCGTCCGCCTCGATCTGGAGATTGTCGGTCGCGTCCCATTTCAGGTTGAGGCCGGTCTGGTTGGTCTCGAGCAGCGATCGATTGGTGGCCGCGACGAAATCGGTCTGCGATCCCGCCTGCGTGAAATCGAGCACCGTGCCGTTATCGTCCAGCACGACGTCCCGCAGGCTGCCCTGGTTGAACCAGATGCCGTAGCCGAAATTGTCCTCGCGGATCGTCTGGCGCGAGTAATTGTCGTCGAGCGTCAGCATGATCGAGTCGGACGGGTGCCATTGCAGCGCGATCCGGCCGTCGAGCCGCTCGTCCTTGGTGTAGATTTGCGTCGCGCCGTATTGCTGCTCGAAGAAGCCCACGATCGTCTTGCGCTGCGACGGATCCGCAGCCGCATCGTCGGTCGGGCTGCACGTCGCCGCACTGCTGTCGGCAAGCTGGCACGGCGCGTAATAGCCGCCGGGCCACCCCGACACATAGACGCGGTTGGTCTGCGTGTCGTGGCGCGTGTAGATCGCATCGACGAGGATGCCGAATGTATCGTCCGCGAAGGTGTCGCTGAACAGCGCACCGATCGTCGGGACGACCTTGTCCGCGCCATCCTGCAACGAACCCGATGCGGTAACCGCGACCCGCATGCCCGGATGGTCGAACGGCTTAGGGAATTCGATGTTGACGGTCGCGCCGATCGAATTGCTCGATAAAGTAACGTCGGGCGTCTTGAGCACGCTGATCGTACCGATGAAATCGGCGCCCACCGTGCTGAAATCGACCGAGCGGCCGCCGGTTGCGGTCGAGATGCGGCGGCCGTCATACAACGTCTCGTTGAAGTCGCCGCCGAAGCCGCGAACCGTGATCCCCTGCGGCTCGCCGCGAGAGCCCGAACGCTGGATCGATACGCCAGGCAGGCGCTGCATCGCCGCCGCGACGTTCGAATCCGGAAACTTGCCGATATCCTCCGACGAGATCGCGTCAACCACGCCGGCGGCGTTGCGTTTGATGTCGAGATTGCGCTGGAGCGACCCGCGAATACCGGTGACGATGATCGTTTGCTGCGTATCGTCCCCAACCGTCTGATCCTGCGGCACGGGCGCCGCAGGCGTTGCGGCGATCGAGGTCGGTTCGCCGTCTTCTGCGCGAACCGGAGCGGCCTTCTCTTCCGCCGATGCCTGGCCGGCCAGAGCAACCGCGAGGAGGCTCGACGCCCCCGCCAGCATTGCCTTCCGCACTGCCGCTCTGCGTCGATCGCTCTGGGAACTCAGCCCATGCACGCTGTCTATCATGCCCCTTCTCCCCATTCTGACGGCTGACGCCGTCCTCTCATCGTTGTCGATGTGCCGAAGCCGCGCAGGTTCGCGCGAAAGGAAGGGCGCGCCCTTGGGCCAAACGATGTGGCATCCGCATCCTCCCGATTCATCTTGCGCGAATCCGAACTGACCGAGTCGTATCCCATTTAGGTAGCGCTATCAAGATGTATTTGTCTGCGTTATGTCACGGCGCTCCGTCGCTTGGCGGCAGCGCCAAAGCGGCCTATTCCTGGATAGGGTACCGGGAATAATCGTGGCGGGCGGGCGCGCTCCAGATCGGCGCCTCGTCAAGGGAGAGGAAGCGAATGGCGGATCTTGAACTGCTCAACGCGCGCGATCACGCTGGCTTGCGTGCCAAAAGGCGGCTCCCGACGCCACATTTCGTGCAGATCGTTCCTGCCGAATTCGCCGCCGCCGCCGTGTCGCGACCGATCATCCTGACGAAGGATCAGGCGACAGGGCGGTTTTATGCAGGAGCCGTCAGCGGCTTCGGTCCGGGCGAGAATCTCGTCGCCCAAACGGCGGCAGGCGATACGTTCGAGCCCCTCGATCTCGCCCGTCAGGGATTCTTCGTATCTCCCGATGGTATCGCAATCATGCCGACTCACCCGCGGTTCGGTGACGACGGGGACATGCTGTTCGACGAAGACGGCGAGCCAGGCGATCTCGTGCGGCACATCCAGCGTGTGCTCGGTCAGCTCAAACTGGGCGTCGAGCAGTCCGACGCATTCGTGGCCGCGTTGCTCGAGCACAAGCTCATCGAACCGATGGATGTCTCGCTGCGCTTCGACGACGGCGAAACGTTGCGGCTGGAGGGTCTCTACACCATCAGCCTCGACGCATTGCACGATCTCGCCAATACGGCCGTCCTCGACCTGTTCCGGCAGGGTCATCTTCAGTTGATCTACACGATGATCGGTTCGCTGAAGCAGATTCCGGTGCTTGCCGAACGGCGCAATCGCCGGCTTGCGGCGGGCCGGGCCGATGGCTGAGGCGCTGCGCGAGATCGAGCCCGGCGCCATCGGCGGTTACGACAGCTTTCGAACCGAGGTTGCGCGCGCATGTATCCCGGTGGTCCTGCGCGGCGCCTGCCGGGATTGGCCCGCAACGCGCGCAGGGGCTGGCGCGATCGGCGCGCTGTTCGATTATCTGCGTCGGTTCGATGCAGGCGCCACCGGCGAAGCATTCATCGGTGCGCCCGACATTGCCGGGCGTTACCATTATGGCGACAGGCCGGGCGGCTTCAATTTCGCGCGCGAGACGATGGGGCTCGCCGAGTTGCTCCGGCGGATCGAGGCGGGCGCGGGCGATCCACACGCGCCGTCGCTCTACATGGGTTCGATCCCGACCGACGCGCTGCTGCCCGGCTTCGCAGAGGAGAACCGACTCGCCTTCCTGCCACCGGCTGTCCGTCCGCGCGTCTGGATCGGGACGGCATCCGAGATCGCGTGTCATTACGACACCTATGACAATGTCGCGTGCGTGATCGCCGGGCAACGGCGATTCACCCTCTACCCGCCCGATGCGATCGGCGACCTCTATGTCGGCCCGATCGACCACACGATGGCGGGACAACCGGTAGCGCTGGCGCCCGGTGCCGGCCCGGGCAACCCGCGCTATCCCCGTTTCGATGCTGCGCAACCGCGGTCAATCACCGTCGAACTCGACGCCGGAGACGCGCTGTACCTGCCCAAATTGTGGTGGCATCAGGTCGAGGCGCGCGACCGCATCAACCTGCTCGTCAATTATTGGTGGGATGCTTTCGCCGGCGGGCCCGATGCGCCTGCGACCGCGATGATGCTGGCGATGATCGCAATCGCCGAACGCCCACCCGCAGAGCGGGCGGCATGGCACGCCTTTTTCGACCATTATGTCTTCCGCCCTCGCGGCCACCCGCTTGCCCATCTGCCCGAAGAGCAACACGGCATTCTGGGGCCGCTGGCAAAGGGCAATTACGGCCGCATCCGCGCGTTCGTGATGCGGATGCTCCGCGGCGGCTGAGGAATTGCGGCAGCCTCGACATCTTCGCAGTTTGATAACGCTACCTCTACAACGGGAAACCGAATGACAGCCCCGAACGTCCGCCTTCAGGAGCGGGGTAGTGCAGTCATCGCTGCCGAATAGACGAACATATTTGCGTTAATCCCGAGTCTCTCCCGGTTTGAGCCCGAATCCGGCGCCTCTTGACGTCCAGAAAAACTCAGACAAAAATGGTAGCGCTCGCAAACAAGGGGAGAGGGCCGATGTGGAACCCGAAAAGAGGCGTGCCGGGGCAACTGAGAGCGATGGCGGCATTGCTGGCGTGCGGCTTGACGATCGGCAGCGCCAACGCCGCCGATGTGCAGACAAGAATCGATGTCACGCGCGAACATCGGCCGGTGTCCCCATACGAATACGGCATGTTCATCGAGCCGATCGGCAGCCTCGTCGCGCGGACCTTGTGGGCCGAGATGCTGGACAACCGGAAATTCTACTTCCCCGTCGTCGAGGAAGGGCACGACCCGGTCCAGCCAAAGAGCGCCGAGGGCCGGCCCGCGATGACGCTGCGCAAATGGCGGCCGATCGGCGGGGCCGATGCGGTGACCATGGATCGGACCGCGCCCTATGTCGGCGAGCAGGACGTCCGCGTGGCACTCGACGGCGCCGGAGCCCACGGCTTCAGGCAACAGGGAATCGGTCTGGCCGAAGGCGAGCGTTATACCGGCCACGTCGTCGTCGCCGGAGCGCCGGGCGCATCGGTGCAGGTGGCGCTGGTCTGGGGAGATGGCCCCCAGCAGCGGCAGGTCGTCGACCTGCCCGCGCTGACGGATTCGTGGCAGACGGTGCCGTTCAGCTTCGTCGCCGGCGCGGCGACAGCCGATGCGCGGTTCGAGATCACGGGCACCGGGTCGGGGCATTTTCGGATCGGCGCCGTCTCGCTGATGCCGGCCGACAATATCGACGGCTGGCGCGCGGACACGGTCGCGATCCTCAAGACGCTGGACTCCGGCTTCTGGCGGCTGCCGGGCGGCAATTTCCTGTCGAACTGGGACTGGCACGGCGCGATCGGCCCGCGCGACAAGCGGGCGCCGATGTACGACCATGCCTGGAGCGCTATGCAGACGAACGACATCGGCATGGACGAGTGGCTGAACCTGACGCGACTGATCGGCGTCAAACCCTATGTCACCGTCAATGCCGGGCTGGGCGATGCCAATTCGGCGGCCGAGGAGGTCGAATATCTGAACGGCCCGGCGACCAGCGAATGGGGCGCCAAGCGCGCGGCCAACGGCCATCCGGCGCCATACGGAATCCGATTCTGGAACATCGGCAACGAGCCATACGGCTGGTGGCAGATCGGCAAGACCACGCTCGATTATTTCATGCTCAAGCACAACCGCTTCGCCGCCGCGATGCGGGCGGTTGATCCCTCGATCACGCTGATCGGCTCGGGCGCGATGCCCGATCAGCTTCACCCGCGCGACGCCAAGGAGAACGCCTCGCTGGAGAGCATCCAGCACAAGTTCGGCACCGAGCAGGACTGGACCGGCGGGCTGCTCGAACAGGCTTGGGGCAATTTCGACGGGCTGAGCGAGCATTGGTACGACCGCGCCGAACAGCGCCCCGACGCCCCGCCCGCCGCCGAGTTGCTCGAATTCGCCCGCGCCCCCTCCAATCAGGTACGGATGAAGGCGGAGGAATGGGCGATCTATCAGCAGCGCTTTCCGAAGATGAAGGCGGCGGACATTTTCCTGTCGATCGACGAATATGCCTATATCGGCGCGCCGCAGAACCTGAAGCTGTCGCTCGCCTATTCGATGGTGTTGCAGGAGATGCTGCGCCACACCGATTTCCTGCGCATGGCGGCCTTCACCACCGGCGCCTCGACGATGGACGTGACGCCGACCGATGCGACGCTCAACGCCACCGGCATGGTGTTCAAGCTTTATGGCAAGCATTTCGGCACCGGCATGATCCCGGTCGAGCTGACCGGCAATTCGCCCCAGCCCGATCCGCAATATCCGGTCGGCTACGACCATCCGAAGGTGAAAGCGGGCAGCCCGACCTATCCGCTCGACATGATCGCGGCACTGAGCCCCGACCGGACGAAACTGACGATCGCGATCGTCAACGCCACGCGGCAGGCGCAGCCGGTGGCGATCGCCGTCGAAGGCGCACAGCCGCGTGGGCAGGGAAAGGTGTGGCGGCTGACGGGCGAGAGCCTGACGGCCGAGAACAAGGTGGGCGCGTCTCCCGGCGTGACGATCAGCGAGGCGAGCGTTCCGGCGCTCGGCTCGGGGCTGACGGTGCCGCCCATCTCGACCTCCATCTACGAATTTCCGCTCGCCCGCGGGCAATGATCCGGCGCGCGTGAATTCGACGCGACGGCACGAAGGAGAGGTGATGATGAAGCTGATCGGTTTGCTCGGAATGGCGGGCCTGTGCCTGGCGATGACAGCCGCGCCCGCATCGGCGCAGGCGGTGACGAACAGCCCGCCGCCGGTCGCCGGGGCGAAGGCGGTGACGATCGAGCGCATCAAGATCCATGCCCCGTCGATCGAGGGTAATCTGGAAGGTGAATCGGCCGATCGCGACGTGCTGGTCGTGCTACCCCCCGATTATGCCAGTCACCCCGACCGCCGTTATCCGGTGGTCTATGCGCTGCACGGTTATTCGATCGGCGCCGAGCAGTGGATCAAGGAAATCCATGTGCCGCAGACGATCGAGAACGCCTTCGCCAAGGGAGCGCGCGAGATGATCGTGGTGCTGCCCGATTCGAAAACCGTCTATGGCGGGTCGATGTATTCGGGATCGCCGACGGTCGGTGATTTCGAAACCTTCATCTATCGCGATCTCGTCCACTATATCGACGCGCATTACCGGACGATTTCCGATCGGCTGAGCCGCGGCCTCGTCGGCCATTCGATGGGCGGCTATGGCGCCAGCCGGATCGGCATGAAGCACGCCGACGTGTTCGGCGCGCTCTACATGATGAGCCCGTGCTGCATGTCGCCGCGCGCCGGCGACCAGATCGACCCCACGGCGCTGTCGAAGCTCGAGGCGATCAAGGCACCGGCCGACGCCGCCGAGCTTTCGTTCATGGAAAAGGCGACGCTCGCCACCGCCGCGGCCTGGTCGCCCGATCCGAAGAACCCGCCGCTCTATCTCGACCTGCCGGTGAAGGATGGCGTGATCCAGCCGGACGTGCTGGCCAAATGGACCGCCAACGCGCCGCTCGCCTTCGTCGATCAGTATATCGGCAACCTCAGGCGCTATACCGCGATCGCGATCGATGTCGGCGATCAGGACGGTCTGCGCTTCGACGCGCGCAAGCTGCACGACATCCTCGACAGCTACGGGATCAAGAACAGCTTCGAAGTCTATCCCGGCACGCATGTCAGCAACGTCGCCTTCCGGTTCCAGGATCATGTCCTGCCCTTCTTCAGCAAGAATCTGAGCTTCGCCGCGCCATGAGCGCGCGATACCGGCACGACCGAAAGGACCGCCCCATGAATGCACGACGCGGCCGCGCCATGCGGCGCCTCATCCTCGCCGCATTGATGCTCGGCGCGCCGCTGACGCCACTCCGCTCGGCCCCGCCCGAAACAAGCAGCGCACAGCCCGACGAGGCCGAGCGGCTCGCCGCCGAGCTCGTCGCGAAGATGACTCTGGACGAGAAGTTCGGACAACTGCTCAACACCGCGCCCGCGATCCCGCGCCTCGGCATCCCGGCGTACAATTGGTGGACCGAATCGCTCCACGGTGCGCTCGGGACAATCCCGACCACCAACTTCCCCGAGCCGATCGGCCTGGCGGCAACGTTCGACACGCCGCTGATCCACGACGTCGCCGGGGCGATCAGCGTCGAGGTGCGCGGGCTCCACACGCTCGCCCGGCAGACCGGCCGCATGGGACGGATCGGCACGGGGCTCGATACCTGGTCGCCCAACATCAACATCTTCCGCGATCCACGCTGGGGCCGCGGACAGGAAACCTATGGCGAGGACCCCTACCTCACCTCGCGCATGGGCGTGGCCTTCATCACGGGGATGCAGGGGCCGGACCCCGAGCATCCGGACGTCATCGCCACCCCGAAGCATTTCGCCGTGCACAGCGGGCCGGAATCGACGCGCCACACGGCCAATGTGTTCGTCTCGGCGCACGATCTCGAAGATACCTATCTGCCCGCGTTCCGGGCCGCGATCGTCGAGGCGAAGGCCGGCTCGATCATGTGCGCCTACAACCGGATCGACGGCCAGCCGGCCTGCGCCAGCGATCTGCTGCTCAAGGAGCATCTGCGCGACGCCTGGGGGTTCGACGGCTATGTCGTCTCGGATTGCGATGCGGTGCGCGACATCAACCATACCCATCATTACGCACCCGACGGCCCAACCGCCGTCGCGGCAGCAATGCGGGCGGGCGTCGACAACGAATGCAACACCGCAACGCTGACCGACACCGCCGGCCTTCCCGGCCGCTATCGCGAGGCCTATGAGCGCGGGCTGATCACGGCGGCAGAGGTCGACCGCGCGCTCGTACGCCTGTTCGCGGCCCGCTATCGCACCGGGGACCTGCCCGGCCTGGCGGGCGCCGATCATGAGCCGGTTCCCGTGAGCAAGGTCGGCGCGGAATCGCACGGCGCGCTCGCGCTCACCGCCGCCGAAAAGAGCCTGGTGCTGCTCAAGAACGACGGCATCCTGCCTTTCCGCCCGGGGTTGAAGATCGCTGTGATCGGCCCCCTGGGAGACGCCACGCGCGTGCTGCGCGGCAATTATTCGTCGTCGCTGTCGGGCAGGCCCATCTCGGTCGTCGAAGGGCTACGGCAGGCGATGCCCTCGGCGCGGGTGACGCTGGTGCCGTTCGGCCCCTCCTATACCGACGGCGATCGGGTTCCGACGTCGGCGCTTCGCACGCCCGACGGCAAGCCCGGGCTGCTCGCGCGCTATTACAATCCGGCCGAGCCGCCGCCGCGGCAATTCGCGCCGGGCACGTTCGCCGCTGCAACCAAGGCGATGCGATTTGCCGATGAGCCCGCCGTCACGCGCGTGGAGCCGGACGTCGCCGCGCGCAGCCTCGATCTCGCGCAGGTCTCCGATCACCATCGCGTGGTGTGGACGGGCTTTCTGGTCCCGCCAGAAAGCGGCACCTACCGGCTCGGCCTCACCGGGTTCGGCGGCAGCATGGAACTGGACGGCAAGCCGTTCGTCGATCTCAGCAAGGCGGGCTGGGGCAGCCTGCCGACGCTGAAGACCGTCACGCTGGAGAAAGGGCATCGCTATCCGATCCGCGTCGTCGCGGACGAGCATATCCTGTCGGGCATCGATCTGGTGTGGAAGCGCATCTCCGAAACGCCCGAGGCCGATCTTCGGAAAGCAGCGGCCGAAGCCGACGTGTTGGTCGCTGTCGTCGGCCTGACCTCCGATCTCGAAGCGGAGGAGAATCATCTCGACATTCCCGGCTTTTCGGGCGGCGACAAGACGACGCTCGACCTGCCGGCCGATCAGAAGGCGCTGCTCCGGCGCGCGGCGGCCACCGGCAAGCCGCTGGTGGTCGTCGCGATGAACGGCAGCCCGATCAATCTTGCCTGGTCGAAGGATCATGCGGCTGCGATTCTCGAAGCCTGGTATCCGGGCCAGGCGGGCGGGCTCGCGATCGGCAACGTGCTGTCGGGCAAGACGAACCCCGCAGGGCGACTGCCGGTGACCTTCTATGAAAGCGTCGACGATCTGCCGCCGTTCGGCGATTATTCGATGAAGGGGCGCACCTATCGCTATTTCGAGGGCACGCCCGTTTATCCGTTCGGCTACGGCCTGAGCTATACGCAATTCAGCTACGATCCGCTGCGCCTGGCGCCGGCCGCCGGCGGCGCCCAACATGGGCTGACGGTGGCGACCGACATCACCAACACCGGCACCCGCGCGGGCGACGAGGTAGCGCAACTCTATCTCACCTTTCCGGACAAGCCCGGTGCGCCGCGGATCGCGCTGCGCGGATTTAAGCGGCTGTCGCTGAAGCCGGGCGAGCGCCGAACGGTCCGGTTCATGCTTTCGCCGCGAGACCTGAGCGCCGTGGCGGCGGACGGGACGCGTATGGTGATGACCGGTCGCTACACCGTCAGCGTCGGTTCCGGCCAACCCGCTTCCGGGACGGCCAGCCAATCGGCCGACTTTTCCATTGATCGGAAGGTGATCCTGCCGGAATGACGGCGCTGGCGCGCGTTCGCCTCGATCCTGCGGCAGCCGCGACGGCGCGGCCGTACGCGTAAACCTCGCGGCCTGATCAATCGTCGGTCGCCGGCATGTCGATGGGCTCGCCGGGCGTGGAGATGGCGGGTACGCCCGGACGGCCCTATATGTCGTCGCCTTCGGTCCGAACGGCTGCCGCGTATACGCCCATCACGGTTAGGAACCTCGAAACATGCTTTCCAAATCGCTTGCGTTCCATCGACACGACCACGTCTTCCTCGGCGAAGGACATGATGCGCACGAACGGCGGACGAGATGGGTCGTCGCGCTCACTGCCGCCATGATGGTGATCGAGATCGTCGCGGGCTGGCTGACCGGCTCGATGGCGCTGCTCGCGGACGGCATGCACATGGCGACGCACGCGGGCGCGCTCGGGGCCGCGGCGCTCGCCTACCGGTTCGCTCGACGGCACGCGCACGATCCGCGCTTCACGTTCGGAACGGGCAAGGTCGGCGATCTCGCAGGATTCGCCAGCGCGCTCTTCCTCGCGATCGTCGCGCTGGCGATCGCCGTCGAATCGATCCGGCACCTCGTTGCGCCGGTCGCGATCGCCTATGGGGAAGCGCTCTGGATCGCGAGCCTCGGCCTCGCGGTCAACCTCGCGAGCGCCTGGATGCTCGGCGGCGGCCATGGCCACGACCATCATCATGGCCATGATCACGGGCACCACCACGGACATCATCACGACAACAATCTTCGGTCGGCCTATTTCCATGTACTTGCGGATGCGCTCACGTCCGTTCTGGCGATTGGCGCTTTGCTCGCGGGCCGCTATCTCGGATGGGCATGGATGGACTCCGCAATGGGCATTGTCGGGGCCGTGGTCATCGCGCGCTGGTCGTGGGGCCTGCTCCGCGACACCGGCGCCGTGCTTGTCGACGCCGCTTCCACGCCCGAGTTTGAAGCCGAAATCCGCGAAGCGATCGAAGATGGCGACGCGCTCGTCACCGATCTCCATCTCTGGCGCGTCGGGCCCGGCAAATATGCGGTGATCGTATCGCTGGTCGCCGCCCATCCGCTGTCACCCCGCCTCTATGCGGAGCGGCTGGCGGTGCACGATGAGCTGGTCCATGTAACGATCGAGCCGCACCGGTGCGAGAGCCATCGTCCGGCCGCGATGGTCGCCTGACAGATTCCGGCCACGCGACGCGGATGGCTGCGTGACTTGTTTGCTGCTGCGCGCACGATTTTACATGTCGCCCGATCCTGCACGGGCCGGCTTTCAGTCACTCAGAGTCGGTTGAGCATGTGCTGCTCACGGGGCAGAGCCATGGTCACTTGCCCAACCCACCGCCTGAAGCCGCCCAGACGGTGCAGCTTGACGATGCGCCTTACATGAGCAACACACCAGAGGTCAGTTCACTCCGGAGGACGCCGTGACCGCTCTGCTTCTTGCCGCCCTGCTCGCCTCTTCGGCAGCCGATCCCGCCGCGCGGGCACTGGTGGAGCAGGCGATCGCCGCGCAGGGCGGTGCCGAGGCATTGCGCAGCATCCATTCGGTGCGGCGGCACGAGATCGTCGAGCGGAATGCGCTCGAACAGTCCGTGCGGCCCGGCGGCCCCTTCTTCCTGAACATCGCCGATACGGTCGAGACCCGGCGCGTCGACGGCGTGCCCGCACTGCGCACCGAGGCGCGCAATCGGGGCTTCCTGTCGAGCTGGTGGACCAACGCCAACTGGGCGGAAACGAAGACCTTCATGCTCGACGGCGCCGCCTATGCGGTACGCGACGGCGCCATCGGCCCGGCGTCGCAGCGCGCGGTCGCTCCGGCGGAGATGTCGCTCGCGCTCGGGCCCGAGCGCGCGCTGCTGACCGCGCTCGCTGCAGCCGATCTCGCACTCGGCGCGCCCACCGAATTGCACGGCCGCGCGCACGATGTCGTCACGTTCCGCTGGCACGATGCGCCGGTTCGGCTCTATCTCGCGCCGGTCTCGCACATGCCGGCGGCGGTCGAGATCACGCGGCCGCACCCGCTCGACATCTTCCTTTCGCCCTGGGGCGACGTCACCACGCGAATCGAATGGGATGGATGGGTCGTCGAGCCAGGCGGCGTGCGATATCCGCGGCTGCTGCGGCGCTCAATCAACGGCGCGACCGAGAGCACGACGATGATCGATGCCGTCGAGATCAACCCGACGCTCGCGGCCGGGACGTTTGCGGTCCCGACCGAGGCCGTTGCCAAGGCGAAGGCAGCGCGGCAACCGATCGCCGCCGTGCCCTTTCCATCCGATCATCGCGTCGAAATCGCGCCGGGCGTGACGCAGATCGCAGGGCCGTGGAACATCATCGAGGTCGAGCAACCTGACGGAGTGTACGTGATCGAGGGGCCGATCTCCAACGCCTATTCGGCGGGCGCGATCGCGGATGTGCGCAAGAGCGGCAAGCCGCTGCTCGGCGTCGTCACCACATCCGACGCATGGCCGCACATCGGAGGCTTGCGCGAATACGTGGCCGAGGGCGTGCCGATCGTCGCGCTCGATCTCAATCGGCCGATTCTCGAACGGCTGTTCGCGAGCCCGCACGCGCAGGCGCCCGACCGCCTCGCCGAGCAGCCTCGCGAGGCGAAGCTGCGCATCGTGAGCGCGCCGACCACGATCGGCAGCGGCGACGCGGCGATGCGGCTGATCCCGCTGCGCACCGCGACCGGCGAGCGGCAGATGGCGATCTACTGGCCCGCGCACCGGCTGCTCTACACCAGCGACCTGATCTCGGTGCGACCCGAACGCAGCGTGTGGTTGCCGCAATATCGCGACGAGATCGCGAGCGTGATCGCGCGCGAGGGGCTCGACGTCGAGACGGTGTTCGGGATGCATTATGCGCCGGTCGCCTGGGCCGAAGTGAAGGCGTTGCCTGCGCCGGACGGCACATGACGCCTATGTCAGGAAGCGAAAGCGTTCGCGTTGTCCGCAGCGCCAATTCCGGCCGGCGATTTTTGTAATCGATGAAGACGTTGACCCGGTCTTCTACGGCATCAATCGAACATCGCGTCCGAGGCGCTCTCTTTGTAATGCACGGCATCGTCCTCGCTGACGACGAGCGCGACATGCCACGGCGGCACATCAGGGAAGCGTATAACGGACAGGACCTTGGAGGCCGGTCCTACCATGCTTCGAGAAGCGTTGCGCGTTGTCGAGCGACCGTCGACGTCGACCTCGAAGCGAACAAGCTTCGGTACCTCGCTGCGCCCGACGATATTGACGACGATCGTGCCGTCCTCCCGGGCGATCTCCATGGTGATCGCGCGCGCGCGTGTCGTCATTGGTTCCTCCGCTGCATGTTGAACGCCGATCGACGCGATACCGAACGCAGCCAGACACGTTGGCAGCCAGACCGGTCCCATGTCAGCCTCCCGGCGATGGCGGCGGCGCGGCGTCGTGCGGAGGGGTGATCGGCAGCGTGTCCGAATCGACGCCGAACATCTTTTCGGACCCGGGAAAGCTGTTGAGGAACTTCGCGAGCATGTCGGGGCCGATCTCACGAGCAATCAGCTCGGGCGTAGGCTGTTGTCCGCGCCGCCGGATGAGGAGCCAGACCGCCGCCACCTCGGCATAGAGATCCGCCTCGGGCGAGTGGTGTGTGACCGCTCCCAGGTCGACTTCCGGGCCTGTCGCCGAAGGGTCGAGCTCCGCGTCTGCGGGAAGCTGGGTAACGCCGGCGGACCGCTTCTCTTTGCCGCCGACTTGTTCGATGGGATTGGGAGGCGTCGTAGGCGTTTCCGTCATGGGCATGATTTGCTGAACACCGACGCCACTGCGCTCGTTCTTCTGAAGATCGCTATTGGGTGAGGTATCGGCACGTTCCTGCGCCCGCGGCGACGGCGTCGGCAGGACGGCCAGCAGCATTGCCGCCGCGATTGTCGCCGGGGCACCGTGGAGCATATGCATCGTCAGAAACTCGTTTGCGTCACGATGACGCTGGC
Organism: uncultured Stakelama sp.; assembly: GCA_964639855.1. Classification (GTDB taxonomy): domain Bacteria; phylum Pseudomonadota; class Alphaproteobacteria; order Sphingomonadales; family Sphingomonadaceae; genus Sphingomonas. The sequence goes on along the minus strand of CAZXFY010000005.1, from coordinate 39,089 downwards.
ACCCCCCATCTGGGCGATGTCGAGGCCGAGATCGACCCCCGATTGATCGATGGTAGCGAGATTGCCGTCGCCCTGCTGGGTGACGCCGAGAATGTTGCCGGAGCCTTCCTGCGCCAGCGTGGCGATATTGTCGTTGCCGTCCTGCACCAGCGTCAGTTCGTTCGCGGCGCCGCTGGCGGCGATCTGATCGATATCGGCCTGGTTGCCGATCCCGCTCTGGCTGATGACCGCGATATTCATCCCGCCGATATCGCCTGTCTGGGAAGCGTCGAGCAGGTTGTCCGCGCCCACGCCGGTAAATGTCAGGTCGGCAGCCGCCGCGCCGGTCTGGAGCGCGCGAAGCTCGAGCGCGTCGCCGACCATCGAGGCGAGCAGCTTCTTGTCCGGTCCTTCCTGGACGACGGTCGCTTCGTTGGAATTGCCGCTTTGGTCGATCGCAGCATCCGCGGCCTCGGCTCCCTGCTGATCGAGCGTCACCATGTTGCCGGCTCCGTCGATGGCAATGTTGGCGGTCGATTGCGCGGACGCCTGACCGGCCATGGATGCGGCGAGCACGAGGGGCAGAGCGAGCCGGGTGAAGAGTTGATCGCACGTCATGGCGCGCCTCCCATGAAAGGGTGATCCGGGGGCGAGGGTGCAGCCCCCGGATCGAGGGGTGTTACTGGGCGACGTTCGCGACGTTGAACGAGCCCGACTGGTTCACCGTCGACATGTTGCCGTCCGTGAACTGGGTGACGAAAGCGGTATTGTTGTTGCCGCTCTGATCGACCGACGACGTGTTGTTGCTGCCGATCTGGTTGACGGAAGCATATTGCATGCTGCCCGTCTGAAGGATCGTCGACACGTCGAAATTGCCGGACTGGACGCTCACCGCAGTCTGGTTGTCGCCGTCCTGATCGATCGACGACTGGCCGTTATTGCCAGACTGCCAGATCTGCGCCGACATGTTCTCGGTCGGCGGGCTGTCTTCGCGCTGGATGATGCTTCCGACGTTGTTGCTGCCCGTCTGCTGGATGAAGGCGTCGCTGTCTTCGGCGCGCTGTTCGATCGTCGCGTCATTGTTGTTGCCCGCCAGCTGCCAGACATAGGCGACCGAACGATTGCCGTGGTTCAGCACCAGCGACGTGCTGTTGGTGCCCCACTGCCGTACTTCGGCATAGCCCTGGTTCGCGCGCTGGTGGAGCTCGGAGTCGTTGCCGTCGCCGAGCTGCTCGACATAAGCCGACGAATCGATCGGACGGATGCCGCCAGGCGAGGTCTGATCGACCGAGCTGGTGTTGCCGTTACCGCCCTGAAGGACCGTCGCCAGCACGTTCTCGCCATCCTGGACGACATCCGAGATGTTGCCGTTGCCGCTCTGTGCGACGTTGGCGGTATCGGTAAGGCCGGTCTGGCTCACGGTCGAATCGTTGTCGTCGCCCGATTGGGCAACGCTGGCGCTGTCGGTATCGCCCTGCTGATCGACAATGCTGTCGTTGCGCGCGCCGGTCTGGCTGACATTGGCCATGTGGCTGCCAGCGCCGCCTTGCGTGACCGTCGAGACATTGCCCCAACTGGAATCGCTCAACGCAGCGACCGGATCGCCCTGCTGGACGGTCGCGGTGTTGCCGTCGCTCGTCTGCGACACTGATGACGTGTTCTCGTCATCATATTGGGTGACGCCTGCGATGTTCGAGCTTCCCGACTGGTCGATCGTCGAAACGTTCGGGTTGAAGCTGATCGACGTGTCCTGAACGACGGTCGCGCTGTTGCTGTCGCCCGTCTGCGTGATCGTCGAATCGCTCGCAGGCGGGATGGAGCCGCCGGAATTGTTGCTGCCGTCATCGCTCTGCGTCACGCTCGCGCTGTTGTTCGCGCCCGATTGATCGATGAGCGAATTTCCGCCCACGGCCGATCCGGTCTGATCGACGGTCGCTCCGTTTCCGGTATTCGACTGGTTCACGGTGCTGATCGATTGCGCGAATGCCGGTGCGGCGATCGACAGAGCAATCACCGACGCGGCGCCCATGAGTAGCTTTTTCATCACTAGTCTCCCTTCGTTGTAGCGGCCGACAAGACCGCCATCGGATGTGACGGCACATGCCGCCGCTTCGGCCGGAGGTGATCGGACGGGCGAGGCCGGCCCCGCGCACGCCGACGGGAGAAGAGATCGGGAGCCTGGAAGTGCGGTGACGTAACGCGCGGGGGAAAGCGCATTGCGTCACCACACCTGCCGAGATGCCGGAAACGCAAGACGCGGGGAAAGCGAATTGCGCCGCCGCACTCTTGCGCATCACCGGAAGAAGGCGCATCTTCCACCGGTGAGCGCACAGCTCACAACCCGACGAGGTTCCCGTAACCTCGCCGATCCGGGCCCGCCGGCATCGAGATGCCAATCGGGGTGCTGACGGGCCCGCCTTGCTGCCCGGCATTGCCGGGCGTTTTCCTTTCGGTCAGCCTCCTTTCGCTGCCATCTGTTCCTCCAGCGTCGACGGCGGATTTCCGCGCTGCATCGCACTGGAGACTTTTGGAACGGCGCGCGCCGCCGGGGCGCTCGCCTGAGGGCTTGCCGGGCGAATGCTCGGCGATTGGCTCGGAATCGATGTCGTGCCGGCGGCGGGGCGCGCGGTCGCAGTTGCCGGCGATGCGGCGCTCGACCGGACGATCCCTTGTGCGGCGGGCTGTGCTGCGACGGCTCGTGGTGCTTGGGGAGCAGGGCCAATCGCCATCGGCGCCACCGCAGCCGCGGTGGGCGCGTGCTGCACGAGCCCCGCTCCCGTCACGGCATGTTGCGGCGCCACCCGCGCGCTGGTGGGGCGCAGCGCCTGGCGCGACGGGCATGCGCCGGTGATCGTGCTGCCGTCATAGCGTCTCGGCAACAACACCGCCGCCGGATCGATATTGTCGCGTTCGGCGAAATAGGATCGGAGCAGCGCCTCGCTCGCCGCCGGGGTCGTCGAGAGGCACCACAAATCCATGCCCGCGCCTTCGATCGCCAGACCGTAGACTGCCGCCTCGATCGCCTGTTGCAGCGCGAGCGCGTCGGGCTCGTTATAGGCGACGCCCGCCTCGAACTCGAGCAGGTCCTTGAAGGCGACATAGCGGAACGTATTTGCGTCGAGCCCGATAGACGCGATCGTCTTGCGCACGCTGATCGTCGCCAGCACCTCGCCCGTCTTGACGCTTACCGCGCGCAGATAGACGGTTACCGTATCCTCGCGATATTGGGTGCTGCCGCCGATGCCCAGAAAGCGCGCGCCCACTCCGCCCGATTTGGTGTTGCTGTCATAGCCTATGATTCCGCCCTCGAGCAGAATGCCGGCGAACAGCAGCGGCGGCAGCGCTTCCCGGTTCAGCGTCTTCTCGCCGAGATAGGCCGCGCGCATTTCGCGGATAACGGCGCGTTCGCGCAGCAGGTTGTCCAGCCGCTCGCGCTCGATCACGGTGAACCAGGATTGGTTTCCGGCTTCCTGCAGGGCCTTCACCAGAATCGAGGTTGCGCCCTGCGTCACGGCGCGCGACAGCGTCTGGACGCCTTCGGTCGGTTTGAACTGGCCGGTCTGGTCGGCGAAATTGTAAACCGCAATGGCGATGCGATCGCCCGGCAACGGAAGCTGCTCGAGCTTGACGGTCATCGGTGTGCGTTTGGTGGGCTGGGCCCGAGACCAACTCGATGGCTCGTTGACGGCGCAGCCGCTCAGCGCAAGCGCCGCGGCAAGGCCGGCGGCTACGATGCGGGAGAGGCGTCCCATCGTTATTGTCCGAATCCGCCGGACATGGTCTCGCTGCTGCCATCCTGAAGCAGCGGAACGATAATCTCGGTGACCGTGCCGTCAGCGTTGTTGGTGATCGTCAACGTCACCGAATCAACACCGCGGACGAACGAGATCATCTGGTCGCCGAACTGGATGACGCCGCTGTCCTGCGCGTTCTCGCCGAAGATGACGTCGGTGATCTGGGTCGCGAGCGAGGAGAGCAACCGGCTCTGGAGCGTCCGCAGGAACTGCGATGCCGGATCCTGCGAAGAGAGCGCGTTCGGATCCTTGTACTTGTTCTGCGCCGAGGCGATGCCGAGCAGGTGCGCCGAATTGAACGGGTTCCCCCCGAAGCTGGGGTTGATCGGCTGATAGACGATGTCCTGCCCGCGGCTCGGAGCAATCGCCAACCCCAGCACGATCGCGATACCTGCGGGAATGCCGATCGTCTTGATGGTGACACGCATGTCCCCTCCTCCTGCTCGCAAAACCGACACGCGGCGCCGATCACACCCGAGCGGCGCCGTGCATGATGCGGGGCCGATTCCGTAATCGGCGCCGCATTCGAATTTTTCTGCGACCGGATTGACCGGGCCTCTTCCCGATACTCGCAGGAAAAGCCGGACCTGTACTGCGGTGTGCCGCCCTGTTGTTGGCGCCCCAAGTTTCTTTTCGCGCCAATCCTATGGCCAGTGAGGCCGAGTCGCCTATCCGTAGAGCCCCGGATAGTATTTGCACTGATTTGGGAGTAAAATTCCCCCATGGAGCGGCATCCCGCGAAGGGTGTCGCCAGGCGTCGCAAGTAACAGGGGATATAGCGATGCCTCGACCGGGATCAGGTTCCAGGCTCGACCTGCGCGTTGGAGGCCGCGGCGTCCGCGGCGGCTTGTCGATGATCGGGCGCGCGATCGACACCTATGGCTGGGCCCTCGCCGGGATCGCCATCGCGACGCTGCTGCGTCTTTTGCTCGAACCATGGCTGGGCGAGCGCGTTCCCTACACGCTGTATCTTCCGGTGATCCTGGCGGCCGCGGCATTTCGCGGAACGCGTGCGGCGATCGCTGCCATGGTGTTCGGAGTGGTGATCGGCACGCTCCTCATCGAGCCGCGCACCGCCGAGGGTATCCATGTCCTGGGTCTGCTCATCTTCTGCGGCGTCTCGGCGGGGATCATCGGTTTGACGCGGCAGATCGTGGAATGGCGCGACAAGGCGGTTGTCGAGCAACGTGTGGCGGCGAGGCAGGCGGCGGACGCGCGCATCATCGTCGATGAGCTTAGCCTGTTGATCGATGCGGCCGCCAACCACGCAATCTGCTTCCTCGATGGCGAGGGTACGATCACGCTGTGGAGCCCAAGCGCGGTTCGTATTGGCGGCTGGCCCGAACACGAGGCGATCGGCCGCAACTTCCACCTGTTCTACACTGCCGACGATCGCTTTGCCGGCGAGCCGCAAAAAGCGCTCGCCGCCGCGCGCGAGCTTGGTCGATTCCGGTCGCGTGGCTTGCGGATCCGCAAGGACGGAAGCGTTTTTACCGCCGACGTGACGGTGACGGCGCTGTTCAACGACGCTGACGAACTTCGCGGTTTCGGCATGGTGATGGAGGACGTTACCGAGGAAGCGCGCGCCTCGCAGGAGATCGCGCTGCGCGAACGACAGTTGCGCTCGATCTTCGCCACTGTTCCCGAAGCGACGATCATCACCGACAGTTGCGGCACGATCGTATCGATGAGCCATATCGCGCAATCGATGTTCGGCTATTCGGAAGCCGATATCATTGGGTGCGACGCATCGATGCTGCTCGATTCGATCAAGGGCGAGAAGCAGATCCATGCTCTCCGGTTCAGCAGCCTCGCCGAATTGGGGTCGCAGCAGGGCACTGCGAGACGCGCCGACGGCACGGTTTTCCCTATCCAGATCACGGTCGGCCGCGCCGCGGTCGGGGACGATGTCCAGTTTACCGGCTTCATCCGCGATCTGAGCGGCGAAGTGGCGACGCGCGCGCGGCTGGCGGCGCTTCAGGCGCAATTGCTCCATATGTCACGCGTGAGCGCGATGGGCACGATGGCGGCGACGCTCGCACACGAGCTCAACCAGCCGTTGGCCGCCGTCGAAAGCTACCTCGGCGCAGCGCGAAACCGGCTTTCTCAAGGGTCCAACGGCGCGGATCTCGACAGGGCTCTGGCGGGTGCATCGAGCCAGGCGCTTCGCGCAGCGACGATCATCCGGCGAACGCGTGAGATGTTCGCGCGGCGCGACATCGAGTTCGTGCATGAGGATCTTGCCCGCCTGCTCATCGAGGCGCGGGAACTCGCCTGCCTCGGCGAGCCGCAGCACGCGAAGCTGATCGAGCTCGTGATGGAGCCATCGCTCGGCTCGGTTCTCGCCGACAAGATCCAGATTCAACAGGTCGTCCTCAACCTGCTCCGTAACGCCGTGGATGCCGTGCGCGAATTTCCCGCCGGCAAGGTGCGGCTGACGGCCGTCAAACAGGACCGGGATACGGTGCGGATCACCGTATCGGACACCGGAAAAGGCCTTTCGCCGGAAGAGCATGCGAACCTTTTCGAGGTCTTTTTCAGCACCAAAACACATGGCCTCGGAATCGGGCTGCCGATTTGCCGGACGATCGTCGAGGTTCATGGCGGGCGAATCTGGGCGGCGCCCCGCCCGCAGGGCGGCACGGATCTGCACTTTACGCTGCGCAGATCCGAACAGGGAGAAAGGCGATGCAGGCACCGCGAACGGTCCACGTCATCGACGACGACGAGGCGATACGCGACGCAATCGGGATGATGCTTCGAAGTGTGCATTACGACGTTCATCTATGGCCGGACGGTCCTTCTTTCCTCGAAGGCGTTGGCACGCTGGTGCCGGCATGTGCGCTGCTCGACATTCGTATGCCGGGCCTTTCCGGCATCGACGTTCACGAATTGCTGAAGGAGCGTGCGCTGCCGATCGCGACGATTATCCTGACCGGCCATGGCGATGTGGCGACAGCGGTGCAGGTGCTGCGTACCGGAGCATCCAACTTCCTGGAAAAGCCGATCAAATCATCGGCGTTGATCGCCGCCGTCGAGGACGCACTGACATCGCTCGTGCGGCAGGAGGCGGCCGACCAGCGATCGAGCCGAGCGCTCGAGCAGCTCGCTTCATTGTCGCCGCGCGAACGCGATGTTCTCAACGGTCTCGCGGCGGGCAAGCAGAACAAGTCGATCGCGCTCGATCTCGGCATCAGCCCGAGAACCGTTGAAGTCTATCGTGCCAACATCATGGACAAGCTCGGTGCGAGCAGCCTGTCCGACGTGCTCTATGTCGCGTTCGCGGCGGAGTCATGAGCAAGCGTAATTCAATTCGGCGCAACGGCGGACGCCTTTCATCCGGCTGGCCGGCGCGAATGGCCGCTTCTCTATCGCGGCTTCGCGGGGGGCGCGTCGCGGCCATTGTGGACTGATGAAGCAGATCGGCAATTTGCCAACTCGCCTCCGGTGCTCACAGCCATCGCTTGAGAAGGGCGAGATCGACATTGCCTCCCGACACGACACAGACGACGTGCCGCGTGATGTATCCCTCTTCCTCGAGTTCGTAGCCGTCATGGATTCGCGTTAGAAATCCATGCAGAACAGCCATCGAACCGGGTCTAGCCGAGGCTAGGCTGAATCGACATAGGGATGATCAGAACAGCGACGAACCCGCCTGTCCGTTGCCCGGCGCTCCGTATTTGCGTTCCGAGGCGGTGAGCGGCTGCCGGTCGCCCAGCCGCCGCTCATGCACATCAGAAGGTCACCCGGACGACCCCTGTGAAGCGCCGATCGCTGACGAACCAGGCACGCGTGCGGGTGCCGATCGCGCTTTGCTGCATCAGCACGCGGTTTTCGGCATTGGTAAGGTTCTGCGCCTCGATCCCGATCGATACCTTGTCGCCGAACGGCTTGAAGAAGATCGAGCCGTCGAGCTGCCCATAATCGTCGTTATAGGTGGGCAGCCCCCAGGCGACGCAGTGGGCATTGTCGGCCGTGTCGCACGTCACGCCGTTGGGATCGAGCGGCGTGCCGTCGCTGCCGTTGGTGCCGTTGACGTTGACCGCCAACAGATACTTGCTGCGCCAGTTGTAGGCGAGGCGGATCGAAACCGGCCCTTTCTCGTAATAGCCCGCGATGTTGTAGCTGTATTTGGACAGTCCCTCGAGCGGCAGGTTGCCGAAGATATGCCCGTTGGTGTCGACGCCGTTGACGTTGATGAACGCCGCGCTGCCCTCGCCCAGATCGGCGTCGATTTTCGAGCTGCTGTCGACATAGGTGAAGTTCGACGTGATGCCGAAACCGCTGAGCAGGCCGGGCAGGAAATCGAACGACTGGTTGTAGCCGATCTCGAACCCCTTGATCTCGCCCGTGCCGACATTTTGCGGCCGCGTGACGTTGTAGGTCAGGCCGTCATAGACTTCCGGCGTTTGCGTATTGCGGATGATGTTGTGCAGCTTCTTGTAGAAGACCGTCGCCGTCAGCGAACTCGCCCGATGGAAATACCATTCCAGCGCCACGTCGAACTGATCGGCGGTGGTGGGCTTCAGATACGGGTTCGACAGCGACTCAGCGCTGAGGTTGAGCTGCCCCGTAGCGGCGTCGATATCCGCCGAAAGCTGCGTATAGGATTGCAGCAGCGTGAAATCCGGCCGCGTCATGCCGCGCGACGCCGCGAAGCGCGCCTGCAACTCGGGCGTGATCTTGTAGAGCAGGTTCAGCGTGGGTAGCCAGTAGGTGTAATCGTTGCGGCTCGTCACCGCCACGCTCTCGCCCGTGAAGACGGGATAATCGCCGCCGGCCTGTTCGGGCGGGATCGTCAAGGCGGTGGGATAGACCAGGAAACCGGAGCCGTGCGCCTTGGTCTTGACCACGCGCAGGCCCACATTGCCGGTCAGCGGCGTGCCCAGATTATCCAGCCCGAACTTGAGCAAGCCATAGGCCGCATAGGTCTGTTCGTGCTGGTCATTGATCTGGGCGTCACCGAACTGCGTGAGCGCGAAATTTGTATCACAATCCGGATTGAGTTCCCGGCAAAGCTGCGCCGAGATGTCGTGCAGCGCGACATAGGTATCGGGATAGCCGGTGGCCTGTGACGTCGCCGGGAAGACCACGTTGGTCGGGAAATGCGCGTTGCCGTGATAATAATTGTCGAAGGAGTAGGTCGTGCTTTCCAGCGGAAATTCCGATAGATAGGCAAGCCGCGGCAGGAACCAGCCGAGCTGCCACTGCTGGCTGACGGGTTGCCAGTTATAGGGCGAATTCTTGTTGAGCGCGTCGCGATCGGTGCCGCGGACGCCGAAACGGAACGATTTCAGGAAGCCGCCGGTGTCGAGATCGTAATCGAGATCGGCGCGATAGGCCCATTCGGTCGCGCGGTTGTCGTCCAGATGGTCCATGGTGAATGCCCAATAATAATTATTGGGATCCGCCAGATAGGCGTCGTCCGCGCGCAGTTGCGGAACGCCGTGGGTCAGGTCGATCTGCTGGCTGGGCAGATTGACGCCCGTCGCGACGGTCGAATCGAATCCGGTGGTGGTCGCCAGGATGTGCTGCAGCTCGAACTTGAAGGCCAGCCGGTCGGTCGCGCGCCATGTAAGCTGGCCCGAAAAATCGGTGGTCCTCGATTTGCGATCGGCGCTGCGAACGTCATCGTTGAACGGCATGCCGCCGTCGGTCGGGTTCGTCTCGGTGCCGGTCAGCAGCGCGCCGGTGGAATCGTAGGTGAACTCGGTGCCCGGGGCGGGAACGATATTGTACGCGTTCGTCTGGGAAAAGATCGCGTGCTCGTCCCAATGCATCTTGTAGCGCGACTGGAAACCGGTGACGACGATGTCGATGTCGTCGCTGGGCGCCCATTGCACGGCGCCGTAAAGCCCGATGCGGCGGCGGGTGAAATCGAGTGTCCGCCAGTTGACGCCCTTCGGGACATAGACGGTCTCACCGGGCACCAGGTCGGTCCGCGGATAATAAGGCTCGACCTGGATGCCGTCGGTGCGCGTCGAATTGCGTGAGAAGGCCGCATCGAACAGCACGCCGATATCACCGATGCCGGTGCTCCAGCGGTTGCTGTAAAGCCCGGAAAAGGAGGGCTCCCATTTCTTGCGCAGATCGCCCCAGCTTTCCTGCGCGGAAAAGCTGATCACCTGGCCCGGCGCGTCGAATGGCAGGCGGGTGCGCAGGTTCACCAGGCCACCGATGCCGCCCTCGATCTGGTCGGCAGACGGGTTCTTGTACACGTCTACGCCGGCCAGCAGCTCCGGCGGCACATCTTCGAAGCTCAGCGTGCGGCCGCCATTGGCGCTGAAGCTGTCGCGCCCGTTCAACTCGGATCGCACGAAGGTCAGCCCGCGAATGTTCACGCCCGATCCTTCGACCGAGAAATGGTCGGGATCGTTGCGCGCCATGAAGTGATCGATCGTGACGCCGGTCACGCGCTGCAGCGTCTCGGTGACGCTGCGGTCGGGCAGCTTGCCGATATCCTCAGCCGTGATCGAATCGACGATCTGATCGGCATTGCGCTTGATCGCGATCGCGCTTTCGATCGAGGCGCGCTGCCCGGTGACGATGATTTCGTTCGTGCTGCCCTGCTCGATCGTGCCGGTGGTCTGCCGCTGCCCGTCGGTACCGGACGGATCGGTTTGCGTCTGATCGCCGCCGGTCGATTGGGCCGCGACCGGCACGGCATTGACCACCGCGAGCAACGACGCGGTCACCAGAAAGGCCGAACGGCGGATCATGCGCCGGCCGGGCACCCTGTTCGAACTCTTCATCATACCCCTCCCTTCAAATATCGCGGCGGGGCAGAGGCCCGCCCCTCCTTCCCTCGCCGCAGGCTGCCCATCACGGCGCAGTCCGGCGAAATACGCGGAACGAATGCGGTGGCAGCGCGATCGCGTAGCGCGGTGGCCCTTCCCCGCCGGAGCGGGCGCCGGGCACCGGTGCAAGCGGCGTTGTCAGGCGGCCGCTCGGCACTTCGGCAAGTGATCCGGCGCCCTCGAACGCGACCGTCACCGTGATCGGCTGGTCCCGGAACGACTGCACGACGAAGCTGCCATTGTCGTAGGCGAAGATCGCAACATGATCGGGCGCATCATCCAGCCGCGGTAGGCTGGCGGGCTGGACGGCGGCGCGGATGCGGTCGAGCACCGCGCGCGGCAGTTCGTACAGGTCGCTCGGATTCTCCGGCACCGTCAGCATGTAGATGGTGCCGTTGGAATAATGGTTCATCAGCAGCAGCGGATAGCCCTTGGCGCCCGCGACGCCGCGCAGCACGGCCCAGCTGTCGTTGGTGTAGAAGCGGATGGCCGGAAACAGGATCGGGCGCGGCGTGCGATCTGGATCGTTGAGGACGGTGCCGTTGCCCGCGCCATATCCGGCAACGATGGTGTCGATCGCGACCGTGTTTCCGGTCGGCGTCCATTCGGCGATGTCCTCGAACCCCTTGCCCGCCAGGCGCCGAACCAGGCCCGAGGTAACGGTAACTGTCTTGCCCTGGCGCAATGCCGCCTTGATCTTGTCGACGATATTCGGGTCCGCGGCGGCGGACGCGGTCAGCAAGATGCTCTGCGCCTCATCGGGGAATCGTGGAGACAGCTCGATCGACAGACCGATATTGCCGAGATAATTATGGAGAAAATCCTCCCCGCTCGACTGATAGGGCTTGTAGCTGCCGATGCCGATCGGCGTGCCGAGCGCGCCCAGCACCGTGTCCGCCGTTTCGAGCGCGGCGCCCGCGGCCCGCCCCCAGCCTGCGGGCAGATCACTACCGCTCTGCCGCCAGGCATGGCGGACGGCATCCCAATCGAAACTGGTCGCCTGCGAGGCCCATGGCCGGTTCCCCGCATCGGCCGCCCCGTCTTCGGACATCGGCCGCCAGTTGAAGAGCATGATCTGCGGCGCCTTGGCGAACAGCGTGTCCCACAACTGCTCGGCATAACGATCGATCGATCGGGTGCTGAACGTATCCACCCACCCGCCGCCGTTCGCGCCCGGACGTATATTATTGAAATAGCGGATGATCTCGTAGCTCTCATATTCCTGGAGCAACTGATCGGTCAGCGTTGGGTCGCGCGTTTCCGTGCCGGTGTAGATGCCGTCGAAATCCTGCGCTTCCTGGTCGAGATCATAGCCCAGCCCCTGGAAATGCTCGTACCAGTTCGGATATTTGATGATCATCCGGACATCGGGATTGACCGCCTTGGCCGGCTCGAGGACGAGATTACGCGCCACGTCGCGCATCTTCTCCAGCCGGTATTGCGTCCAGCTTCGCTTGCCCTTGGCGGCGATGTCGGCATCGCTCTTGCTGGTGTAGAAAAAGAAGTCGTCGAGAATGACCTCGTCGAAGTGCGCCGCCGCGAGCCGCACCGCGCGTTCGCATTCGGCGCGGTCTTCGCGCCTTTCATAGTCGAACGTGCCGAACTGCCCGTTATCCCCGCCGGCTGCCAGCGTGACACCGCCGGCAACCGCGATGCCCTTTTCACGAAAATAGGATTTTACGCGTTCGAGCTCGTCGGCCGTCGCGAAGACATGGTCGCGATACGCTTCCACATAGACCTTGTCGAAATGAAGCTGGGAGGCGGCGCGGGCATATTGCCGATCGAAGGTCGCGCGATCGGCGAGCGCGCGCACGTCGTTTACCGTGATATAGATTGCGGCGCGGAAATGCCGGTAGGCGGACGGGATGGCGACGGCCCTGGCCGGCTCGTGGCTCTGGGCCACCACTGGACCTGCGACACCCAGCAAGAGCAGCGCACACCCGACCAGATAGCGTTTCCGCATCCCCTCTCCTGCTTCTTTCGATCTCGCCGGGCTTGCGACTCGGCAACACTGATAGCGCTAACGCCATCTCCTCCCCAGATCAATAAAAACATATTCATATTTGAACAAAGGCGCCGCCGTGCGGTCGGGCGGCGGGTTTTTCACGCAGCCGGATCGCCGTAGATGATGCCGCGCCCGTCGGTGCCGACATAAACCCGGCCGAAACGCTTGGGGTCGCCGATGATCAATCGGAAGCGCAGCCCCCATTGATGCGCATCGTCGTTGATCCGCATCCAGTGATCGCCGCCGTCGATCGACCGCCAGATCGCAGTGAGGCCGTTTTTCGCGCCGATCGCGTAGAGCGCCGGCCAGATCGCGCCAGGCGCCGCTTTGCCCAGGCCGTAATGCTCTACGGCGAGATCGCCTTTCGTCCGGACCCAGTGCTCGCCGAAATCGGTCGAGCGATACAGCGCTTCCCCCACCCGCAGCCACAAGGCGCCCGCCCGGCCCGGCACCGCGCGCAGGGGGTTCTGCGCCTCGCGCCATGTCGTGCGGGCGCCCGACAGATCGGGGGGCAATCCCTTCCCGGCGACGGGATGGAAGCTGGCGCCGCCGTCATCGCTGCGCATCACACGATCATGGGCGACGTCGATCGCGTAGAATCGGTCGGGGTCGACCTTGTCGGCCGTCGGGCGGCTCCCGACCGGCATGCCGTCGGCGCGCTGCCAGTGCGCGCCGCGATCGCGCGTCAGCATCGGAAGGTTCGTGCCGACGAGGAACGTCTCGCCATCGGCCGACACCACGATCGGCGCATCGCCCGTCCGTACGGGCGGAAGGCCCTCGATCGGGGTGTCCGGCGCCACGATATCGGGCGTCAGCGGCTGCCATGTCCGCCCGTAATCGGCCGACCATGCGAGCGACGCGCCGGGCACCTCACGGCTGTGCGTGCTCCCGCTGCGCACCATGATGTTCGGCTGCCGCCCGGCATAATCGAGCGTGTTGGTGTTGGTGAGGTGCGGGTTGAGGTGCATCACCGGCGGGGACACGGTGAGATCATCGTGGCGGAAGCCCGCAATGTCGCCGAAGCCGGAAACGAGCGGCGGCCCGGCGGTAGGGCTCGTCAGCGTGATGATCGCGGTTTGCTCGATGCCCCGTGTCCACGGCCGCCAGTGCATCTCGCCGGCCTGATCGAATGCGTCGGTCGCATATACCGTCGCGCCCGTCGTATAGGCGGCATGGCCGGCATCGAACGGATCGATCGCCAATCCCGCGATCCAATGGCCGAAATCGGGCTGCTCTCCGTCGAGGTTCAGGAACGGCGTCGCCGAAACGTCACGCGTGCTGCGGCGGAACAGTTCGTCCCAATGGGCCCCGGCATCGGTCGAGCGCCAGACGGTATCGACCGGATCGTAGCGGCCGATCGTGCTCACCGCGATCACGTCGGGATTCTCGGCCGATACCGCGACGCCCATATAGCCGCCGCGAGGCGCATCGGCGCGCTTGTCGGGCGTCACGTCGTGCCAGCGCTCCGCCTCCGCGTCGTAGCGCCACACCGCGCCGCGGGTGATGCCGCTCGGCCCGATGACGTCGGCATAGGTGATGGTGAGGACGTGGTCCGATCCGATCGCCGCCTTCACCGGCAGCAGATCGCCCGGTCCGCCGGGCACCGCCCGCCAGCTTCGCCCGCCGTCGTCCGACCGGAACAGGTGCGTGCCGCCCGGATCGGCACTACCCACGAACAGACGCCCCGGCCGGCCGGGGTCGAAGCACACGAAGCTCAACCCGCCATGCGTGCGGCCGCGCTCCGTCGGCACCCCCAGCCCCGCGCGCGGAAAGCTCGCGACGTTCGACCAATGCGCGCCACGATCGTCGCTGCGCCAAAGGCCCTGGTGGCGCGAGCCGAAGAACAACGTGTCAGTGTTATTGGGGTCGATCGCCAGCCGCTCGCCAAGGCCGCGGCCGCCTTCGTTGCCACCCATCTTGAACGGCACCGAAGTTACGCGCCAGTGCGCGCCACGATCGTCGGAGCGCAGGATCGCCGCTGGCCCGTGCCACGACATGCCGACCGCAAGATAGACGACATCCGCGTCCCTGGGATCGGGCGCGATACTCTCCACGCCCATATAGCTGCTGACCGCATTGTCGTCCTGAAGCGGAAGCCAGCGTCCGTCCGCCTGATCCCAACGATAGGCGCCGCCCATATCGGTGCGCAGATAGGCCAGACCGGGCTCGACAGAGCTGAAGACAATACCCGGCGCGAAGCCGCCGCCGCCGACGCGCACGTTGCGCCAGGTATATGGGAGTTGGCCGCCAGCAGGATTGGCGAGCGCGACGCTCGCCATAGGCATCATCCCGAACGCCAGCGTGGCGAGCAAAAATATCAGCTGTTGCTGTTTCATGCCATCGCTCCCCAAGAACCATCTTGCTCCGGCATCGGCGAAGGAGATAATTCGGTAGCGCTATCAGAAACACCCCACAACCTGAAGATTAAGCGGACGCGTTCGAGTTTGCGGTCCCTCTCGCCGACCGGGAAAGCCGAGGATAATGGCCCTTCCATAACGCGGCAAACTCGCTCACGCGGCGATCATCAATTAGCCTAACCAAGCTAGCCACGCTTGATTCTGCTCAAAACTCAACGTCCGCTTTCCACCATTGTCGGCCATTTAAGTCTGCTTAAGGCCTTATTGTGGTACAGTCCGTGGGTACAGTGACTGGCCCGAAGGCCAGTCTGGGACGGAGAAGCCAGTTCTATTTCAATGACTTAGGAGGAATGTTGGCTGGGGCGGCAGGATTCGAACCTGCGAATGGCGGCACCAAAAGCCGTTAGTCCACCGATTGGGCGCGCCTCAACGCCTTCCGAGACCCGCAGAAATCTGCGGATTTCTCGATCATAACGGAGAGCGGTCCCGGGTCAAAGCAAAAATCCGTCAGAAATCCATGCAGATTTTGGATGAGGTGAAGCTGAGAAACTCGACGTTCTCGTTCATGCGAATTACCGCAGGTTCATGTCGCATTTTGGGCCGGGACCGGTTCGGCGGCTCTTAAATCACGGGATTGCGTCAGCGGCTATCGTTTCCATGTCGGTTCGTCAGTAATCAACCAGCGTCTGAAGGTTGTTTGCGAGTAGACTGGCGAGCACCTGTTGCAGCCGGCTGGTCGCTCAATAGCGGGTTCGCCGGTGCGGTGCGGTCAGCGATGCTATCGTAACGAAGCCAAGGCCGGCAGCGATCAGGCTGATCGCGATCTCGCCGACGGCATGTTGCATCACGACATAGATCCCGACCGCGATCAGCAGCAGCACCGCCCAGAGCGCGCCGTTAGCCCCCGCGCCCCGGCGGGCGGGCACGCCTTCCTGCAATATTCGACGGACGAGCCCAGCCTGCTCGACTGTGTAGCCGGCGTCGAGAAAGCGATCGATCGCGTCATCACCGGGATCGTCATGGACCCGAACCAGAATCGCGAAACGGCGCAGCTCCTCGAGCCGTGCGTTGGCGAGCGGATTGGCCTGGTTGGCCGCGAACAGGCGTGCAACGCCGACGCGCCAGTCCCAGAGTTCGGGGATCGAGGCGAGCGAGTCTTTCCGGGAGAGCTGGATGACCGACCGCTCTACTCCTGAGAAGGCTGGTGGTTCGGGTGAGCGCCGCGACGCGGGCTGGAGCTCATGCTCGACCAGCTCGGCGACGCGTGCTTCGGGTGTAGCATAGTCCATGGGGGCCTCCTGTTTCGGGAACAGGTTAGGCTCGGCCGCCGGCCAATATTATTGGCCCGAGCGCCATGTCACTGGTGCCCGAAGGCAAGCAATCCCCACACGATCATATGGGTATCCGGCCGAGACGGCGTGAAGGGCCAGCTATACCTTCGTATAGGGATTACCCGCTCCTCGGCATCAGTCATGTGACACTTGGCGCGGTTATCGGCGCACGCGCCCGAACCTATCCTGTGCAGCGTAGTGCAACGCTCTCGCGGGAGACGGACTTGACCTCTGCTGCCGACCAGAAGCCGCCTTATGCGGCGCTCGCGGTTTCGGGCTATGGCGCGGTCGTTGGGTCGCTGTTCCCGCTCGTGACCGTGCTGTCGGCCGCCGACATCTCCGGCGGCCTGTCGGTCGCCGCGGACAGCGGCGCGCTGGTCAACACGGTGCAGAATGTCGGCGCGATCGCCGGGATGCTGGCGACTCCCGCGCTGGCGTTCGGCATCGGCCGGAGACGAACGATGGCGATCGTTGCCGCCGGGTTCGTGCTGAGCTCGATCCTCTGCGCGCTCGCGCCGACCCTGCCGCTGATGCTGGTCGCGCGAACCCTCCACGGGCTGTTCGGCGGCGCGATGCCGCTCTTGTTCATGCTGCTGGTGATGACCGCCGTACCGCCTGGGCGCGGGCAGTTCGAGTGGATGACGCTGTTCGCGGCCTCGACCTCGCTCTTCTTCGGCGCCGCGGCATCGATCGGCGGGCTGCTCGTCGAGCATATCGGCTGGCGCGCACTGTTCTGGAGCCAGGCGCTGTTGGCGCTTCCCTATTGGCTGGCATCGCGGCGGGCCCTCGCCCGCGAGAAGGGCCGGCTCAACGTCCTGACCGGTACCGACTGGCCCAGCTATGCGCTGCTGGTCGTCGGGCTGTCGATGATGCTGGTCGCCTTGTCGGAGGGCGAGCGCCATTTCTGGCTCGATACCTGGTGGATCTCCGCGCTGCTTGCGGGCGGGCTTGCGCTTACCGGCTTTGCGGTTGCGACGCTGCACAAGGTCGGGAGGCCGCTGCTGCTGCTCGACGTGTTCCGCCGGCCGACCTTCACCTGGGGGATCATCCTCTCGCTTTTCTTCCGCTTCGGCCAGATGTTCGCGGTCTTCCTCGTGCCGGCCTATCTCGGGCGGCTGCAGGGCTATCGGCCTATCGAGACCGGAAGCGTGCTGCTGGTGATGGTGCCGGCGGCGGCGCTCTCGCTCGCCGCTTCCTATCTGTGGGGCCGGCGCTTCGACAGCCGCTGGCTGCTGTCGGCGGGCCTCGGCAGCTTCGCGATCGCCGCCGGGCTGTGCGTGCCGATCACCCCCGAATGGGCCGCAGAGCAGTTGCGCGTCGGCGCCGCTGCGGCCGGGCTCGGCATGGGCTTTTTCAGCGTGGCGGTGCTCCGGTTCGCGACGTTTCAGGTGACGATGCGCGATGGCCCCACGGTCGGCATCATCTTCAATCTCACCCGCGTGTTCGGCATCGTCACGGGCCTCGCCATTCTGTCGCATCTCGTCGTCGAGCGCGAGAAATTCCATTCGGCGATGCTGGTCGAGGCGATCGGCGCGACATCGGCGGAGACGAGCCAGCGCCTCGCCCAGGCCGCCAGCGTATTTGCCCGCTTCAGCGCCGATCCCGCCGCTACCCACGCCGCTGCCCTCGCATCGCTTCATCGCGCGGCGAGCGGCCAGGCGCTCACGCTCGCCTTCGCCGACGCCTTTCTCGTCACCGCAATCGCGCTCGGCCTGAGCGCGATCCTGGTCTGGGCGCTGCCCGCCGGGCCGGCGGAACTCCCGGCATCGCCGAAACGACCGGCATCACGAAGGATTCGCGCATGAGCATCACCCTGCTGGCCGAACCGGAGACGGAGGAGCCACCGCCCGTCGAGCCCAAGCCGAGAACCTGGGGCGCTACGCACCGCGTCGCGACCGCCTTCCTCCTCGCCGGCGGCGCCTTTCTGCTCGTCATGGGCGCCTACGATTATGGGCCGAACAGCCTGTCGTTCGTCTCGACCAGCGACGCATATGTCAAAGGCGACGTGACCTTCGTGTCGTCGAAAGTGCCGGGATATGTCGACGCAGTCCTGACCGAGGACAACGCAAAGGTGGCGCGCGGCCAGGCGCTCGTGCGCATCGACCCGATCGATTATCGCTCGGCGGTCGCCGGCGCGGAAGCGGCGGTCGCCGAGGCCAAGGCCGCCTTGCGCCAGATCTCGGCGAAGGAGCAACTCCAGAGCGCGCAGATCCGCGCCGCGACCGCGGGCGTCACCTCGGCACGCGCCGATGCCGCGCGGAGCAGCGCCGATTTCGCCCGGTCGGACGCGCTCGTCGGGCAAGGCGCGGTGAGCCGCCGCCTCTTCGAGACCGCCCGGGCCGAGAATATCCGCTCGCACGCCGCCGTCGCCCGATCGGCTGCGCAGGCGGACGTCGCCCGCAAGCAGCTTGGCGTCCTCGGCGCGCAGCGGCTCACCGCTGAGGCCCAGCTCGAAAGCGCCGAGGCAAAGCTGGTCCGGGCGCGCGCCGACCTCGCCCGTACCGCCATAGTCGCGCCGCGCAAAGGCCGGGTGGCGGCGCGCAATGTGCGCCTCGGCGAATATGTGAACACCGGCACGCGACTGCTGGCGATCACGCCGACCGAAGGGCTGTGGATCGAAGCCAATCTGCGCGAGACGCAGCTCGCACGCATCCGGCCGGGCGACCGGGTGCAGGTCGCCGTCGACGCCGTGCCCGACACCCATTATTGCGGCGTGGTCGAGGGCATCGAGGGCGCGAGCGGCTCCGAATTCGCGGTGATCCCGCCCGACAACGCCACCGGCAACTTCACCAAGATCGTGCGCCGGTTCACCGTGCGCATTCTGCTCGACCAAGATCAGCCGGCGCTCGGCCGGCTCGCGACCGGCATGTCGGTGACGCCGCGGATCGAGATCGGTTCGCATGTCGACGGGCGCTCTCACGGCGGCTTGCTCTCCTGGCTCGCGGGCGGCTCGTTCAAGTGCCAGGTGCGGTCATGAGGAAGGTCGCGATCCTCGCCGTGGCGAGCCTGCTGTCGGGCTGCGTCACGCCGCCGCAGCTCGGCCCCGCCCCCGAGATCAGGCAGGCCGCCAGTTACGAAAGCGCGCGAAGCTTCGCGGCGCCCGACGCCGCCTGGCCCGCCGATGGCTGGTGGAAAGCATATAGCGATACGCAGCTCAACGCCTTGATCGAGGAGGCGCTGGCGAATGCGCCGAGCATGGCACAGGCTGCGGCGCGTCTGCGGCGCGCGGAGGCGTTGGTGGGGGCGGCGAACGCGGCCACCTTGCCGTCGATCGGAGCGGGCGGAACGCTGACCGCGAGCAAGCCGAGCACCGAGATGGGCATTCCGGTGTCGGCCGAACGGCGCGGCTACCAGGATTATGGCCATGTCACACTCGGCTTTAGCTGGGAGCTGGATTTCTGGGGCAAGAACCGCGCGGCGCTGGCGGCAGCGACCTCGGAGGCCGAGGCAGCGCGCGCCGATGCGGCGGCGGCGCGACTCATCATCTCGTCTTCGGTCGCGGCGGGCTACGCCGATCTGGTGCGGCTCTATAGCGATCGCGACGTCCTCGCGCAGACGCTCGCGGTGCGCGAGAAGAGCCTCGCGCTGGTCAAGGCCCGCGTCGCGCATGGCTTCGATTCGGACGCCGATCTCGCCCAAGCGGAGGCCGGGCCGGCGGTCGCGCGATCGGATCTGGCGGCGGCGGACGAGGCGATCGGGCTGGCGCGCAACCGACTGGCGGCGCTGCTGGGCGCCGGCCCCGATCGCGGGCGGTCGATCACGCGGCCCAGGGCGCCATCGCTCAAGGCATTCGGCCTGCCGGCGAACCTTTCCGCCGAACTGCTCGGGCGTCGGCCCGACATTGTCGCTGCGCGCTGGCGGGTGGAGGCGGCAGGCAAGCGGATCAAGGTCGCCAAGGCGCGATTTTACCCCAACATCAACCTCCTCGGTCTGATCGGGCTCGGATCGCTTGGCATCGGCAATCTGCTGAATGCGGGAAGCGACATCGGCACAGTCGGCCCGGCATTGAGCCTCCCCATCTTCGACGGTGGCCGCTTGCGCGCGAATTATCGCGGCGCGCGCGCCGATTACGATGCCGCGGTGGCACTCTATGACGAGACGCTGACGCAGGCGCTGCGCGAGGTCGCCGATGCGGTGGTGAGCGAGCGTCACCTCGCCGAGGAGATCAGCGGTGCCGATGCGGCGCTCCACGCCACCGAGCGCGCGTACAGGCTCGCCCAGCTTCGTTACACCGAAGGCGCGACCGATTATCAGTCGGTGCTGATCGTCGAGGATCGGCTGCTGCTGCGTCGGCGCATCGCCGCCGCACTCCGCTCGCGCGCCTTCATCCTCGACGTGGCGCTGACGCGGAGCCTGGGCGGCGGCGTGCTGCGTCAGAAGGCTGCGTCCGCGCCCATGCCTGACGCGCATAATGCTCACGCAGGAAGTCGATGAGCACGCGCACGCGCGCCGGCCGCGCCAAGCCCGGTGGCGTGAGTAGATAAGCCGATTTGAACGTCGCGGGCCAATCGGGAAGCAGCTCGACGAGCCTGCCTTGCCGCAGGTCTTCATGGACGAAGAAATCGGGCAGCAGCGCCATGCCCAGCCCCGCGACCGCTGCCGGGACGACGGCATTGGGGTGATTGACGTGATAGCGGCCGCGCACGCGGACTACGACCGGCTCGCGATCGGGCCGCTCGAACTCCCAGTCCTCGCCCCAGGGCACGTTCGACGGAATGACCGCCGGGTAGCGCGAAAGGTCGCTCGGATGGTCGGGCATGCCGAGCTGCTCGATCAGCGACGGCGCCGCGACGAGCGGTCGCGCGAACGAGATCAGGCGCACGGTCCTGAGCGAACTGTCGGGCGGCTGACCGGGCCGGAGCGCGATATCGAAGCCCGATCCGACCGGATCGACCTCCTCCTCGGTCAGGCACAGATCGATCTCGACCTCGGGATAAGCCTGCAGGAAGGCCGGGATCGCCGGCACCAGCGTCTCAAGCCCGAAGGCGGTGGCGCAGGCCAGGCGTACCTTGCCACGCGGAACAGCGGCTTCCTCGACGATATCGGCTTCGATCGCGCGCCCGTCGGCGAGGATACGCGCCGCCCGCTCGACCGAGAGCCGCCCCGTCTCGGTGAGCGAGAGCTTGCGCGTGGTGCGGTGGAACAGCGTCGTCTGCATCTGCTGCTCGAGCCGCGTGATCGCCTTGGAAACGGTGGTGCTGGCTAGCCCAAGCTCCTCCGCGGCATGGCTGAACGATCCCAGCTCGGCGACCCTGGCGAAGATCGCCCAGCCTTCGAAGTCAGGGATATGAGCCAAGAAATGATCCCCCGCAGCGACCCCGGTTCAGAAGATCGTTTCTAGATCGGCCCGGCCGGGGAATAAAGCCGGCGCTGGCGGTTATCGTTCAGTTGCCGTCGGGGGTGGTCAGCCTGGTGTCGGCCGTATCGACGACGAAGACGGCAAGGACCTTGGCCGGTTCGGTCTCGCTCGCATTCGCGCTGACGAGATGATGATCGCCGGGCATTTCGGTCCAGTTCTCGCCCGCACGAAAGGTCCTGACCGGCCCGTCATTGACCTGGTTGCGCACCGCCCCTTCGATGACGGTGGCATAGATGATCGCCGATTTTGCATGCCGGTGGGGCGGCGCATGGCCGCCGGGGCCATATTCCACAAGCACCCCGCGCATGCTCTTGCCCGCCACGCCCGGCAGCGGGTGATCATAAACCCGGGTCACCGTCACGTTCTTCGCGCCTGCAATGCGCGTTGCATGATCCTGGTCATGCGCCTGGACACCGCCTGCCAGAACGAGCGGGATGAGTGCGGCCGCCATTGGCTTCGTCATCACCTTCATGGGCTTTCTCCTTGTCTTCGTTGATCCTCGATCGCTCGCCGCGCGAGCCTGCACCGCCATTCACCTCACCCACGCCGGTCGCAGGCTGTGGCGCAACCAATCGTCGAATCGCAGCGCGGCGATGCGGGCATCGGGACCGGGAAGAAGCGATCGCTCCCCGAGCTCGGCACCGAAATAGCGGGCGTGGACATCGGCCACCACGCGGCGGGTGTCCTCGAAAGCGGTCGCGATTTCGGTGGCGACGGCGTTCATCCGGAATTGCTCCGGCCCGGCGATCTCCAGCATGCGATCTGCAGGATCGCCGAACACCGCATCCGCCAACGTGTCGGCGACATCCTCGACCGCGATCGGCTGCACCAAAGCGGGCGATATCGGGATTTCAGATACGGAGCCTGCCTGCACCACGTCGCGGATGAATTCGAAGAATTGCGTCGAGCGGACGATGGTGAACGGAATGCCGGACGCCGCGATCATCTCCTCCTGCATTTTCTTGGCGCGGAAATAGGGGCTCGCCTGCAGCCCGTCGGTGCCAACGATCGAGAGCGCGATGTGGTGCCGGACGCCTGCCCCGCGTGCCGCCGCGAGCAGGTTACGGCCCGAAGTCTCGAAGAAGCGCAATGCGGCCTCGCCGTCGAGCGAAGGCGAGTTGGTCACGTCGACGACCACCTCGGCGTCCGCCAGCGCCTCCGCCAATCCGGTGCCTGTTACCGTATCGACACCATAGGTCGGCGAGGCGGCGAGGACGCGACAATCCACCTGGCGCAGATCATCGACCAGCTTGCTGCCGACCCGGCCGCTGCCTCCGGCCACGACGATCTTCATGACACCACCTCTATGGCAACCGAAGATATGGCGGGGGCAACCTCCGGCAACTCCTCCTCGGCGAGCGCGCGACGGACCGTCTCCCGCTCGGCGACGCGCGCGAAATAGCCGAGCAGCTCGAGCGGCATCGGGACGCCGAACGCGCTCGCCCAACGCAGCATGACGAACAGATAAGCATCGGCCACGGTGAAGCGGGGGCCGAAAAGGTAGAGCTCGCGGATATGATCGGCGGCCTGGCCGAGACGGGCGGCAACGACATCGCTCGCCCGGGTCTTCTCGATCGGGTCCGCATCACCCCATAAGGGCTTGAACGCAACATGCAGTTCGGTCGAGAGCCAGGACAACATCTCGATCAGGCGCGTGCGGCCGAGCGGCCCGCCCGGCCCGAGCCGTGAATCGCCAGCGGCGATCAGGTCGAGGATCGCGACGTTCTCGGTCACCGCCTCGCCATTGTCGAGAACGAGCAAGGGCACGTACCCCTTGGGACTGATCGCGGTGTAGTCATAGCCGCGCTCGGTGGTCTTGGACTTGATGTCGACGGCCTCGAAATCGGCGGAAAGGCCCGCCTCATGGAGCGAGATACGGGTGGCGAGGCTGCATGCGCCGGGGGCGTAATAGAGTTTCATTCTCGTTTCTCCTCTCACTCGGATTCGGGTCCGGCATCGGCCGCGGGCAATCGCAACGTGACGGCGGTTCCCGCCAGCGGCTCGCTTTCGATGGAAATGCCACCGCCCGCCGCCCGCGCGAAGCGGTCGACCATCGGCAGGCCCATGCCGCGCAGCCCGTCTCCCTTGGTCGAGAAGAAGGGATCGAGCGCGCGCGCGATAATGGCAGGCGTCATGCCGACGCCGTCGTCAACGACCCTGATCTCGACCGCGGCCGCGGCGTCGCCGCATCGGATGGCTCGCGACGCGATCAGAACCGTCCCCTCGCCCGCAATCGCGTCGCGCGCGTTGAAGACAAGGTTGAGCACCGCGCGGCGCAGTCCGATCGGATCGCATTGTATCCCCGGCAGGCCCGGTTCGACGTCGAACTCGACGACGATACCGCGCTGATTGAGCGCACCGCTCAACGTCGCGACATCGGCGAGGCAATCGGCGACGCTCGCCATTTCAACCGTCGCTGCCTGGTCGCGGATCAGGCCGATCGTCTGGTGGACGATCGCGCCGGCCTGGTTCAGCGAGGCTCTTGCGCGAGCGAGAACGGGCGCCGAGTGCACCGCGTGCAGGGTCGGCGCGCGAGCGACGATATTGATTGCGGACACCGCGATCTGGATCAAATTGCCGAGATCGTGAAAGGTGCTCGCCGCCGAGATGGCCGACAGCCGGCCGGGTCGATCCTGCCCGTCGGGTTCACCCGGGGCCGTAATGGCATGGGCATCGGACTCACGGAACTTCATGGGGTTCCTCCCTTTGAGAGGCGGATGCGGGGCAGAGAGCATCCCCGCATCCGCCAGCAATCAGGCCGCCGCGGCCGCGGCCTGATCGACCGGATGAACGGCGCGAAGCCCGATCTGCACGCGATTCCAGAGATTGATCGAGCCGATCAGCAGCGTCAGCCAGGCGATCTCGGTCTCGTCGAACTGGCTCTGGAGCAGCGCGTAGTCGGCGTCGGGTGCGTGGGTCCTCGTGATCCGGGTCAGCGACTCGGTCCAGTTGAGCGCAGCGCGTTCGCGATCGGTGAACAGCGGGGATTCGCGCCAGCCGTCGAGCATATGAAGGCGGATGCCGCGCTCGCCCTTCTCGAGCGCGTCCTTGACATGCATGAAGATGCAGAAGGCGCAGCCGTTGATCTGCGACGCCCTGAGCCGGATCAGCTCGATCAGCGAAGCTTCGAGACCGCTTTTCGCGATCGCGGCCTCGACGGCGAGCATCGCCTTGGCGCCTTCGGGCGCGGCCTGAAAGAGGTTCAGTCGGGGGGTCATCGATATCTCCTCGAAAGGCGAGCCTCGCGGCTCACCGGCTTGCGAACGGGGATTGAAGGGCGGCCATCCGGCGATCGTGGAGCGCCCAGAGCGCGAGCGTGACGCTGAGGATCGCAGGCAGCGTGACGGCGGCGAAATCGCGCGTCAGCGCCGACGGGCCGCAGATGCCCACCGCGACTTCCCAGAAGTGAAACAGCGCATGGCAGGACAGCCACAGCGCGGCGCAGCTCCACAGAACGACACGGGCGCCGGGCGATGCGGCACCGGCCAGAAACGCGACGCCGATGAACAGGAAGATGATGCCGATATCGCGAACGAAGTGCTGGTTGAACGCACCGGTAGTCGTCACCCCCGGCACCGCGAAATACCAGCCGAGCGGTGATGCGAGCATGAAGATGCCGTTCGCCAGCGCGGCGAGGCCGAGCAACACCGCCGTCAGGAGGTAGATCTGCTTCACCATCATCGGCTCCTTTGCTGGACGGCGTGGGCGGCGGCTCATTTCGTCGGCGGCGGCGGCACGTTGGCGAGCCACCAGTCGAGCGTCGTCGCCGCCAGGCGCGCGCCAGCGCCGGGCACCAGAGCCGTTTCGCCGACCTGGATGCCGTAATAGAGCGCGGCCGGATCGGCGATCACCCGGCGCGGATCGCCGTCGTGCGCGAGCACGCGGCGGACCGGCTCGTCGAGCGTGAACATCTCGGGCCCGGCGATTTCGATTGTGCCGTTGGCGGGCTCGGCGAGCGCCGCCTCGACAACGGCGCCGGCGACGTCCTGCGCCGCCATCGGCCGGAACTGCACCGGCGGCAGATGCACGGCGCCATCGACGGTGGAGACCTGGGCGATCTGACGCAGGAATTCGAAGAACTGCGTCGCGTGAACCAGGGTGTAGGGGATCGGCGAGGCCTTGATCAGCCGCTCCTGCAACGCCTTGGCGCGGAAATAGCCGCTGTCCTGCAGGCGGTCGGTGCCGACCACCGACAGCGCGACATGATGCCTAACGCCGGCATCGCGCTCGGCCGCGGTGATGTTGTGCCCGGCGGTTTCGAAGAAGCTGGTCGCGGCCTGCTCCTCGAACGAGGGCGAGTTGGAGACGTCGATGACGACCGCAGCGCCGGTCACGGCTTCGGCAAGGCCCTTGCCGGTGATCGTGTCGACGCCCGTATTGGGTGCCGCCGCGATCGCTTCATGGTCCTTCTGCTTCAACCGCTCGACGACCTTCGAGCCGATCAGACCGGTGCCGCCAATCACCACGATTTTCATATCCGCATCCTTCTGTGAGGCCTGGCGCAGCCGGATGCGCCGGGAACGGTGCTGAAGATCGTGCAAACCCGCTGGCAGCGCCATTGTGCGGACGGATGCGCAGGGCTCGCCAAAGGTCAGGCAACCCTCGCCCTTGGCTTAGGTCGAAGGGTGGCAGAACGATGGCGCGCGAGGCGCCCTCATCCCCTGTGGTGGGCAGCTGCCGCCATCCGGCGAGCATTCCCCCCGTGCCGGGTCGAAGCGCGCCTGCACCTCCGCCCGATCGATCATCGTGCGTGATATTCTCTAGGCCGCGCGAGCGCCCGGCAGGCCGCCCGGCGCTTCGCTCGAAGGAGATCTCCCATGCCGTTCATCACCACCGACGATGGACATCGAATCTATTACAAGGACTGGGGCGAAGGCCCGGTCGTGACCTTTTCGCACGGCTGGCCGCTCAACGCGGACGCCTGGGATACGCAGATGCTGTTCCTCGCGCAGAACGGCTACCGCGTCGTCGCGCATGACCGGCGCGGCCACGGCCGCTCGGCGCAAAGCTCGATGCGCAACGACATGGACGGTTATGCCGACGATCTCGCCGCGGTGATCGAGGCGCTCGACCTGCATGACGCGACGCTGGTCGGCCATTCGACGGGCGGCGGGGAGGTCGCGCGGTATATCGGCCGCCACGGCACCGGTCGGGTCGCCAAGGCAGTGCTGGTCGGCGCAGTGCCGCCGATCCTGCTGCGCACCGAGGCCAATCCCGAGGGGCTGCCGATCGACGTCTTCGACGGGCTGCGCCGCGACATCGTCAAGGACCGCTCGCAATTCTATCGCGCCTTCGCCATTCCCTTCTATGGCGCCAACCGGCCCGACGCGCAGATCGGTCAGGCGCTGCTCGACGAGTTCTGGTTGTGGAGTATGCAGGCCGGGCTCAAGAACGCCTATGAATGCATCAAGGCTTTTTCGGAAACCGACTTCACCGAGGATCTCAAAAAGTTCGACCGCCCGACGCTCGTGCTCCACGGCGAGGACGACCAGATTGTCCCGATCAAGGATACGGCGTACAAGTCGGCCGAGCTGATCCGCGACGTGCGCACCAGTTATTATCCCGGCGCGCCGCACGGCCTGACCGCGACGCATGCCGATCGCTTCAACGCCGATCTGCTCGCCTTCCTGCGAAGTTGAACGGCTTCCCGGCGGCCTCCTTGCCGGGCCGCCGGGCGGTTCATGTTCGGCGTCGGCCCAGGGCGATGTGCAGCGCGCGCAGCAACGCGTCCTCGGCAACGGGCTTCGTGAACCAGTCCGCCGCCCCGTCCCGCATCGCGCGTAAGCGGGTCTCCTCATGGGTTGACGCGGTGATGAAGATCACCGGCATCGCTGCACCGCCCGCGCGCAATCGCCGCAAGAGTTCGAGCCCGTCGAGCTCGGGCATTCGCACATCGCTGATCACGCAATCGAAGTCCGCGCGCGATTCGACGGCAAGGAAAGCGACGGCACTGTCGAACGTGCGCGTCGACAGACCCTCCACCTGAAGGAGATCGGAAAGCGCCTCGCGCACGGCTTCATCGTCATCTACGATCGCGATCAGCGGCGGTTCGGACAAGCGCGGCATCCTCAACTACACGGCCGGTTGGCCATCCCCGCGAAATATCACTGAATTCGGGCGCCGCCCGTAACCATACGATGGTCTAGGTCGACTCTTGCCGCTCGCCCGGCGCCGCATCGTCGAGTACGGAAGCCGTGATCGATTCGGGCAGCGGCAGGGGCTGCTCCCATCTTGCGATGAGCGGCAGGATGATGAGGAAATGCGCGAAATAATAGATCGCCGCGATTTGGGAGATCAGCAGCCAGGGCTGCTCGGCCGGTGCGCCGCCGCAATAGCCGAGCACCAGCACGCACGGGACAAGGCCGAACCAGAAGGACTTCCGGAACAACGGGCGATAGTGGCCCGACCGGACGGGCGACGTGTCAAGCCAGGGAAGAAAGAACAGCAGCAGGACCGAACCGAACATCGCCAGCACACCCCACAGCTTCGCCGGAATCCACAGGAAGTCGAAGGTGAAAGCGCGCAGGATCGCGTAGAACGGCCAGAAATACCATTCGGGCACAATGTGTGCGGGCGTCGAGAGCGGGTTCGCCGGGACGTAATTGTCAGGGTGGCCGAGCGCATTGGGCCAGAAGAACACCAGAATCGCGAACAGCATCAGCGCCGTCGCGATGCTGACCGCATCCTTTGCGGTGTAATAGGGATGGAACGGCACCGTGTCCTGCGGCCCCTTCACTTCGACGCCGGTGGGATTGCTGGAGCCGGGAATATGGATCGCCCAGACGTGGAGGATGCCGACACCGGCGATGACGAACGGCAGCAGATAATGAAGCGCGAAAAAGCGGTTCAGTGCCGCATCGCCCGGTGCGAACCCGCCCAGCAGCCACACCCGGATTCGCTCGCCGACCACGGGAATCGCCCCAAACAGCCCGGTGATCACCTGTGCGCCCCAGAAGCTCATCTGCCCCCAGGGGAGCACGTAGCCAATGAACGCCGTTGCCATCAGCAGCAGCAGGATGACGACCCCGAGCAGCCACGCCATCTCGCGCGGTGCCTTGTAGGAGCCGAAATAGAGGCCGCGGAACATGTGGATGTAGACCGACGCGAAGAACAGCGACGCGCCGTTCATATGGACATAGCGGAGTAGCCAGCCGCTGTTCACGTCGCGCATGATGTGTTCGACGCTCTCGAACGCGAGCCCGTCGTTCGCGACATAATGCATCGCCAGCACAATGCCGGTGACGATCTGAATCGTCAGCATGGTGGCGTTGAGCACGCCGAAGTTCCAGAAATAATTGAGATTGCGCGGTACCGGGTAGCCCTCGCCGGTCACTGCAAAGATGAAACGCGGCAGCGGCAGCCGACGATCGAGCCAGCGCGTCAGCCGGTGTTTCGGCGTGTATCTCTTCGCCCAGGGAAAGCTCATACCCTCGCCTCCGATCAGCGCAGCGCCATACCGCCATCGACGCGCAGGTTGATGCCGGTGACAAAACTGCCGGTGTCGGACGCGAGAAACAGCGCGGCGCGCGCGAGCTCCTCCGGGCGGCCGAGCCGGCCGAGCGGGATCGCCTCCGCCATGCCGGCCTCGAACGCCTCGCGCTGGTCCGGCGCGACGCCGAGCTTGGCGAGGATCTCGGTATCGGTCGGGCCGGGGCTCAGCACGTTGACGCGGATGCCGCGCGGCGCGAGCTCGATCGCCCAGCTGCGGGCGAAGGCGCCGATCGCCGCCTTGGTGCCGGCATAGACCGCATGGCCGTCGAGCACCTTGTCGCTGGCGAGCGACCCCGTCAGCACGATCACACCACCGTCGCGCATGATCGGCGCCATCTTCTGTACGCCGAAGAACGTGCCGCGTGCGTTGACGGCGAACTGGATATCGTATTCGGCTTCGGACACGTCGGCGGAATGGCGGATCGTGTTGATTCCGGCATTGGCGACGTAGATGTCGAGGCCGCCGAAGCGCGCGGCCATCTTCGCGGCGACGGAAGCGTGATGCGCGGGATCGGCGATATCGCCGACAAAACCGATCGTTCCGCGGCCGATCTGCTTGACCGCTTCGTCTAGTACGTCACGGCGGCGGTCGGAGATGGCGACCTGCGCACCTTCGGCAGCGAACGCCTCAGCGATGGCAAGCCCAATGCCGCTCGTCCCGCCGGTGATGAGCGCGACCTTGCCGTTCAACAACTCCATGCGCGTGCCTTTCGATTTTGACTGACGGCAAGGATCGGATGGCGGTGGCGCCGCGGCCATCGTGTCGAAGGTCAGGTCGGCCTCGCCGAAGGCTCGGGCGACCTAGACCTGGGCAGTGGTGATGATCGCGGATTGCCGGCGATGGTCTGGCCGATGGTGCAATTCCGTTCGGCGGCCGCAGGCGCGAAGTGATTGCACGGAGCCGTGTCAATCGGACGCGACAGGGATGATGAACGCAGGGGTTTTTCCGATTTCATCCTGCGGCCAACGAAACGGCAGACGAGCATCCAACCTGTCCGGCTCGCCGGAACACACGAGCGGGCGATCAGGAGGAAGATGATGGGCGTACCGATCCGCATCCTGCTGCAGACGACCATCCCGCCGATCGAGGACGATTGGCATATCGGCCGCTTCTCGATGCTGCGCGATTATCTCGCCGGTCTGCGCAATGCGGAGGGCGCGCCGATGGTCGAGGTGACGGCGCGCGATCGCACGTTGCCGGGTGCGCCCGATCCGGTGCTCTCGACGATCAATCGGTCAAACTTCGACGAGCTGTGGCTGTTCGCGGTCGATACCGGCGACGGGCTCGATCCGGCCGATTGCGAGGCGATCGGCCGATTTCACAAGGCCGGCGGCGGATTGCTGGTGACGCGCGACCATATGGACCTGGGCAACTCGGTCTGCTCGCTGGGGGGCGTCGGCGAGGCGCATTTCTTTCACAGCAGGCATGTCGAGCCCGACGCAACACGCCATGTCATCGACGATCGTGACACCGCCGATATCCTGTGGCCGAACTATCATTCGGGCGCGAACGGCGATTTCCAGAAGATCGCGATCGTCGCCCCGCCGCATCGCGTGCTGCGCGATCCGGCCTCATGCGACGGGCTGCTCCACTATCTCCCCTCTCATCCGCACGAAGGAGCGGTCGGCGCGCCGCCCGGCGACGCCGGCGCGCGCGTGATCGCCACGGGCACGAGCACAGTGACCGGCCGCCGCTTCAACATCGTCGTGGCGTTCGAGCCTTCAGTCGACGGCGGCCCGGCACTAGCGCAATCGACGTTCCATCACTTCACGGACTACAACTGGAATCCCGAAGCGGGCTGCCCGAGCTTCGTCTGCGAGACGCCGGGAAACGCACTTGCCCGATCACCCGAGGCGCAGCACTCCATCCGCCGCTATGTCCGCAACCTCGCGCTGTGGCGGGCGGGACGTTTGCCGATCGAGACCGAGCGCGACGTGCTCGACCGCGAACTCGACGAAGCGCTCGAAGAGAGCTTTCCGGCCAACGATCCGCCGGCCATCCGCTAGCCGGCGACGGGGGCGTCGGAGAACAGCTGCATCAGGCGCTTCGCGTAGCCGGAGGCCCCGGCGTGCAGATAGGCAAGCCGTGCCGCCAGGACCACGGTTACCTCCGCCCCGCCTTCCGGGTGATTGGCGATCGAGAATACGCCCCCGACCCGCTCGGTCCGTTCTCGCATGCCGACCAGTCCGAAATGGCCCTCGCGCTCTCCCGCCTGGAGGACTGCCCCGGGAACGCCGACCCCATTGTCGCGAAATCGAACCGTCAGGTTTCGCCGTTCGAACCGGATCAAGACCTCTGCCTTGGTGGCGTGAGCATGGTGTGCGACATTGAACAGCGCCTCGCCGGCAATGAACGACATTTCGGAAACGACGTAGGGATGCACGGCGCGCGGGCGACCTTCGATCAGAACGGCGACATCGACCGAAAGATCGAACGGGCAGGCATCGACGACGCCGAGGATGACGCTCGGCAGATCGGTGACGTTCTCATGCCCCCGCAGCGCCCGGACGCGCTCACGCCCGTCGCGGATGACGTCGTCCGCCTGGTCGAGCGCGGCTTCAAGCGACGCGCGGTTCGGATCGCCCTTAGCCAGCCGCTCGACCATGGCCTGGAAGGTGAAGACCAGCCCTTGGACGCCCTGCAGCATCGTGTCGTGAAGGTCGCGGGCGATCCGTTCGCGTTCGCCGATCCGTTCTTCGAGGCGATTGCGCAGGCGGCGGGTGGCCAGGACGTAGCGCCAGCGCAGCAGGCCCCAGATCAACGCCAGTGCCGCCAGCGCGCACAACAGCAGGAACCAGCGCGATTGCGTGAAGGTCGGCGGGATGACGAAGTCGAGCGTGGCGCCGCGTTCGGTCCAACTTCCGTCCTCGTTCGCCGCGATCAGCCGGAAACGATACGTGCCGGGCGCGAGGTTGGTGTAGAAGGCCTGCCGCCGGGTCCCCGCGTCGATCCACGCCGTATTCTGCCCCTCCATGCGATAGCGCACCCGCGCTCCGCTCGGGTCGGAGAAACTCAGCACGGCGAAATCGATCTCGACATCCGAGGTACCCGCCGGCAGCGTGACGCGAGCCGGATCGCGATAGACCCGATCCGCCGACAGCGCGCTGATCGACACCTTGGGCGGCGTCCGGCTGCGGACGATGTCGGCGGAATCGAGCCAGACCGTTCCGGTCTGAGTGGCGATCCACAACCGCCCGTCACCGCCGCGCACGATCGAATGCCGGCTGTGCGAATGCGGCCGGCTAGCGAGGCCGTCGGCCGCGCCGAGCACCTGCACGGGAAGCTTGTAGCCGGGATCGGAAAACGCGCGCTCCAACGCGGCCGAAGCAACCCGCATGATGCCCTTGGGACCGGCCAGCCAGATATCGCCGGCGGGCGTCCGGACCATGCCGTTGACACCGCTGAACAACGGCATCCGTTGCGCGGAGATGCTCTGGAACCGGTCGCCCCGGAGCCGCGCCAGGCCGAACGAGCCGGCCGCGAGTAACGTGCCCGGCGAGCCGGCATAAAGCGACACCACTTCGGGATCGTAGCCGCTGCCGAACGGGATCGGGATCGACTCGCGGGTGCCGCTGTGGAGCCGGCTGAGCAGGCCATTGTTCCACTGAACGACGATCCTGCCCCGGTCGTCGCTCACCATCGAGGTCGGCAAGGACCCCTCACCGGGCGTGCCGGGCATCCGCGTCCACCGGCCCGCGCTGTATCGCACCATCCCGCCGCGCGCCGCCGTGACCCAATAGGCGCCGTTTGCATCGAATGCGCAGTCATAGATCGTCTGGTCGACCGGCACTTTTTGCCCCAGCCAGTGCACCGCGCCTTTTTGCCAAATGGCGACACGACGGCCGATCCCCATCCAGATCGCGCCGTCCGGTGCCTCGCACAACGTGCGCGGCTCGACAGAGGTGTTGAAGATCGGCTCCGGCCGCCCGCCGGGACGCACCCGATAGACCGTCGATGCTTCGCCGATATAGACGGTGCCATCGGATGCTTGCAGCAGCAGGTCCCCGAACGCGGCCGGATGGGTAAGCTCGGGCTCGAAGCGTAGCGTCGCCGGCCAGAACCGGTCGAGGCCATTCTCCGTGGCGGCCCAGACATTGCCCTCCGCGTCCTGAAATATCTGCGCCGTCGCGTTGGACGACAGACCGTCGCGCTGGGTGAAGTGCTCGACGCGGGACACCGCTTCAGCCAGCGAGGCAGCCCCGCGCGGATCGGGATGTGCTATGCGCTGCAGCCCGTCATAATAAGTGGCGATCCATAAATTGCCTTCGCGGTCAAAGGCGGGCTCGCCGCGGATCTCGGCGCTGTCGGTCGCATAGGGATAGCGCAGCGGCGGCGGGGCGCCGTGACCGCCCGGCCCGGTGATCGGATAGCTGCCGCGGCGCTCCGACAACCATATTCGCCCTTCGGGATCGATCGACAACCGTCCCTGCTCGGTGTCTCGTCGTACGATCTCGATACGGCCACCACTACTCGACAACCGCGCGACGGAACCGGAGAAAGACATCCAGACGGTGCCGTCGGCCGTCACCACCATGCTGAACGGATCGTCGAGCGGCGCGCCGGCCTCGGGGCCGAACATGGTCCAACGGCCGTCGCGATACCGCAGAAGCGGATGGCCGATTCCCGCGGTCAACACCCAGATAGTGCCGTCGGGCGCCTCCCGCATCGTGATAACCCGGTCGGGTGCCGGCGGCATGTGCATGAACTGGAGTCGGCCGTGATGATAGACCGCGAAGCGCCGCGACCGATCGAAATTGGTCCAGATGTCGCCGTTGCGCCGGACCAACAGCGCCGACGGCGCGCCGTTGACGGTGAGATCGACATGACCGATCGACTCGAAACCGATGCCATCGAAACGGAACAGACCGGTAGCGCTCGCCACCCACAGATAGCCGCGCTGGTCCTGCGCCAGCGCGCTGACCGGCCGCGGTGCATCGCTCTCCGCGCTCCAGCGCTGGTGGGTATATTGGAGAATCGAGCGTTCGTAGGAGGCAGCGCGTGCGACGCCGGGCAGCGCTGCGAGCAGAATGCACAGCAGGATCGCGCTCAACCGTCGCATCGTGCCCCTCAATGGCACGCCCCGCCTTCCGGGGCGCTCGATCATCGAGGGTGCTTAAGGTCGATTAAGAAGCGAGCGAAGGCGGAAATGCCGAAAGCACGATCGCGCCTGCTTCGCGGCAGCTCATGTTGCTTCGACTTCGGGCAGCCGGAAACGGACCACGGTGCCGCGGGCCGCGCGATTGGCAGCCTCGATGCTGCCCCCATGGCTGGCGACGATCGTCTGGCAGATCGTCAGCCCGATCCCCATGCCGGCTTCCTTGGTCGTGAAGAAGCCTTTGAACACCCGATCGAGATAGTCCGCCGGAATGCCGGGACCCGAATCGCTGACGGTGATCTCGATCCAGCCGCCTTCGCTGGTGCTGCGGACCTGCACAATCCGTTCGCGGCTCGGGCCCGCATCGATCGCCTGCAGGCTGTTGACGAGCAGGTTGACGAGCACTTGCTGTAACTGAACGCGGTCGCCGCGCACCAGCGGGAGCGCCGGCGCAAGATCGGTGACGATGTGGATGTTCTTCTCGACGCTCTCGTAACGGACGAACTGCAACGCCTCCTCGATCACCTCGTTCAGGTCAATATCGGTCCATACCGGCTCGCGCTTGGCCGCCATGCGCTGGATGCGCTGGATGATCTCGTTGGCCTGTTCGGCACTATCGATGATCCGTTCGATCCGCGCCGCCACCTTGTCCTGGGCATCGCCGCGCGACAGCCAGCGCAGGCCGGTGCCGCCATTGGTGATGATCGCGGTCAGGGGCTGCTTCACCTCGTGCGCGATCGAGGCAACCAATTCGCCCAGCGTCGAAATGCGCGCGGCGTGGGCGAAATCGGCCTGGAGCTGGCGAAGCTGCGCCTCGGCGGCAAGCCGGTCGGTGATGTCGATCATGCTGATGAAGGTGGTGGTCAGGTCTTCGGGCGGTTGGGGGTAGGTGACGAGAAACAGCACGTCGAGCACGCGGCCGTCGAACGTGTTGACCTTGAACTCCTCGACATGGTTGCGCGCGCCGTTGAAGCGCGCGCTCATGACCCGGATCGCGGCCTCGGGCGTCGCCTCAAAAAGGTAGCGGACGGGTTTCAGGAATTCGGCTTCGGATCGGCCGCCCAGCAGCTGCACCGCGGCGCGGTTGACGTTGGTGACCATCACGGTGTCGCAGGCGAATTCGACGAGATGGGGATGCTCGGCGAGATGGGCCGCGAGATCGGTGACGCCTTCCGCCCTGAGCGCCTCGAACGCCTGCCCCGAACTGCGTGCATCGACCTGCCAGAGCGCGACTGGCATGTATTCGAGCAGCCGCTTGAAGCGGTCTCCCCGCCCCAGGCCGGGAGCCGCGATGGTGCGCGTCGGCAGCTCGACGTCGCCGTCCGCGGAGGGGATCGGTCCGAATTCGATCAGCTCGGCGGCCTCGCCGTCCGCACGGCAGTGTGCGACCACGCGGACCGAAACCTCGGTCAGGCAGCCGTCCAGCCGACGCCGCGTGACGACGCCCTGCCAGCCGCTCACGCATGCTTCCTTGGGGAGCCAGCCGGCCGGCGCGAGCGGATCGAGATTGTGGCCCACCGTCGTCCCGGCCGGCCAGCCGTAGAGCGCCGTCGACGCCGGGTTCCAATACCGTACCGTCCCATTCGGGCCATAGACGATGATGCTCTGGGTCGCGGCGGCGGCAAGATCGGCGATGGCGGCGTTCGCCCGATGCGAGGGAGATGGTTCGATGTCGTGGTTGTCCTGATCGCCATCCGACGCGATTGTCTTGCTTGTCCCGCCGTGCTGCAAGTCGCCGTCCATCGCTATCGATTCCGCATCGTTCAGATCGAGTCCTTGCGGGCACGCATGCCCGCATCACTGCTGCGGACGGCACCCCCGAACTGGGGAGAGAGCCGCGCCACCACGCCGGCCGGATCAGCGCATGTCGATCAATGGCTGAGCGCCGTCGCCGCAGCTTCGCTGGCGTCCACCGCCGGCAGGTATGGGGCGATGATCTCCCATGTGCGGATGAGCTCGCCCACCGACGCCAGCTTCATCTTGCCCATCACGTTCCCGCGGTGGAGCTTCACCGTGACCTCGCTGATCCCCAGATCATAGGCGATCTGCTTGTTGAGCCGCCCCAGCGCGACATGCTGCATCACCTCGCGCTCGCGCGGCGTCAGCGTGGCGTAGCGATCGAGATGCAGGTCGCGGACCTGCGCCGCGCGGCGCTGCTCGCGATCGCGCTCGATTCCCGCCTCGACTGCGTCGAGCAGCGTCTGGTCTCGGAACGGCTTGGTAAGAAAATCGACAGCGCCGGCCTTCATCGCCTCTACCGACATCGGAATATCGCCATGCGCGGTGAGGAAGATGATCGGCTTGCCCCGACCGCTGCCCAATTGCCGCTGAAGATCGAGCCCGCTGCCGCCCGGCATTCGCACATCGAGAATCAGGCAGCCGGGCCGATCGGGCTGCGGCGCCGCCATGACCTCGTGGGTCGAGCTGTAACTGACCGCCTCGATCCCGACCGAAGCAAGCAGCTCGCCGACCGCGTCGCGTATCCCGGCATCGTCATCGACGATCGTGATAAGGGGAGCCTCGATCGGTTGCATGGGCGCCTCCACGCGGCAGTCATACGGATCGATGCGGAGGATAGCCATCGCGCCTCCCGCCAACGACCCCCGCCGGGGGCAGGCCGCGCTACCCCGTTCGGGGTATCGCACGCGGCCTATCGGCTCAGGATGCCCCGCTGCATTGCGGCCGTGACGGCGCGCGTGCGATCGGTGACGGCGAGTTTGGAGAAGATGTTCTTGAGGTGCGCCTTGACCGTTTCCTCTGCGAGGCCGAGCGCGGCCGCGGCCTGCTTGTTCGATTGGCCCGCCGCCACCAGCTCGAGCACCTCGACCTCGCGATCGCTCAACGGCTCGTCGGTGACATGGAGTGCGATCTGCTCGGAAACTTCGACATCGATGTGTCGCTTGCCGCGATGCACGGTGCGGATCGCATCGACCATTTGCGCGCGCAGGCTGTTCTTGAGCAGATAGCCCGTTGCCCCCGCGCGCAGCGCACGCACCGCCTGGACATCACCGGCATAGGTGGTGAGGACGAGAATCTTCGCCGACGGGGCTTCCGATCGGATCGCGGTGGTGGCGTCGACACCGTTCATGCCGGGCATCTGCAGGTCCATGACGACCACATCGGGCCTGAGTGCGCGGAACTGCGCCAGCGCCTCGGCACCGTCGCTCGCTTCCCCGACCACGGCCATGTCGTCATGATTGCCGAGCATCGCCGTGACGCCGGCTCGAAGCACCGGATGATCGTCAACGACCAGGATGCGGATGGCGGATGTGTCGCTTTTCATTCAGAGCGGGCTTTCCACTGGTCGGCCCTCCATTCTGATCCCATTGCGCCTCAATGCGAAGCCAAATGTCAGTTCATTTGCCATTTGATTCCAGCAGGCTCTCCGTGCCCCCTGCTCGCACACGTCAAGCCGGACCACCCATCGCACTTGCCCACTCCATGCATCGGAGCTGAGCAGCCAGCCATGCGAAAGGTGACCACCGGCCCCTCGCCTCGATGTTTGTAATGAAGTTCATGTCCATCGCCATCGTGATCGTCGGCACCGGAGTTCTCCTCTGCTGCGCGCCCGCGCGACCGTTGCGAGTCACCGTGCGGCACAGGCATGAGTCAGGCCAGCGTTTCACGGCTTGCGATCGCGCGGAGGCGCAGGCCAGATTCTGCGGTGGTAGTGGTGGGGAGCGTAGCCCGCGGTCGACAACCTGCGCGGCTGGCCCGTTTTGTCACCTCGCCGCGATCCACGGCAGGGGCTGACCTGCGCCAAAGATCAGGTTTGGCTGTCCATCGGCGTGGCTGGCGCATCCTTCTGCGCAATGGCGACGAGCAGCGGACGGGGCGATCCTTGCTGGCACTTCACGGGCACCGGACGTCATCGGAAAGCTATTGGGAACAGGTCGGATCATGCGGATCACGGTGGTTGGTGGGACGGGACGGGTCGGTTCGACGCTGGTCCAGCAGCTGCGGGAGATGGAGCACGAGATCGTGGTTGCTGCGCGTTCGACCGGTGTCGATATCCTGACGGGCGCCGGTCTGGATCGCGCGCTCGATGGCGCGGATGCTGTGATCGATGTCTCTAATCCCGGCTATGGCGATCCGGGTGTGATGCTCCGCTTCTTCACGGTCGCAACGGACAACCTGCTGCTGAAAGCTCACCAGGCCGGAATCCGGCATCATGTCCTGTTCTCGGCGATCGGCAGCAATCGGGTAAACGGCGGCTATTATCTCGCGAAGCAGATGCAGGAAGCACTCGTCGCTGCTTCGGATGTACCCTTCACCATCGTGCGTTCGGCGCCGCTGTTCGAGTATATTTTCGATGTGGTTGATGCCGGACGTGCCGCGGAGGTCGTCCGCGTACCGCCGTTGCTGGTGCAGCCAATCACAGCTGAAGATGCGGCCCGCGTGCTGGCGCGGGTAGTTCTTGGGGTGCCCACAGATGCGATCGTGGAGATTGCCGGTCCCAACGCTTACCAGTTGCCGGAGTTTGCTCAACAAATCCTGACAGCGAACGAGGATTATCGGCCGGTTGTGATCGACAGCGAGGCCGCCTTTTTCGGCGCCCGCATCACCGGCGCCCCCCTGAAAGGCGGTGCTGTTCCGGACCCCGACACGGCTGGGTTCGACGGGTGGCTGCAGCGCGCACTGGTACCGGCATGAGCGGCTCCCTCTCCAGAACGCAAAGAAACAGACATGAAAATCGTTGTGATCGGCGGGACCGGGCTGATCGGCCAAGAGCCGGGTTACAGCGCAGTTCCGGTTGGAGGTTGCTGTCTTTGCGGCCCTCCTCGAGGGAGGAAGCAATGGCGGTGAAACACACTCCAAAAATGAAGTGTGACGTGACCCCCAGCTTTCCCCCAGCTGGGATTAGAGCCTGGCGGTTGTTT